>JAICJH010000055.1 GCA_025928545.1 Bryobacteraceae bacterium | reverse complement strand
GCATCGTTCTGGCGGAGCCCCATGCCCGGCTCGATGAAGACGCCGTAGGCTTTGTGGCCCATGATCGTGATGGGCGCCATGTCGGCGACCGGGACGTTGTTGAACCCACCCATGGCGGGGCCGCTGAAGCCGCCGCGTGGCGCCTGGGTAAGGTCGTTATGCTTGCCGGACTGGTCGTAGATAGTGGTTATCCAGCAGTAGGTGTTGGCGCAGAACGCATCCTGCGCCGATGCATTGGCGTATCCGCCCGCATCGGGAGCGGGCGACGCCACTGGCTGCACGACGCCGATATCCAGGGTCTTGCCGTCCGATTGACGCAGCACCTGGTAGAGCGGGCCGTTGTAGGCGGCGTAGAGCGCTCGCGTCGTACTATGGGCGGCGACACAGGGGTCCCCCGCTGCGGAATAGATGTCGCACGGGCCTTTCGGCCTGACTGGAGAGCGGCCTGCCCCGGACTGCTGAGCCATGGTCAGTGCGGCGCCAATCAGTGTGAGCACTGCTGCAAGCGGTAACAGAAAATTGATTTTCGTTTTCATGTGAATCCTGGATTATTTCCTGGTTTCTTATCTACTGGTTTATGCCGCCACCCATGGGTTCATGCGGCCACCGGCGGGGTAAATGGCAACACAGGCTGAAACGGCTATAGCGTATCACAAGGGATAACTGAGGAGCGCGCTGGGTGCAAGCGCTTGCAGTCCGTATGCGAATATAGCAGTGGCGCCTCGGGGGGCTGCCCGCAGATCTCAGGCCGGAAGAGGAATTTAACTCGATTATGTACGATCTAAACGCACTGGAAGTGTGGTTTGTAACCGGAAGCCAGCACCTTTACGGAGATAAGACTCTGAAGGAGGTGCTGTCGCATTCAAATGAAATAGCGCTGGCCCTTTCGAAGAGCCCGGAGATTCCGGTCCGAATTGTCGCGAAGCCTGTTCTCACGACCCCCGATGCGATCCTCCAGCTTTGCACCGAGGCGAGCGCATCGAAAAACTGCATCGGAATCATCGCATGGATGCATACGTTCTCGCCGGCAAAAATGTGGATGGGCGGACTGCGCGCTCTCTCGAAACCACTGGTTCACCTGCACACACAGTTCAATGCCGAACTGCCGTGGGATTCGATCGACATGGACTTCATGAATCTGAACCAGTCCGCCCACGGCGACCGCGAGTTCGGTTTTGTTGTGTCACGGCTCGGGATAAACAGAAAGGTTGTGGTCGGTCACTGGGGCGCGCCGGACGTGCATCAGCGGCTGGGGGCATGGGCGCGGGCGGCAGCCGGGTGGCACGAGTCGAAGCAACTCAAAGTGGCGCGTTTTGGCGACAACATGCGTGAGGTCGCGGTCACTGAGGGTGACAAAGTTGAAGCTCAGCTGCGGTTCGGCTATTCGGTAAACGGCTTCGGCGTCGGCAGCCTTGTTGATGCGATGCAACAGATTTCAGACGCGGAGACGGACAGGCTGACGGAGGTATACGAAGCGAGCTACGCCGTGAGCGCGCCGTTGCGGCGCGGTGGTGCCCGCCATGAGTCCATGCGGGATGCGGCGCGGATTGAATTGGGACTGCGGGCATTTCTGGAAGACGGCGGATTCGGTGCATTTACCGATACGTTTCAGGATCTTACCGGGTTGAACCAACTGCCGGGTATCGCGGTGCAGCGTCTGATGGCCGATGGTTACGGTTTTGGCGGGGAGGGCGACTGGAAGACCGCTGCCCTGGTGCGCACGATGAAAGTCATGAGCCAGGGAATGTCGGGCGGCACCAGCTTTATGGAGGACTACACCTACCATTTCGCCGACCCCGATCAGGTCCTGGGCGCGCACATGCTGGAAATTTGTCCTTCGATTGCTGCGGACAAACCGGCCGCTGAGATTCATCCGTTATCGATCGGCGGGAAATCCGATCCAGTGCGGCTCGTGTTCACAGTTCCGGCGGGTCCGGCAATCGTTGCCTCGGTCGTGCAGATGGGCAATCGGTTCCGGATGATTCTGAATGAAATTGATGTGGTGAAGCCGAAGCGGGCTCTGCCAAAGCTGCCGGTCGCGAGGGCGCTCTGGGTACCGAAGCCGAATCTTCAGGTGGCCGCCGCGGCGTGGATTTATGCGGGTGGTGCGCACCATACCGGCTTCAGCCAGTCGCTGACTTCGGAGCACATGGAGGACTTTGCACACATGGCCGGCGTGGAGTTCCTCTGCATCGACGCCGACACCAGACTCCGCGCGTTTCGCAATGAACTGCGCTGGAACGAGGCCGCGTTTCTCATGAAGAGCGGCGGCTGACCCGGGACATCTGACAGGAATTTCGGAATTCGGGATTGCATTCCTTGACATTCCTCCAAACCGAACCGTAAGATAACTGGGTGCAAGCGGTTACATCCCACGTCGCCCCCGCGTTGCTGTTCCTGAGCAACTCCACGCAGTTGCTCCATCTTTCAGGAGTGGATCTTGCGATCATCATCCTGTACTTTCTGACCGTTCTCGGAATCGGCTTCTATCTGAAGAACTACACGAAGACGGGAGAGGATTTCTTTCTGGCGGGCCGCGAGATGACGGCATGGATCGCAGGCCTCAGCTTTGTCGCCGCGAATCTCGGTTCCCTCGAACTGATGGGCTGGGCCGGCTCCGCCTATCAGTACGGCATTCTGGCGGCGCACTGGTATTGGATCGGTGCGGTGCCCGCGATGATCTTCCTCGGGATCGTCATGATCCCCTTCTATTACATCTCGCGAACGCACTCCGTGCCCGGCTACCTGCAACTGCGCTTCGGCGAGGGAGCGCGTGCTCTTTCCGCCATTTCCTTCGGGTTCATGACGGTTCTGATGAGCGGCATCAACATGTATTCGATGGCGATCGTGATGAAAGTGGTCCTGGGCTGGGACATCACCACGAGCATCTGGGTTTCGTCGCTGACAGTAGCGCTGTACGTCACGCTCGGCGGACTTCTCTCGGCAATCTTCAATGAGGTTCTGCAGTTTGTTTTGATCTGGCTGGGCGCACTGTTGATCGCCGTCATCGGACTGATTGAAGCGGGCGGGTGGAACGGCATGGTGGCGCGCATCCACACCAATTTCCCCACTCAGGACTATACCCATATGTGGCATTCGCTGGGATCGTTTACCGACAACCCGATGGGCATCAACTGGATCGGTATCGTATTCGGCCTCGGCTGCGTAATCTCGATGGGTTACTGGACCACGGATTTTCTGGTCGTGCAGCGGGTCATTTCGGCAAAGGATCTGCGCTCGGCAAAAATGGCGCCGCTGATTGGCGCTGCGTTCAAGATGTGCGTGCCCTTCATCGTGATTCTGCCCGGCCTGCTGGGTCTGGCGGTCCTTGATTCTCCGGGCCACCATATGCTTGTGGGCGAGAATGTGGCGAAGGCCGCCCTGGCGCGCGGCGAGGTACTCCACAGCTACAACGAAGTTCTTCCCATCATGCTCGCGCGCTATTGCGGACCCGGTCTGCTGGGTTTGGGCATCACGGCGCTCATCGCTGGTTTCATGTCAGGCATGGCCGGCAACGTCAGCGCATTCGCCACAGTTTGGACCTATGACATCTACAAGGCGATGTTCCGCAAGCAGGCCACCGATGCACATTACGTGAGCGTTGGCCGCTGGTGCACGATTCTGGGTGTGCTGGTCAGCATCGGCACCGCTTATCTCGTGATGCAGTTTGAAAGCATCATGGATTATGTGCAGGCGCTGTTCAGTTTCTTCATCGCGCCGCTGTTCGGCACGGTGCTGCTGGGTATGTTGTGGAAGCGTGCGACGAATGCAGGCGGTTTCTGGGGACTGGCCTGCGGGACAGCCTCCTCCATCGGGATGTGGGCCTGGGTCAAGGCTGACCCGTCAGCCCTTCAGTACATCGCGCTTTCCGGAAACGCCAAAGATATGGCGGAGAACATGTTCCGGGCATTGTGGTCCGCTATTATCTGCGTCGTCGTCACCGTAGTGGTGAGCCTGGCGACGAAACCAAGGCCGGAAGCGGAACTGGCGGGCCTGGTTTACGGCGCTACCGAAATTCCATCGGAAGGCGATTTGGCTATTTGGCAGAAGCCCATTTTCTGGGCGGCGGTAATCGGCGCTGCGTTCCTGGTTTTACAAATCATATTCTGGTAGGTATAACGTGCATCGTCCTGGAATGCTCTCCATCTGGTTTTTCATCGGGGTACTGCTGGTGTTGTACGGGATCATCATCCTCGGCTCCGGCATCGCAAACTACGGCAACCCTCCGGATGTCGTAAGGGCCGATCTGCATATGGATGTATGGTGGGGCGTATTGCTGCTTGCAATCGGACTTTTCTACAGCATCAGGTTCCGGCCCGGCAGGAGCTAACGCACGCCGGACCGGATGACAGTCGCCTATTTAACAGTCGAAAAGCGGAAAACAGTGCTGGTCTTGTAGGTCTCGCCTGGCTTCAGTTCAGTTGACGGAAACTTGGGTTGATTGGGCGAATCCGGATAATGCTGGGTTTCCATGGCGAAACCGGTTCGGTGCCCGTAGACCAGATTGCCTTTTCCCTTGATCGTGCCATCGAGAAAGTTACCCGTGTAAAACTGCAGGCCGGGCTGAGCGGTCAGCACTTCCAGCACGCGGCCGCTGGTGGGTTCTTCCACGCGCGCAGCCAGTTCCATTCCGTTGCCTTTTCTCTTCAGAACCCAGTTGTGGTCATAACCTTTTCCTATCTTCAACTGCTCATCCGGCTGCCCGATGCGAGCGCCGATCGCCGTGGCCTTCTGGAAATCGAATGGCGTGCCTTTGACCGCGCGAAGTTCGCCCGTCGGGATAAGGCCCGCATCGACCGGCGTGTAGCGGTCGGCCGCGATGGTAACGAGATGGCCGAGAATGTCGCCGCTGCCCGCGCCCTTCAGGTTGAAATAAGAGTGGTTGGTCAGGTTGACCACGGTGTCCTTGTCGGTCGTCGCCGTGTAATCGATCCGAAGCTCGTTCGCATCTGTCAGCCTGTATACGACCGTGGCCTTGAGATTGCCGGGATAACCTTCTTCGCCATCTTTGCTCGCGTAGGTGAGTTCCAGTCCGCCGTCCGGGAGAATCTTCCCGGTCCACAGACGCTTGTCGAAGCCCTGTGTTCCGCCGTGCAGAGAGTTCGCGCCGTCGTTCTTGGGAACGGTATACTGCTTGCCGTCCAGCGTGAACTTTGCCTGGCCAATGCGATTGGCGTAGCGGCCGATCAGCGCTCCGAAATAAGGGCCGGGGTTCTTCAGGTATCCATCGACCGAGTCGAAACCGAGGACGATATCGGCCATGGCGCCGCGACAATCGGGCGTCTTGAGCGAGACGAGAATCCCGCCATAACTCATGATTCGCGCTTCGATGCCCGCTTTATTCGTCAGAGTGTAGATCTGAACTGCGCGGCCATCCGGCATCTTGCCGAAGGCGTCCTCCTTCACTGCGGCCTGAAGGGGAAAAAGCCCGGCGGCGAGGACAGCGCATTGCGCCAACCGGAATGTGTTACCGAATCGTTGTTTTCCGAGCATCAAAATGTACTTTCCTGGGATTGAGAGATAAACGTAAATTGCCGCCTCATCATATGGCAAAGCCGCGCCCGATGTCAATGGAACACGGCCATGACGCGGAACACGGCAACGACAGCCGGATTCCGAGAGAGGGATATGCCGAAAGTGATCGGAGAGCGGTACGCTCTCCGTTTCGCGGCGCCGGACGTTGCCGCATTGACTTTTGCAGCCCAGGCAGCGTACGATGCGGGATTGTAAGCGATTGCAGCCGACAATGATTACCATCCCCTTAAATAACAAACTGCCGGAGAGCAAATGAGTATCGTTGCCGGCGTCGATTTTGGCACGCTCAGCGTGCGCGTCTCAATTTTTGACAGCGTGAAGGGCCGGTTGGGCGCCGGCGTGTCCGAGTATCCTCTGCTGCGAAAGGCCAGCGACCCGGATCATGCCACGCAGAGCCATGCGGATCAAATGCGGGCATTGGCCGAAGCCACCGGGCGCGCGCTGAAAGAAGCGGGCGTCGCGGGTCAGGCAGTGGAGGCGATTGCCCTGGACACGACGGGCTCCAGTGTCATTCCCGTGGATGAAAAACTACAGCCGCTGAACGATTATTATCTTTGGTGCGACCACCGGGCGTGGGAAGAGGCTGCTCAGATCACCGAAGCCGCCCACCGGTACGGACTGGAAGCCATTCAGTGGTGCGGCGGCACATATTCCTCCGAATGGGGCTTCGCCAAACTTCTGCACTGGTTACGGCATAACCCCGATAAGCGCGATCGATTTGCCACAGCGCTGGAAAACTGCGATATGGTCGCGGCGACCCTTTGTGGCATTGAGAGTGTCGCGGATGTTCCGCGCAGCGTCTGCGCGATGGGCCATAAGTGGCTCTGGAATGCCTCCCTCGGCGGCTTCCCCCCGGAAGATTTTCTGCGCAGCGTGGATCCATTGTTTGCCGGGGTTCGTGACAAGTTGGCGGGCCGCTACCAGACGTCCGATAAAATTGCCGGAAAGCTCTCACCCGAGTGGGCTGAAAAGCTCGGCGTCCGCGCGGGCATCCCTGTTCCTGTCGGGGCCTTCGATGCGCACTGGGACGCGATCGGCGCGAATGTGCGGCTTGGCGACGTCGTGAATGTCGTGGGAACCTCGACCTGCATCATAGCGATCGGTGAAGGAGCCACGCTGGTGCCAGGTGTTTGCGGCGTGGTGCCGGGTTCCGTGGATCCCGCGCGAACCGGTATTGAGGCCGGCCTTTCGGCTACCGGCGACATTTTTGAAGCGATTGCGCGTCGGGCCGGAACAACCGTGGCTGTCCTGTCCGAGGGACTCGGCGCGTGGCGCGCGGGACAAACGGGATTGCTTCGTATGAGCTGGGATAACGGCGATCGCACCGTGCTGGTCAGCCCTGAACTGAGCGGTGTCACACTCGGCTGGCGTCTGACCCACACAGCCGCCGATGAATTGTTTGCGGCGATAGAGGGTACGGCGTTTCATACACGCGTAATACTCGAGCGTATGGCGGAGCATGGGGTTCCCATCCGGCGGGTGATTAACGCCGGCGGTATCCCGCAAAAGAACAAGGTTCTGAATCGCGTGTATGCCAACGTGCTTGGCAAACCTGTCCTCGTGACCGAGGGCGACATCACAAGTCTGGGATCGGCGATCTTTGCGTTCCTCGCCGCCGGAACCTTCAGGACTATCGAAGAGGCGCAGGATGCGCTCTGCCCTCCGCACATCACGGTGCATCCGGACCCGGCGGCCGTCTCGACGTACAACACGCTCTATCCACTGTATCGGAAGTTGTATTTTTCATTGGGCCGAAAATCGTCGGAACCGGTCAATATCGGCGACATTTTGCCTGCGTTGCGGGCAGTTGCCAGCGAAGTCAGGGGAGGGCAGAGTGCTGCAATCACTGCGAACTGAAGTTTATGAAGCAAATCTGGAACTGGTTCGCCGCGGGCTGGTGATCTACACGTTTGGCAACGCGAGCGCGATCTGGCGCGAGAAGGGACTGATCGTTATCAAGCCGAGTGGAGTGGCATATGAGAAGATGACACCCGCCGATATGGTCGTCACCGACCTTCAGGGCAAGGTGGTGGAAGGAACTCTGCGGCCCTCTTCCGATATGGCCACCCACGCGGCGTTGTATCGCGCGTTCCCGGAGATCGGCGGCGTGGTGCATACCCATTCGCGTCATGCCACGGCCTGGGCCCAGGCAGTGCGGGAGATTCCGTGCTTCGGGACAACGCACGCCGATTATTTTCACGGTCCGGTGCCCGTGACCAGCCATCTCACCCGCGAGGAGATTGAAGAAGGCTACGAGGCCAATACAGGCGAGGCGATCATCCGGACGATGAGCGGTCTGGATCCGTTGGCGTGTCCGGCGGTGCTGGCGGCGGGGCACGCGCCTTTCTGCTGGGGCAAAACGGTCACCGATGCGGCGCACTACGCCGTAGTGCTTGAGGAAGTGGCCGCGATGGCGTGGCAAACCGTGACCATCAACCCCGCTGCCAGGGCACTCCCCGACGCGCAGCGTGACAAACACTATTTCCGCAAGCACGGGGCGAAAGCAACGTACGGGCAGGGAGACTGCTGAAACAATTGCGTCGGGTCCGGCTCCATGGGCTTGCCCCACAGAGCCGCGACGCGCCTTTTTCAAGCCAGTTTGGTTCGAAGCTGTGTGAAGGAATGCGCCGGGAAGCTGTAGCGCAGATGGTTTTGCGCGGCCGTCGCTGAGCGTTCCACCGTCTTCACTGTGGTCTTCCCGAAATCGTTCTCCGATTTGATATCCGGTCCGTTGACTTCAGCCACCGCGACGCCGCCGGAGAACTGCTTGTCTTCAAGATCGATATCGACCTCGATTGCCTGAGTCTGATGCCGGTTTACCACATTCAGAACGAGCGAGCCGTTATCGAGAGCGGCCGAAACATCGATGTACGGAACACCGTCGAAGCGCGGGGTTTTGTATTTCGGACTGTCGACAAACAATTCCAGCGACTTGCCCTTCGTGTTCATTGCGAATAACTGAAGCGGATAGAAGATCGTTTGCAGGAAAACACTCTGCTCGTTCGAGAAGATGGGGGCAATAACATTGACGAGCTGGGCCATGTTGGCCATTTTCACGATGTGGGCGTGGTTCACGAACGAGTTCAGGAACGTGGCGACCACAAGAGCGTCCTCGAGGTTGTAGCGCTCCTCCAGAATCCGCCGACCACGCTGCGAATTGCCGCGCGCTCGATACCACACGTTCCATTCGTCCCAGGCGATGTAGATTTTGCGATTCCCGGGCTGACCGGAAAGCGAGGCGTCGATAATTCCCTCGGCGGTTTTTGTGCGTTCGTCCAGCAGCAGTGAGTTGGCCAGGAAGTCGCCGTAATCGTTCGCCTGATTGCCTACGTAGGTGTGCAGCGACAGATAGTCGGCGTGCTGATTGAGGTACTGAAGAACGGTGCGATTCCACGAAGTCCAGTCGGAACCGGGCTGGTAATTCGACGAGCCGGCGGCGATCAGCTTGATGTTCGGGTCGGTCCATTTCATCAGCTTGGCGCCTTCCAGCGCGAACTTGCCATATTCCTCGGCGCTGCGGTGACCCATCTGCCAGGGACCATCCATTTCGTTGCCGAGGCCCCAGAACTTCACCTTCCAGGGATCGGAACGGCCATTCTGTTTGCGAAGGCGCGTCATCGCTGTGTCTTCCGATGAGTTGCAATACTCCACCCACTGCTGCGCTTCGAGCCAGGTGCCGGTGCCGAAATTCGCGCAGATGTAGGGCTGGGAACCTGTCTTTTCCACGTAGTTCATGAACTCGTGGGTACCGAAGCGATTGGTCTCTACCGTGCCCCAGGCCATTTCGAGGCGGGGCGGGCGCTGGTCGCGCGGCCCAATGCCATCCATCCAGTGATAGTTCGATGAGAAGTTGCCGCCGGGCCAGCGTAGTTGCGTCACATTAAGCTTTTGCACAGCCTCCAGCACGTCTTTGCGGTAGCCGTTCGCGTCGGACAGCGGGGATTTCTCCTCGAATATCCCGCCGTCAATGCAGCGACCCAGATGCTCGATGAAGTTGCCGTAGATCATCGGATCGATATCGCCGATCACACGCTCGGTATCCACCTTCACACGGGCCTTCAGGGGCCCCTGCTGTCCGCGCAGGACAAATGGCCCGCTCGCAGCGGCTCCTGCGACACTTAGCGCAAAACTGCGTCTTGAGAGATTCATTCATTGACTCCGTAATGTAAGCGCTTACTCACACTTGGTGATATCATGCGATCCGTCCGACGTCAAGGCGAATTACGTCATTGGGAGGCGATTACGCGGGCCTTCAGGTCACCCTGACCACCCCGCGATGCCGGGTACGCCTTCACAACGACATCGACTTTCTGCCATGGGTGAACTGGCGGATGTTCAACAACAGCCCACCCCGCCGGCAGGAATCGGGTACTAGTACGACATGTTGTTTCCGCCGTGAAAACTTCGTTATAATCACCAGACGAAAGTTTCGGACCAGCTCGAAAGCAGTGTGACACAGTGGCTTTGGCGCGATGGAGACGAAGCGGCCATTGCGCGGGTCACCGCGATGGTGTACAGCCACCTCCGGCACCTCGCCTCATACTACCTGAAAGCCGAATCCAACCCTGACACTCTGCAGCCGACCGCACTCGTCCACGAAGCCTGGCTCCGCATGACTTCAGTGCGCGGCGTTGAATGGGCCGGCCGGACCCATTTCATCTCGGTGGCAGCCACCACGAGGCGCCGGATTCTGGTCGATCTCGCCCGCGAGTGGAGGGCTCTTGCACGCCCAAAGTGCTGTCAATATTTTGTGCGCCACGCCGGGAGTTTGCGTCGGACGCGTATCTCGCGGCGCAATCCGGCTAGGCCTGGCTCGCCGCTGGCCAGGCGCGTATGAAGAGCGCCAACTGGGTGGCGGCGCTTGATTCTTTCCGGCATGTGGAACGGGTGGATCGGAATCCGGCTGACGAAGACCTTGTCAACGGGCCGCTGCAACCGGATCTGGCGCGGGCTGAGACAGGTTCGGGGCTCGCCAGGAATACTCCAAAGCGGCGGACCGCTGGGACGTGCTGCGGGGGAAAAAGGTGCTGACGGCGGACGACGAAAGGCTGTCGGAGGAGACGGCAAAGATGTTTTCCGCCGCGGGCCGATAAATGATGCAGGGTATAACTACGGCTTTTGCCCGTGTTTTACGCCTCTCTGAATAGCGGTCAACCAGGACGGAATGGAGGGTAGAGGAATTTGATGAATAACGAATTGCGTAAAGCATTGCTCCTCGGGTTTGCGGTATCGGTGACGGCCTTCGCGGCCGCGCCCACCGTTGCGGACGCACAGCAGATTCTGGATGCCCAGTGGATGAAGCTCAAGCCGGACGCCGCCAAAGAACGGAACGTGCTCTTTCAGAGTGTGAAGCTGATCGGGGGACAGGGTACATCGTACCGGTATAGCGTCAGCGTGATTATTCGCGACTACGACGTAGGCTATCCACCAAATCGTTATTACGGACAAACCTGCGTTGCGCACATCGAGAATGAGCCCTACACGCTCTGGACGGACGGAGCGGTTTGGCATGTAGATGGAAAAATGACGCCGGACGCGAGGAAGTGCGATCCCAATCCCGCGGCGGGCATTTCCAGTGTGCCGGTAAATACTTTGACGGGAACCGTTGCGGGAAGAGCACCGATGGCGGCGCCTCCGCAGCCCCAGCGGGTTGCCGGCGGTGTTGTGCCGGGCGCCTTTGAATGCTGGTCGGGCGGGCACGCGAATGGTTTGCTCAATTTCACGATCGGAGCCGGCGGGCAGTATACTGACTCGGGCGGAGCCAAAGGGACTTACTCGGTTGACCCCGCCAATGGTCGTGTGACCTTCCATGGCGGGTCGCTTGAGAAGGGAATTCCCGCGGGTACGTATGCCATGTACTACGAACCGGGCGGACGGCCTACAGTCAGTATCCGGAGCAGCAGGGACGGTGGGGAAATTGTGGTGTGTGAGAAGCCGTAACGAGGGAAATCGGAGATAAGGGGAGATGGAAATGACGATATCGAAAGTACTGTTGAAATCTACATGGCTGGCGGGACTTGTTGTGTTCCTGTCCGCCTCGCAGGGTCTGCGGGCGCAGTGTCCGACCGCCAACAGGGGGGACATCATCAATTCGGCGTTCCGCACCGGGCTGAGCAGGGACCCTTATACCAGCCAGGCTGCGGCGAATGCGCGTGGAGCGAATGGGCTGTACCTGCCCTCTGCCAATGGCGAATGCGATCCCGGCCGGTATGCGGGCGGTTCGTTCAGTTCCACCACGGATTTGATTCCCCTGGTGAAAGCCTCGCAGGTTTGCCAGGATCCCTGGATGGCGCAGGGCTATTACAAGCTCGGTCTTCAAATCAATGGTCACGACCCGACGGTGATGGAAGGCGGCCGGCCTGGCAGTACCCAAAATCAGTGCAACATCAGAACCTATATACTTCCGAACGGGGCTCAGGATGGGTGGAGTAATTTTCCTGGCCTGCTGGACGCGATTCGCAGGCACCTGTCGCCGACCGCGGCTGCGGTACCACCTCAGGCGGTCAGTCGGGTTTCGCTCTCGGCTCCGTCATCAGTTCAGAGCGGGAAGCCTGTCACGATTTCCTGGAGTCCGGCATTGCCGACACGGTGCTCGGACGGCGTGCGGCTGCAGTTCGCCGGCGGCATCTTCGGCAATGACTATAACTTTGTGAACCGCGTCCCGAATACTTCGAACTCGTACACGTTTAATGCCCCGACGATAACCAGTCCCGCGCAGGTTACGATGACACTGATCGACAGATGCAGCAACGCCCCTGTGTCGAACGGCGTCAGCATGCAGATCACGACGATTGGGGTCACGATTACGGTCCAGGGGCGCCCGGTAACCATTAACCCCAGTGGGAGGCTGCTCACGCCCTCCGGCCAACTATGGGCTGCCGATGGCACGCTCGTTCAGGATCCCGCCCATGTGTATTACCTCGACCGGAATCTCAATCTGAAGGTAGCGAACCTTGTAAACACGAACGGAGGCAACATTGTGGCAGCGGGTGGGGGGAACATTGTCGCAGCAGGCGGCGGGAATATCGTCGCAGCGGGCGGAGGGAATATTGTGGCCGCCGGTGGCGGGAACATTGTCGCAGCAGGCGGAGGTAACGTCGTGGGAAACGGAGGAAGCGGTGTAGTTCTCCAGGTGGCGCCGGATCGCACTGTTGCAAAGGTGCAGGGGGGCTATGTGATTGACTCGCTCGGCCAATACATCCTCCAGGCAGGTTCGAACGTGACCCTGAAGGGCTCGGTGCTCATCGGCAACAATGGTCTGCCTTTGATCACGAGCGATCTCGGCGGGTTGGTGAGCGATTCCGGTGGAACCTTCAAGACTGTGTCTCAGGCTCAGTTGCAACAGGCGCTCGGCGGGATTATGTCGAATGGCGCTGGAGACCTTAAGTCCGGCGCACTTCCCGGCAGTGCGGCCAATCTCAAGCTTGGAACCCTCGATCCCGGCAAAATCAGCGCTGGCCAGATGCCGGGTAACGGACCTCAGATCAGCGGTGGCCAGTTTCCTGGTGGTGGCGCTCAGATCAGTGGAGGGCAACTTCCCGGCGGCGGGCCACAGATCATCGCGATTGATCCCCAGCGTCTGCTTACGGACGCCAATCGGACTCCGATGCGAAGCCTCCAGAGCGTCAGCAATTTCACCGTCCCCGTATTTAACGCCAGCTCCGGAACGTGGGCAAATCAATCGGCCGAAACCTTTTCCTGGACGTGTAATGGCAATCCCGGCGCCAGTAAAGTGATCGTGGAAGTCGTGGTGGGGAACAAGTCTTATGATGTTTGTTCGTCAACGCCTGCTTCGAACAATCGTTGCCAAAGCCAGCCCGTGAACTGGGGACTGTCGTTTCAGGGATCCCTGGGCGGGGCTGTTTCGCTTGTGGACGCCTCCAGCAGAAAGGTGCTTGCAAGGACGCAGATCACCGTGCGCGGGAAATAGCAGCAGCGTTGTGTGCGGGGCGTAGCGGAACGGCCGCTACGCCCCGTTAACCTTGACGTCCCGTTTCCTAACCGTCCGTCTAACGCGCCTCTGCCTACGCAGCCTCGCGCCCCGGCAAAAACTTACTACCTGCAATCTCCCGCAAGCTCTTATTCAGCCCCCGATAGACGCGTTCCCGAAGCCCCAGGTACGGCTGCGTTCCGGCAAACAAATCCTGCATCAACGCTCGAAAAGTCGGACTGAGTCGCGTGAACTGCACCATACGGCTGACTACCGATCCCCACAAAAAACGACCATGGAAGAAGTGGTTCGCCAGACGGGAAGCGAATTCCAGATCGTCCGCAATATCCTGCTGCAAGCATTTTGGATAGTTCTCCGGCGCGCTTCCGATAATCGCCTGCGCAGCCAGATCCGCCGAACGCAGCGCATAATACAGCCCCTCGCCCGTGATCGGATCCACCAGGCCGGCGGCATCGCCCACCGCCATCCACCCATCTCCCGCAACCCGATTCTGTTTCCAGGCCCCCGCTTCCAGACTGGGAAGGACGTGTCCGTAGTAAGCAGCCCCGGCCTTCGAGAGCCCCTGCTCTTCGATATACCGCTCCAGCCGTGTCCGCAATGAAGCCGCCGGTTCCTTCCCGCAGATCCCCACCGAAAGATGCCCGCAGCGCGGAAAAATCCAGATGTATCCCGCCAGCCCGTCAAAAAACTGAATGTCGATATGAGCGCGCTCAGCCGGAATAAAATAACCCAGAGCCGTCATCGAGTCGCCGGGTGTCAATTCGGTGCCCAGGTTTCGCAAAGGATTCCGTGCACCCGCGGCCATGATGCAGAAATCGGTATCCACTACGCCACCCTTCGTCCGGATACTCCATCCGGTGCTGGTCCGGTCAGCCCCCAGCACGCGTGTACGCTCCAGTTGCGCCCCGGCATTCTGCGCCCGGTCCAGCAACATCGCGTTCAGTTCATAACGAGAATAGATGAGGATCGGATGATCCAGCGTCAGGCTGGCAGGCTTGCTTCCCGGCACCGTGAGGACCGAGTTGGTCACCACTTTTTTCGGTGTCGCTCCGTCTTTCAGGAACGGATACTGCGAGTAAGCCTTCCAGGTCAGGCCGCCCCCACATGGCTTCTCCCATGCAAGTTTTTCGTCGAAAAGAATTGTCCGGATACCGGCGGCCGACAGCTTTTCAGCCGCGAACGCGCCCGAAGGGCCGCCACCAAGGACGGCAACCTTCATTGACCGAGATCCGGATGACCCGGAGGCAGATTGAGTTTCGAACCGCTGGCCGCAGCTGCTCCATGAGTCGCGTCATCCGGAGCCGCGCCGCCGCCCATCGCCGGATGACCTGCGGGCATCGCTCCACCGGATCCACCGGCCGCCCCCGCCGTTCCTGCTGCCGACGCCCGACTCTTGATGTACCACTGGCCGTCGTCGTGCCGTTCCATCAGGTACTTCATCGACATGCCCTGACTGGCGTTCCCGCCTTTGACAACGAAGGTTACCGTCGCGTCCGCCTCTTTGTCGCGGAAGGAAACCGAATCCACGATCACGTCCATATTCGAAACGTTAAAGCTCTTCGAAATATCGCGGATCACGCCCTGCTTAATCGCTTCGGGCGTGTCGTTTTTCTTCGCGCATCCGCTGAGGAAAAGCGCAGTTATGGCCAGTGCCGTGAGAATCTTCACTTTTCGATTATACCCGCTGACAGAATCCCTTCAATCAATCCCGGTACCGTATGCGGAGAGGCTTCCACGTTCACCGGAACACCGGCGTCATTCAGCGTGGCGCTGGTGACCGGCCCAATGCTCGCCACCCGCACTCCCCGGAGCGCATCGGCTCCGCAGGCAGAGATGAGATTATTCGCCGTGGATGAACTGGTAAACGTCACCCAGTCGGTCTTCGATGCCAGCACGCCCGCGGCACGCGCCGCCAGATCGACCGGCACTCCGGTCCGGTAAGCCTCCACCACGTCGACGTGCGCCCCGCGCTTCCGCAACTCATCGGGCAGGATATCTCTCGCCACTGCGGCCCGCGCAATCAACACCCGGGTCCGGTTTAACTCGAAAGCTTCGAGCGAGCGCAGCAAACCTTCCGCCACATACTCGTCCGCCATCACGTCCACTTTCAAATGGAACCGTTCCAGCGCATCGCGGGTTGCCGGACCGATCGCGCACAGTCTGCCTCGAATGCCGCGCAGATCCATCGCGCTCTTGTCCAGCCGCTCCAGGAAAAATCGTACGCCGTTCACGCTCGTGAAGATCAGCCAGTCGTAATCCGAGAGCCCTTTAATGGCGGTATCCAGCGGGCCGTAGTTCTGAGCCGGCTGAATTTCAATCGTGGGAAGCTCCACTACTTCCGCTCCCAGATGCCTCAAAGGCGTGCTCAGCGAATCCGCCTGGTCCTTCGCGCGCGTGACGACAATCCGCTGCCCGGCCAGCGGCAGCTTCTCGAACCAGCTCAGTTTGCCGCGCAGCCCCACCACATCGCCCACGATAATCGTTGCCGGTGGTTTCAGTCCATGATCGTGAATCATCGCAGGCAATGTTGCCAGAGTTCCGGCAAGCACTTCCTGGTTGGGCCGGGTCCCCCATCGCACCACCATGGCGGGTGTCGACGCCGCGCGCCCACCTTCGACGATCCGCGAAGCGATTTCATCGAATTGCGAAAGCCCCATGAAGATAACGAGCGTTTCCGAAGTGCCGACCTTGCCCCAGTCGATATTCGCCACGTCGTGCCCGGTAATGAACGTCACCACCGACGTATGATCGCGATGCGTCAGCGGCACCCCCGTATACGCGGCAATGCCCAGTGGCGATGTGACCCCGGGGACCACTTCGAATGCCAGCCTCGCATCCGCCAGCGCTTCGGCTTCCTCTCCGCCGCGTCCGAAAATAAACGGATCGCCGCCCTTCAGCCGAACTACGTTCAGCCCGCGTCGCCCGCGCTCCACCAGCAGTTCGCAAATCTGCTCCTGCGAAAACGCATGGTCGGATTTCTTCTTGCCGACATAGATAAGCTCAGCCGCCGCTGGCGCAAATGCCAGCAGGGCCGGGTTGGCAAGATGATCGTAGAGAATAACGTCGGCCGATTCCAGCAGCCGCCGGGCTTTGAGCGTAATGAGTTCCGGATCTCCTGGTCCCGCACCGACCAGGTAGACCTTGCTCATGCGGGTTCGTCCCCGCGGTGGTGAGGCGCTCCATCGCCCAGGGTCGATCCCGCCGCGCCGTCGTGTTCGAGCGACGTGGCATAGACCGTATCCAGAATTTCACGCGCCCCGCGTTCCAGCAATACTCTGGCTACGCTGCGTCCCAGCTCTGAGGGTTTCGTGAATTCGCCGGTCGCCGTGTACCGGATCATCACCGAACCATCCGGCGAAAACACCGCGCCGGTCAGAAACATCTCGGTGTTCTCCAGCGTGGCAAACGCGCCGATCGGAACCTGGCAACCGCCGCCCAGTTCCGCCAGCATGGTGCGTTCCGCCATCACAGGTAGCCGCGTCCACGGATCGTCCAGTTGCGAGCAGGTGTCGAACCCCGCGCCGTGTTCCAGTGTTTCAATTCCCAGCGCGCCTTGCGCTACTGCCGGGCACATGATATCCGGCCGGAACGTTTCGGCAATGATGTTGTCCCACCCCAGCCGCCTCAGCCCCGCGGCTGCGAGAACGATCGCATCGTATTCGCCTCTCTCTACTTTCTTGATGCGCGTGTCCACATTGCCGCGGATTGACTGAATGTCCAGATCGGGGCGGATGCGTCGCAGTTGCGCGATTCGCCGCAGGGAACTTGTTCCTACCCGCGCGCCGAATTTCAGGTCGCGTAGTTTTCCCCCCACAATCGCATCGCGCTGATCTTCCCGTTCCGGAATTGCCGCGAGCACAAGACCCTTGGGTAACTCCGTGGGCAAATCCTTCAGGCTGTGGACCGCCAGATCGATCCGCTTATCGAGCAGCGCTTCTTCAATTTCCTTCGTGAACAGGCCCTTGCCGCCCACCTGATGCAAAGGAGCATCCGTGACACGGTCGCCCGTGGTGTGGATCACCTCGATGCGGGTTTCGACCCCCCGCGCTTCCAGGCGCGCTTTAATATGGTTGGCCTGCCACAAGGCAAGCTGCGAGCCACGTGACCCGATGACGAGCATGTTTTCAGTGTAACGAGAGCCCTGCGCCGCAAGCCGGACCCGCCCCTACTGGTGCAGGTGAAAAACCTTCCGGATCACTTCAATGGCATGATCCCCTTCCGGTTCCGTGGCATTGCGCCGCAATTCCGAAATCGGACCGTGTGCAATTTTGTTGACGATGGAGCGCGTGGTGTTTTGCAGCAGCGTCTCGATTTGTTGCGCCTGTTCCGGCGTCAACCCCTGTACCCGCCGCAGCGCTCTGGCGACTTCACCCGCCCGAATTTCTTCCAGTTGAGCCTGCAGGCTGACGATCGTCGGCGTAACTCCCTCGATCCTCAGCCGCGCCATCATCAGCTCCACCTCTTCGGCGACGATTGCTTCGGCCTGCTCCGCCTGCTTCTCGCGTTCCTTCAGATTGGCGTTCACCACACCCGCCAGATCGTCCACATCGTAAAGAAACACGCCGTCGATTTCGTTCACGGCCGGATCGATATTGCGTGGCACCGCGATATCGATCAGGAACATCGGCTTATTCCTGCGCTGGGCGATGACCTTCTGCATTGCCTCCCGCGTGAGAATAAAGTGCGGCGCGCCGCTCGAAGCGATCACGATATCGATCTCATGCAGCATGGCGGGAAACGCAGCGTAATCGATCGCCTTCCCATCGAACAACCGGGCCATTTCTTCCGCCCGGGCGTAGGTCCGGTTGGTGACGAAAATCTTGTTCGCGCCGGATCGCCGCAGATGCTTCGCCGCCAACTCGCCCATTTTGCCCGACCCGATGATCAACACCTTCTGGCCGTTCAGCGAGCCGAAAATCCGCCGCGCCAGTTCAACTGCCGCATAGCTGACCGACACTGCCATGTGGCCGATGCCGGTTTCCGTGCGCACGCGCTTGGCGGCTCCGAAAGCTCGCGTCAGCACCGTTTCCAGCATGCCGCCGACCGAGCCTTCGGTTTTTGCGGCCGCATACGCAGCCTTCATCTGCCCCAGGATCTGCGGTTCGCCCACCACCATGGAATCCAGGCTCGCAGCCACCCGGAAGATATGTTGAATCGCTTCCCGCGATTCGAAGCGGTACAAATGGCCTTCAAATGCGGTGCGCGGAATCTGCCACTCCACCAGAAACCGGTCGAGCACCGGGCCTGGATCTACTTCATCCGAAGTTGACACCGCGAACTCAACGCGGTTACAGGTGGAAAGCACCACCGCTTCCGCCGCACCCAGCTTCTGGAGTTCCTGGAGCGCGCGGGGCAGCAGCGTTTCGGAGATCGCGAGTTTCTCCCGCAGATGCACCGGTGCCGTTTTGTGGCTTAGACCTGTGAGCAATAGCTTCATTACAGGAGCCGATTCTGCAGCCCGGCGTGCGCGGCGAAAGTAATCGCGCAAAAAGCCAGAGCGACCAGTGAGAGTATTGCGGCCTTCCGTCCACGCCAGCCCGCGCTGACACGGAAAAAGACCAGAGCCAGATAAACGCCCCACGTCACAAAAGACAACGTGATGCTGCTGTTGCCGATCCAGCGTGTGCCATGTTCAATGAAGGCCCACACGATCGCAATAATCAGCCCCGTAGTGATGAACACGAACCCCGCGCTGAGAGATTTCAGAATCAGATTATCCAGGGTGCCGAGCGGTGGCAGCATCCGGTAAAGCGAGGGCACCACTTTGCGCTTGAGTTGCCGCTCCTGAATCAGATACAGCACCGATCCGATGGCTGTAAACAACAGCGCGGCATATCCCAGAAGTTCAGCAACAATATGGATGATCAGCCAGGTCCCGCGCGCCGTCTCGCTGCTCCATGTCGACACAGGATTTCGCAGCGCCGCCATGAACGTCATCAGAAATACCAGCGGAAAAATGAAAACGCTCAGACTGGCGGCCTCATCCTTATATCGCCAGCGAATCGCCACAAATGTCACTGCGACAATGAGCCCGCAGAACGACATGCTTTCCAGAATGTCCGTTGCCGGGAAATGCTGCATCGCCAGGCCCTGTTCCACCAGCGACACCAGATGAAACATCACGCCGATACTGAAGGCGCCCGCCGCCACGCGAAAAAAATTCTCGCGTCGCCGCAAAATCGTGATGGTGGCGTCCACAAGGCCGAAAAAATACAGGCATGCGGCAACCCGCAGCCAAAGTATGCTGGATTCTCCCATTGGAAAAGGATTTCTATTTTAATTATAGGTAGGCATGACCCTTCGCCGTTGCCTCCCTGCGAAAATAGACAAATGGCCGCCGCACCCCGCATCTTTGTGCAGAATTTCGGCTGCCGTGCCACTCAGGCTGACGGAGCCGCCCTCGAATCCCAGCTCAGCAATCGCGGTCTCCCGCTCGCCGACTCCCGGGAAGCCGCCGACATCGTCATCCTGAACACCTGCACAGTGACCGCGACCGCCGACGATGACGCACGTTCCACCATCCGCCGCGTGCGCCGCGAAAATCCTTCGGCCCGAATCCTGGTGACCGGTTGTTATGCCCAGCGCGCCCCGGATGAACTCGCGAAAATGGACGGCGTGGAATGGGTCGTCGGCAACTCCCACAAGACCCAAATCGCCGACCTGATGTCCGGCCATGCGGATTCAGGCGACACCCCGTATCACACCCAGATCCTGACCGGCGACATTTTCGAAACGCGCGACATCCTGACCGCGCCCATCCTCGAACCCGATTCCGCCGCGTCGCTCGACCGCACCCGCCCCACCCTCAAAATCCAGGACGGCTGCCACAATCGTTGTTCCTTCTGCATCATTCCCTTCGTGCGCGGACGCAGCCGTTTTATCGGCCCCGATGACGTGGTGACCCAGGTTCGCGCTCTCGCCGCTACTTACAAAGAGGTCATCCTTTCCGGTATCAATCTCGGCCGCTGGGGCAGGGAAGCCGGCAGTTCCATGCGCCTCGCCGATCTCCTGCGCCGCCTTCTCGATGAAACCACGGTCGAACGCCTCCGCCTCAGTTCCGTCGAGCCCATGGATTTCACAGACGATCTGCTCGACCTGATCGCCACCACGCCGCGCATCGCGAAACACGTTCATGCTCCCCTGCAATCCGGCTCCGATGCGATTCTTCGCCGAATGCATCGCAAATACCGGCCTCGTCACTACGCGGATCGGGTGACATCGGCCCGCCGTCTCATGCCCGACGCGGCCATCGGCGCCGACGTGATGGTCGGCTTCCCCGGTGAGACCGATGCGTTGTTCGAGGAATCCCGCCAGTTCATCGAAGCGATGCCGTTCACCTATCTCCACGTCTTCACCTATTCGGAGCGGCCGGGCACTCCCGCCGCCGCCATGCCCGATCAGGTGCCGATCCGCGTCCGTCGCGACCGCAACCGCATCCTTCGCGACCTTGCCGCACGAAAGAACGAAGCCTTCCGCCAAAGCCTGCTGGGGCGCGATTTCATGGCTGTCACCCTCGATCCCCCCGGCCGTGCCCTCACAGACAACTACGTTTCAGTCACCCTGGATATGCCCTACGCTCCCAACCATCTGGTCCGCCTGCGCCCGCGCGCAATGACCGGGCAGGGCGTGCTGGCCACCATCATCGGCCTGCGGTAACAATCGAAGCGATCAATGAAGAACGATCCCATCGAATCCGCCCTCGCCCGTCTCGATGAAATCCCCCTCCACACGCCCGCCGGAAAAGCCGAATTTGCGAAGACCCTCACCGCGAAATCCAATCTTATCGTCGCCAAAGCCGCCCGTCTGATCGGCGCTGCCCACTGGATCGATCTGAACGACCAAATGGCGGCGGCCTTTAGTCGCATGCTCGCCAAAGGCGCAACTCTGGACAAAGCCTGCGCCGCCACAATCGCCATCGCGCGCTCTCTCGTCGAACTCGAATACGATGCGCCGGACCTCTTCCTCCAGGGTATCCGCCACGTCCAGATGGAAGGCTCCTACGGTCCGCCCATCGATACCGCCGCCGAACTTCGCGAAGTCTGCGCCATGGGCCTCGCCAACAGCACGTACCCGCATAAGCTCCGCGACCTGCTGCCTTTGCTCGTGGACAAAGAATGGCGGGTTCGTGCCGGTGCCATCCGGGCCATCGCGGTGATCGGCACAGAATCCGCCTCGCTTCTCCTGCGCTTCAAAATGCTCTCGCGCGACAAAGATCCCGAAGTGATGTCCGAGTGCTTCATGGCCGTCCTGCAACTCGACGGCACCGAAGGTATACCGCTCGTAGCCGCATTCGCTTCATCGAACGATCCCGAAGTTCGCGAAGCCGCCATCCTCGCAATGGGCGCCAGTCGCCGCCCCGCCGCTATCGACTGGCTGATCGCTCAATTCGCCGACACAGTCGATCCCCCCGGCCGTAAGTGCATTCTGCTGTCGCTCTCTACCTCTCGGGTGGAAGCCGCGGTGGCGTTCCTTCTCGATCTCATCCGCACTGCCAGCCCGGCAACCTCCAGGCTTGCCGCCGACTCCCTCTCCATCCATTCCCGCGATGAGCAGTTGCGTGCACAAATCGAAGACGCGGTCCTCTCGCGAGGTTGATTATCGCGCCAGGCGACGGGCAATCGTAGCTGCATCGCGGAGCATTCTCTAAACTGGTAATGGATGCCCTTCAAGTTCGTAATATTCGCTGCCGTAACCCTTGCGGGGTTCAGCGCTGAAAGTACAAATTACGACGCCGCCCGTCAGGGGCAGCTTCCCCCCGGCTGGAGCGCCCCCGCCAGCCATAAGTGGGAAGTCCGCTCGGACAAGTCCGCCCCCAGTCATCCCAATGTCCTCCAGGGCGCGGCGAGCGCATCCGGCCAATCGGAGCCGCTGGCTGTTTTCGATAAAGTCGTATGCCGCGATGGTGACCTCTCCGTGAAGTTCCGCATTGATGGCAGCGATCGCGGAGGCGCCGCCGGCATCGTCTGGCGCTACCAGGATCTCAACAATTACTACCTGCTCAGCCTCAGCGCCGACGATAAGAAAATCTCCCTCCAGCGAGTTCGAAACGGAGTCGCGGAAGTGATTCCCGTCAGCAATGACAAGCGGGCCGGAACATCCGACGACATTCGCCCCGGCCAGTGGCATGTGGTGAAGGTTGCCTTTCGCGGTTCGAAGGTTCAGGTCTTCTTCGGCAATCGCAGCATCTTCACTGCGGACGATTCCGGTATCCTCACGCCAGGCAAAACCGGCCTCTGGAGCAAGGGTTCAAAAGGCGCCGTCTTCGACGATTTCCGCATCGATAAGAAGGCCTGACCACTCAGTCGAGTTCAGGACCGAGCGCCCTGCGGCACGAATTGCCGCACATAGGCGTGCGCCACCCGGAAGCCTTCTTTGAAAGACTCGGTGAAATCCGTGCCATTGTAGTTCGGGTAGTAGAACTCATCTTCATTTTCGATGTTCATTCCCCCGCTATAACCCGCGTCGGCCAGCGCCGTGAAAAAACCCTTCCAGTCGATCACGCCCGAGCCCGGCAGCCGGAACCGCCACCATTTCGCGTTATCCACCGGCTGAATGCCGCCGCGCCGCACCAGCGGCCAGTTGATTTCGGTGTCCTTCAGATGAACGTTGAAAATATACTTCGCGAATTCGCGTGTCGCGTCGACGGGATCGATCATCTGCCACGCGAGATGCGATGGATCCATCTGAAGCCCAACATAGGGTGAGTCGTTAAATGCGCGCAGCAGCGCGGCAAACGCCACGGGACTGGTGGCGATATTGGCAGGATTGACGTAAGGCTCCCACAGGATTCTGACTTTGTACTTCTCGCACGCGGGGAAGTACTGCGTCTCGTAAGCCTTGACGATAGCCTGCACTTGTTCATCCAGTGGCCGGCCCGGGTTCGCGCCCGAAGAGCCGCCGATGAACGGCACACCCAGCCGGCCCGCGAGTTCGATGATCTTCACGAACCGCTGCTGAGCCGCGGGGTCCAGATGATTGCCGCCTCCGTTCAATGCGGCCAGGGTCAGTCCGCGCGCTGCAAGTGATCGCTTCACTTCTGCAAGCTGCTCGTCGGTCGATTCCGGCGAGACAGGACCGCCGGTCGCCAGTTGCACGCAAGTGAAGCCCTCCTCGCCGGCGAAGGCGATGTTGGCGGCCGAATAGCGGCAGAACACTCCCAGTTTCGGCTTCCAGTGAGCAGTGGCGGCGTTGGCCGCGGCTACCGTTATCGCGGATTGCAAAAGCGCGCGTCGAGTCATATTATGAGCCCTCCTCTGGTTCGCCTGCTCGGCATGATATCAGAAACAAACGCCTGATCGGCGTGAATCGGCGCGCATAGGCGGCTATTTGGCTTTTCCCGCATCCCAAACAGGCTGTATAGGTTAGCCTGTACTCAACCGTCCGTTTTCGGAAGTACAAATTTTCACTGTTACTATTGGGTAAATTGTACTCAGGAATTGCCGCGAGAGCCATTTTTGTGCTCTGTGTAACATCTGTTCTGCTTTCCACCCCTGCCGCAGGTCAGCAGCCACACAATGACCGCCCTGCGCAAGTTTCTTGGGACCCCTCTACTCTCACGCTGATCCAACCCGGCGCAGTCTACGGCCGGATGGTCCGTCTCCAAAACAGCGAAATCCTCTGCGCCTTCGAATTAGGTGGCCGCGTCTACGTCCGGCGCAGCGCTGACGAAGGACGCACATGGTCTGATGCTGAACCTGCGGCCTCGTACAGTTTCGGAATAGCGGCGAATCCCGAACTCCTCGTGCTCGCGAACGGCTCCGTTTTGCTTTCCTACAACGAACGCCCTTCGGACGGTATTCATCCCTACACCATAAAGGTCGCGTCCAGCCCAGACAACGGCAAAAACTGGGCAGGCTACAAAACCGTCTTCGTGGCTGGTACATCCAGTGAAACGGGCTGCTGGGAGCCCGCCCAAATCCAGCTCCCCTCCGGCGAGATCGACCTTTATTTTTCCAACGAGCAGCCGTACCCCAACACAACTGAGCAGCAAATCTCCGTCTCGCGTTCTTTCGATAACGGCGCAAGCTGGAGTTCGGCGACGCCTGTCAGCTTCCGGCCAGGCCACCGCGACGGCATGGCTATTCCGCTGTCCCTCAACGACGGCTCGGGCATCGTTCTCGCCATCGAGGACAACGGCCTGGCCGGCATGTTCAAGCCCGCCATAGTCTCGCCGGCGAGTGCGACGCGATGGGCTGCGCTCGAAACGGAACTGCCTGCCAACATCTACGCCGGCGCTCCCTACCTGCGTCAGTTTCCCTCCGGCGAAACCGTACTCTCCGTCCAGAGCGCGCATGACCGAAGCAGCCCGGGAACTCTCGACTTCAGCCAGATGGTCGTTTACCTGGGCGATTCCACCGCGCACGGATTTACCAACAGCTCCGTACCATTTGAAGTTCCTTCCGGCGCAAGCGGTCTCTGGAATTCACTCTTCATCAGGAATGCCTCAACGGTAACCGCGGTCTCCACCACAACGCTCAACGGCGTCTACGGCCTCTGGTCGATCGATGGCCATTTGCAATACGGAGGCATTCCGGTTTCCCCGGCGATTCTGGCCGTTACAAATGCCGCCGGAGGGACACCAGGGCCAGTCGCCCCGGGAGAGTTTGTTTCAATCTTCGGATCGGGTCTGGTTTCGCCAGGAGCGCAGACTGGCTCTCCGGTCTCGGTCATGTTTAACGGAGTGGCCTCGCCCCTTGCTTATGTGGCAGGCGAACAGATCAACGCAGTCGTGCCCTACAATGTCGCGAATGCAGCGGACGTCACAATCGCCAACAGCGGCGCAAACATATACCCATTTCCACTCACTCTTGCTGCCGCCGCGCCTGAAATCTTCATTCAGCTGGATGGAACCGCCCAGGCTGTCGCGGTAAATCTCGACAGTTCATTTAATTCCGCCGCCAATCCTGTTGCAAGGGGAAGCTACATCTCTTTTTGGGCCTCGGGCCCGGGCGAGGTCAATGCTACCGGCTCTTTCGACACACCCATACTCCCGGTGCGCGTCACACTCGGTGGCGTTCAGGCTGATGTCATCTTCGCGGGAATGATCTGCACAGGCGTCATGCAGGTGAACGTCAAAGTGCCCGAAAATGCCCCGCCAGGCGATGCGGTGAGCTTGGTCGTAACGGTCGGTTCTTCCGCCAGCCGCAAGCCCACGACAGTGGCGATTCGCTAAGAACTGCCGCTCCGCTCACTCCCCGCGAATTGCGGCTGGTCCACCCTTTGCTGATGCGCGGCGTTTGAATGCCGCTGTCTCTTGTTTTTCACGGGCAACGTGAAGAAAAACGTCGTACCCTCGCCTGGCACGGATTCGGCCCATATACGGCCCCCCTGCGACTGAACAATGCGTTGACAGATTGCCAGGCCCACCCCGCTGCCTGGATATTCCTCTGCCGAATGCAGCCGTTTGAACGGCTGAAAGATAGTCGCCGCATATTTCTGGTCGAAGCCGACACCGTTGTCCCGCACCGAGATCACCCATTCCGCCCCTTTTTGTTCGGCGCTGACATGCACTTTGGGCGGCTCGTTTGGCTTCCGGTATTTCACGGCATTACCGATCAGATTCTGGAAGAGCCGAATCATCTGACCGCGATCCACCGATAACGTAGGCAGCGGGTCGTGAGTGACTTTCGCACCGCTTTCGGCGATCGCCTGCGCCAGGTGCGTGAGAGCAGCCTCAATATCCTCGTCCAGCGCGACCGAGCAAGGTCGTTCCTCTTCAGTTGTGAGCCGTGCGTAAGCCAGCAAATCCTGGATCAGGGAACTCATCCGAACCGCCCCCTTGACGATGAAATCCAGGTAGCTTTCGGCTTCCCCGTCCAGCTTCCCCCGATATTTTCTGACAAGCAACTGAGCAAATGCCGTCATCGTCCGCAGCGGTTCCTGTAGGTCATGACTCGCGACGTACGCAAACTGCTCCAGCGCCGTATTTGATTCGGTCAAAGAATCCTGCAGTTGCTTGCGCGCTGTTTCATCGCTGATGATTTTAGTGAAACCGATGATCGTGCCCCGTTCATCGCGGACCGCGTTCAGCACGCCATTGGCAAACAATTCGTTCCCGTCCCTGTGGCGGTGCCAGCGAATGTCCGCTGCCGATCCGTTTTCCCGCGCGGCCTGCAATTCCGCCTCGCAAACCTCAACCGCTTTATCGCTCGGCGTGAAGATGATGGAACCGTGCCGGCCAAGCCATTCCTGTTCCGCATACCCCAGCAGATGTTCAACTCCGGCGTTCCACGAGGTGATGAAGCCTTGCGGATCCATCATGAACATGGCGTAGTCCCGCAGTTCCCTCACCTGCATCCGATAAAGCTCCGCCGGGTCGTTCATATCCCTAGGTTATATAGTTTGAAAAAAAATTGAACCGTGGATATGGTCTGAAGTTCACGGTTGGCCAGAATCCTTTCGAAAACAGTTAAAAAACACACGCCCCAAAAATCGGCGTGCATCGGCGCGCATCTGCGGCTTAGGTTTTTAGAGTCCCAGATTGATCAGCTCGTCAGGCGGAAATTCTTCCCACTGAATCTCCTCGCCAGGCGGCAGATATCTGCGAATCGCCACCACCGCGATTACCAGCACCAGCACCGCGGCGGCATAAAGTCGTATATCGGACACAATCCACTGTTCGGCCTCCACTGCGTTAATAAGGATCATCGGGAGCATAAACAGCCCACCTGCGAACATCACGTGAACCTTCGATTTGCCCGGCAGAAACGAGCACGTAAAAGGAATTTTCCGGAAGCCGATCAACGACACCTCAACCAAAAGCACGCCGAGCAGAGCTAACAGCAGCACCGACTCGGGGGCCAGCCCCGCCAGCGCGGAGCCGATACAAACAGGCGCCACCGACAGAACAAGCAGCGTCCGTCTGATTGCCGATTGGCGAGACGCGCCTTCCCGCATCGGCATGATCTGAAACAGCCAGTTCGCCCGCAGATCGACCGGCCGTGAAAATGCCACGCGAACGCCCAGGATCGAAATACAGAGCACAAACAGGCTGGCGCCTAAGAGTGGGGTCATGGTCGAAATGGCGAGACCGAGCCCCAGATAGAATGCCAGATTCATGCGGTGCTGCCGGCTGCGCGCCAGGCTGCGGATCGTGAAGTGCGCAAGCGCCGTGCGCATACGGTTTCCAAACGGGGGCAGCCAAATGCCGCCGCGCGAACCTGGAACAATATCCGGCTCTTCCGCAATCTTGCGCAGCGTGCGGAGCCACGAAAGCACGAAGGCTCCGCCCGCGGCAAGAATCGCGATCGTAAGATTGGTCAGCGCGCGATGCGAAAGTGCTGCGATTGCCGGGCTCTGGTACGCTCCGGTGATCTGGTTAAACAGACCCATGAACCAGTAGGGCGGGAGCCACGCCAGCGCCCTCTGATTTTCCGCAGCGCTCAGAGCCTGCACAGTGAGGAACGATGGCTGTCGGAAAATGACCGCGATGAATAAGCCGAAGGCCCCCACCTGGAGAAACGATGAGATCCTCAGAAACCATCCGCGGGGCAACTGCGCGGCCAGGCCCTGTACTCCCAGGATCGCGCAATAAAGGAACAGCCCCGCCGCCGGCAGCGTGATCCAGTAAGCCGCGATGAATCGCAATGGATTGACGCTTCCCGTCGCAGCGTGCGCCAGCGCCATGGGCCAGACAACGCCTGCGAGCGAGTTTAACGCCAGAACAGTGAGCCCCAGAGAACTTGCGGCAGCCGCCACTTTGGCCGCGAAGAGGTCGCGCCCGCGAACCGGCAATGGCACCAGGATCTGCACATCGCGGCGGTCTGGAAACGTGCTTTCCCAACTGAGCAGCGCGAAAATTCCCACCACCAGCATGGTGGCTTCGATCAGCAGTCGTTCCGCGAGCCAAATGGCTTGTTGAGGTTTTGGACTGCCCCCGAAGATGAGAGCGGCATAACAAAACACCAGACTGATGAACACCAGCATGGCCGCGAACTGGCCGAAGAGCTGGCTGGCATCGCCGCGTGCGGATGCGGCCAGAAACTCCACATCCATCAGCCGGAAGAGGAACTGGCGGTAGAGGATTTTGAAATGGCTCACATCACGCCTGAATCAGGTTGGCGATATCGGCGGCAACCTGCGTTGTATCCTGCTCGACGGCGAGTTGCCGAAAGATTCCTTCGAGCGTCGGGAGAGACATCAAGCTGCGCAGGCTCTCGATCGAATCGTCTGCCACCAGCTTTCCTTTATGCAGAATCACTACATGTTTTGAAACGCGCTCAACAGTATCGAGCTCATGCGAACTGAAGAGCACAACTTTGCCTCTGGCGGCCAACTCTTCAATCAGGCTGCGCAGAACGAGCGAAGTAGCGACGTCGAGTCCCGAGAAAGGCTCATCGAGCAGGATAAGGTCCGGATTGTGCAGCAGAGCGGCCGAGAGCAGAATCTTCTGTCGCATGCCTTTGGAATACGAAGACATCGGCACATGGCGATCGCTGTGCAGGCCAAGCAGGCGAAGCAGACCTTCAATCCGTGCAGTCGCGGTTTCGGTCTCCACGTCGCGCAGTTGACCAACCATCACGAGATATTCCAAACCGCTCAGATGCGAGTAAAGATAAGGTTCTTCGGGAACGTACCCGAGACGTCGTTTGAACGCGAGCAGATCCCGGCGTATCGCCTGGCCATCGAAAAGGATTTCGCCGTCCGAGGGCTCGATGAGCCCCGTGATCATTTTCATGGTGGTCGACTTGCCCGACCCGTTGGGGCCCAGGTAGCCCGTGATTTCCCCCGGACGCGCTTCGAAGCTCACGTTATCCACGGCCGGGATGCCGAGGAAACGTTTCGTCACGTTGCGGAGTTCGAGTTTCACTTAGCTGTCAGCCCGATGCGGCTCAGTGCGAGAGGCACGGGAACGGAGCGATCGCCGACGCGCAGCGCGATAAAGGCAATCGCCGATGGGATCAGGCCGATCGGAATCGCGAGCGAGATCATATCTCCCGGTGATTTCGGCATCACAGCAAGGGGATCATTGTGAGCCATCAGCATAATGCCGCCAACATACAGCTCCTGGAGGACGAACATAATGAGGGGCACGGCAATTTCGCGCTTCGAGATTTCGATACGCAGCGCGATGCGGAACAATTCTTTGACCGACCGCCACCAGACACGCACCACGCCGCGGCGACCGAAAGAGCGCCGGCTGTCTTCCAGATCTTCCAGAAAGACCTGCTTCATTTCCTCGCCGAACTCGTTGCGCAGATCGTCGGGGTAAAGGGTCAGAAGAGCGGAATAAATGCGGGCGCTCATGAGGCCGACCCTTCCGGGCGAAGCTTGAGCGATTTCGATCTCATCACAATTGCCTCCATTCGTTTGAGTTCGGCTTGCAGCGTAATGTTCCCGGCCCCGGACAATGCGTAATACCGGCGGCGGCTGTCGCTGCCTTCCGGACTCTCGGCTTCCTGTATCCACCCGGAATCCAGCAGCCGCTGGATGGTTGTGTAGAGAGTCGCGGGACCAAGTTCGAAGGTGTTGTCCGAAGCGGCCCGCGCCTCGCGCATGATCGCATAGCCGTGTTTTTCCCCGCCGGCGAGGGCGAACAGAATGTAGAACGCGGCCGGAGCCAGAGGTTGATTGGGAGCTTCCATATCAGTTTTCGGTTGGCGTCTTCTCTATATGATCCACAACAAACTGATCGACCATGGCTTTGCGGGATTCAAGCTTCAGTCCCATCGTCTGAAGCGCCTCCGCCAGGGTGGCTGCGCCATTTGGATCGGAAGCTTCGCCCACACTCGCGGGGGCAGCCTGCGGAGCGCCGGGCAGCTCGACTCCGGCAGCTTTCGCGAGGGCCATCAATTCGGCGAGCGAAACTTCGAGCGATGCATCGTAGTTGCCTTCTATGCCCGTCATGTCCACGATTCGCCTGCCGCCAATCCCTCCCCCGATCTGAGTCAGCAGTTGCGTCGTCATGTCGGCGAAACCAGTCATGGTCGTCATGCTGAAGTCGATGTGGAGCGTCTTTGTCGCTGCGTTAATCTTGTAAGCCATTTTGCCTTTGAGCCCCATATCGATGACGGAACTCATGGTCGTCATATCCACCTTGCCGCGCATGGGGCCGTCCGGGCCGTCGAGTTTCATCTCCCCTGGTTTCAATGGCGCTTCCTCGTCGATGGGCACAGGTTTCTCGGCGGAAGGTTTGAGTTTCGCGCCGCCTTTACCGATGATGATGGCGAGCACGGGATGCTCTTCGCTGGTTCGATGAGTGACGAGTTTGAAGCGATCTTCGAGCAGCGACTGAAGCATTTTGGCGGCATCGGCTTTCGTCGAACCCTCGGGTAGTTTCGCCATAATATCGAAACGCGTGCTGGACAGCCAGTCCGGACCAGTGATCTGGAACGGCTTCACCCCGTACGCATAAGTGAGGAGAGTCTTGAGATCGAGATAGTAGTATTCGGCCCGGTTCGCGGTGATGCTGGCGCCGATAGGTATTTTGCCGCCAGCCTGCATGGCTGCCATCATTTTTGCGGCATCCATAGGCGCCGAGGGCTTGATAGTGGCGACCTCAAACGACGGCTTGGGTTGAGCGTGAGCGGCAACAAGTCCCGCCAGCAGAATCAAAAGCAATTTCATAGGAATCGGCGTGTATCGGCGTTCATCGGCGGCCATTTTAGTTTTGAGCATCCAGTCGTAATCAGATATATCACAAATAGATATATCTGTAAATGATTATTATTTGGTGAGTGGATTACGTTGGGCGAATAAAAGGCAAAACTAACTGGCGCGCAACACTTCCGTTACTGCTATAATCGCCTTAACAATGGACGAAAAAGAGAGAGTACGCGCACTAGAGCAGACCCTTGGACAGATTGAAAAACAGTTCGGCAAGGGCTCGATTGTCAGATTGGGATCGAAGGAAGCTATTGTCCCCATTGCAGTTATCTCGTCGGGCGCGATTTCGATCGACTCCGCCCTCGGGACCGGCGGCTTCCCTCGGGGCCGTGTTTGCGAGATTTTTGGACCGGAATCTTCCGGTAAGACCACGATTTCGCTCCAGGTAGTCGCCGAAGCGCAAAAGCGCGGCGGCATGGCGGCGTTTATCGACGTGGAGCACGCGCTCGATCCTATATATGCGCGGAAATTAGGGGTGGACGTCGACAACCTGCTGGTTTCGCAGCCGGACTATGGCGAACAGGCCCTCGAAATCACCGCGGCGCTGGTGGCGTCGGGCTCGATCGACGTACTGGTGGTCGATTCCGTGGCGGCGCTGGTGCCGAAGGCCGAACTCGAAGGCGAGATGGGCGATTCCCATATGGGCCTTCAGGCGCGCCTGATGTCACAGGCGCTCCGAAAACTGACCGGTATGGTTTCAAAGTCCAAAACCTGCCTGATCTTCATTAACCAGATTCGCGACAAGATCGGCGTGATGTTCGGCAGTCCGGAAACCACCACTGGTGGACGGGCCCTGAAGTTCTATTCCTCAGTACGTGTCGATATCCGCCGGATTGCCGCCATTAAAGATGGCGATGCGATCATCGGGAACCGCACGAAGGTCAAGATCGTAAAAAACAAGCTGGCCTCGCCGTTCCGCGAAGCGGAGTTCGACATCATTTACGGCGAGGGGATTTCAAAAGAAGGCGATCTGATCGACCTGGGCGTAGCCAACAACGTGATCGAAAAGAGCGGATCGTGGCTGAGCTATAAAGGCGAACGAGTTGGCCAGGGCAGGGAAAACGCCAAGCAATTCCTGAAAGACAATCAGGACATCCGCCAGACCATCGAACTGGAAGTACGCAAAGCGCTCGGATTGATTCGGGCGGAGCCAGTAAATGGCCCCGCTCCCGTTCCAGCGCCACCACAGAATGCGCCGGGCGCACAAAAAGCAGTACCGATGGCCGCTCCAAGGGGCCGCTAGCGCTTTACTGGCGAAGCATAGCGGGTTTGACCGTAGCCTTCGCGGCCGGTTTGGCCTTCATCGAATTGATGAGCGACTCCAGCTGGGCCTCAGGAATACTGAGAGCCAGATTAATCGTGGTGCCATCAGCCGTCACCTTCAGGCCCTGGGCGATTTGAGCCAGCGCGACCATTTGCGGATCCTGTCCGCCAGCCAGCGACATGATCGATACCAGAGCTTGCATCACATCCGCCAGAGACTTGGCTGTGGCGGCATCCGTGGTGACGGCCTGTCCCGTAATCTGAACCACCGAACCAAATTTGATTCCGCCGCTGGAGGACTGGATGTTCTTAAACATCTGGGCGAACTGCGGCATCGGCGACGGAGCCGCGCCTGCTGCCGGTGCGTCTCCTCCCATGCCGGGAATCAACGTGGTGAAGGAACTGGTGGTGGCGACCCACGCATCCTGAGTTGTGCTGAGATTCTGGACCTGAACGGCCAAAGCCGTGTTGATGGAATTCGCGGAACCGGAACGGTCGATGGCCGCTTTGACAGACGCCGTATCGCCCAGAATCGCAATATTATTTCCAAGGAACGCTGCCGCGCCAGTGGCCTTCGCGGAGCTGCCTGTAATGAGGGTGGCGCCACCATACGTTTGCACCGAGAGCTCGGGCGCTTTCGACGCCAGAGCCGCGGTGATCTGGGCGACCTGGAAATTCCCCAATGCCAGAACGAGCCCGGCCGGTTTGTTGATGCTGGAAGATGTGGCTGCAAGAACTTCGGTGACATCGCGCCGAGGATCGAAACCGGTGGCGGTGACGAAACTCTTCAGTTCCTGATCGAAAGTTGAGGTCAACTGGGCGAGCACGTATTGCCCGAACGGAGTAGTCTCCGCATTGGTGACATTGGCGCCGGCGATAGTTGTCGCGTCCGGCATCACCAGATTGAGAAGGCGTGTATCCGCACCGGCGGCGGTGGCGCAAAAAAAAGCGGTCAGGGTAAATCCGGCAGTCAGGCAAGCGGTTCGCATGGGTATGTCCTTATCTAATGCTATCAGGATGCTGAAAAACGCTGCGATAGGTCTTTATCGGCGTCCATCGGCGTGAATCGGCGGCTATTTTGGTTTTTCCGCATCCAGCTAACAACTCAGACGGACGAGAAGCCGAATTATTACTTGAACTTTGGTACCTTGCAGATATGAGCCGGATTTCTCTTGTAGTCTGCCTTTTAGCGGCGGGAACCCTGATGGCGCAGACCGACCGGGACTTTTCCGGAGTATGGAGACTCGACCGGAACCGCAGCACCCTCAGTGAATTACCCGTTCCCGCGGAAGCCTCCTTCCGGGCGGAACAGACTGCAACCTCTCTCAACATTTTTCACGATTCCCCCAACTCCGCCCTTGAGTTCGTCTATCCGCTCGACGGCAGATCCGAGAAGCGCGATGGCGACACAATGACCAACACCGCGACGAAATGGGAAGGCGCCGCGCTCCTCGCGAATATCATTGTCAGCCGTCCTGAAAACTACTCGATTTCCGAGCGATGGGAGAAATCGCGCGATGGCAACGCGCTCACCATCACCCGTGATGTGTTGCGGTCGGGCACCGAGAAAGAGTCGGTTCTCGTGTACGTGAATGCCATCGCCGAGACGCAGCCGCCGGTCCGCGCCGATCGAACACCGTCGCTGATCCCCCGTCCGGAGCCTGCGCAACCCCTCCTGCAGGAAAAACAATTCGTCGTGGCGGCCGGGACCCACATTCTTCTGCGGCTCACGAACACGGTAAACACCAAAACCACTGTCGCTGGCGATCACGTCTACCTGGAAACGGCGGTGCCCGTCTTTGTAAACGGCCGCCTGATCATTCCGGTGGGCACGTACGTAACGGGAACAGTGACAGAGGCAAAGCAGGCTGGCCGCGTGAAAGGCAAATCGGAGTTGGCGCTGCAATACGATTCCATCACGCTCCGCAACGGCGTCAGCCGCGACCTGCGCGCCAGGCCCGATAGTGTGGAGGCGAAGGGCAATCTGGACCGAAGCGAAGGAAAGATCGAAGGCGAGGGCAATAATGCCGGAGACGCGGGACGCGTCGCGAAGACGACTGCGACCGGAGCAGGAGTGGGAGCGGCGGTAGGAGCAGCCGCCGGCCATCTGGGAGCGGGCGCAGGAATCGGCGCGGCAGGCGGAGCGATCGCCGGACTGGCAAGCGTATTCGGCTCCCGCGGCCCGCAGGTTGTACTACGTCCCGGTACCACGATGGACATGGTGGTGGATCGCGATCTGCGCTATAGCGATGAAGAACTGCGAGCACGACCGCAGTAAGTGGAGAGCTGTATATAGGGGGCGGTAGCGCGACTTCTGGGGATCGCCGCCAGGGGCCTCATTCGTCGTCTGAGAAATAATTATCTATATACAACGCGGCGCCAAACTCGCCGAGGCGGCTCAGCAGCGACGGAGATAGTTCCGGCCCCCCGCCGAAGCTGCTCTGGAAATGGCCACACCACCAGACGAGTTGCCCGTGCGCGGCGTACTTCTCGAGGGCTTTTCTCTTCGACCACAGCTTGTCTAACAGATAGGTAAGACCGTCTTCCAGGGACGACCAATCGTGCTGCCAACTGCCATCGTTCCTGTCCCCATCGAATCCCCACATGCCTTTGAAGACCTTGCCGTCGGCTCGGCGGGAGGCATCAGCGCGTACCTGGCAAGGTACGAGGTCCAATTCATTCGTGATCGTGTCGGGGTCGACCGTTTCACCGAAGATCCTGAACTCAACGGTATAGCGATGCCCGGTTATGACGCGAATATCAGTGGCCATTAATCCTCGATCGCAGGCATAATAAGATTCGTTAAATAACAACCTCGATTCAGCGCTATCCGGGATTCACCCAACAAACGCTGAACTGATGTCAGAAATGTGGCAACTTGCAGCCGCCAGAATATCACTCTTTTCCCGGGCATCGCGCTTCTCGAGCTCTGAACTGAATTGCAGCAGATAGTCGTGATGCTGCGGGTCCCCTGGGCCGAACTAAAATATTGCCCCGGGAATTAATCTAAGCCTGTCGCCGCATCGCGTTCCTTGCCCCAACACATCGGTCAGACGCTATTCATTATTCGATAAGAATATCCATGCCACTGTTCCGCCGCGTAGTCCGAATTCGGAAGTCTGGAGGCCTGTCTCGGCGTCCCGGTATACAAGTACGAGATCGCCCCGCATCCTGAGTGGCTTCGCGCCAGCGCCCGCACCGTGAACGACCCAACGGTAGGTACTTGCGGCAATCCGGTCAATTCTCGTGGGTTTACCGTAGGCTGCTATAACCTCTTGTTCTTTGCTGCCCAACCCAATAACTCTTTCTGTTTTCCAGTCCTCAAGGCGCTCCTTAGTAATATTTGTCTTCTGATCGATACAATTCGAAAAATCGCTCAGCAATATGTCGCCGATCAACTGGTTTCCGTGGGCCATCCGATCAAACCAGACAAACCCGTTTCCTGTAACGGAAGCGAAGCAAAAATGGTTAGAGCCTATCATTGGCGATCGCCCGAGTAATTCCAATAGTGTCTTGAGGGAATTCTGTCGGGCATTCGAATACGGTCCAATCTCGATCGCCCCCGGCCCACTCCCAAAGGCACATGTCCCAAACGTTACGAGCATTAGCAAGATTGAAATATACGAGCGCGTTCGCGCCTTGGCTCCCCTGGCCACGGACTTCGCCTGTCCCGCGTTGTTGTATTCGTAGCTCAATTGCCGCCCAAACGGATTCTGCTCAAAGGATAATTGTCCTCCTCGCAGATACTGATACGCAAATGGAGACTTCAGACTATCCCGATTGCTCGCGCTCACTACGAGAGGATTGTACCGTTGTTGCTGGCTTCCATCGTGGACCCTTTGGAACTCTTGCGGTTTGCCCGCTGCCCGCATTGAGTCGCCGATTGTCTGATTTCTGCCCGGAAGCCGCGACAGAATAGTGTTCATTTCATCCGGGCTCCAGATGGGGCCAAATCATAGCACCGAATTGGGCGATACCTGAGTAGCGAACGCATTAACATCGAGGAACCCCTGTGCATACGGCAACTGCGTGGTAGCTTGAGTCGTGAGATCGATTGAAGCGAGGTATGAGAATGGAGTGCTCCGGCCGTCGGAAAAGCTTCCGCTTCTGCCGGGCGAGCATGTCGCCATCATCGTACTTCGACGCCCTGATCTAAGCCGTTGGAATATGGCGCGAATCGCAATGCCAGGTGGCGACGATGCCATCCTTACCGAACAGGGTCTCCGCGGTTGGCTGGATGCGCTTGAGGCTGAGGATCGCGGTTGAAGCGCGGCGAGATCTGCCGGGCAGCAAGTCGGATCGGGACCGTCATTTGTATGCAGCTGACCAGCAATCTAAAGTGCGTGACGCTCCAGGTAATGTGGTCCTGGCGGCAAAACCGACAGGGTCGGCTAAAGATTCCGTGATCCTTTACCACTCGTCACCAGGCTTCTGCTCAAGAAACGCAATGAAATCCCGCGCCGCCGAAGCACGCCCCAAAACATCGAGAAACGCCCGGGTTTCAGCACTATGTGCGCCCAATTGAATGCCCGTTTGCACCGCCTGGCGTGCCTCTTCGACCTTCGACTGCGCCGCCAGCGCCGCACCCCGCACAATCCAGCCCGCCTGCCACTCCGGCCATCGCATCTGTAGTGACGCCGCCGAATCCGCCGCGCCCGCCGCATCGCCCGACATAGCCAGCGTCGTCGTCTTCAGAAGAAGCAAATCGCGATCTTCCGGCGCGCCGTCCAAAACCTTCAGAGCTTCCGCATAGCGATTATTCTTCACAAGAAAACGAACGATCTGCCGGTAGAGTTGCGGCTCCTTCGCCGCCGCAGAGATTGCACGTTCCAGCGCGGCGTCGTTACCTGTTTCAGCCAGCGACAGATAATAAACGCCCGGCCGCTGCGCTTCCGGAATCTGTTCCAGAATTTCTTTCGCCGCCGCGAGTTGCCCGGACTCGAGCAGCGCCTGGCCGGCATCCGTAAGCAATCCGGTCGCCGGCTTCAAACCAGCGATCCTGCGCGCCGCCTCCAGCGCCTCCGTCGTCTTGCCGTCTTCCAGCAGCAACTGAAGATAACGGACCTGCGCGGCGCCATCCGTCACCTGTTCCTTCGCCGCCTTCTCCACACGCGCCCGATAGTCGGCGCGCTGCTGTTCCGGCGTGAGACTCAGATACTCCACCAGCCCCGCCGGCACCGACACGTCACGCGCCGGACCCAGCTGTCGAAAACGCTCCATCACAACTTTCGCTTCCTCTGTCACGCCGGCCGCGTTCAGCGCCACACCCAGATGAAGCTGCACCTGCGCGTCCTCCTTCGCGAGTGCAGCCGCTTTTCGCAGGACACGAACCGCATCCGCGGGCCGATTCAGCGATTGATACGTCTGGCCAAGTCGATCCAGACTCCCGGCATCGTCCGGCCGGTGCGCTGCGGTGAACTCCAGATCCGCCAGCGCGTCTTTGGGACGCCCCAGCGTGTAATACAAAGCGCCACGCGCCGCGTGCCCCTCTGTCAAATCCGGCTTTAACTGCAGCGCGCGGTTGAGTTCCGCAAGCCCCGCCTCGCCATCGATCTTGCTCTGCGATACACCCAGCTCCACGCGCGCCTCTGCATCCGCCGGATGCCGCGACACATACCACTTCAGGTCCGCCACGCTCTTCGCAAACTGTTGCACCCGGAGTGCGGCCTGAGCGCGCTCGCGCCGCCCCTCGTCGTCGTCCGGTTGCAGTTTCACGTAACGGTCCCACGCCGCCATCGCATCGTCAAACGCGTTCAGCCCGTATGTGACCTTCGCCAGGAGCTTCTGCACATCCGGCCGCGAAGGCGCAAGTTTCGCCGCATGAGCCAGCAGCGTAACCGCCGCTTCCTTCTGTCCCAGCACGTCATAAACAAAGGCCAGGCTATAAAGGACGTCCACGTTCTCCGGCTGCAGCCGCAAGGCCGCGTTCAGCACCTCACTGGCCCGCGCGGCGTGACCCGCATCCAAAGCAACCACGCCAAGGTTGTACAGCAAATCGAAATGCGCCGGATTCTTCGCCACCGCCGCCGCAAAAAGACTTTCCGCCACCTCGAACTGTCGCGCATTTGTCAGAACACGCCCCACCGCAACAGTCAGATTCAAATCGTTCCGCGCAGCAGCCACAAGCTTGTTCGCAACCGCATCCGCCTCGCCTTTTTGCCCGGTCTGGTAAAGCGCCTCAAGCCGCAATAACTCCACATCCGGATCGCCCTGCTCCGCATCCCGCAGGTGTTTCAGATATCCCAGAGCATCGGCGCCCTTCTTCCGCTCCACTGCCATTCGCGCCAGTTGACGATTCGCGGCGCTGTTGGCCGGATCGATAGCCACAATCCGCGCAAACGTGGTTTCGGCCCTTCCGGCATCTCCCGCCAAGATCAGATGATTAGCGTAGTTAGTCAGAGCTGCGGTGGAACGAGGCAGCAGCGTTACAGCCTTCCGGTGGAACTCGCCCGCCTCAGCCAGCTTCTTTTGATAATCGAGCGCCACGCCGAGCAGGCTCATCGCTTCGCCATCGGCAGCTGGTGCAACGGCCACACCACGCAGCATCTTCTCGGCCGCCGCGTAATCGCCGCGCTGCATGGCCGCAATTGCGTCGCGCTTGGCGGCGCCCGCGTCCGCAGCCAGAAGCAGGGCCACGTATAGCAATGCGGTCAGTACCAGCTTCGTCACACGCACACTCCAAAGTTTATAATCACTTCACGTACAGGTTCCGAAGCGCCCCAAAATTAAGATGACAAGGCGTCAACTGCTTTCCCTCCCGCTCGGTTACCTCGCGCTCCCGGAGCCTCGCTTACCCGCTCAGATGGGTGGCATGGGGTCGCGCAGCGTCACTGCGGCTCCGCGTGCAAAGCTCTCCGGCAAGCCCTGGAACGCGAAATTCACCAACGTCGCAAGGCAGGCAGGATTGCGACAGCCGGTCGTCTACGGCACTCCCGGCCATGCCGACTACCTCCTCGAAACCATGGGCTGCGGCGTCGCCTTCATCGATTACGACAACGACGGCTGGCAGGACATTATTCTCCTCACCGGCAGCCGCCTCACCGGCGACGTGCCCGCCGATGCCATCATCCGCCTCTACAAAAACAACCGCGACGGCACCTTCACCGACGTCACGAAAGGCTCCGGTCTTGGCCGCGCCGTCTGGGCCGCCGGTATCACCGTCGCCGACTATGACAACGACGGTTTCGACGACGTCTTCATCACCTGCTGGGGCCAGAACATCCTGTTCCACAACAACGGCGACGGCACTTTTACCGACGTCACCAAACCCGCCGGCCTGCTGCGCCCCGAATCGCACTATGCCACCGGCTGCACCTGGATCGATTACGACCGCGACGGCAAACTCGACCTTTTTGTCTGCCACTACCTCGTTTTCGACATGGAAAAAATCCCCGCCCGGCTGAAAGATCCAAACTGCAACTTCCACGGCCTCCCGATCTTCTGCGGACCGCTGGGCATCGCTCAGGATAGCTGCCGTCTCTATCACAATAACGGCGATGGCACCTTCACCGACGTGAGCGAAAAGTCGGGCGTAGGGGCCGTGCCCCCAGGGTATGGCCTGACGGCCACCGCGGCGGACTTTGACAACGATGGCTGGCCTGATATCTACGTTGCCTGCGATACCTCCCCCAGTCTCTTCTTCCGGAACAACCACGACGGCACCTTTACCGAGCAGGGCCTCGAAAGCGGCGTTGCCCTCAGCGAAGATGCAAAAGCCCAGTCCGGTATGGGCCTCGGCATTGGCGATTACGACAACGATGGCAGCCTGGATATCTTCAAGACCCACTTCAGCGGAGACACGGCGGTCCTCTATAAGAACAACGGAAAGGGCAGCTTTCGCGATGCGACCGCATCGGCCCGCCTCGGCGTAGAGACGCGCTTCGTCTGCTGGGGAACCGGCATCGTCGATCTCGACAATGATGGTCTGCCCGACCTCTTTACCACCACCGGTATGGTCTCGCCCGAATTGGAGCGGCAATTGCCCTCCGCACCCTATAAAACGCCCAACCTCCTGTTCCGCAACCTCGACGAGGGCAGGTTTGAGGAACTGGTCAACGGCGAGGCTGGCCCAGGGATCGGGGAGCGCCACTCCAGCCGGGGCCTGGCGTTCGGCGACTTCGATAACGATGGCGATCTCGATATCCTCATCGTCAATCTCAACGAACCGCCCACGCTGTTGCGTAACGACATCACCGGAACCAACCACTGGATCAAGGTCCTGCTCGAAGGCGTGCAATCCAATCGAAGCGCCATCGGCGCCAACGTTACCGCAATCTACGGCGCGCGCAGGCAGGTCCAGGCCGTCCTTGCCCAGGCATCTTACTTATCCGCCAACGATCGCCGCCTTCATTTCGGGTTAGGCGCTGAGAAAAAAGTCACTCTCAATGTCCGCTGGCCCAACGGAAAAGATGAGACGGTTGCCGATGTCGCCGCCGATCAGTTTGTCGTCATTCGCGAAGGCTCAGGCATCGTCAAAAAGCAGTCTTTTATGCGTCGCCCCACGCCGCCGGCAGCGCCGAAAAACCCTCCAGCTCGATAAAACTCCGGCATGATTCAGGTGAATCCGGAGCACTGGACCCCTGGGGCGTCAAGGGGAACCGGGATTGCGTATTATGAAACGAGTATTGACTCGCAGGCTTTCCATATGATAAATTCACACAATCCACTCAAACCATTTGGTGTCCGCCGGATGTGTTGACCGATCTGTTTAATGTCGCTCCTGGTGCGTATTCCAGGAGCCCAAGAGGAGCTTCATAAAATTGAAATATCTAACGCAAAGTTTGCTGGCGCTGGCACTGTGCTGTGCATCCGTTTACGGTCAGGGCATAACCAGCGCCTTAACCGGCACTGTCGTCGATCCGCAGGATGCTGCGATAGCCAAAGCGCCTGTCACTCTGCTCAGTAATGAGACCGGAGCGACCCGCACTATGGATACCGAGCCGGATGGCACATTCCGCTTCAACGCCATTCCCCCGGGTACCTACTCGATCACGATCAAGGCGCCAGGTTTTAAGACTTACACGGGCAAGCAGATCACTGTTGACGCGCAATCCACCCGCGATCTTGGCCGCGTGCCCATGCAGATCGGCTCACAGACGGATACCGTCTCGGTCACGGCGGAGGGCCCCGCCATCCAGCTCACCACGATGGAGAAATCGGCCACCGTTACGGGCGATCAGCTGTTAAGCGTGGCGCTGAAGGGCCGCGATCTGTTCGGTTACATGGCGCTGATTCCCGGAATCATCGATACGAACAACAGTAATCGCAACACGACCCAAAACACAAGTCTCGGCGGTATCGTCATCAACGGAAACCGCTCTGCCGTGAACTTCACGGTGGACGGTATCGGCGACATGGATACAGGCAATAACGCTCAGGTCCATGTTGAGCCGAACATGGATTCAATTCAGGAACTCAGGGTCCTGACCTCGAATTATCAGGCGGAATTTGGACGGAATTCCGGCGGCACCATCACGGTGGCCACCAAGAACGGTACGCAGGAATTCCACGGCAGCGGCAACTGGAACCACCGCCATGAAGAGTTCGACGCCAACTCCTGGAGCAACAATTTCAACGGGATCACTCGGCCGCAATACCGGTACAATGTATCGACGTATGCCATCGGCGGCCCTGTTTACATTCCGAAGCACTTCAATAAAGACAAGAAGCGTCTGTTCTTTTTCGCATCGCAGGAATGGACTCGCCAGTTTCTGAACGCCGGTTCTCAGGTGAAATACACTCCAACGGCGCTTGAGCGTACCGGTGATTTCTCGCAGACCTTCGCCAATAATGGCGCTCTGAGCCTGATTAAGGATCCGCTTCAGATCGCTGCAGGTCTCACTTGCAGCAGCACCAATGCCGCCGCTTGTTTTCCCGGTAACAAAATTCCGCTCTCGCGCCTCGATCCCACCGGCGTCGGTCCCGCAATGCTGGCCTTCTTCCCGTTGCCAAACACAGTCGGTACCGGTAACCAGGCTAATATCGTCAACTTCAAGGAAACCGTTGGCAATGCGCATCCCCGCCGGAATGACGTGATTCGCGGGGACGTCTATGTGACTTCCAAGCTGAATGGATTTTTCCGCTACCTCAATGACTACGATGATTTCCCTCAGCAATACCAAGGGGTGCAGTTCTCAGACGGAACGGGTGGGAAGCTCGGAAAATCCGGGCCGGGAGCGATCGATAATGCCCAGCCCGGACATAGCTACGGGGCATCCGCCACATACACCTTCACGCCAACACTGATCAACGAGTTCACGTTCGGCAAGCAATACGGTGCTTGGTCCTTCTATCCTCTCGACAACTACAAGGCGCAGGACCGTTCGTTGGTCAATAATCCGCCGCTTCTGTTCCCGATCCCCCAAAACGACCCGTCCAAAGCTCTGGTTGGCATCAACGCCTACTACAACCTGATGCCTACGTTTTCGTTCGGCAACTGCGGTGGCGGAAGTTGCATGAGCTATGGCCGCAGCAATACCTCGGCTGGTAATACCGTGGCGTTGAACGACGTCTGGAGTTTCCAGGATAATCTCAATAAGATCGCCGGCAAGCACACGCTCAAAGCCGGCCTTTTTGCGGAGTACAATTCCAAAAAGCAGCCCCATATGCAGGGCCAGTATCAGGGCAATTACAACTTCTCGCCCGACGGCAATAACTCGCTTGACGCCGGCAACGGCTACGCCAACGCTATGCTGGGGAACCTCGACCAGTTCTCTCAATGGACCGGCCGCACGGTGTACAACGATGTGTTCTGGACAACGGAATTCTACGTCCAGGACAACTGGCGTGTCAGCAAGCGTGTAACCCTCGATCTGGGCGTTCGCTTCTCTCACCAGTCGCCGCAGCATGACACTTCAGGTACCTTTGTTAACTTCGATCCGGCCCGTTATGACCCGAAGAAAGCTCCGCGTCTTTACGTCCCGGCCTGCAAGGCCGGCGCTCCCCAGACCGCTGGGCCTGGCACCTGCTCAGCGTCTAACCAGGTCACCAAAGATCCGCTGACAGGCGCGCTCGCGCCTTCCGCTTATCGGGGTCAGTATGTTCCCAACAGCGGCGATCCCGCCGACGGCTTTTACATTGTCGGTTCGCCCGGTAACCCGTCGGAGCTTTACAGCCAGCGCTATCTGGTGGCTGCTCCCCGCGCCGGTTTCGCCTGGGATGTTTCCGGCAATGGCAAAACGTCGCTGAAAGGTGGTTTCGGCGTGTTTTATAACCGGCTCGACACCAATGCCGCCACCAACCAGACCGGCCTGCCGCCGCTGCTGTACAACCCGACGGTCTTCTACACCTCGATCAGCGATATCGCCAATGCGACCAGCACTAAGCAGATCCTTGGACCGCAGAACATTACCGCATGGCCACAGGAACAGATGAAGTGGGATGGTGTTCGCAATGCCAGCCTCGACGTGCAGCGGACCATTGGCCGCTCCTTTACTGTCGATATTGGCTACACCGGTAACTGGGGCTACAACCAGTACGGCAGCCAAAGCCAAAATGCGTTCCGTAACCTGAACGCGATACCCGTAGGCACGCGGTATCCGTTTAACCAGGCGAATGTGAACCCGGTATTCGGCGCCTGTACGGCTACGCCCTGCCCCACAGGCACCAGCCTGCAGGGCAACTCACTGCCCGATCAGTTCCTCCGCACAAAATTCCCTTCCTTGGGAAATGTCAATATGCATATTCAGGATTTCTCGTCGAACTACAACGCTCTCACGGCCTCGGCAAATCGCCGCCTGTCGCGAGGCCTGGCGTTCGGTGTCGCCTACACGTATTCGAAGGCGCTTGAAGTCAACAGCTTCAATTCGCTGGTTGCGGACAATGACGCCTACAACTACGGCATCGCCGGTTCAGATCGCCGTCAGAACCTGCAGATCAACTATAACTACGACTTGCCTGGCATCGCGAAGAAGGCCGGTATCAAGTTCCTCGGCTACGTCACCGATGAGTGGACGCTCTCCGGTATCACTTCGTACCAGAGCGGCTCGCCGTTCAGCCCAACTGTTAATTTTCAGAACGCGACCATGCCGGATGCAACCGGTACGCCTGACATCGGCGCCCGTGTGCTCGTCGTCGGGTCGCCCAATGTGAACGTACCTGATGGCCTGTACTACAATCCGTTCATGGTGCAGCCGGCCACAGGCGCCTTTAACACCAACGGTGCAACGACGGCATGGACAACTCCTGTCTTCGGAAACCTGGGTGGTGGCTCGGGCGTGCTGAGTCGGCCAGGCTATACCAACTTCGACATGAACATCCAAAAGCTGTTCCGCGTCAAGGGCATCGGCGAACGCCGTGGCATCAAGGTGCGGCTGGAAGCGTACAACGTCTTCAACCATGTGGAGTACAACGCGCTCGGAACGCAGACCACGTACGACCCTGCTCAGGGCTTTCAAAAGAACCTGAACCTGCAGACCGGCATCATGACCGGCGCGCG
>JAICJH010000075.1 GCA_025928545.1 Bryobacteraceae bacterium | reverse complement strand
TGCCGCCCGACGTCAACGCCAGCGATTACATGTTTACGCCCGCCCGCGACAAAGACGGTGACGCAGTCCGCTTCGGCCTGGGCGCCGTCAAGAATGTAGGTCAGGGCGCGGTCGAAGCCATTATCAAGGCGCGTACCGAGCTGGGCCGTTTCACCAGCATCTACCAGTTCTGCGAACACGCCGACATGGGCGCCATCAATCGCCGCGTGATTGAAAGCCTCATCAAAGCCGGGGCCATGGATGACTTCGGCGGCACGCGTTCGCAACTGCTGCTGGCCCTCGACGGAGCGATCGAAGCGGGCGCTCGCGCCTGGCGCGACAAAGCCTCGGGACAGGGCGGCTTGTTCGGCGGCATGATGGAATCCCATCCCGAGCCGAAACTGCCCAAAGCCAGCGAATGGACTCTGCGTGAAAAACTCCAGGGCGAAAAGGAACTCCTCGGCTTTTATGTAACGGGCCACCCGCTCGACAGCTACGAAGAAAAGATAGCTGAGCTCGCCACGCATGATTCCTCCCGGCTTGACGGCCTCGAAAAAGGCAACGAAGTGGCGCTCTGCGGCGTCCTGACCGGTATCCAGCGCAGGCGCAATAAAGAAGGTAAGCCCTGGGCCTCTGTTTCCATCGAAGACCGCATGGGCTCTGTCGATGGCCTGGTTTTCACAACGCAGTACGAATCGCTCGGCCCGTTGCTGATCGAAGATCAGGCCGTGCTCATCCGCGGCCTCGCTCTGCCCGAAGAAGGCAACCCGACCAAAGTGTCGGTCAAAGAAATCATCCCGCTGGATGTCGCGCGCATATCGCTGCCATCCCTGATCAGCATCAAAGTCTTCGTGGGCAGAAATGGCATCGACCGGCCAAGCGAACTCCATCAGTTATTCCTGCGCAAACCAGGCGAAACGCAGGTGCGCATGCGTATCGAATCGTCGAGAGACTTTTCGGTAATCCTGGACGTCCCCACAAAGGTCCGGCCGGACAAAGAGTTTAAAGCGGAAATAGAAAGGATCTGTGGCCCGGGAATGATTGATATTCTGGGCAGCTAAGTGCAAAATGAAAACACTCACAATCTCCCTGACAGCCCTGGCCGCCTTTGCCGTGCTGATCTGGGCCGATGCCACACCCGATAAGATCCTAACCGGCGCCGCCGCCTTCTCCACGGCCCTGACCGAAAAACCTGGCCTTTTCCGCCACCTCACCCCCGCGGACCTCCCCGCCCCGAACGCAACTCCGTCCGCGTCCAATAACTCCCACATCGTAGGCAGACCCGACGGTGTCCTCCCCCAGGCGCCTCCCGGTTTCAGTGTGAATCTCTTCGTCTTCGGTCTCAATACTCCGCGCGCAATGAAAGTTGCGCCGAACGGCGACGTCTTCGTAGCGGAGACCGGCGGGAAGCAAATCCGCGTCTATCGCGGAGTCAGCGACGAAGGCAAACCCCGCCGCGGCAATATCTTCGCCAGCGATCTGGGCCCCGTCTTCGGGATGGCCTTTTACCCTGCGGGTGACGATCCGAAGTGGCTCTACGTTTCGAACACAACAACCGTAGTCCGCTTTGCCTATAACCGCAACGATCTCGCGGCGACAGGCAAACCCGAAACCATCATCACCGGCATTCCGGGCGGCGGACACTCCACCCGCGATCTCGCCTTCTCGCCGGATGGCAAGAGTCTCTTCGTGGCGGTAGGTTCCGCCTCGAACGTGGACGATCCCGACACGCACGAATCAGAAAAGCTTCGGGCCGATGTCCTCGAATACACTCCGGAAGGGAAATTCGTTCGGGTCTACGGCGCGGGCATTCGGAATGCGGTTGGCCTTGCGGTAAGCCCGGAAACAGGCCAACTCTGGTGCTCGGTCAATGAACGCGACGAACTCGGCGATAATCTCGCCCCGGACTACATCACCCACATCGAACCCGGCGGCTTCTATGGCTGGCCCTGGTTCTATATCGGCGGCAACCAGGACCCTCGCCATGCAGGTAAGCATCCCGAACTGAAAAGCAAAGTGATCGTCCCCGACGTCCTGCTCCAGCCGCACAATGCTTCACTCCAGCTGATGTTCTACGAAGGTTCGCAATTCCCGGCAGAATATAAGGGCGACATCTTCGCCGCCGAACATGGATCCTGGAACCGCTCGGTGCGGACGGGCCATGAAGTAATCCGGGTTCCCCTGAAGAACGGAAAATCCAACGGCGTTTACGAAGATTTCCTGACGGGCTTCGTGACAGACGGTGGAGACGTCTGGGGCCGCCCCGTAGGAGTCGCAACCGCGGCAGACGGTTCTCTTTTAGTTTCCGACGACGCCTCCGGTTCTATCTGGCGCGTCAGCTATTCGAAGTAAGAATCAGACTGCCGGCTGAATCGGACCGCCTTGCCCAGCCGGGTGGCACAAAAGTTGTGGAGCCGTAATCCGCCTCCCGCGTTCCCTTCCGAAGTGACGGACGAGCGACCCCGACTGTAGCCCGAACCCGCAGCGTCACAACCTGCGTGGCCCGCTTCCGGTCTGAGTATCCGTAGACTCGCTGATGCGCCGCGTGAAAGGAAGAACCCCACGGGATCGTCAGTTCGTAACTCTGCCCCGCGTACCGAACATCTGCCAGGCGCTCGATCCGCGCGCCCCGCGCCGCCAGCTTTTCCAGCTTTCGGAACCGAGCCTCGAAATCGGAAGCTCCGATAGCTCCGATCGAAAAATCCCGTTGCCGGTCGGCCAACAACATCCCGAGCGCGGACAACACTCCGGCCATCCGGGGAATAATGACCGTGCGAATACCCAGCGATTCCGCCAATTCACACGCATGCAATCCGCCGCACCCTCCGAACGCGACCAGCGGAAAATCGCGGGGATCTTCCCCACGCTCCACCGATACCGCGCGAATGGCCCGCTCCATGTTCGAATTCGCAACCCGAATAACGGCCGCTGCAACCTCCGCTGGCTTGCCAAGGCGCGCCAGCGCCCGTTCAGCGCGCGCCGGCTCGATCCGAAGCGTCCCGCCCATCAGACGCGCGGCATCGATGCGGCCAAGTACGACGTGAGCATCGGTTACAGTTGGCAGATCTCCCACGCCGTAACATGCCGGCCCCGGAGAAGCACCCGCGCTTTCCGGTCCCACCCGAAGACTTCCTCCCGCATCGATGTAAGCGATCGATCCCCCGCCCGCGCCCGCGGTGTGAATATCGAGCATCGGGACCCGCAGCGGAAAACCATCGACGCGTGCCTCGGTGCTGAGACGAGCCTTCTTCCCGGCAAGCGCAACATCGGTCGAAGTCCCGCCCATGTCGAAAGTGATCGCGCGCCGGAAGCCGGCCAGCCGCGCGATTTCAACCGCCCCCGCAACACCTCCGGCCGGCCCGGAAAGAATCGTGCGAACCGCATGTCTGCGCGCCTCCGACGCAGTCAACACACCTCCGTTCGACTGCATCACGGACAGCTGGTGCGAACACCCGCGCTCCAGTTCACCCAGATAACGATCCATCAGCGGCCCTACATAGGCGTTGATAACGGTCGTACTCGCACGCTCAAACTCCCGAAACTCAGGCGAAATATCGCACGACGCACAAACGTAGCCGATCCCCTCCAGGGCCTCGAGCAGGGCCCGTTCGTGAACGTCATTCTGATACGAGTGCAGCAGACAGATCGCGACCGATTCCACGCCCGCAAGCTGCCTCTTCAAGGCCGCAACGTTCCGCAAGGGAGTCTCCACACTGCCGTCGAAAAGGATGCGCTCCACAGCTCCGTAGCAGAGCTCGCGCGGCACCAGGGGGCGCGCGGGTTCCGGGGTGAGGTTATACAATTCGGGCCGGTTCTGCCGCCCGATTGCAAGCAGATCCTCGAACCCGGCAGTGGTAACGAAAGCAGTTTTCGCGCCTTTTCGTTCCAGGAGCGCGTTGGTCGCCACAGTAGAACCATGGACGACTTCGGCGCTCTTCGCCGCGCCAATTCTGCGAATCCCCTCGAGAATCACGCTCGCAGGGGAATCGGGGTTTGAACGCAGCTTGAACGACCCCAGCCGCCCATCATCGTGCAGGACCACAAAATCGGTAAACGTCCCGCCCGAATCGATGCCGATGCGCATGACTTACTTTCGGGTGAATTTCTCGCTGCGCACGATCCCCGAGCCTTCTTTAACGAACACAAGCCTGTCGGCGTCGACATCGGGAATCTTTTCCAGCTTTCCGTTCGGCCAGCGGATTTCCAGGCTCGCGGTCTTCTCCTCGCCCAGCCCGAAATGCAGCCGACGGTCATTCGCCGATAAATACGAAGACTGGGCCATGACCGGTTTCGCCTGGCGCTTATCGCCGTAAACTGCGATCACCGTAGCCCCGATGGCGCTGCGGTTCGACTCGGTGCCCTCCAGTTGCACTTTGAGCCAGTGATTCGCTCCGCTGATGTCGTTGCGAAACAGTGACGGTGGCTCATTCATGTTCATGATGAGGATGTCGAGGTCCCCATCGTTATCGAAATCGCCCACAGCGAGGCCGCGGCTGGAGTGCACTTCTTTCATCGCGGGGCCGGCCTGTTCGAAAAGTTCCTCGAACTTACCCCCTCCCAGATTCCGGAACAGAACGTTGGGGGATTTGTAGGGAGAATCGCTTACCTTGCCATCTACTTCGGGAAACACGTGTCCAGTGGTGAAAAAGAGATCGGGCAGGCCGTTGTTATCGAAATCTTCCATTGCGGCGCCCCAACCGACAAAACGAGTCTCGACGCCCAACCCGGCGCGAATGGTGGCATCGCGAAAAACTCCCTTGCCGGTGTTGCGGTAGAGCACATTAGTATCGGAACTGAAGTGCGTCTTGAAGATGTCGAGGTATCCGTCGCAATCGTAATCGCCGACGCCAATCCCCATCCCCTCCTGCGTGCGGCCGTCTTCGTTCAGAGCGACGCCGTTTTCGAGGCCGCGCTCCGAAAACGTGCCATCTTTGTTATTGCGAAAAAGCAGGTTGTAGCTCGCATCGCAGGCGACATAGATGTCGGGCCAGCCGTCGCCATCGAAATCGGCGGAAACCGCGGTAAGACAGTAGCGCGGCTTTACCGTTGAGATTCCGGCTTTTTCGCTCACATCAGTGAAGGTGCCGTCTCCGTTGTTGTGATAGAGGAGACAGGTTTCGCCTGTGATTCCGGTGGGTCCGCATTGCACGGGAATGCCGCTGTAGGCGCAACCCGGGTCTTTGCCGGCAGGTGGAATTTTAGTCGTGTCGAAGACCAGATAGTGGGAGATAAACAGGTCCAGCTTGCCGTCGCGATCGTAATCCACCCACGTGCAACCCGTGCCGTAGCGCTTTCCGGGATGGGTCAATCCGGCTTTTTCCGTCACGTCTTTAAAGGTGCCGTCGCCCTCGTTGTGAAACAGATAATTCTGACCCCAGCAGGCAATAAAAATGTCATCGAAGCCGTCGTTATCGTAATCCGCAATTGTGACGCCGGAAGCCCATGCCGCCTTCCCCAGGCCGGATTTGGCCGTCACGTCTTTGAACGTGCCATCCCGATTGTTGTGATAAAGGCGGATGATCGCACCCGCGGGTGTGGGCGACCCAAGATGCTGACCGGTGAGCAGCAGAATATCCTGCCAACCGTCGTTGTCGTAATCGATGAAAGCGACGCCGCACCCCATGGATTCCAGAATGTAAGGAGCACGGGTTTCTTCGCCCCAGACGATCGGCGCGGTAAGTCCCGCCTTCGCGGCTACGTTCACAAAGCCGGTTTCATAAGGCAGTCCGGATAACTTTCCGCGGGTCTGGGCCTTGACGCCCTGGGGAACAATGGCCTGCATCTGCGCCCTTGCACGCTGCGCGGAAGGCAGCGCGAGCGCGGATAGAGACAGCATCTGCCGGCGAGTCATTGGTTCATCACTAGGGTAACAAGGCGCGCAGTTCCCTTATAATCGACAGTGGAATGCATATCAGGGCGTTTTGGCGCGGAAGTACGCTCGTTTTTGCCCTCGCGCTACTCACCGGACCCCTTCCGCAAGCCAGGGCAGCCAACGCTGCCGTTCAGGCAGCGGTGGCAGATCTCCAGAGCCAGAATTACAAAGGCGCCGAGCAAAAATTACGCGCGGAAATTAAACTGCATCCCACGGACGCCGAAACGCTGAGCCTGCTGGGGGTATCGCTCGACGAGCAGCAGAAATTCACCGACGCCCGAGAGTTTCACAAACGCGCCGTCGCCGTCGCGCCGCGTTCCACGGCAGCTCTCTATAACTACGCAAATAATCTGCTGGCAACTGGCGACGAAAAGTTGGCCCGCGAGATTCTGATGAAGTCGCTGGCGTTGGACCCAGCCGACCGGAACGCGAATTTAGCCCTTGCCCAAATGGCGCTGAACGCCAAAGACGGAGCCGGCGCTCTGGTGTATCTGGAGCGCTTCAAAGATGCTCCCGAGACAGCGATCCTGCGTTTAACGGCTCTGGATCTGGCCGGTAAAAAGACTGAAGCGGAGACGTTGTTCAATCAGTTGGCTTCGGCCACACAAAACGACGGGAAAGCCAGCGCAACTTTCGGTGCGATGCTTTCAAAGGCAGGGCAGTTCGAGCAGGCAGAGACTTTTCTGACGCACGCACTGGCCGCGGATCCCGCGAATTTTCAGCTCATGTACAGTCTGGGCGTGACGGCCTCACAGGCCGGGCACAATGACCGCGCGCGCGCAGTGCTGGAAGCCGCGCTCCGCCAGCAACCGCGCAATGTCGATGTCCTTTATACCCTCGCGATCGTTTATAACGAACTCGGGCAGCCGGAACCGGCGATTCGCCTGCTCGCTCAGGCTGGCCAACTGGAGCCCAGGCGCGCCGATGTACAAAGGCTGATCGCCGTCACAGCCCGCAATATCAAAGCGGATGAAGACTCGGTTGCAGCCTGGGATCGCTATCTGAAACTTGTACCTGGCGACGAGGAAGCGCGCCGTGAGCGTGCCTTCGGCAAGGCGCGCCTGGCTCTGCTCGATGAAGCTCTGCCCGAACTGGAAGCATACGTCGCAAAGCACCCCAGTGAGCCGGTCGGCTTCTACGAATTGGGAATGGCCGAAAGCGTCAACGATCCCGGGAAAGCCATCGAGCGCCTGGATAAAGCCATCGCCCTGAAGCCCGACTTCGTGGCCGCGCGCGGCGCAAGGGGAATTCTGCTCTACAACCAGGACAAACCGGAGGCCGCCGCGAAGGATCTGGAATATGCCCTGAAGCAGATTCCGGTGGATGCACCCGACCGTGGTTCCATGCTCGACCGCCTGGGACAAACATATGTCGCGCTGAACCGCTCGGCGGATGCCGTGGTTGCTCTGCGCCAGGCTGTGGAACTCAGCCCCGACGATGCGACGATTGTTCTCCATCTGGCCAATGCGCTGGCGGAGGCCGGCAAAACGGAAGAATCCGATGTGCTGATGGCGCGCTTCCGGCAGATGAATCCAGGCGGAAGAAGCAAGAAGGTGAGCGGAGTTGTCGATTACCTGACGATGACGGGTGAGGAGCGTCACGCGCTCTACCGTTCGCGCCTAGAAAAGACGCTGCACGATCACCCGGAGGACTTTCGGACTTCCGTTCTCTACCTGAAACTATTGTTGACGGACAACCAGATTGCGGAAGCCGCGGCGGAAGCGCGGCGGTTGGCCACATTGAAACCGGGCGCGGCCTCGCTGGCCGATGCGGGGCACTCACTGCTGGAAGCCCGGCAATATGCGCTCGCGAAGGAACTTCTGAAAGCTGCCGCTACGGTGTTACCTGAAGCAGAGCTGGATCTGGCGTTGGCCACGTTTCGCGATGCAGGTTCGGGGAGTGCCGCAGCGAACATGGGGCTGAAACAACTGGACAGCGTGCCTGAGACAGGCCGCAAATCGGCTTATTATCTGGCGCGCGCCCAGTTACTGGATGCTGCGGGAAAGCCCGCCGAGGCATTAACCGCGATGGATCGCGCACTTGCGCTCGCTCCCGAAGAAACGGAACTCTATTGGCAGGCGGTCGCGTTGATGACGAAGAACCAGCGCGCCGACGAGGCGATGCGACTCCTCGACAAAGGCGCGAAAGCGCTTCCCGAAGAGTCGGAATTTCCTGTCCTGAAGGCTGCTGTTCTGGAACTCACGGGCAAGACGAGCGCCGCAGAGGAATTGCTCGCCGACGCCCGACGCCGCTGGCCGGAGGCGGCCGCGGTTTGGGTGGCTGATGGCGTGATTTTGGCCGCTCACGAAAAATACGAGGCGGCGCGCAAGTCCCTGGAGACTGCGATAGCGTTGGGTGCGCACAGCAATGAGGTGCAGGCTGCGTTGGCGGCGGCGAAGTCAGGTAAAGCCGCGGAAAGCATAGATACTGCAAAGTTTTTGCTTACTACCCCACCCCGCGACTGGTAACGCTTTTACGGTAAGATACCCCGCGTAGGCAACTTGACAGGTCGCATTGTTTCCATTAATCTTAGGACCGATCCTGGGTCTACGTGTACGCTTGCTGCACGGTCGCCGCACGATAACTGTAAAGAGGACAAATGACAAAGCAACTCAAGGCCGCACTCGTTGCGGGTGTGTGTCTCCTATCCACAGCGTTGCCGCTGGCGGCGCAGGGCGGAGGAGGGGGTGGCCGCGCGGGACGCGGCGTTGTCGGACAGGGCAATACGCCGCCGAGTCCTACATCCGGCACCTCGTTCGATGCCGCGCAGGTCGCTCGGGGAGAAAAGACGTTTGCGGCGAAGTGTGCCTCCTGTCACCGTGCCAATGCTCGGGGAGGTACGGGAAAGGGGATCGCAGAAGTCGACCTGCTGCGTTCTCCCATGGTTCTCGATGACATAGGCGGACGGGAGATCGGCGAGTTCCTGAAATTCGGCCGCCCGGAAAAGAATATGCCGAAGTTCGATGTGACGCCCGAGGAGAATGCCGACATGGCGGCGTTTCTGCATCGGCAGATCGTGGCAGCCTCCGAGCGCGGCACCTATCAACGGTTGAACGTTCTCAGTGGCGATCCGAAAGCGGGTGAAGCCTTCTTCAACGGCCCGGTTGGCAAGTGCAATACGTGCCATTCGGCGACCGGCGATATGAAGGGGCTTGCCGCTAAGAACAATAACGACGCCTCCACAATTCAGGGTTTGATTGTGGGCGGCGGATCGGCCGGAGGCCGAGGTGGCAGGGGCCGGGGCGGCGCTGCCGCGGCAGATCCGGCAGCACCACCGGCTGCGCCTTCGAAGACCGCGATTACCGCCACGGTGACGACTAAATCCGGCGAGAAATTCACCGGGCTTCCGGTGCAGATCACCGACTTTGTAATTGTGATTCAGCCGCCAACCGGTCCCATCAAATCGTTTATTCGTCAGGGTGACTGGCCCAAAGTAGAGCAGCACAATCCACTGCAGGCGCATGTGGATCTGCTGGGCAAATATACCGATGTCGACATACACAATCTTGCAGCTTATCTGGTGAGCCTGAAGTAGTCATGAGGATTCGCACAATGAACATTCGCCCGTTATTTCTCATCTTTCCGCTCTCCGCGATGCTTTCCGCGCAGGCATTGGATCCCGCGCTGCTGAAAAAGCCGGCCACGGATGCATGGCCCACGTATCACGGCGACTACTCCGGCAAGCGCTACAGCGTGCTCGACCAGATCAATCAGTCGAACGTCAACAAGCTCACGCTGCAGTGGTTCTACAAAGCGAACATGACGCCAGACCCGGCCCGCACCGGCGGCGAACACAAGGACGGCGATCCGTACTTCTGGGGCGGACCTTCGGCGGCGGCAAACATCAAAGGCACGCCGCTGATGGTCAACGGTGTCCTGTATTTCAGTTCGGTGGATAACGCGTGGGCGGTGGACGCCCGCTCCGGACGCGAACTCTGGCACTATACGTGGAAAACCACGGGCGGAATCCATATCGGTAACCGCGGCCTCGGCATGTACGGCAACTGGCTGTTCATGGAAACGCCGGATTGTTACGTGGTCTCACTCGACGCGGCAACTGGCAAAGAGCGATGGCACAAACAAATCGCGGACGTGAAGCAGCAATACTTCTGCACGCCGGAACCGATCATTGTCGGCAATCACGTGCTGATTGGCCTGGGCGGCGATTCGCTCGACGTGCAGGGCTGGCTGGAATCGCGCGATCCGGAAACCGGCGACGTGCAGTGGAAGTGGTACACAACGCCGCAGAATCCAGGCGACGCCGGTTATGACAGCTGGCCTGACGATTACGCCCGCAAGCATGGCGGCGGCATGACATGGCAACCACCAACTTACGATCCGGAACTGAATCTCATTTATGTGGCGACCGGGAACCCAAATCCCGTTGGCGCGACGCAGAGCAGAAAAGGCGACAACCTTTTCACCTGCTCGCTGGTGGCGCTCAATCCCGATACGGGGAAGATGGCCTGGTATTTCCAGACCTCGCCGCATGACAGCCATGACTGGGACAGCACGCAGGTGCCGGTTCTGGTGGATGCGGAATTTGGCGGCCAGCAGCGCAAGCTGGTGATTCAGGCTACCCGCAACGGCTACTTCTTCGTGCTGGATCGTGCGACCGGCAAGAATCTGGTAACGAAGCAACTGGTGGAATACGTGAACTGGTCGCTGGGTGTCGACGCCAAGGGACAGCCGATTCCGAATCCGAAGAAAGAACCTTCGATCGATGGCGTATTGGTGGGACCGGGTTCTGCAACGAACTGGCCGCCTCCGAGTTTTTCACCGCAGACCGGATTGTTCTATGTGGGGACGTCGGAAAGTTATGGGATGAGCTATCTGACCGATACCGATGAGCGGCCGGAAGGTTACGGCTTCACTGGCGGAGGCGGCGGTGGTGGCGGACACAGCGGCATTCGCGCAATCGATTACAAGACCGGCCAGATGAAGTGGATGCACGATACGGCTGGTGGCGCGCAGGGACTGCTGACGACGGCCGGACACCTGCTGTTCGGTAATGATGGGCAGGGCAACTTCATCGCCTTCGATCCTGCCAATGGCAAGATTCTCTGGCACACGGCGCTCTTGTCGAATCCGAGCAACGGACCGGAAACATGGACTGTGGACGGAAAGCAGTTCATCCTGATTGCCGGCGGCGATACGCTGTATGCGTTTACGTTGAGCGATTGAGACAAGCGCAAAGTGAATGAAGAGGGGCCGGGGCTTTCGCCTCGGCCTTTCTTTTGAACGCGCAGACCGCTGGTGATTCTCATCCATCCATGGTGAATTTGATGCGGCGGGATGCTGCGCCGGAGGAGTCAGCGCGACGTCCGAGGATTTTAGCGTTCCCCGAAGGCATTGATAAATCGAGCCCTTTTGTGTCACTGTAACGAAAATCACGTTAGATTTTTGGGGTTCCTGTCGGATGGACCGGTGCTTGCAGCAATCCCGTGCAGGAGCGGCGATGAGCCGCGAGGAGTCCAACAATGAAAAAGCTATTGGCAATCGCTGCATTTGCTCTGACAACAAGCCTGTACGGACAGATCAATCTCGGTATCAGGATCGGCCCACCGCCCAGACCGCGAGTGGTTCGCGTTCGGCCCATAGCTCCGGGCCCCGGCTACGTATGGATCGACGGCTATTGGTACGCGAATGGTGGCCGTTACCGCTGGCATGAGGGGTACTGGAGCCGCCCGCCTTATGAAGGAGCAACCTGGATCGGGCCGCGCTATGAAGGCGGCCAGTTCTTCGGCGGCTACTGGGGCGGCTCGAGAGGGCGCTTCGAACACGACCACCGTTGGGACCGCGATCGGGACCGCGATTACAATCGTGGCCGCGACGACCGCGACCGGGATCGTGACCGGCGGTAAGTTTATTCTTCGTCGGTGACGCAACCGTTGCTGGCGCTCTTGACGAGGCGAATGTATTTCGCCAACGTGCCGCGCGTGGCCTTGAAGGGGGGCATCTTCCAGGCCGCGCGGCGCGTTTTCATTTCAGCTTCGGAAATCTCCACATCGAGCACGTTGGCTGAGGCATCAATCGTAATTACGTCGCCATCACGCACGAGTGCGATAGGTCCGCCATCCTGGGCTTCCGGCGTGATGTGGCCGACGATGAAACCATGCGAACCGCCGGAGAAACGGCCATCGGTGATCAGAGCGACATCTTTACCGAGTCCCGCTCCCATGATTGCCGATGTGGGGGTCAGCATTTCCGGCATCCCGGGTCCACCCTTAGGTCCCTCATAACGGATTACGAGGACATCGCCCTTGCCGATTTCGCCGCGCTCCAGCGACGCCAGCATGAGTTCTTCGGAATCGTAGACGCGCGCGGGACCGGAGAAGCGGAGTCCTTCTTTGCCGGTAATCTTCGCGACTGCGCCTTCGGGAGCCAGACTGCCATGCAGAATCTGAATGTGGCTGGTCGCTTTTATGGGCGCGGAAAGCGGCTGCACGATCTGCTGACCAGGTGTGAGGCCGGGTAAGTCCTTCACATTTTCAGCGTGAGTCTTGCCCGTGACAGTCATGCAACTGCCATCGAACATACCGGCTTCGATGAGCATTTTGATAACGGCCGGCGTGCCGCCCACCGCGTGGAGATCTTCCATGACGTACTTGCCGGACGGCTTGAAATCGGCCAGAAACGGCGTGCGGTTGCTGACGTCCTGAAATTCCTGGAGGGTCAGGTTCAGGCCGACAGAACGAGCCATGGCGATCAAATGCAGGACGGCGTTGGTGGAACCGCCGAGCACACTGACGATCACCATCGCATTTTCAAAAGCGGCGCGCGTCATGATGTCGCGCGGTTTGAGATCGAGCGCCAGAAGATTGCGGATCGCGGCCCCGGCAGCGACGCATTCATCCAGCTTCTGAGGATCTTCGGCCGGCGTGGAAGCGCTGTAGGGCAGCGACATACCAAGAGCTTCGATTGCGGATGCCATCGTATTCGCGGTATACATTCCACCGCAAGCGCCGGCGCCCGGGCAGGCGTGCCGGACGATATCTTTGCGCTCTTCTTCCGGGATGTTGCCGGAAATAAATTCGCCGTAGCTCTGGAAGGCGCTGACAATATCGAGGGTCTTGCCGTGGCTGTGGCCGGCGCGAATGGTACCGCCATAAACCATGATGGAAGGGCGGTTTAGACGGCCCATCGCGATGATGCAGCCGGGCATGTTCTTATCGCAGCCGGGCAGAGAGATGTTGCCGTCATACCACTGGCCGCCCATGATCGTCTCGATGGAATCCGCGATGAGATCGCGCGACTGGAGCGAAAAACTCATGCCGTCGGTGCCCATGGAAATGCCGTCGCTCACGCCGATGGTATTGAAGCGCATCCCGACCATGCCTGCGGCCTGCACGCCTTCTTTCACTTTCGCGGCGAGGTCGAGCAGATGCATGTTGCAGGGATTGCCCTCAAACCACACGCTGGCAATGCCGACCTGTGGCTTGTTCATGTCTTCCGGGGTCAGGCGCGTGGCGTAAAGCATGGCCTGGGAAGCGCCCTGAGATTTGGGCTGCGTGATGCGGGAGCTGTATTTGTTGAGTTGACCGGGTGTATTTGAACTGGACATGGGAATCCTTCAGTATATTGCGGCGTCCGCAATGCTTTGCGCCGAACCCACGATATCAGTCTTCATCGTGATAGGATTTCTCTGGCGTTTCCCATGCACATTCGCGAGATCACACTGAGTTCGTCCATTTGCCTGATAGTTGCGGCACTTACGCTGGCGCAGGACGGCGCGCCGACTGCGCCGCTGCCCGACCCGTTGGTTATGGCGGATGGAAGCCGTGTCACGACTGCTGCACAGTGGCGCAATAAGCGAAGACCGGAACTGCTGGAGCTGTTCACGCGGGAAATGTATGGAGTCGCTCCTCCCAGATCGCCGCAGATGAAGTTCGTAGTGTTCGATAAAGGCACTTTGGCGCTGGGCGGCAAGGCTATCCGGAAGCAGGTCACAATTCTGCTGAAAGGAGATCCGAATGGCCCGAAGTTCGATCTGCTCATCTACATTCCCAAGGCAGCGAAGGGCAAGGTTCCGGCGATACTCGGAATGAATTTCTACGGCAATCAGGCTGTGACTGACGATCCGGATATTCGCGTCACGCCGAATCGCGCGGGCTCGCTTCCCGGTAAGAATGAGGCCCGCGGCGGTAATGCAGCCCAGTGGCCGGTTGAAGCTATGCTGGATCACGGTTACGCCCTGGCCACGTTCTACCGCTGCGATGTCGATCCGGACACGAAGGATGGGTTTGCCAAAAGCCTGAAGGCCTTTTATCCGGAACTGCAGAACCGGCCGGACAACTTCAGCACGATCGGCGAATGGGCCTGGGCTTTCAGCCGGGCGATGGATTACCTCGAAACCGATCATGCGATCGATGCCAGACACGTTGGGATATTCGGTTGGTCGCGGTTGGGAAAGGCAGCGCTATGGGCGGGCGCGAACGACCAGCGATTTGCAGCCGTCATCAGCAATGAGTCTGGTGCAGGAGGAGCAAAACAATTTCATCGGGGCATAGCCGAGAACATCACACGGCTGAATACTTCTTTCCCGCAATGGTATGACGAGAACTTCCGGAAGTATAACGATCGCGATAAGACCTTGCCTTTCGATCAGCATGAAATGATTGCGCTGATCGCACCTCGCGCGGTTTATGTCGCAAGTGCGGAGCAGGATGCAAATGCCGATCCGGAAGGCGAATTCGCCAGCGCGAAAGCTGCGAGTCCGGTTTTCGAGTTATTAGGCAAGAAAGGCCTGCAGGCGGATCATTGGCCGGCAGTGAATCAGCCGGTGATCGGGGATATCAGTTACCACGTCAGGAACGGCCCGCACGACGTCAGGCCCTACGATTGGGAGCAGTACCTGATCTTTCTGGATAAACACCTGCGGGGGAAATAGTCAGGAGTCGCCGGCTAGCCGCGCAACTTTTCCGCCATAAACGGCAGGCCTTTCACGCCCCAGAACTGGTGCGGTCCGTTGAACGTTTCCTGCTGCACCTGATCGCCTGCCCCGAAGACTTCATAGACGGCCTTCACCCGGTGGAAGCTCTCCACGCTGGCCGCGATCGGGAAGATAGGGTCCGACTCGCCGGCCTCCGAAAACAGCGGCCTCGGCGCGATTAAGCCCGCGATGTCATACATCTCCGCCCAGTTCAGAATGCCCGGCACATAGTTATCGATGCAGTGCGCAATGCTCATGATGCAGGAGCGAAACGTGTTCAGGTAACCGCTCACCATCGCGGCCTTGACTCTTGTGTCCAGCGCCGACGCGAACACCGTGCAGGTGCCGCCGCCTGAAATCCCGATACAGCCCACGCGTTTCGCATCCAGTTCGGGACGCGTCTCAATCCAGTCGATGGTACGCATGACATCCCACACGCGCCAACCCAGGATCGTTTGCCCCAGCAGCAAAGCCGACCCGGCTACCGGTTCACAGGCCTTCTGTTCCAAACCCTTCGCCTTGTTTTTGGCGTCGCGGCGGCAACCGAAGCCCAGGGGTTCTATCGCGACCGCGGCCAGGCCCTGTTCCACGGCCTGAATGGCGAAGTCGTATTCGTAGTAGATTTTTTCCGTTCGGTCTTTGCCGTCTGGCGCAATCCCGACAATATCGTCCACTCCGCGGCCGTGTCCCGGAATGCAGATTGCCGTCGCGACAGGCGTCCTTGCAGTCTTTGGCAGCAATAGATAGCCAAGCACCGGCATGCCGGGCCGGCTTTCGAAAACGAACTTCTCGCGCCGGTACTTTGGAAATTCGCGGACTTCCAGTGTCACAGACTTCAGCGGCGTGCGTTTCGGAAAACCTCCCAACAGGTCGGTCACTTTGGCGGACAATTTCTTCTGCCAAAGTTCCGTCTGACGCCGCGTGCCGGGCTTAAAGGCGAGTTCCATCGGCGCGGCGTCGTGCAAGGCCAGGGTATAGCGAACCGGATCGAAATCCTCCAGCCTGACCTTGTCCTCAAATCCGTCGAGCGGACCTGTGTACATCGTGGCTCCTCTTGTCTTCCGCACCGTGGAAGCAACGATCGTGGCCGCTGCCATCTTCTCGAATTGCCGGCGGGTGATTTTCACGAAGACCATTCTATTGCAGTACAAACGGTACGATAGACGAATGCGCCGGCTTGTTTTGTTCCTCTTTTGCGCCGCCCTGGTTTCCACGGGCTGCGGCAAGAAGAGAGCGCTCGTTCCGGTGCCTCCTCCGGCCGCCCGGTCCCGAACTCCTCCTGTGCCGGCACCGCCCATTGGCAGCACGGAACGGGGAGTGGCCAGCTGGTATGGCAAACCTTACGACGGTCGCGCCGCAGCCGATGGCGAAATCTACGATATGGAACAGCTGGTGGCCGCGCACCGGACCCTTCCGTTCCAAACCATGGTGCGAGTGCACAATCTCGTCAACGACAAGACCGTCGATGTGCGCATTATCGATCGCGGACCGTTTGTCGCCAATCGCATCATCGATCTCTCGCACGCGGCGGCGCGCGCCATCGATCTGATTGGGCCAGGGTTCGGACCTGTGGAACTCACGATCCTGGGTACGCCTGAAGGAGCGCCGCCCGCCCAGTTTGCCGTTCAGGTGGGGGCGTTTCGCGACCGGGCCAATGCAGACCGGATGCAGCAAAACATGATTGCCGCGTATGGCTCGGCGAAAGTTGTCCTGCGCCAGGGTGACCCGCCGTTGTGGCGTGTCCTGGCGGGGCACGAAGCAACTCCGGAAGTCGCGGAAACTCTGGCGCAACGGGTTCGCCAGGAGCAAAATATGCCGCAGGCATTCGTGGTGCGGCTCGACCCCTGAAATCAGATTGAAATATTGTGAGAATTCCTGGCCGTACCGGCACTAAATATCCGTTATGGGATTATTAGGCCGTTCGCCCCGCATCGTACAGATCCGGAGCCAGCTGGAAAAACTCAGCGCCAGCCGCACTCCCGTCCTGATTCAGGGCGAGAGCGGCACGGGCAAGGAGGTTGCGGCGCGGGTGCTGTACGACACTACTCCGCGAGGCCATTTTGTGCCGATCGACTGCGGTTCCATGGTGGGCCCGCTCATGGAAACCGAGCTTTTCGGGCACACGCGGGGCGCATTCACGGGTGCGGGCGAGGCGAAACGAGGTCTGATTGAACTCGCCAACGGGGGCACGGCTTTTTTCGACGAAGTAGGGGATTTGCCGCTCGACCTTCAGGTGAAATTGCTGCGGGTCTTACAGGAGCGCGAATTCCGCCCCGTAGGTTCGCTTCAGCGCGTGCGGGTGGATATTCGATTTGTGGCGGCGACTCATCGCGATCTGCAACGAGAGGTCGCGGCGGGCCGGTTCCGGGAAGATCTCTTTCATCGCCTGAATGTGGTCCGGCTCACGCTGCCTCCTTTGCGCGAACGCAAGGAAGATATTCCGCTGTTTGTGGAGCGCTTTCTCAGTTCCATGGGCCAGCGGTACATGATATCCGACGACGCCATGGAGGCGATTCTGGCGTATGACTGGCCCGGCAATATTCGCGAACTGAAGAACTGCGTGGAGCGCATGGTGGCCTTCAGCAGCGGGCTGCTGCTGCATTACCGCGACCTTCCGACCGGCGTTTGCAATGCGGAGGCGTTGGAACGACCAAGGGCCATGGCAATGGCGGCAGGGGCGTCCGCGACCGGCGGCGCACCGCCGGTGCCGATTGCCGCGGTGGAGGTCGGCGTGATTCCTCTGCATCAAGTGGAGCGGCGCGCCATTGAGCAGGCTCTTGTGTTTACGCATGGCGACCGCACCACAGCAGCTCAGTTGCTGGGGATTGGGCGGACTACTCTTTATCGCAAGCTGAAGGAATATGAGAGCCCGCCTCGACCGGCGGCGGATCCGCAGGCGTGCTCATCGGTTTCGGAGGTTGCGGGGCTGCGACCTTTTGAAGACCGCTTCCTTGCGGTCGCGGCTCCGCAAGTTTAGTTCTTCGGGCCACAGCAAGCCCCTCAATCGCTTTCCGCTTGATAAGTTGGGTACTTGCGAATTGCCCTTGATGCAACCTACAGCCTCGGTCATGAACTCTCGGGCGTAGGAGTGTATTCGCGCGAACTGCTCAACGGGCTGGCCACCAGCGGTTTCGCGGATGGCTGGGACTGGTTTTATCGCTCACCGCGCTATTGGCGCGCGCTGCTGCAACCAGCGCCCCGAAATGTGCGGGTGCGCCGTCTTTCCGACAGCGGAGGGGACCGCCGGGCCGCGCTCTTCCATGGCCTGAACCAACGTCTGCCGGAACTGCGTTTTCGCCGGCAGATCGCCACCTTCCACGACCTGTTCGTTCTTTCGGGCGACTACAGCACGGCGGAATTCCGTGAGCGTTTCGCGGCCCAGGCCCGAAAAGCGGCAGCGGCGGCCGATCTGATCATCGCAGTATCCGGCTTCACGGCATCGCAGGTGGAGAATTACCTGAAGATCCCTGCGTCGCGAATCAGGATCATTCACCATGGCGTACTGCCGCGGGTTGCGACGTATCGCGGCCCACGTGAAAAGGTAATCCTCTGCGTGGGCGCGGTCCAGAAACGCAAGAACCAGCTCGGTCTGGTGCGCGCATTCCGTGCCGCTCCCCCGGACTGGAAGCTGGTACTGGCAGGTTCAAACGGTTACGGCGCCGAAGCCATTTTGAGCGAAGCGGCGAAAGACAGCCGCATTCAGGTCACCGGCTACATCCCCGACCAGGAGATTGCCAACTGGTATGAGAGGGCGAGCGTCTTCGCTTTTCCCTCCTTTGATGAAGGCTTCGGAATGCCGGCGCTCGAAGCAATGGCCGCAGGCTTACCTGTCATTGCCGGCAACGGGTCATCTTTGGGCGAGATTTGCGGCGATGCGGCTGTGCTGATCAATCCGGCGAACGACGAAGAATTGACGAATGCCGTCGAATTGTTGACGCGCGATGAGAGCCGACGCGAGGCGCTCGCGGCGAAGGGAAAGATGCACGCGGCACAATTCCGATGGGACAATGCCGTGCAGCAGACATTGCGGGTCTACAAGGAAGTCAGTGACTGAGCACTATACTTCTTCGTCGACAGTGATGCGCAACGCTCTCAGAAAACGCTGGTCCTGGGTGGTAAAGCGCACCTTCCCGATGGAGGTAACCTCTGTAGGTTCAATGTTCCCGGAGGCATCATCGAGTTCGGCAGCATCTTCGCCGTCCTCCCGTTTATTGAAGCCGATGGTGGCCTCAAGGACGAGAAAAACGTCGTAGCCTGCGCCTTTGATCTCACCGATCGCTTCGGCAATGCGTTCGGAGTCGGAAAGCGATTCGTTGATCGCGTTTCCCAGGTCCTGCATCAAGCTTTTCAGACGTTCTTCCAAGTTAGGCCCCTTTCTCCGGGATTACTGGTGCGTTCCTACTACGTAAGATGCAAATTCGGGGCCAAACGTTCCCCATTATTTGCACCCTCGGTTTCTTGATTGTACAGGCCAAACCGAACAGGTACAACCACTTCTTGTAAAGGAATTCGATGGATCCGGGGCAGGAATTCGGATGTTCCTGCTGATAACATGAAACTGTGGATAACAACCAACTCCGGGCGGCTGGACGAGTTGCGGGCAAGATGGCCCGAAACGCCGGTAAAGAGTGGGTTCCCGCCGTCCGCAATTCCGGCAAATTTGTCAAACACGTAGTGCCCGCGGCGGTGAAGCCGTTACACACACTTTGGCATGAGGTACTGGGCTTTGTGTTTCTTGCCTTTGCGGGAATGGCAGGGTACCGGATGTGGCAGGATTCAGCCGCCATGTCGCCCGTCAAATTCGTCATGATCGGCGTTTTTGTGGTGGTGACGGCAGGTTATGGCATTTCGTCCGTATTGAAGGCCCGGCGCATCTCCCGTTCGTGACGCCAGGCCCATGTCAGCCAGCGACGACATTTCGAAGCCCGGCAAATTCCCGTTCACGCGCGGAATCTATCCGGGCATGTACCGCGACCGGCTCTGGACCATGCGTCAATACGCAGGGTTTGGCTCGGCCGAAGAAAGCAATGCCCGCTATCGCTACCTTTTGAGCCAGGGCACCACCGGCCTCTCGGTCGCCTTCGATCTTCCGACTCAAATGGGTATGGATCCCGACCACCCGCTGGCAGCCGGCGAAGTGGGGCGCGTCGGCGTTTCGATCGCTTCACTCGATGACATGCGCCGACTGTTCGAAGGGATCTCCCTCGAACAAGTCTCGACGTCGATGACCATCAATTCGACGGCGGCGATTCTTCTGGCTTTTTACTTTCTGATCGCGAAAGAGCAGGGGGTGGATCCACGCAAAATCAGCGGGACAATCCAGAACGACATTCTGAAGGAATATGTCGCGCGCGGCACGTATATCTATCCGCCGCGAGCCGCGCTGCGCATTGTCACAGACGTCTTCGCGTGGGCAGCGAACGAAGTTCCGGAGTGGAACACGATTTCGATCAGCGGCTATCATATTCGCGAAGCGGGGTCGACGGCCGTGCAGGAAGTCGCGTTTACTTTCGCAAATGCGATTGCGTACATCGATTCAGCGATTGCGGCGGGGCTGGATGTGGATGCTTTCGCTCCCCGGCTCTCATTCTTCTTCAACGCGCACATGGATTTCCTGACGGAGGTCGCAAAGTTCCGCGCCTCGCGACGGTTATACGCCCGGCTGATGAAAGAACGCTTCGGCGCGAAAAACGAGCGTTCCTGTATGCTGCGGTTCCACACGCAGACGGCGGGGTCAAGCCTGACGGCTCAGCAGCCGGATGTCAATGTGGTGAGGACAACGCTCGAAGCCCTGGCGGCAGTTTTTGGCGGCACACAGTCGCTGCACACGAATGGACGCGATGAGGCGCTGGGCCTGCCGACGGAGGAATCGGCTCGTATCGCACTGAGGACTCAGCAGGTGATTGCGCACGAAAGCGGCGTGACCGCCGTGCCCGATCCTTTTGGCGGCAGCTACTATATCGAAGAGCTGACCGATCGGATTGAAGCGGAGGCAATGGATTACATTCGCCGGATCGATGAAATGGGAGGCGCGCTGGCTGCGATCGAGTCCGGTTTTCAGCAGGGGCAGATTCAGACCGCGGCATACGAATTTCAAAGAAGCATTGAAACAGGCGAGCGCGTGATTGTGGGGGTGAATCGGTTTCAAACCGAGCAGTCCGCGGAGATTCCGGTGTTTCGGATTAATGCGGAGGTTGAACGCAGCCAGGTGGAGAAAGTCGGCCGGGTGCGGTCCGGGCGGAATGAAGCGGCGTGGCGTGCGAGTATTGAGGCGCTGGAAATCGCGGCGCGCGGTTCGGATAATCTGATGCCGAAGATTGTGGCGGCGGCGGAAGCGTCGGCAACTGTCGGCGAAATCTCGGATGCGCTGCGGAGCGTTTTCGGGGAATATCGAGATCGCGGATAGCGCTTACGGTTCCCGCGTTACCTTCAGATCCGCAAACCAGGCTTCGCTGCCGGGCCCGACCCAGAGCGCAATAGGTCCCGACACATCGCCAAGCTTGAGATCTTTCACGATGAGACAGGGCTGCTTCGCGCCGTTGACATAGAGTTCGGCGCGCAGGCCCTTGACGACGATTTTGTAACTGGTCCACGCGCCAGGCTCCAGATCCGCATAGGATTCGTAAACTCCGGGCGTCTGATCGCGCAATCTGCTCCACGGCCAGTCGGGCTCCGCTTCATATTGCACCGAATGATTGCGGCGCAGCATGTCGTCCGCGCGTCCGTTGGTGGGGCGGAGATAAATCAGCTCGTATTTCGAAGTGCCCTGCGCGCGAAAGGCAATCCCGACGAAGCCGCGGGCAGCCTCAGGCGAACCGGAAGCGGGCTGGCCTGCGACCTGAACCTCGATCGTCCCGTTGTGAAAGGGAGCTTGTTTCAAGAGTGCGAGTCCGCCATTTCCGTCCTGGCCCAAAGGACCGGTGGCGGCCTTGTCGACAAGGCGCGTGGCTGGCTTGCCTTTATATGTGACCACGGAGGCGTCAAGTTTCGGCGCATCGAAACTCGACGGCGGCACCGCCTGGGCAAACGCGCCGATACTGATCGTCAGAAAACAAAGAATCGGCTTCATAGGGGTTTATCCGCAAAAATGAGTGGCGAAGGGCCGGGCACCGGAACCAGCCCGGCTTTTTCAAACCCGACTTCTTCGAGCCAGCCACGAATTTCTTCAAAGCTGTAGGTTCCGCCGGCCGACGTATTCACGAGCATGTTCACATCGAATATCAGCCCCATCACATTGCTCTTCCGCTCGGGATCGACCAGGAATTCCGCGATCACGACGGTCCCGCCGGGAGCGAGCGCGTCGAACGTCTTCTTCAGGAGGGCCTTGCTGCGCTGCACGCCCTCGGAATGCAGGATGTGACCGAGCAAGGCAACGTTGTGGCCGGTCCCGAAATCGGCATCGGCAAGGTCGCCGGCTATGAACGAAAATCTTTCGGCCAATCCGAACTGGGCGGCAGTTTTCTTCGTGACATCCAGCACTCCAGGCCAATCCACGGCGGTGACCTTAACCTGGGGCGATTTCTGAGCGACCGCAATGCCCCAAACACCGGAGCCAGCCGCCAGATCCAGCACGCGAACGGGCTCGGCTGCGTTCGCCACATCCAACGCGTCTCCCGCTGCGCTGGCGGCGGCATAGTTGAAGGGAAACAAGGCCGACACAAATTTTTCGAAAAATGCCGCGCCTTCCACGGCGCTGTTGACCTGTGCCGAGGGCTTGCCGGTGCGCACAATATCGGCGATTTCCAGCCATTTCGGAATCAACTGCGACGAGATGTGCGCCATCATACCGCCCAGATACGATGGCTTACCGCTCACCAGAAAGGCGGCACTGTCGGCCGTCAGCGCATATGTCGCGCCGTCCTTTGTCAACAGTTCCAGGCCAGTCAGGGCATTCATGATGGAAGCCAGGCCGCGCTCGGAAGCGCCCGTGGCAGCGCTCACTTCGGTCGCTGTCTTTGGTCCGGCGGCGAGCGTGTCGAAGACACCGTTGCGGATTGCCGCTTCAATGATCAGGGGCGGCGCGTACCCCCACGTGTACCGCATCAGTTTCTCGGGCGTGACACTCGTGGACCCGGGTGTGCCCTGTGTTGGTGCAGACATAACTGTATCTCCTCTCCCCACACTGTACAACAGCCCGCGCCAGACGGGCCCGCGCCCGATATACTCTTTCGCATGGCTGCGCGAGCCAATTCACTGGAGCGGAATCCGACGCCGGAGATCGTCGACCTGCGCCAGATTGCCGCGCGCGATCTGGAACCGCTGCTCACGGACGAAATCCGCGAGTGGCGCAGCGAGCTCGATTGGGACTTCGAGCCATCCGCCGAGCTTATACGCAGGTACGCGGGCACGAGTTCGCTTGGTGGCGCCGCGTTGACGATAAACGGGAAAGTGGCCGGCTACGGTTATGCGGTGGTGGAAGAACCGCGGGGCATTATCGGCGATATTTATGTGCGACCGGGTCAGCGCACGGCCGAATCAGAGGCGTTGATTTTTCGAGCGCTGGTGGATGCTCTGGCAATCACGCCACGCATCTCACGGATGGAAAGCCAACTGATGCTCTTCACGCCTGAGGCGGCCGGGCTCATTGGGAACGGCGCCGGGGGTCGAAAGATTCGATTATTCGACCGGCGCCTGATGATCCGCGACAATTCGGCGGCATCGGTTCCGGCAAACAACGATGCGGAGCGGCGGTTCCGTTTCGAACCCTGGCAGGATCATCTGATGCATACGGCCGGATCGATCATTGCGGCTGCTTACCGGGCGGAGACGGACAGCGAGATCAATTCGCAGTACCGCTCTCCGGCCGGCGCGCGGCGTTTCCTCAGCAACATTGTAGAATTTCCAGGGTGCGGCGCTTTTCATCCGGAGGCGTCGTTTGTGGCGTTCGATCTTGAGACCGGGGAAGCGGCGGGGATGGCGCTTTCGAGCTTCGTGGCGCGGGAGACCGGCCATATCTCGCAGCTTTGTGTGATGCCCAGCGGGCGCGGGCTGGGGCTGGGCCGGGAGCTTCTGCGGAAATCGATTGCCGTGTTGTGCGGGCGGGGAGCGAAACGCGTGAGTTTGACGGTGACCGAATCGAACCGGACTGCGATCGGGCTTTACGAGAAGTTCGGGTTTCGCAGCGTGCGGAATTTTTGCGCTTATATTTGGGAGGCTTAGGCCGGCAATTCAGGGCCGCACGCGATAATGGTCTGAGTGGATATCGAGAAAACCCTGCTGCGGAAAGTCGGCGAAGCTATTCATCGCTTCAACATGATCCGCGAGGGAGACCGCATTGCCGTGGCTGTTTCGGGCGGCAAAGATTCCGTCACCATGCTGGAGATTCTGCTCCTGCTGCAGAGGCGTGCCCCGATCGATTTTTCCGTCTGCGCTTTCACCGTGGAGCAGGGTAAGTTCCTGAAGCCGGTGGCCGCGGTGGGCGAATACATCCAACATCTGGGGGTTCCATGGTCATATCACACCGACAACCCGTCCCTGAAACTTCTGGAAGACCAGCCGGACCATGGCTGCGATCTTTGCAGCCGCTTTCGACGGCGCGCGGTTTATCAGATCGCTCGCGGGCTGGGCGCGAACGTGATTGCGTTCGGACACACGGCGGACGATCTGTGCGAATCGCTGTTCCGCAACATTCTCTACACAGGGAGACTGAGTTCACTGCCGCCGGTCACCGTGTCGCGTAAGCGCGATTTCCGCCTGATCCGGCCGCTGATTTATGTGACGGAAGAATTGACGCAGGGATATATCGAAGCCAAGGGCGTTCCCGTGGTGCCGTGCGGATGTTCCATGCGAACGGGGACCGTGCGGCGCGGCATCCGCGAGGCTATCGCCGATTGGGAACAGGATCATCCGCATCTGCGGGAAAACATCCTCAAAGCGATGTCGAATGTGCAACCGGGCCGCCTGCTGGATACGCGCCTCTACGATCCGGAGACCAACCCGGATCTGGAAACCGAGAATGAGAAGGATGAGGTTGCGGTACCGGCCGCGGAGCTTCTTCAGATCGTTAACGCATGAGCGAAGCGCGCGACAGCCAGTTCATCGCGGATAACCAGCGGCAGGTAGAACGACTTTCAAAGCTTGGCTGGTATCACAGCATTGAATTGCCCGATGGTTCGGTCATCCCCGGCCATCAGAGCCTGGAGCAACAGCGCAATCGTCTGCGCCAGTTTCACATTCCGGAAGATCTGACGGGCAAACGTGTGCTCGATATCGGGGCGTGGGACGGCTGGTTCAGCTTTGAGATGGAACGCCGCGGCGCGCAGGTGATGGCCCTCGATTCGGCAAAGAATACGCGGCTGCTGGAAGCCAGAAGCCTGCTCGGCTCGCGCATCGAGTATCACATCGGCGATATCTGCCGCGTCACCTCGAAAGACATCGGCACGTTCGATATCGTGCTGTTCCTCGGGGTGCTGTATCACCTGAAGCATCCTCTTCTGGCGCTTGAAAACGTCTGCGGCATGTGCCGCGACATGGCGTGCATCGAATCGTTCGTGACGGAGAGCAGCCTGGACGCGATCCCTTCGATGGAGTTTTACGAAACCACGGAGCTGCGCGGACAACTGGACAATTGGTGCGGCCCGAACATCCCGTGTCTGCTTGCGATGGCGCGCACGGCGGGTTTCGCGCGGGTGCAGTTTGAGAGCGTGCTCGCGGAACGCGCCCATGTGAGCGCGTACCGTGGCTGGAATCAGCCGGTGGGCAACGGCCTGGCGCCGCAGATCCTCTGCATTGAGAACAGCGAAACCCACGATCATCGTTTTTCCGCCGCCGCCGACCATTACCTGACTTTCTATTTCGCGCACGAGGGCACTGCCCTCACGTGCGATAACGTGTATCCGGAAATCGGCGGTTTTGGTTCGCGCCCGATTTACGTTGCGAACACTGGCGGAGGGTGGCAGGCATCCTGCAAAATTCCTCCGGGTCTCGCGCCGGGGTGGCACAACGCGCGTCTGCGCGTGGAAGGCAGCCGCTGCTCTCCGGAGTTCCAGATCGGCCTCGACGTGAAAACGTGGCAGCCGACTGGCAGATCGATGCTGGAGGTCACGCGCCTGGCGGATGGCAAGACTTTCGAGTCGCATCGAATCCGAACGGGAGAGGGCAGCTCTCTATCGATCTGGGTTGCGGGCCTGCCGCCGGAAGCCACCATCGCGGATGTGAAAGTGCGGCTGAACGGAACCGATCTGCCGGCGGTCTGGCTCGCCCCCGACGGCGAATCGCGCCAGATCAACGCGCTGCTTCCGGCGGGACTGGAACCGGGCACGGCAAGCATTACAGTCGTCTTCAACAATACCGAAACTCAGGCGCGGGAAGCAGAGCTTCACCGATAGCCTCTCAAACAAAACATGGCCGTTCTCTTAACCTGCGATGCAATCGCAAAAATTTTTGGATCCCGTACCGTCTTCACAGACATTTCGCTGAGCCTGCACGATGGCGAGCGCCTGGGCGTGATTGGCCCGAATGGCGCGGGCAAGTCTACGTTTCTGCAAGTTCTTTCGGGCAACATGCGGCCCGATGCGGGCAGTATCTCGATTCGCAAAGGCGTGCGTCTCGCGATGGTGGTGCAGGACCCGGTCTTCGAAGCCGAGGATACGATCCGCGAGATCATCACTGCGGCGGCGGCCGATTCCCACGAGGACGATAAGGACACGGAAGTTTCCAAAATCATCAGCCGGGTTGGCTTCGAGGATGCGTCGGCAACGTCAGGATCGCTCTCCGGGGGCTGGCGGAAGCGATTGGCGATCGCCGCGGCTCTGGCGCAGAAACCGGATGTTCTGCTGCTCGACGAACCGACGAACCATCTGGACGTCGCCGGCATCATCTGGCTCGAAAAACTGGTGGCTTCCGCAACCTTCGCCTCCGTCTTCGTGACTCACGACCGTTACTTTCTCGAAAACTGTTCCACGCGCGTGGCGGAGATTAACCGGGCTTATCCGCTGGGCCTTTTCGCCACTCCGGGGACCTATAGCAAGTTCCTTGAAAAGCGCTCCGAATTCCTGCGCGCGCAGCAGCGCCAGCAGGAGGCTTTGGAGAATCTGGTGGAACGGGAAGTCGAATGGCTGCGGCGCGGCGCTAAAGCCCGGACTACAAAATCGAAGGCCCGGATTCAGGATGCGAAGGAGCTCCAGGCGCAACTCGCCGATGTCACCTCCCGAACCGGCACCGGCACCACTACGATCGATTTCTCCGCTACGGGGCGCATGACGAAGCGCCTGATCGTCTGCGAGCACCTCACGAAGTCGATGGGGGATAAGCGGCTGTTTACGGATCTGAGCTTTGTGCTCGGCCCCGGAGGCCGGCTTGGCGTAATGGGTTCCAATGGCTGCGGCAAGACGACCCTGCTGCGCATCCTGGTGGGCGATCTGAAGCCGGATGCCGGTGAAGTCCGTTTCGCTGAAGGGCTGCGCGTTGCGTACTTCGACCAGAATCGCGATCAGCTGGACCCGGAACTGCCGCTGCGCCGCGCGCTGGCGCCCGAGGGCGACACGGTGATGTTCCGCGATCGTCCGACTCACGTTGCCGGCTGGGCAGTGCGGTTTCTATTCCGCCCGGAACAACTCGATCTGCCAATCAGAAACCTTTCCGGCGGGGAGCGCGCGCGTGTTCACATCGCCCGTCTGATGCTGCAGCCCGCGGATATTTTGATCCTCGACGAGCCCACGAACGATCTGGATATCCCGACCCTGGAAGTGCTGGAAAGCAATCTCTCCGATTTTCCGGGGGCGATTGTTCTCGTGACGCACGACCGTTTTCTGCTGGATCGCCTATCCAGCACACTGTTGGCGATGGATGGCGAGGGTGGCGTCGAATTCTTCGCCGAGCTTGCGCAGTGGGAACAGGCGAACGCGGCGAAGAAACCGAAAGCGAAGGCAACCGCGACGCCCGCGAAAGGCGCAACCGCCGAGCCTGCGAAGAAGAAGCTCTCTTACATGGAAGCCCGCGAGTGGGAACAAATTGAGGAGAAGGTGGCCGCGGCGGAACATCGGCTGCACGAGGCGCACGATGCAATGGCAGATCCCGCTATCGTTTCAGACGCGGGGCGACTCACTGAGGCCGCCGCTCAGATCGACAAGTTTCAGGCGGAAGTGGATGCGCTGTACGAACGCTGGGCCGAACTGGGCGCCAAGCTCGGGCAGTAGATCAAACCGATATTCCGGCCTTGCGCATCACGGCGCGGCTTGCCTCCAGCCCGGCTTTCGCGCCATCTTCAGCCGACATCCCCGGCTGGAGCCAGCCGAACACTTCAGGGCTCACGCCATCCTCATAGCCAATCTGCTTCAGAGCCTGAAAGAATCCAGTCAGGTTGACGATGCCTTCGCCAGGCAGTGACCGCGGGCTTTCCTTCACATCTTCGGGCGCCATCGCGACGGCATCGGAAACATGCACTGTCACGATGCGCGACTTGCCTGCACGAATAATGTCGTCGACCGTTGCTCCCGCGTGATGCCAGTGCCAGGAGTCGAGCGTCAGCCCGATATTCGGACCGATCTCTTTGGCGAAATCCAGCACGTCGTTCATGCGCCAGATGAATTCCCAGGCGGCACGCTTCCGGTAGACCAGCGGTCCCATGAATTCCAGTCCGAGGCGTACGTTATGCCGCGACAGCAGCTCAGCCACCGCAGTCAGACGCCTCAGGAGCAGAGTGCGAAAGTCGCCCGCGGGCACAGCGCTGCTGGAAGGTAACACCATCATCATGCGCCCGCAGCCGACTGCGGAAACGAACGCCGCCGCATCTTCCAGCATCGCCATGCCGCGTTCAAAGACTTCATCGGTGCCGGTCACGGTGACGGGCAGCCCGCAATACGAAGTGCGCAGTTTTAGTTCTGTAAGTAGCGCGTGTGTGGAGTCGAGGCCTTCCTTCATGGCAGACGCCAGGTTCAGATCGATTCCGCCATATCCCACCTGCGCGGCCAGCCGTGCCGATTCCGGCCACGGAACCTTGTTGCCCGTCATGACGGAATTCAGCGAAAGAAACATGCCGTTGGCCGCAGCTGGAGCGAGGCTAGCCGTGATGCCTGCCAGCGCCGCCGATTTCACGAACTCACGCCGGCCGATCATCAGATGGCGATGCCCGCTTTGCGCATCACGGCAAGAGAAGCGTCGAGACCGAGTTTGGCGCCATCCTCCGCAGACATATCCGCGGGGATGCGGCCTAGGACTTCGGGGCTGATGCCGTCCTCGTATCCAATCTGTTTCAATGCCTGGAAAAAGCCGGTCAGATTGATCACGCCTTCGCCGGGCAGCAAGCGCTGGTTATCCTTCACATCTTCGGGGGCTTGCTTCGCGGCATCGGAAAGGTGAATCGTGACAATGCGCGATTTTCCGGCTTTGATGATGTCATCGGTCGTGGCGCCGGAATGATGCCAGTGCCAGGCATCCAGCACGATTCCAATATTCGGCCCGATCTCTTTCGCGAAATCCACAGCATCGTTCATCTTCCAGATAAAAACATTCGGTTGTTGCGGCCTGGACCGGAACTGCAACGGACCCAGGAATTCGAGCCCAAGCCGGACGTTCTGCCGCGCCAGGACCTCGGCCACCATCGACAGGCGTTCCTTCAGCGTCTTGCGCAATTCTTCCGCGGGCGTCGCGCTGGCGGCGGGCAGCACCATCATCATGCGGCCGCAACCTACTTCGGAAACGAACTTCGCTGAATCTTCCAATGTTGCGAGGCCGCGGCGGAAGACGTCGTCGGCGCCAGTGACATTCGTCGGCAGACTGCAAAAGGACGTACGCAATTTCAATCCCGCCAGCAGTGCTTTTGTTTCGTCGATCCCCTCCTTCATGGCCGGATTGAGATTGAGATCGATGCCGCCATAGCCCACGCGCGCGGCCAGACGCGCCGAATCCGGCCATTGCACTTTGTTGCCGGTGAGGGCGGAGTTGAGCGCCAAGAACATTCCCGTGGTCGCGGCCGGGGCAACACTCGCCAGTCCGGCGATCGCCGCCGACTTTACGAACTCGCGTCGATTGATCATTGTTGGCCTCTCATCGTCATTCTCCGTCTACTATACACATATGAGAGACCCTCAAACTGAGCGCATCGGGAAGGCAATGGACCGGTTCCGGATCGAGCTTCCTTCCTGGGGCTTCGCGGACACCGGCACTCGCTTCGGCAAATTCCACCAGGCTGCTGCGGCTTCCACGATCGAAGAAAAATTTCGGGATGCCGCCGAGGTGAACCGGGTCACCGGCGTTTGCCCCAGTCTTGCGTTGCACGTCTTGTGGGATTTCCGGGAAGGCGCGGCGAGTGCGCCGGAGGTTGCCAGCCTCACAAAGAGCACGGGGGTGAAGGCGGGGTCAATCAATCCAAATCTGTTCCAAGATCAGATATACAAGTTCGGGTCATTCGGAAATCCGGATCCTCAGGTGCGCGCCGCCGCATTGCAGCATACCCTCGACAGCATCGATATCGCGGTGAGCACAGAGTCGCGCGACATCTCATTGTGGTTCGCCGATGGCTCCAACTATCCCGGCACCCAGAACATGCGACATCGCAAAGCCTGGTTCGATGAAGGCCTGCGGCTCACGCATGCAGCGCTGAAACCGGAGCAGCGGATGCTGGTTGAGTACAAGCCGTTTGAGCCGGCGTTTTATCACACGGATATTGCGGACTGGGGCATGGCGCTCGAACTTGCGCGTGCGGCTGGTCCGCAGGCGAAGGTGCTGGTGGATACCGGGCACCACTATTCGGCCCAGAACATCGAACAGATTGTGGCCTGGTTACTCGACCTGAAAATGCTTGGTGGGTTTCACTTCAACGATCGCCGTTATGCCGATGACGATCTGACTTTGGGCTCAATCGATCCCTATCAGATCTTCCGTATCTTTCACGAGATCGCGATGTACGAGTGGGAAACCGGCGAACAGACCGATATCGCCTACATGGTGGACCAGAGCCATAACCTCAAACCGAAGATCGAGGCCATGATCCAGACCGTGACGACCGCTCAGGAATTATTCGCGAAGGCTGCAATTGTAGATCACGAAAGGCTGTCCGTGGCGCAAAGCAGGAACGAGATCGTGGATGCGGAGAACTGCCTCAAAGATGCTTTCGCCACCGATGTCCGGCCGGTGCTCGAGGAATGGCGGAAATCGCGCGGCATTCCCGCCAGGCCGCTGACAGCGTTTCGCGAAAGCGGCTACCAGCAGCGGATAGAAACAGAAAGAGCCGGCAAAGGTCGCTCTGCCGGCTCCAGTTATGCGTGATTAGGTTCTGTCTACTTCTTGATTCCGTAGCAGTACAGAATGCCGTCCCAGGTTCCGATGTAGACGCGGCCGTTGGCGACCGAAAGCTCGCCGAAATGCAGCCATGATTTGATATCGTTACCGCTCGACCACAGCTCTTTTCCTGTCAGCGCATCCAGCGCATAAAGCGTGGCCTTCGTCGACGCGGGAATGCGGCGCTCGGAACGGTCGGCGAGTCCGACATCCGGATAAGCCTGCGCGGTAGCTTCGCCGCTGGCATAGGTGAAGACGACGCCATTAGCAACAACCGGCGGCTCGCCCTGATCCAGATCGCGCGACATCCAGGCTGGCTCCAGCGTCAGCTTCCCGGCTGTATCCACCAGCTTGAACGCCATGACGCCGCCCTTTGTT
>JAICJH010000027.1 GCA_025928545.1 Bryobacteraceae bacterium | reverse complement strand
TTCGCCTCGAAGCAATGTTAATCAGGCCAGCCTGAAAGTTCTTCCGTCGGCTCGGTAACGTTACCCGAGATGCAAATCCCTCAATGGGAACCGAAAGTCCAGTTTCACCTCAATCGACGTTTCCCGGCCGGGAAAATATTGTCAGGAGCGGCCGGCGAAGAACCACTCCCTGTCTGGAAAGTAGCACAGGGTGTCAAGAAATCGGGGGTGATTTGACGGTTGGTTTGAGTGGTGGATTGCCAGTAAGGTAATTTGATTCAGGTGGATGGAGGGGAATCGAAAATAGTTTTATTTCGTTGTGACCGGTCCCCGGTTCCTGCGAATCAAGGTAATCGTACGGCCGGCATGTCGCGGCCGGCACGTCGCAGAATCAAGCTATTGGCAATGCCCGCGGGGCCGGTTTCAAAGGCGATCTGTTGGTCAGCCACCCTGGCGAAAAAGTTTTTCTCGCCTTCGGCAAACAGTTCAAACTTCGGCAGGAGCATTGGCTGGCCGTTCACTTCTGCGTGGCCTTGTGCGAAAAGGCTGTTGCCGTCGCGGGTGATTTCGAGAATGAGGGCCGGCGTCACGCGATAGCGGCCGGTGTAGTTATCGAGCAGTTCAGGATCGATATGAATTTCGGTGTGGTGGCGGGCGGCTCGGAATTTGCCAGCGGCACCTTCGGGTCCAGGAGATGAAGACCGATATCACCGACTCCGGTTGGCGCAGACGCGTTCGAGAGCACAACAACTCCGATACGGTCTTTCGGATCGTAGCCGACAAATGCGCTGAAGCCCGCAGTAGCTCCCTCATGGCCGGCGAGTTCGCGGCCGTCGCGCGCATAAATCATCCAGCCTAAACCATCTCTATTTTGCCGGCGGGCCGACGAACTTCGAGCATCATTTTCATGGCGGGCGCGAGAGGCGATTCCTTGTATCCCAGAACTGCTTCGAGGAACGTCAGCATGTCATTGGCGGAACTGCGAAGCGCGCCGGCACCTGCAAGAGGCGTTGGGATGTCGGAATTGGGCACCGGCGCGAGTATTGCGTTGTGGCCGGTAGCCACGCGATCGTTCATGGAGGGCGGCAGCTTTATACCCGTACTCGACATATTGAGCGGGCGCGCGATGCGGGTTGCGATTGCGCTCTCATAATCCGTACCGGCGGAGGATGCCAGCAGATGGCCGAGGAGTCCAGCGCCCAGGTTCGAATATTCGTATTCGGAACCGGGATCGCGCGGCAGCGTGCAGTTGGAGAGGAACCGATAAAGATCTTTCACGCTCAGATCGGCTTGTGGATTCACGTTCACGGGGAGCGGCGGAAGTCCGGAGCTGTGGGTGGAGAGATCGAGCAGCGTGATCGACTTGCCGTTTCGCTCCGGCAGGCTGACATTTTTGGGGAGATAGCGGTGCACCGGATCGCGGAGGGCGACCTCGTTGCGGTTCACCATATCGGCCAACAGCAGCGAGGTGAAGACCTTGGTGACGGAGCCAACTTCGAAGATCGTGTCGCCATCGAGAGGGCGGGGATCGCCGTTGGCAAGGCTTCCACAGGCAATGATCCGGCGGCCGGCGGGTTCGATGACACCGACAACAATGCCGACCGATTGTTTCTGCCGATCGATGCGTTTTTTGAGAATTTCGCGGATTTCGGCTGTGGCTGGAACTGCGGGCGGCATGAGAGGAATGTTAGCAGGGCGCGGCACAAACCACACGCGCGCGATTATAGTGTTTGATCGTGATGGAGCCGGCAGGCAGGAAGGTTTATGACGCAAAAACAGATTTCCAGCGGGGTGGTACACGAACTGCCCATCGATTTCAAAAAGGCGCTGACAGCCAACCCGCAGGCGTTAACAGCTTGGGAGGATATTACGCCGCTCGCGCGCAATGAGTGGATTTGCTGGATCGAGTCGGCTAAGAAGGCAGAGACCAGAAGCCGTCGGATCGAGTGGGGCTGTTCGAACCTTCAGGATGGAAAACGACGGCCCTGTTGCTGGCCTGGGTGTCCCCATCGCTAAGGGTACTGGAACCCGTCGAGTTACAAAACAAAGCGCCGGACAGCTACAATAGCAAGAATAGCTGACTGGAAAACAATGGTCACTATCGGAGGCATCTGAACCAATGAATATAGTTAACCGCTTGCGCTCGCCCCGATTCGTCTGCACCCCGGCGCTTTTGTTTGTGGCAGCCGTCCTCGCCCCGTCCATGGGCTTCGCGGATGGCATAGTGTTCGCGTCCGGAAACTGCAGCATCGGCCACACGGGCACTCCGGAGGGGTCGTGCAGCCAGTTGGCAGGCAGCGTGACGCCGAATGGGGGAAATACCCTGACATTGAGTGGGACGGCTACGACCCAGGATAACGGTCAGGGAACCGCCGTACTCGAGTTTGATGGGAACAGCTTCGACCCGGCCTCCGGCTCCGGGGCGCTGGCCGTGGCCTGGGACTTCAGCGTGTCGGCCGCGGCTGCAATAAGTGGCACCTGGTCAGCAACCTTTCAGTTCGGCAATTCAGCCCTCCAGGAGTCAGGAGTTCTGAACTTCGTAGACGGGATCGCTTCCGTAAGCGGATCCGACGCGTTCATTCCGCCGAACTCTTTCAATGGCACATTTATGTCCCTGAATGCGACCGTTCAGGTTACCCCGGGCAGCAGCATTACACTCACGGACCGCGCAAACACCATTGACGGGAATATCAATCAATCGTCCGCCTCAACCCCGGAACCAGGTTCTGTAGTTTTGCTGCTTTCGGGAATCGCCGGAGCGGCGGCAGTCGCCCGTCGGCGTAAAGTCTAAAGCTGAAAATTGAGGGGCTAAGAGGACGCCCCATCGCTTGTCGATATCGCGCGGATTGCAGCGAACGACAACACTATCGAAACATGCACACTTGAGTCGGACTCATCGCGCCGTTCTGTAAGAATGGCGCGATGCCCGTTATGAGAACACGTGCGGGACGAAGCTGGCTGTGTTGCCGGTGATCAAGCCGTCTTCGCGAATGCCCATGCCGGCGGGTTCGCCATCCACTATCCAACTGCCGAGTACCGGGCGGTTGCCTCCGCCGCAATCCGGCAGATCGTAGATAGCCTGATAGACGTAACCTTCGTGGCCGTAATCGCCTTCGGTGCCTGCGAGCGTTTTGCCGTCCTTCACGATCGTGATGTTTGCGCCTTCCCTCGAGAGCAACGGCTTTTTCACGTAGTTCGCGGCGACTTCAGCTTTCGGCTCGAAGTAGCACGGGAGCAGATTCGGATGGCCGGGGAAGAGTTCCCACAACACCGCCAGGATGGCCTTGTTGCTGAGGATCATTTTCCAGACGGGCTCGATCCAGTGCATGGAGTCGTACGCGTCCACGATATGCGGGCCGAAGGATTCATTGACCAGCCACTCCCAGGGATAGAGGTGGAACAAGACGTCGATGGGGCGGCTGTCGAGATCGACAAAACGGCGGGTCGAGGAATTCCAGCCGATGTCCTTCGTAAAAACGCCGGTGGTGGTGAGGCCCGCCTGTTCGGCGAGGTCACGCAGGTAGGAAACCGTGATGGTATCTTCGGCGGCATCGTCGTTGACGTGCGTGAAATGGATGGCGCGCGATTTGAGATACGGCGCAATATCTTTCCATTTGGCGAGAAGTTTGTCGTGCAGGCTGTTGAACTGGTCCGGCGGCTTCGCGGGCGGAGCGTGGCCGAAGAGGCGGTCCTTCAGATTGCCGGGCTTGTAGTTCTCGTTGGGGAAGACGGACTCCTTCCATTCCCACTGGACGACGGCGGCTTCCAGCATGGAAGTGGGCGTATCGCAGTTGTATTCGAAAAGTTTGGGCGGATTGCGGCCATCGTAACCGAGATCGAAACGACCGTGGTTGAGGGCGGGAGGCTCCTCGTCCCAGGCGCGCCGGATGAGGGGGACGATGTATTCGGGGATGCCAAAACGCGCGAAGAGATTGTTGTCGATAACGTGCTGGCCGGCAAGCATGACGATGCGGTAAAGCTCGGCTGTGGCGGCTTCGAGCATGTCAATTTCAATGCTGGAGAAGCGATAACAGGCAGACTCGTTCCAGTAGGGTTTGGCGCCGTTTTCGGTCGAGGCGGTGTGCCAGATGAGGCCCTGCTTTTCGACGAGCTGTTGCCAGCCGGATCTGGGGGTTAATGTGGTGCGTTGCATTATTCGCCACCGCCGCCGTGTCCACCTTCGCCGATACTGCCAAAGCCTCCGCGCGTGATGGCTCCGGCTGGGGCGGCGGCCGGGGCTGAGTGGTAGCTTTCGGGCGGAGCCGCGGGCCGGTAAGCGCCTCCGGTCACGGGGTGGCCATAGTAGGGAACATAGCCTCCCCGGGCAATGTAATACCAGAGGAATGGGGAGACACCCGGGCCGGAATGGCTGTAGCACTGGTCGTCGGGGACGCGCTTACCGGATTGGTCGGTGCAAATCCGGGTGTTGTCGCTGGTTTGCCATTCCTTGTCGCGAGCGTTACCGCAGCCGGTGCAGGCGAGGATCGCGGCGGAGATTGCAGTGGTCAGGGGGAGATGGAACTTCTTCATGGCAGCGCGGGACGTCCGGAATGACCTTCCCAAGAGTAATACGAAACTTCGGGGGAGTTCGACCGAAGAATCTCGGGAGAGCGGGTTAAGTTTTTTTGGGGGAGATGGGGACCGACTCCCTTGCGGTCGCGGCTCAGAAAGATTGTTCGGAAAATGGATAAGATCGGTCGCGCGCGAGATTGAAGAAGAGCGGTTCGGATTAAGAAGAGCGATTCGGAATTAAGAAGGGCGGTTCGGGAAGTGAAGAATGGGGAAACGGAAAATGCGGGCGCGCTCGAGTAGGGGAAAACGGGGATGAGTGCGCCCGCATTTGTAACGGGGATTAGCCATGAGGCGCGATCATCGCCTCACAAGTTACCGTGACATTTCAAGCAAATGTTAGATTTCGAACATTCCTTCGAAAAGGATGCTGCTCAGATAGCGTTCGCCGGAATCGGGCAGGATGGTGACGATGGTCTTCCCGCGGTATTGCTCTTCCTTGGCGATGCGGACGGCGGCGGCAACGGCTGCGCCGCAGGAAATTCCCGAGAGAAGTCCTTCCTCCCGGGCGAGCCGACGGGCCATTTCGATGGATTCTTCATTGCTGACCAGTTCCATGCGGTCAATCAGGGAGAGGTCGAGGTTACCGGGGATGAAGCCGGCGCCGATGCCCTGGATTTTGTGAGGACCGGGCTTGAGAGGGTCGCCGTGGAGGGTTTGAGTGATCACTGCGCTGGCTGTCGGCTCCACGCCGATCGTTTCGATGGCCTTGCCTTTCGCCTGCTTGATATAGCGTGAGACGCCGGAGATAGTACCCCCGGTGCCGACTCCGGCGACAAATACATCGATCTTGCCTTCGGTATCTTCCCAGATTTCGGGGCCGGTGGTTTTGAAATGGATCTCAGGATTGGCGGGATTATCGAACTGACCGGGCATGACGTAGCGATCGGGATCGGACGCCATGATTTCCTGGGCCTTGGCAATCGCGCCGGCCATGCCTTTGGAGCCTTCGGTGAGCACGAGCTTGGCGCCGAAGACACCGAGGACTTTGCGCCGCTCGCTGGACATGGTTTCCGGCATGGTGAGGGTGATGGGATAGCCGCGGGCGGCTGCGACAAACGCCAGCGCGATGCCGGTATTGCCGCTGGTGGGCTCGATTAGTTCCTTGCCCGGTTTGAGGACGCCGCGTTTTTCGGCATCCCAAATCATGGCCGCGCCGATGCGATCCTTTACGGAATAGGCCGGGTTGCGGCCTTCGACCTTGGCGAGAAGAGTGACGGGGGCCCCGTCGGTAACGCGGGTGAGGCGGACCAGAGGCGTGCGGCCAATACTTAGCGAATTATCCTGATTAAACATCAGATCTCCCAGTTTGGTACGAAGCGGTTATGTTTTTCGGTCCAGTCGCGGACCAGTTGAGCGAAGGTGGCGGAATCCAGAACCGAATCCATGGCTTTATCGGTGCGCTCCCAGAGGTCGCCGAGAGGCGAATCCGACTGGCGACGCATGCGGGAGCGTTCTTCCTGGCGGCCTTCGACGAAGCGGAGGACATCGCCCACAGTGATAGCCTCCGGGCGCCGGGCGAGCAGGTAGCCGCCTTCCGCGCCGCGGCGGGATTCGACGAAGCCGCCCTGTTTGAGGCTGGCGAGGATCAGTTCGAGAAATTTTTGGGGAATTTGCTGGCGGCGGGCAATCTCGGCGATGCGGACGGGATCTCGGCCGGGCTGGCAGGCGAGGTCGAAGATTGCGTGCAGCGCGTATTCGCCTTTGACGGAGATGTTCATCGTTTTCCGGACGGGTGCGAAGTGAAGCACATGGGGAATGTCCCCGGTTCGACTAGAGATGCCAACTAGATAATACTACTAGAGATTAGATGAATCGGGGCGGGACGTCAATAGAGGGAAGAGGGTATTGCGGGGAGGGAAAAGAGTTGGGGCTGACGGCCCTGGTTTCCCAAGGCGGTCAGCCCCGGAAAACTACATCTTGGCTGTGGACTTTGCCTTGGTGGGCTTCGGCGCCTTGGTGGGCTTCGCCTTGGTCACCTTTGCTTTGGTGGGCTTGGCCTTTTCCTGGGCGAAGCTGGCGGTCGTGAGGCCGAGGACGAGTCCGAGGCCGAGAGCGAGGGTCATCAGTTTTTTCATAGTGTTAGATCTCCTTTAAATTTTCGACGACTGAAATTCGTCTGTGTGAATCATACCGAACGGCACATGAACCATCCCTTAAGGAGCCATTAAATATGGTTCATTTTTGAGTACTGTCTATTTTTCGTAGTGTTTTCAACAAGTTAACCATTTGGCCGTATGACCGCTATGGTAGGTTTGAGGCATGAAGAAGGCTGAATTGGCGGATTATGAAGGGCGGCGGCAACGGGTAGCGCCGGGAAATGCGGCCGACCAGATGGATCGGGTGGTAACGCAGATCATCCGGACCCTGCGAAAAGGCGGCCCGGCGGAATTGCCGGGGCTTGGGATTATCGAGCCCTCCCGCAAGGCGGGCGAGACCGGGCGTAAACGTTGGGTCTTCCGGCCCGAGAGGCGGAAGGCATGACCGAGAAACATGGATAATGAACAACTTGCGAACCTGGTTCGGCGTTCGCTGAGGCGTTCCCGGCGGGTGGAGATCGACGGGCTCGGCGTGTTCGAAGTGGATGACGGGGGACGCGTGTCTCTGCATGAAATGAACCGGACGCGGGTGTTCATCGGGTACGCGACTGAGGATTTCGCGATGGCGGAGAAGCTATTCGATCGACTGGAGGCGAGGGGCTATGCGCCGTGGCTGGATCGGCGAAAGCTGCTGCCAGGACAGAACTGGCCACGCCGGATTGAAGACGCGATTGCGAATGCGGATTTCTTCGTGGCGTGTTTTTCGAAGAACTCTGTGAAGAAGCGCGGAGGGTTTCAGGCCGAGGTGCGGTTTGCGCTGGATTGCGCGCGCAGACTGCCCATCGACGACGTATTTCTGATTCCTGCGCGGCTGGACGATTGCCGGGTGCCGGTGCGGATTCAGATGGAGACGCAGTACGTCGATCTGTTTCCGGATTTCGACGCGGGGCTGGAACGGATCCTGACGACTATTGAGGCGCGGCGGCGGGAGGCTGCCTGACGCGGTTCCAGAAAACGTTGCAGGTGCCGGCTGTCGCAGTGTCGGAATAGAGCGAGGAGAGGTCGAGGCGCGCGATCTCGTCGTCATCGCACATTTCCACGGTATCGAAGCGGCCGGCTTTGATCATGATGTCGAGCTTGCGGCGGGGGACGAGGTGGAGCGCCATGGACCGGGCGTCGGGAAAATTCAGTTTGTGGGCGTCTTCGAGTTCCATGCCGGTGGGAGGCGTTCGGCGCAGAAGGAAATAGACGGCTTCGTCGGCAAGCAGAGGCGCGGCGGGTGGAGTGACTTCGCGGATTTTGGCGGCGGTTTGTTCAAGATCGGGCCACATGAGATCGTCACGTTGTTCGAACAGGGAGGCGCCGAGTCCGTAGGCTGTGAGGGCACAGAGCAGAGTGGCCGCGAGCCAGGGGCGGGATCGGGGTACGAGGCGTTCGGCGACTTCGAAGAGTCCGGTAGCGGCGGCGATGGCGAGGAACGGGACTGTCAGCAGGTAATAGCGGGTGAAAGTGGGGCGCGCGGTGAGCAGGTAGACACCTTCGACAAGCGCGAGCCAGCCGCACAGATAGAGTTCGGATTTCGCCGCGGCAGGTGCGGTGCTGCGACGGGTGAACAGGATTCCGGCTATGGCCAGGAGGACGAGGATGACGGCCTGGCTGGAATCCGCCCAACTGAGAACTTCGCCGAGATTGTGGGAGCCGGCCTGCTCCCATTCGACTTTGCGGTAGAGCAACTGGTATTGCAGGAAGCCGAAGATGACGGGATTCGGCGCTTTGCTCAAAAGCCGCAGGAGGGGGATGAAGGCAACGATGATGCCCGTGCAGAAGGCCAGGAATTTGGCGACGCGGCTGCCGGCGCGATTGCGGGCGAGCATCCAGATCAGAAGGATGGGGGCAATCGGCGCGGAAAGAAGGGAAGAGGCGGCGGCGATGCCGGAGCAAAGGCCGGCGAGCGCCGGGCGCAGAATGCCTGGTCTCTCGACGGAGCTCACGGTTGCGAGGTAGGCCGCGACGATCATACACAGGCATAGGCCGTAGGCCTGGAGGGAGCCGAACTCCATGACGACGGTGTTAAAGCCCATCACCACGGCTGTTGCGATGGCCGCGGCGGCGCGCCAGGGGAGCGGCGCCTGCATTCGACGGAAGACATAGCTTGCTGTCATCGCGACGGCTGCGGAGGTCAGCAGGCTGGCGGCGGTGTGCGGCACGTGCCAGGTTTCGCCGAACAAGCGGAGCAACAGGGCGTTCCAGTAGGCGTTAAAGGGTGTTTGGGGGAAGACGAAATCGATGTACGGTTGTTTGCCATGGGCGATGAGCCAGGCTGCGATGAGGTGATAGCCTTCATCCCAGGCGAAGGCGGCGGTGTTGGCGTACCAGATGAGCGCGGCAACCACCAGAGCAACTCCCGCGAATACGGCGAGGATGGCGTTCTTGCCGGCCGGGCCTTCGGCGTTGACAGCTGGGGCGGACATCTTGTTGGAGCTTAGCTCGGGTCCGGCGCTTCCACGATTTGCCCGTCGCGCATGTGAACGGTGCGATGGCCAAAGGCGGCGGCTTCCGTATTGTGGGTGATCATCAGGATGGTCTGGCCGAGGCGCTCATTCAGATCGCGAAGCAGGTTGAGGACGGCGAGAGAGTTGGCGGAATCGAGATTGCCGGTGGGTTCGTCGGCGAGAAGTATGGAGGGGCCGGTGGCGAGGGCGCGGGCGATGGCGACACGCTGCTGTTCGCCGCCGGACATTTCGGAGGGGCGGTGATCGAGGCGGTCTCCGATGCCCAGGAGTTCGAGAACGTTGCGGAGTTCGTCTTCGAAGTGATTCATGGGGCGGCCGGCGATGAAGAGCGCGGTGCGGATGTTGTCGCGCGCGGAAAGATTCGGCAGCAGGTTGAACTTCTGGAATACGAAAGAGACCTGGGTGCGGCGCAGTTCAGTGCGTTTGGCGTCGCTGACTTTTCCGACATCCATGCCGCCGACGATGACTTCACCCGCGGTTGGCGGGGTGAGTCCGCCGACTATGTGGAAGAGCGTGGATTTGCCGGAACCGGACGGGCCGACGATGGAGAGGAACTCTCCTTTCGGAACGTCGAGGTTGACACCGCGCAGCGCTTCGACCGAGACCTTGCCGGTTTTGTAGACTTTGCGCAGATTGCGGACGTGGATGATGGTGGAGGCCGGATTACTCATATGCGAGGGCCTCAATGGGATCATGCCGGACGGCAATTATTCCGGGGTAAAGCGCGCCCAATAATGCTGAGCCGAGGGCGATGCCGCAGACGATGGGCCACCAGATGGGGACGATGGCCTGGGGCATCGAAGCCGCCACGAAATATTTCAGGGCCGCGCGGGAACCGAAACTGAGGGCAATGCCTGCAATGGTCCCTCCGAAGCCCATGAACACGGCTTCCCAGAGGATCAGGCTCATCACGAACCCTTTGGTGGCGCCGAGCGATTTCAGGATACCGATTTCACGCGTTCGCTGCAGTACGGCCATGTACATCGACAGAGAGACCACAAAAAGGCCGGTGAAAATTCCGATCCCAATGATCACCCGGACGAAAACTTTGATGGCCGGGATATTTTCTGTCGACATTAATTCCACGACTTGTTTGGTCGAGTAGATGCTGTAGCCCTCGAGAGCCGGAAGAGCCTCCAACTCGTCGATAACGGCGGAAACATTGGCCGGGTCGTCCAATTTGAGGTAGACCTGGCTGATTTTCCTGGGCGTACCGTTCAGTTCCTGAAGCTGGCGCAGATCGACGAATGCGTTGGACATGATTCCCGGTTCAACGACAGCCGCCACGGTCCATTCGTGTTTGTCCAGGGTGACCTTGTCGCCGGGATGGAGGCTGGGGCGATGCTGCGAAGCGAGGGACGTCGTGACCACAATGTCATTCGGCTGGCTGAATAGCTTACTCTCGTCGCCCTCTCGAACAATGAAACCGCCGCTCATTTTCTTGAAAGCGGGATAGTCGATACCGGTTAGCGTATCCCAGGGCATGGTTCCGGCGGAAACCGTGGCCACGCCTTCGGCCTGCGCCACGTGAGGCTGTTTCGCGAGCACGCCGACGGCGCCTTCCGCCAGATTCACGCTGTTACCGCTGGTAAACGAATGTCCGGGGGGCCAGACGAAAATATCCGCGCCCACGCCCTGAGCGCGGCGGTGCGAGTCATCCATGAAACCTTCGCTGACCCCCACGAGCGTGAGGATCAACATGACCGGTACGCCGATGAGCAGAATGCTCAGCAGAGTGCGGAGGGGGCGGAAGCGGATGTTTTCCCAAACGAGTCTGAGGATCATTCAATCACCTGAAGTTTAGAGCCTTCGGGTTGTACAAGAACGAATTGGGACGAAGTGATTTCCTTGTTCATGTCCATTTTGACGATCTGGATGGTGACGCCGTACTGATCTTTGCGCCGGTTGATGTCGATGTGGCCGGGGAAATCGACGCCGCTGAACGACCGCCATTCGGAATAACTGGTATCGCTCAAAGTATTGCCTTTGACGTCGTAGATTTTCTGGCGGACGATGCTGAGATCCTGGCGGTCAAACCAGACTTCGCGGCCGGGGACTGGAGTGCCGTCATCGGCTTTGCCGTTAAATTCGAGGCGGTAGAGGGCATCTTCTTCATCGGTATCGTCTTTGAGCATGACAGATTCCGTGGTGGGGTCCCAGGGGCGGATGAGCATGGAGGAGAGGAAGGCCTCGGGGCGCAGGTTTTCCATTTTGTTGGCGGAGGTGGCGGGGGCGGAGTTCAGGCCCTGGACGAAGGTATTGTTTTTGGGCAAATAGAAACGGAAGGTGCGACCGTTGGAAACCATGTCGAAGGCGAGGGTCCCGACGTAAGGCATGGTGGCCTGGATGCGGATGTCATCGGGCTTGCGAAAGAAGATGACGCCGGGGGCGGAGGGGTATTCAACGATGTGGGCGCTATCGACGCTGCCGGACGAAGCGGTCAGGTTGGCTTTGGCCGAAAAGGACTGAATGGCGTTATAGGTACGGGCGATGATGGCGTTGAGTTCATCGCGCGTGGCGACCTTGAGAGCCGGACTCGTGCCCTTGACCAGCTTGTGCCTGCGAAAGATATTCCGATTGGTTCCCAAACAGGAGCTCAAAAGGCAGGCCAGCAGGAGTGCAACGGCTACCGGTTGGAGCCGGCGCAATTTACCCATCAAGATTCTATTGTAAGATGCTGCAAGTGTTTGGATGGAAAGAATGGCGGGAATGGTATGATGGTTTCGTCTGTCCGCTGAGTGGGCCTGTGGCGCAGTTGGGAGCGCGCTTCCATGGCATGGAAGAGGTCAAGGGTTCGAATCCCTTCAGGTCCACCAAAATCACCATACAATCTTTCGTGCAATGATTGGCGCTGGAGACACCTTCCTTTTGTTTATCCAAAACTGTTTTGATGCGAGCTTGCCGTGAGCGGTATTTACGGCATGGTGCGCTATGACGGTGCGCCGGTAACGCGGGAAACGCTGGCTCCGATGGCTGCGGCTATGGCGTTTTGGGGACCGGACGGGCACGGGCAGTGGTGTGGCGAGGGTGCGGGACTGGGGCACCTGATGCTGCATGTCACGCCGGAATCGCTGCATGAACGGCTGCCTGCGAGTATTCGGGTCGCGCTGCATTTGGTGATCACGGCGGATGCGCGGATTGATAATCGGGACGAGCTTTTCGATGCGCTGGGTGTGCCTGGACCGGGACGTTCAGAGACTCCCGACAGTAGCCTGATCCTGCTGGCTTATGAGCGTTGGGGCTCGGAGTGCGTGAAGCGGCTGCTTGGGGATTTCGCTTTTGCCATTTGGGATTGCCGGGAGCGGAAGTTGTTCTGTGCTCGGGATGCGATGGGGTGCAGGCCTTTTGTTTATTACTTTGATGGAAAGCGGTTTGTGTTTGCGTCGGATGTGAAGGGGGTGCTGGCTCGGGTGGAGTCGCCGCGGTTGAATGAGCCTCTGCTGGCGGCTTATCTGCAGATGAAGACGTATCATGCGGAGAAGCGGCTGACATTTTTCGAAGGGATCGTCAAGCTCGAGAGTGGGCACACGCTCACCTTGACGGCGAAAGGTAACCAGATCGACCGTTTTTGGTCGCCGAACGATGCACCCGATGTCCGGTTACCTTCGCGGGATGTAGACGAACAGATACGGCTGTTGTTCGAACAGTCTGTGAAGTGCCGGTTGCGGTCGGCTTTTCCGATTGCTTCGCATTTAAGCGGGGGCCTGGACTCCAGTTGTGTCAGTGTGGTGGCTGCCCGCGCCAGACGTGAACAGGGTCAGCGGATTTCAGTGTTCTCCTGGGTTCCTGCACCGCGTGAGGGAGACACCGCGGGCGCTGAGAATGAGCACGCACGAATCGAAGCGGTGTGCCGACAGGAAGATCTGACCTGTCAGCACCTGCCACCGACGATCGGAAGCTTCCTGGATTTATTTCAGAGGGACTTCACCAGGGATCCAACTGATATGACTGCCTGGGAATCGAATGTCCTCGTGGCGGCAGAAAGCCAAGGGATTCGAGTGATGTTGTCCGGATGGGGCGGAGATGAAGCAATCTCCAACACGATGGCTTGCTATTTGTCTGAGTTTCTGGCCAAGAGAAACTGGGCCGATTTACTGACAGCGACGCGGAAACGTCTCAGCGAAGCGGGCACCGGACCGTCGCTGCGAAAGCTACGGAAGTCAGGTGGCGTATGCTATGAGACCCTTGTCCCTTTCTTGCCGGACCCGCTCTATTCACTGGCATCGGCGAATACGTACCTCGATCACCATGCCTCGTGCATCCAACCTTCCTTTCGTTCCGCGCACCGGCCGACTTTCAAAGCATTGCGGGGGCCTGCATGGCGCCTTTTTCCTGAGATTCGCCAGTCGATAAGCCATCGGCTTGAGTACGGTCATCTGCACAACCGGCTCGAATCGTGGATTGAAAACGGAGCGCGGCGTCGAATTGAATATCGATACCCCATGCTGGACAAACGTCTGATCGAATTCGCGCTGGGCGTTCCAGCTTCCGAATTTGTTAAGAATGGCGGGCGTCGGTCCCTGTTGATATCTGCAGCGGGGAACGCTTTGCCACGCCGGATTGACTGGAGTCTGGCGAAGCGCTCACCTGCTGCTCTTGGGAACGTTAAAAAAATGTACTTCGAGGCGCACTCGCAATGGGCTGAGCACCTGCTTTCAAACACTATTGCCGGGCAAGTTAATGAATTCATTGACACAAAAAGGATCCAGAGCGCGCTGGGTTCTCTGTCAAGCTCATCCAAGATAAGGGCTTTCAGCGGGATTCGACAAGCGTTCGGGTGCTGGGGCATCAGGCAAATGTGAATACAATTTTTCCAGCAGATCAAGCGGTGTTCGTTTTTGTGCGATTTATAATGAAACATTAAGTGAGATGTAGTAACATACTTGTTTGGAGATTAGCCAATGATAGATTCAGCTTCACACCGTAGTTCTGCAGTTTCTGGTTCTGCTCTGGGCAACGAAATAGGGGCCGGAAAGAAGTCTTGGCAGACTCCTACGTGTGCAGTTAAGGCTTGGCAAACGCCAACGGTGGTTCCGCTTCCATTTACCGCGACGTGTGGCTCTACGCCTTCCGCCGGTCCGGAGACTTCACAGGGAGCTGGCAGTTAAACTGCCCAGCTGACTTTCCTTTCGGGCGGTACTAACTTCGCTATACAGTCTTATTGATCCCCTTGAGTATGAACCGCTAAGCCCGTGGAGTTGTGGGCAGTTCGGCATCTAACTCATAGCGTGTCGGTTCACGCCTCCCTCTTCACGTCGCATACATAAGCCACGCATCAACCCCGAATCAAGATTCACATCTTCGCCTTTGCTGATTTACGACCAGGAGGCAGTCTCCCGGAACGTGTTGAAGCCGCTCCGAAGCCTCCCTACCGTCGAGACAATCTTTCGCGACTTCGTATTGATCACGTTGTTTAAGACACTTTGTCGCGACACAGCATCGAAGCAGGCCTATGGAAAAATAGCCTGCCGCAAGCGGCAGGCTATTCATTCAACGAAAATGACTGGAATTAATTGCGCCGACGGCGAAGTCGGGGCACAGCCAGCCAAATAATCCCGGCAGTCAGCGTAAGAAGAATGGTTGATGGCTCAGGCGTACTTACCGAACTGGCCGTGCTGACCGTGAGACCGGACAGAAGTTCCTGGCTGAATGTCGAAGCTGTAGTAGCGGCAGTACCGTAATTGTTAATGGATACCTGCACGAGATAATCGCTCTGATACGCAGTCAGCACAGGAAAGATCTGATAATCGAGAACCATCGTAGCAGTGGTAGGCGGTGAGTTTGAGGTACCAGCTGTCCCGATCGGGGAAGAATACGCCAGACCAGTTGTGACGGTATAGCTGTTACCGATTGTGTCGGTCGTTGCGTAGCTCGAAGATATTGTGCTGGCATAACTGCCGAGTCCGCTCATCACGTTCCGTTGAGTAACTCCATTAATCAATGCGAGCGTTTCAAACAAATTCGTCCCGGTTGCGCCAGTTGCGTCTGTCGCGTTGAATTGGAAAGTGATGGTAGCGTAGGCGGCAGCATTAGCTGTGCAACCCGTAGCGGACACAAGGGCTCCATTTGAGCAGACAGCCGTTCCACCGGTTGTCACTCCGCCAGTCGTATTCAGCAATGTGCTGATGCTTGTGACGCCGAAAATACCTACAGGTATGTTCAGGGTACCGGGAGAGGCGCTGCCAGCCGCAGTGCTGATCCAAGCCTGGCTGGCGATGTTCTTGTCGGCGGCGAGATTATCGCCTAACAAATTGAACGTCGGACCACCTGTTGGAGTAAAGATAGTATTCTGACAATTGCCGGTCGTTCCCGTCTGAGCACAGGTGTTTGTGGCCCACGACGTTGATGTTTCGGGCAGCGCATTGGAAGTAGCGCCCGAATTGAGTACGCCAGCTTGCGAGTAATAGTTTGCCTGCGTAAAGCGCGTACCGGTCAACCCATCGACCGAGGGCGTCGTGCCAGCTGATGCCGTGATGCCCAATCCGGACTTTGTGCCAGAATTTGCCAACAGACCCACAGAGACTGAGCCATCCGCGTTCAGGACATCGCCAGGGTTGATACCCACGGAGGCAGCATACGCTGATGCGATCCCCGTAACGGCCATTGTTATTAATGCTAGAATTCGTGCCAAGTTGTAATTCCTCCGGATGCCAGACACGTGTTCGCCTGGTCAACACCAATAATACTACAGGCAAAACGTGTTTGAAGCAACAAATTATCGATTTGGGCTTAACCTTAGTTCCAGTACCCTGCCCCTTGGCGATCCCTCTTAAACACCTTACTCAGAAAGAGTTACGACCATCGATAGTATCGACCATGCTGCGATTCAAGGTTTCCCTTAGATATGAACGCTTTGAAACAACTGAAAATAATAGATGTGACGTAACTAACCTAATTTTTCCTCAGTTCCCATGCCCATCCAGTTTTTACGATTGTAGTTATATCAGAGTACCGGGGGACCCATGCCAGATCCTGCTGAAGCCGATCAGAGTTCGCCACCAGCAGAGGAGGGTCGCCTTCGCGCCTCGGGCCAATACTGTGAGGGACAGCACATCCAACTACCTCCTCAACGGCCTGGAGCACTTCCTTTACTGAGAAACCACGACCGGTGCCAGCGTTATATCCTGCGGAGGGTCTTCCCGCCGACAGGGCCTCCACTGCCAAAATATGCGCCGATGCCAAGTCAGTCACGTGAACATAATCCCGGATACAGGTTCCATCCGGCGTGGCATAGTCGTCTCCGAAGAGCGTGACCGGCACACCGGTCCGCACAGCCCGAAACAGAAGCGGAATCAGGTGGGTTTCGGGTTCGTGGCTTTCACCGACGCGACCGGCCGGGTCGGCGCCCGCGGCGTTGAAGTAACGCAGACAAATGCTGCGAAGGCCGTGGATTTGGTCAAACCACTGCAACATCTTTTCCACCATGACCTTCGATTCGCCATAGGCATTTACCGGCGCGTACGGTTCGGTTTCCAGAATGGGCACGCGCTCCGGCATACCGTAAACAGCGGCGGTCGAGGAAAAGACCAGTTTCTTAATTCCCGTCCGGATCATTGCGGTGAACAACGACAGCGAACCGGCGACGTTGTTATGAAAGTAAAGCTCCGGAACCTTCATCGACTCGCCGACCGCAATGTAGGCGGCAAAATGTATCACCGCATCGACAGGAGCCTCGCTCATGACGCGGACCAGACCCTCGGTATCGAGCAGATTCACAACCCGCAGCCGCGCAGGGTCAACCGCCTCGCGATGGCCGCGCGACAGGTTGTCGACGACGACCACGTCATACCCGGCGTCCAGCAACTGGAGGGTGGTATTCGAGCCGATGTAGCCAGCTCCGCCGGTTACGAGAATGCGTTTTCGGGCAGACACAGTCATATTGTAGTGGTTTCGCGTATTCGCACTTAACGAATCAGGTTATATTGAGATGACGGCAGGGCGAAACAACGGCGAATACAGCATCGCGTATGGACATTACGGAACAACTTGCGCATCTGCGTAAAACGGTGGAAGGCATCAACTCCAGGTACAGCGGACAGCCGCCCCGCCCTGTGTCCGCAGCCGTTTCAGGAAGCGCCGCTCGCGGGTTTATTGAAGATCTGGTTTCGGGTGAAGTCATTTTTACGCCGTTCGGCAGCCATTTTGAGACGGAACGGCACTTTCCTGCCCATCATCGTCACGGCAGTTATGAGATCTCCGACCTGACGGAGCTGCGGCCCGATCTGCTCGCAGCGTTGTCGGATGGAGAAATTGCCAGTGTCCCGCCGTCACGCTGGCTATTTCTGGATACCGAAACGACTGGACTCGCCGGCGGCTCCGGCACATACGCGTTCCTGATCGGAGTTGGCTGGATCGGGGCCGATGGTTTTCGCGTCCGCCAGTTTTTTATGCGCGATTACAGCGAGGAAGCTTCCGTGCTGCACTCGCTGGGGGAATTGATCGCTCGTTTCGACATCCTCATTACATATAACGGCCGTTCCTACGATCAGCCGCTGCTGGAGACCCGCTATACGATGTGCCGGGCACGCCATCCGTTCAGCCGCCTGCCGCATCTGGATTTGCTTTACGGGGCGCGCCGGCTGTTCCGGTTGCGCCTGGAAAACTGCCGCCTGGTGAATCTGGAGAATCAGATTCTCGGCTACGAGCGCGAAGGCGATATTCCGGGCGAGATGATTCCCTACTGTTATTTCGAGTATCTGCGCTCCCGGCGCGCGCATCGGCTGCCACCGATTTTTCACCACAACGTTCTGGATATCGTGTCGCTGGCCTGCCTGACGGGCGTGATTCCGGAAGCGTTCCGCGATCCGGGCAGCGTTCGTGCACGTCACGGCATGGATCTGCTCGGGCTTGCTCGGTGGCTGCAGGTCTCGGGTCGCCATACGGAAGCGCATGGGTTGCTGCGGCGGGCTGTCGAGATGGGATTGCCGGATCAGCATCTTTTTGCAACTCTCTTCGCCGCGGGCCTCATCGAAAAGAAGCAGGGGCTGATGGACGCCGCGCTGGCGACGTTCACGGATCTTTCCTTATCGCCAAATCCTTTCCGGGTTCGGGCTTATGAGGAACTGGCGCGACACTACGAGCATCGCGAGCGCAGCTTTTCCATGGCTCTGGAGTGCGTTCGGGCGGCCAGGCAGATTGAGGATTCCGAAGCGCTGCGCAAGCGGCAGGAACGGCTACAGGGAAAATCCGCGGGATTGAGCCGCGGGGCAAAAGGGTCACGCCGCGGCTCCGGAACGGGACGCCAATCCACTTTGACCGCCGGGTTGCTTTAAACTGAAGTTTCCCGTGAATGCCGTCGAATTCGAACGCGTTTCAAAGAGTTACGCGGTCTACGAGACTCCTGCCGGCCGCCTGATGGAACTGGCTACGTTAGGAGGCGCGAGCCGTCATCGGGATTTCCACGCCCTGACGGACGTGACGTTTTCGGTGCCTCGCGGCGAAGTTTTTTGCATCATCGGCGAGAACGGCTCCGGGAAGAGCACGGCATTGCAGCTCATCGCCGGGATATTCCCGCCAAGCGCGGGAGAGGTTCGGGTGAACGGCCGCGTTGCGGCGTTGCTGGAATTGGGTTCCGGCTTCAACCCAGAGTTCACGGGCCGCGAAAACGTTTATATGAACGGCGCCATTCTGGGTTTCTCGAAACGGGAACTTGATCGGCGCTACCGTTCCATCGAAGCGTTTGCGGAGATTGGCAACTTTATCGACGAGCCGGTGCGAACGTATTCCAGCGGGATGGTGGTTCGCCTGGCCTTCTCAGTGGCGATACACGTGGATCCGGAGATCCTGATCGTCGATGAGGCCCTCGCGGTGGGAGATGCCTGGTTTCGCCAGCGGTGCATGCGGCGCATCAACGAGATGCGGGACGGCGGGGTGACGATCGTTTTTGTATCGCATTCAGTGAGTGATGTGCGCGCGATCGGCGACCGGGCACTTTGGCTGGAGCATGGTCGGGCGCGTGCGATAGGCGACGCCGGTACTGTGATCGACGAGTATCTGGCCGCTGTAGCGGGCTCCGACTCACCTGAAAGCAAGGCGAGCGGCACGGACGTGCAGAGCCGCGTGAAGCAGGCGATTGCTCCGGCGACAGCAATCGCTCCGGCGACGGGGATTCCGAACATCGATCATCGCTCCGGCACCGGAGGCGCCGAGATCCTCGGGATTGCGGTACTGGATGAATTCGGCGACCCGCTTCACCTGATGATTCCGCAAAGCCGGATTCTGGTGCGGATCAGCATGCGAGCGGTCCGGGATCTGGGCTCGCCCGATATCGGGGTACGTTTGCGCAATCATCTGGGCCTGGATTTTGCGGCGACCAGTGCGGTGCGCGAAGGTCGCGCTCCTGGTCCGATGAGAGCGGGCGAGGCGGTGACGGCGGATTTCCACTTCGAGATCCCCGAGTTGTATCCGGGCGCGTTTTCTTTTTCGCCATGGGTTGGCGATGGTTCTTTGGTGTGCGATGCGATCGATAATGCCCTTACGGTGCAGATGGCGCGTGGCGAGGGGCCTGTATACGGCTACATTCAGGTACCGTGCCGCGTAGAAGTGGACCATTCTCATGCCGCTCCGGAAGTGGGGGAGCGAATTGCCTGAGTTTACCGGAGAACGCGTTATTCCCGAACTGGTAGATGCCGATCTGCTGAACGAGCATCTGGCGCGCTACCTTTTCGCGAAACATTTCGCGGAAACGCTGCATCGTCCGTTGACTATTCTGGATGCGGGCTGCGGAGCCGGTTATGGCTCGGCCGAGTTGGCCGGAATTGCAGGAACCGTGACGGGAGCGGACATTTCCGCCGAAGCCGTTGGACACGCGCGGGCGCAGTACGGCAGCGCGAACGTTCGGTTCGTTCAGGCAGCCTGCGAGGCGTTGCCATTCGCCGATGCGGCGTTCGATCTGATAACCGCCTTCGAGGTGATTGAGCATCTGGACCGCTGGCAGGAATTGCTGGCGGAGGCCAACCGGGCGCTGAAACCGAACGGGATACTTCTGGTGTCGACACCCAATCGCGATTATTACGCCGAATCCCGGGGCGACGCGGGGCCGAATCCATTTCACCGCCACGAGTTCGATTACGAAGAATTCCGCCAGGCGCTGGGGAAGGTTTTTGCGGAAGTTCACATCTGGACGCAGAACCACGCCGAAGCAATCGTCTTCTCGCCGCGGCATCCGGAAGAAACGGCGCTGGAAGTTTCCGGAACGGCCGAGCCCGCGGGGGCACATTTCTATCTGGCCGCCTGCAGCCAGTCCCGTATCGCCGGCAACGACACGTTCGCGTGGGTGCCTTCGGGCGCGAACATCCTGCGGGAGCGCGAACTCCATATAGCAAAGCTGAGTGGGGAGCTGGAGAAGAAAGATGCGTGGCTCCGGCAGACCCTGGACGCCCACAGTGAGTTACAGAGGAATCATGAAGCTGTGATCGCGGAACTGGAACGGCAGAACAACTGGGCTGCGGAACTGAATCGGGAACTGGCGACCCGCAACAGCCGGATCGGCGATCTTCAGAATGAAGCGGAGACCAGGCTCGAGTGGATCGCCGGCCTCGAAAAACAGATCGCCAGCCTCGAAACGCATATCGTCCGCCTCGGAAACGACATGCTGGACGTGCGTTCGGAGATTGCAACGGCCGCAACCGAGATTGAGCGGCTGAATGTGGAGAATACCGAGGTGAGACGCGCGGCGAGCGCCGAAATCGCGCGATTGGGTGCGGAGGCTGCCGATTTGCAGGCTGTTTTAGCGGAGCGCACCGAATGGGCCGAACAGCTGAATGCGGAAATTGCAGGGTATCGCGGAGAGTTGCAGCGCATCGGATCGTCGCATTGGTTTCGCACGGGAGCGAAACTGGGCATCGGCCCGCGTCTGCGTGACGGCCAATGAAAGCGTCCGTCATTCGATTGCTGCGAGCGGCGCCGCTTCTGATCGTGCTGCCCGCGGCGATGTTTGTGAGCGTGCTGGCGCTGGCGCTGACGGATTTCTGGTGGATGATTTTCGGTCGCCGCCGGATCGATACGGACACTTTGCCCGACACGAGATCCGCGTCTCTGGTTATTCCCAACTGGAACGGCCGGGATCTGCTGGAGCGTTTTCTTCCCTCCTGGGTTGCGGCGATTGCGGGACACCCCGGAAGTGAAATCATCATCGTGGATAACGGTTCGAGCGACGGCAGCGCCGAATGGGTGCGGGCCAACTATCCGCAGGTTCAGGTGCTGGCACTGCCGGAAAACCTTGGCTTCGGTGGTGGTTCGAACGCGGGGTTTCGCGAGGCGCGCAACGATATCGTGGTCCTGCTGAATTCCGATATGCGGGTGGAACCGGATTTTCTGGCGCCGTTGCTGGCCGGCTTTACCGATGAAAGTGTCTTCGCGGTGTCCTGCCAGATATTTCTCGGTGACCAGACCAAACGTCGCGAAGAAACCGGCCTCACGGAGGGCTGGTGGCAGGATGGCGCCCTTCGCGTCGGCCACCGCGAAGATAGCGCGGTGAACCGGCTATTTCCCTGTCTCTACGGGGGTGGGGGATCGTGCGCTTTCGACCGCCGCAAACTGCTTTCGCTCGGCGGGTTCGACGAACTTCTGGCGCCGTTCTATCTCGAAGATACGGATCTCGGCTTCATGGCGTGGAAGCGCGGCTGGAAGGTTCTCTATCAGCCCGCTAGCATCGTGCACCATGAGCATCGCGGGACAATCGGCCGCAGCTTCAGCACGGATTATATCGAGGGCGTTCTCCAGAAGAATTTCATTCTTTTCACCTGGAAGAACATACACGAATGGGACAAGCTGGCCGGCAGCTTTTTTTTTGCGCTGGCTGGTTCCGTTGTCAGCGCCTGGTCTGGTGAGAGTCGCGGGAGGGTTGGCGCAAGGGGCGTTCTGCGCGCGACCCGACAGTTGCGCGAGGCAATGCGTTCGCGCTGGCGGGCGAGGTCGATGGCTATGATTTCCGACACCGAAGTATTGCTGCGCTCCCGTCCAGCCATTTTTCGTGACCGCTTTTCCGCGATGGATAAAGCACCTGCGCGTCCGCGCGTCCTCTTCGTCTCGCCCTATCCGATTTGCCCTCCAACGCACGGCGGCGGCGTGTTCATGTACTACACACTGCGGGAGCTCGCGCAGCATTGCGAAGTGCATGCGATCGTCATGCTGGATTACGAAAGCCAACGCGCCGCCAACGAAGAGCTTCGAGCGTTCTGCCGGTCGGTCGAGTTCGTGGTGCACCGCAACGATCGCAATCCGCACCTGGCCTCGATTACTCCGCATGCGGTGCATGAGTTTTACACGCCTGAAATCGAGTGGCTCATCCAAAGACAGATTCTGCTGCACGAAATCGATGTGCTGCAGCTGGAGTATACGGCGCTGGGGCAATATGCCCGCAGGTTTCGCCGAGTGGTGTGCGCATTATTCGAGCATGACGTGTATTTCCAGTCCATCGGCCGGTCGCTGCCGTTCATGCGAGGTCCCATCCAACGGGTGAAAGCCCGGTTCGAGTACATCCGCGCCATCAGGTTCGAACTCAGCCTGCTGCCGCTCTGCGACGAGGTACAGGTCTGCACGCTCGAAAACAAAAATTATCTGGAAGGCTTCCTGCCAAACCTCGCACCGCGCATCGATGCTGGCCTGCGGGCCGGTGTAGACACATCGCTGTACGCATATCCGGGCGGCCCGCGACGACCGAAGACCATGTTGTTCCTCGGCAGTTTCCGCCATATTCCGAATCAGGTGGCGCTCGAATGGTTCACTCGCGAAGTTCTGCCGCTGGTGCTCGAAACAATTCCCGATGCCAGATTGCTTGTGGCCGGCTCGGACCCACCACCGCGGCACGCTTTTCGGGATCCGAACAACGCTATCGATCTGCTCGGCTTTGTGGAAGATATACAGCCATTACTTGCGGCCTGCGCGGTCTTTATTTGCCCGATCCGCAGCGGTTCCGGTGTACGGGTGAAGTTGCTCGAAGCTTTCGCCAGCGGGATACCTGTCGTTTCCACCACGCTGGGAGCGGAAGGGCTGGCGCGGCGCGACCGAGAATTCTGCGCGCTGGCGGATGATCCACGCGCTTTCGCCGACAGCGTCATCCGTGTCCTGGAGGATTCCGAATTCGCCTCGGAGATGGCCTGCCGCGCGCGACGCGAAGTAGAGACAAACTGGGACATGGGAGTGATTACTGCACGTCTGGTGGAGAGGTACCGCGGGTTGATTTCTGAAAAGCGATCGTTCGCCGGGACGCCGCCCACACCAGCGCAGCAGAGACTGCCGGACTTACAATCACAATAAAAATGGGCGCGCGCGAATCCATTACCGCCGTAGTGCCGGTTCACGATCGTGTGGAACTGCTGGATCAACTCCTGAAGAGCTTGCGGTCTCAGAGTCTGCCATTCGCGGAGATTATTGTCATCGATAACGCTTCGGTGGACGCCGCCGCCGTGCAGCGGGCGGCTCATGATTGCAAGCTCATTCGGCAGGCTGAAAACACAGGCTTCGCACGGGCAGTAAATCTCGGCTGGCGCATGGCGGCAAATGGCTGGATAGCGATCCTCAACAGCGACGTCACACTGGACCCGCAGTGGCTGGAACGCCTGGTGGGGCAAGCGGCGGAGTTCAGCTTTGCGACGGGCACTATTTTTGATGCAACCGACCGGCAGGCGATCGACGGAACGTACGATCTGCTCAGCAGGTCCGGTTGTGGGTGGCGGGCGGGCTTTGGTGAGCGTCCTGAGCTCGAACGAACTGCCTCTCGAATCGCTGTCGCACCAGGAACCGCGTGTCTGTTCCGCCGGGAAGTTCTGGAGAAATTGGGGGGCTTCGACGAGGAATACGGATCATATCTGGAAGACGTGGATCTCGGGTTGCGCTGCGTGAAAGAAGGATACGAAGGGGTCTACGTTACCAGCGCCATCGCCTGGCATCAGGGGAGCGCGACGCTGGGCCGATGGAATCCGCGCGTGGTCCGGCTGATATCGCGAAACCAGCTGCTGCTGATCCGCCGCCATTATGATCGCGAGCTGTTTCGCGCCTGTCTGTGGCCAATTCTGGCCGGGCAACTGTTGTGGGGCCTCGTCGCGGTGCGACATGGAGCAACATTTGCCTGGCTCGCAGGTAAATTCGACGCACTGCGGGAATTCCGACTGGAAGGGATTCCCTCGGCGCGGCTGAGCGCTTTTCTGGCGGCATCGGAGGCAGAGATCCAAAAGCGCGCCCGTGACCCGTATTGGCGCTGGTACTTTCGGCTGACGTCGGCCGCATCCGGCGCGGCGCATTGACACATGGCACGTGTCGCGATAGTAGTCGTCACATATCAATCGGCGGAATTCATCGGCGCCTGTCTCGACTCGATCGCTCAAATTCCAGACTCTGAAATAATTGTTGTCGATAACGGCTCCGACGATGGAACCTGTGGAAAAGTCACTGAACGATCGGTTCGCCTGATCGCGAATCCCCTGAACGCGGGATTCGCGGCGGCTGTCAATCAGGGGGTGAAAGCGACAGGCGCCCCTCTGATTCTGCTCCTGAACCCGGACGCTCGGCTTGAAACCGGCCTGGAACCGCTGGTTGCGTGCTTCGACGATCCGGAAACCGGTGGCGCGGGGGGCCTGCTGACGGATGCTAACGGAAATCCACAGACGGGATTTATGGCCCGGAATCTTCCGACTGCCGCCACACTGGCATTTGAGTCTTTGGGTATCAATCGTGTCTGGCCTAAAAATTCCGTCAATTGGCACTACAGATGCTTAGGCAGTGACCCTATGGCCTCTGCGTTTGTGGAACAACCCGCTGGGGCATTTTTCATGTTCCGCCGGACTGCGTGGGAGCGAACAGGCGGTTTCGACGAGCGGTTTTGGCCAATCTGGTTTGAAGATGTGGATTTCTGCGCGCGTTTAAAGGCTGCCGGACAGGCGGTTCGTTACGTACCGGACGCGCGGGCCTCGCATCATGGGGGACATTCGTTAGAAGCAGTACCGAATTCAACCAGGGAAAAATATTGGTATGGTAGTCTTCTTAAATACGCGGCCAAACACTATCATCCAATTGCACTTGCCGGAATTTGCGTTTCAGTAATGGTTGGTGCGGCAGTACGTGCGGTCCGGGCTTTTCCCAGAAGTGGTTTTGAGGTTTTTGCAATTTACGGCGCAGTAATCCGTTTGTCTTTCGCCCATCTGCGGGCCGCCCATCAGGCGGGTGGCCGACGTGTGTAGGGTTGTTGTTCGAGGTAGCAGGCACTACGCAGTAGAAGCGATTTCGATGACTGGAGAAAACTTTCGCGTACATGTCCCGTAGCGACTTTGTCTCGGTAACGATCGTCACTTACAACAGCGGCCGCTTCATTAAGCGCTGCCTTGAGTCGGTGCTTGACCAAAAGTATCCGTTCAAGGAAATCATCGTCGTGGATAACAACTCCTCCGACGGCACTATCGACATTCTGGAACCTTTTGAGGATCGCTGCCGGATTGTCTACAACGAAGAGAATATCGGATTTTCCGCGGCGCAGAATCAGGCCATCGCGCTGTCGAACAGCGAGTGGGTTTTAACGCTGAATCCGGATGTTCTTCTGCTTCAGGGCTTTATTGAAGTCCTGGTCACGGCTGGCAGCCTTGACCCGAAGGTTGGCACCGTCTGCGGCAAGCTCATGACCATGAAAGCGACTTTCGATTTCCCGGAAGAGCCCCTGGTCGATTCCACCGGAATCTATTTCACACCCAATCTGCGCCATCTGGACCGGGGCAGCCTGAAGCTGGACGACGGCGGCTTCCGCAACTACGAGTACGTTTTTGGCGCCACCGCGGCAGCCGCGCTGTACCGTCGTGAAATGATTGAAGATATTTCGATCGGCGGCGAGTTCTTCGACAACGACTTTTTCGCCTACCGTGAGGACGCCGATGTCGCGTGGCGGGCACAGCTGATGGACTGGAAGTGTCTGTACGCGCCCTACGCGAAGGGGTATCACGTCCGAAAGGCGCTGCCCGGGAATCGCCGTGAACTGACTGCTGAGATTAACATGCACTCAGTCAAGAACCGCTTTCTGCTGCGCATGAAGAACATTACCGGCGATCTTTACCGGCGCAACTTCTTTTCCATTACGGCGCGGGATGCGGTGGTTGTCTGTTGCTGCCTGCTTTGGGAGCACACTTCACTGCGGGCATTTTCATTTCTCTTCGGGAACTGGCGCAGCGTGATGGAAAAACGGCGCGAAATTATGCGGCGACGCCGCGTGAGCGACGAATATATCGCCAGCTGGTTCGCCTTCGAGCCCGTGAGCAAACCCGCGCCTAAGAAATTTGCCGCCGCGTTGACGCCCACGCGAGCCACGAAGCAACGCTGATTCCGTGCGCATCGCGTTACTGGGAACGCGCGGCATTCCCGGCCGTTACGGCGGGTTTGAGACTTTCGCCGAAGAACTTTCCGCACGCTTAGTTGCCCGCGGACATCGGGTTACCGTCTACTGTCGCGATCACTACGATTCCGCGACGTATCGCGGAGTAGATCTCGTATGGCAACCGACGATTCGGCATAAATATTTCGATACCCTGGCGCATACACTCGCTTCCACGGTTCACCTTGTTTTCCGCCGCGGACCTTACCCGATCGATGCCGCACTCTATTGCAATGCAGCCAACGCGATCTTCACGCTGTTACCGCGGATGACGGGCATTCCCGTTGCGGTCAACGTAGACGGGATCGAACGAAAACGCAAAAAGTGGAATCGCCTGGCGCGCGCCTGGTACTTCGCTTCCGAATACCTGTCGACGGTTTTTCCGAACTGTTTCGTGACGGATGCCGAGGCAATTCGCCGGTATTACAGGGAACAATGGAATTCCGACTCTGTCTTTATCCCGTATGGCGCCGACACCAGCCTGGCAACTACGCGTGATGCGCTCGATCGGCTGGGACTCGAGCCCTGGCGTTACTTTCTCTACGTCAGCCGACTTGAACCGGAGAACCGCGCGCTGGACGTGCGATTGGCGTTCGAGAGCGTTTCTGCTCCCGGGATGAAGCTGGCGCTGATCGGCGACGCTCCTTATGCGAGTGAATACATCCGCCAGGTGCGCGATACCCAGGACGCGCGCGTCGTTATGCCCGGCGCGATCTACGGAGCCGGCTACAAAGAATTGGGCACCTGGTGCTTCGCATACATCCATGCCACAGAAGTGGGGGGCACTCATCCCGCGCTGATTGAGGCAATGGCGCGAGGCGCGCTCGTTCTGTACCTGGATACCGTGGAAAACCGCGAAGTATGCGGAGATGCCGGCATCGCATATACGGATCAGGCCGGATTGACTGCGCAAATGAACGCCGTGCTGGCAATGAGTGATGACGCGCGCTCGGTCTACAGAGAGAGGGCTCTTCGTCGCGTGCGGGAACGTTATGACTGGGACGCGGTGACCACGCAATATGAAACTCTGCTGGCCGGTCTGGAGAGACCGCATTGATGGCCAGGCGTGAGACTCCGCCTGCGAAGATAAGATTTTCGTGCCGCAAACCGCCCGTTGTTACGTCGAAATCTCGCGATCCCGTATCGCTTCCAACTACCGCGCCGTGTGCGCGGCTGCGGGACCGGGCACGCAGGTCATGGGAGTCGTCAAGGCTGATGCGTACGGCCATGGCGCGGTGGAAGTTTCACGCATCCTGCTGAAGGAAGGCGCTCAGTGGCTGGCCGTCAGTTCGGTCGACGAGGGGATCACGCTGCGAAACGCCGGCATCGCCTGCCGGATTCTGGTGATGGCCGGTGTGATGCCCTGGGAGCGGGACTCCGTACGAGCTCATTGTCTGACGCCGGCGCTGCATTCAGTGGAAGAGATTTATCAGTACGGCGCAGGTATTGAATCGCCTCTCGATGTTCATCTCAAGATCGATACAGGCCTGAATCGATTGGGTACCCGCGCCAATGCCGATGAAATCGCCGCCGCACTCCTGAAGACGCCCGGAGTTCGGGTGGAAGGCCTGATGTCGCACTTTGCATCGGCGGCGGATTTCACATCGCCGCAAACCGACGATCAGATTCGGGATTTCAATGAGGTAGCCGGAGCGCTCGCACACCTGGGAATCCGACCCACGCTCACGCATTGCGCCAGCACGAATGCGATTGCCTATCCGCGCCCCGGTTCTTCTTTGCCTCTGGTGCGACCCGGACATGCGATTTATGGCTATGTCTCGCAGGCTCGCGGCAACGCTCCCGATTCGGCGCTGGAAGTGGAGCCCGCACTCGCCTGGAAGACACGCATTGTTACTGTCAAGGATTTACCTTCCGGCGCGCGCGTGGGATACGGCGGCAGTTTTGTGGCCCAGACGCCCATCCGAGTTGCGGTTCTGGCCGCGGGTTATGCCGACGGGATTTCCCACCGGCTTTCGAATAAGGGGAAAGTGATTGCAGGCGGCCGGTTGGCGCACATTCTGGGAACTGTGTCGATGGATTTGACGACTATCGACATTTCGGATACGCCGCACCTCAAACCGGGCGACGAAGTCACTCTGTTGGGCCGTGAAGGCGAAGTTTCACTCGATGCGCAACAGATCGCGCGCACAGCCGGGACGATTTCGTATAACGTGCTCTGCGGGATCAGCGCGCGCGTGAAACGCTGTTACGTAGAGTAGATTAACCCCTGAGTTTTAACCCAGTAAATCGTCGAGACTCGTGGCGTCGAGCAGACGCACGGCGAGACGCTCCAGTTTGGAAGAAGGGAGCGCTTCAATGCGTTTTAGCGTGGCTGGCGGAACGGAGCCAAAGCGCTGCGCGATCTGCCTGAGAACGATAGTGCGCTCGCCTTCCCGTCGTCCTTTTGTGAGTCCCTTCTCAAGCCCCTTCTGGAGGCCCTTCTGGAGGCCCTTTTCCATGCCTTCCCGGATCTTAGGCCCGAATACTTCGTGGTCCATAATATCGTTCAATATTGGCATTTCGTTCGCCTCCCGTGTAATCACCGGCCCCAGATGCCTCAAGCCTGCCAACAGCATCAATTCCCGGAATGCGTCAGCCCGTCGTTCCGGCCCGCACCCGGCAATGCGCCGAAGAATTCGCCGGATCGCCGTATCCGAATCGCCCAACCGAGCCAGCACCGCTAATACATTGTCCTCCACTCGGCCAGTCCCGATCAACCGATCGCCATTCAGTTCACGAATATCGGCGATGCGGCACTGAAAATCGAGGTGCGGGCCTTTCAAGTCGCCCCGCATCCGCAATTTCTTCTCCCCGACATACAGGACCATTTGTTGTGGAAAGCGGCCGAATCGCCGGTAAATGGCGGCTGCATACTCCAGCATCCGCAGCGCCATTCCGGCTTCGTTGGTGCTCTGCAATTCTATGTGCAGCAGTGTCCCATCGGCGGTCTCGCCCAGCATATCTGCACGCCGGTTCTGCACGGCAGGCAGGTCCGTGTTGTGCCAGCGGACGACCGAGAGCCCGGTGAGTTCGCGAAGGGCGCTGCCCTTCACTCGGCGAAGGACGCTTTTCAGCGCTGTGTCGTATTCATGCATGCGATTCCTGCACGAATACCAGTGGTTCGCCGAGGCCGGAATTCTCAAATAAATTTACGGGCCGACTGGCAAGGTAACGGTAACGCCGGAGGTCGCGGTGGAACCGTTGGGAACGCTCATGGAAAGTGTGTAGTTGCCGGGCGACATGTTAGCCGGCAGAGTGGCGTTGACCTGAAACTCTCCGGCTGACACCAGAAACGGCGCGCTGGTCGTCAACGCGAAACTACCGGCGGACATTGTCACCTGTTGCGGAAATTGGGTTACTGGCACGATCACACCGCCGGTCGACGGAGCAAGGCCATTGATGAACATTGCGATTGTTTCCCCGGGGTGGGCCTTCTCTGTGGTATCCAGAATCGCGGGGTCGCCGACCAATTGTTTCTGTCCGCTGCCCAAATGCGCTGCGAGCGGATACATTTTGCCACCAGCAGGGTAGTAGAAAAACGACGGCGATGAGTTGACCACGGTCCCTGCGAACTCCGAACTTACCACCCCGTTATTGGTCACGACGACGGGGGCAGGTCCTTCGGTTAATCCGGTAGCTGACAGGACGTTGAGTTGCGTTGGGCTGATGTAATAGATCGATGCCGGTTGGCCGCCGATACTAACGCTGACTCCGTCTAGTTTCGAGGGCAGGGGGCTTCCCGTTGACGTACCTCCGGTGAAATCGCTGGCGCCCCAGAATCTCGTTGAGTTGGAAAGACTCGTTCCGTAAATCGCGACCCATTGCCCGGAGGTAAATGAGGTGCGCGCGCTCTCGGCATCCTGCGCATTGGTGACGGTGGGACCGGAGGCAGCCTGGGTTAACGTAACTTTCGCGGTGTAGACATTTGTGGGAGTGGTCACCGGTGGATCTCCCGGGCCGCAATTCGCCGAGAGGTACATCGTCACGGTGCCGCTGCCAGAAGCCGGAGGCGTCCAGTTGAAGGCATAGGTGTAAGATCCCTTCGGCGTGGCTTTCGTTGACGCGATATAGCCTGCGTCAGTATGTTCGATGTACTCGACCTGAAACGGAGCCTTGCACGGGGTGCCGTTGGTTTTGAAGCTTGCATCGGCACACTTCACCTGACTGGTGGAATCGGTAGTGGTGAAGTCGCCGGCCTGAGTGGTATTTCCACTGCCCATTCGTGCGCTTAACTCGAAACCGTAGGCGATTTTGGTTGAATCGGTGATCTGGACGAGGAGCTGCATCGCCTGACCGGGAACGTAGGTGCCGGAATTGCCAGCAGGCAAGCTAATCTTAACGTTTCCTGGTCCCGAGTTGAGAGTACCTACGTGGCATCCCGCCGATATGCAGGAAGTCGCGTTATCGCCGGGAGCCGTGGTGTAGCCAGGGTCCGGCCCATCATGGTAGGCATAAACCAGTACCGGCAGCGCAGCCAGAACAATTGCGATCTTCGCAAACCCGATTTTCGTTCTCTTCGTCATCAAACCTCGTTACAAATAAAAAACACCGGGCACGGCATTTCCACTCGCTCAAGGCGCTGGAATTTGCCGCACCCGGTGTATGTCAGTTTACTGGATGGGTTTTACTTTACAGCGATCGTGACCGTCTGCGTCGTGGTGGCCTGACCTACTGTCAACACCACGGGGACCGGGCCCGGAGTCAGTCCGGCCGGAACAACCGCTCTCACGATCATGACGCCTGACAGGATACCGTCCGGAGTACCGGCGGAGATGACCGTGGCGGGCTGACCGCCGATTGTGATTTTAACGGGTGCAAACGGAAACCGCATGCCGCCAGTCTGAACCGCGCCATCCACACCGAGCGGGTTCGTCGCACCCTCGCCCGTCGCATAGATGATTACCGTTGAGCCCGCCGTGGCAGGATTGGTGGCGGTATTGACCGACCCATTCTGATTCATGGCAGCCAGCGGACCAGCGCCGCTTGAATTCGCCGCAAACAAACCCGGAGCCGTCTGTACAACCGGCACCGTCAGCGACTGCGATACCTGCCCCGGGGTAGTGACGACGATTGTGGCTGTGCTGGTGAAGAAGAAAAACGTATTCGGTACCTGAACCGTGGTTTCAGATCCGCTGGTGTAAATGATCGGAACCGGGGTGCCGTTGATGGTCACGGTCACGCCGGCCAGCGAGGTCGGAAGTCCGCCACTGGTAGGAATCGGATTTGACGTGAGCGGAATAGCACCCACCGTTTGCCCGCCAATCGCGACGATTTCGCCGGGAGCGATCGGGCCAGGCAACCAACTTGCCGCGTTCACTACAGTGGTGACTGCGGAGGGCGGGGCAATGCTGCCGAGCAGGCCACGCGGAGTGGACGACCCGTTTGGCTGTCCAGCCACAAAGTAGAGAGTATTTGCATCCGAGCGGGATCCGTTGCCGCCGAAAAGCAAACCCCACAGACCGGACAGCGCGATCGGAGCGCCCGTTGAATCCTGCAGCGAACCAAGAAAAACGCCGGTGGTCACATTAAACGCGTTGATGCGTCCATCGCCGAAGTTTCCTACCAGCAAAGCACCGCCGAAAGCCCCCCAGGTGGCGGGCGCAATCGCGACGCCCCAGGGTGAATTCAGCACGCCGTTGGAAACGAGGTGCCGCAACAAGTTACCGTTCAAATCGAACACCGCCACGAAACCCGTGCCGGGACCGCCGACGTCCAGAAACTTCGCGGTATCCTGTTTCGCGTATTCGACAAAGAGGCTGCCGCCGAGGTTGGCGACGTTGAAAGGAGCGTAGCCGGGCGGAAGTGCTGCATCGCTGAAGTTCCCTGCCAGCGTGGCGGCTTTGAAGCCGGGACCGAAGACATCAATCGCGCCAGAACGGAAATTTGCCGCGTACAGAGTGCCGCCAAGCGCGCTTGTGCCAATCGCCAGTCCTTTATAAACCGCATTGCTTGCCGAGTTGTTCACTTTAATTTCGGCCACGCTCCCGGACTGCCAGGCCGTGATGAGCCCGTCCTCTGAAGCGAAGATGAAGCTGGCGTTGCTGCCACTCGTCATGGTGAATGCGTTGCCCAGGCTGTTCTGCACCTGGCCAGTGGGTCTGCCGGGAGTGGTACCACCGGCCGCGGACGGAATAGCCACGACGACGTTCGTTATCGTGCCCGCGCCATTGTAAAGCGTGGAATTGCCTTTCGCGTGGTTGGAAACCCAGAATGGCGATGCGGCGCTGGCGGAAATCCCCCAGGGGTCGAGAAGATTCGGATCGGTCACCGCAGCGTTGCCCGATACGTTCGAGACAAGATTCACAACCCGATATACATTGGGCGGAGTCTGCGCCTGCGCGGCAAGAGAAAACGCCAATAACATGGCGGGCTTCCGAAGTCGATTCAAGATTGCGGATTTCATGACAAGTAGTACCCTCTCTGTGCAAGCTTGTCGCAACGAACGCTTACCCATGTCGTCAAGTTGTGAAATAAATGTAAAAAATGTCCGCCCTTGCGGCAGACCTTCCATCATCAGGTACAACTTTTTGACAGTTTTCTGACAACCAGAAGCGGTATTGCCTCTATGCTGGTTATTCAGCTATGGGAGCAGGCAGACCAATAATCGCGGTGTCTAAGAAACTGATTCGGATAATTCTGCCGGTGGCGGGCCTCTGCGCGTTCGTGTTCAGCGCCGCGGCTCAACCGAAGGCCGCCGCGGCCAATTCATACATTGGCAGCGAGCAGTGCGGCTTGTGTCATGCAGATCTGTACAAGGGTTTTCACAACAACCCGCACTACAAATCCATCGCTTCGGGAAAGGAAAGCCCGGAAAAAACCGGCTGCGAAGGTTGTCATGGCGCGGGGGCGAATCACATGGCGGCGGGCGGCGGCGCGGCCACGATCCGCGCTTTTTCGCAAATGACGCCAACTCAGGTGATCGATACGTGCCTCAGTTGCCATGCGAAAGACTTCTCGCGGGCTAACATCCGGCGGTCGGCCCACACCGAAGCCGATGTCGTGTGCACAAATTGCCACTCCATTCACAATTCCCCGACTCCGAAGTTCCTGCTGGCGAAAAAACAAAACGAACTCTGCTACGGCTGCCATGAACCGATCCGTGCGCAGTTCAGTATGCCGTCGAAGCACCGCGTGAACGAAGGCGTCATGCAGTGCACGGATTGCCACAACCCGCATGGAAACTTCGCGCCGTCGTGGCGTACGGGTACCGGCTCAAACCTGGTGACGGCATCCCACGATAACGAAGAGCCCTGTCTGAAATGCCATGTCGATAAGCGCGGGCCGTTCGTTTTCGAGCATGCCAGTGTCCGGGTGGAGGGCTGCATTGCATGCCATGTGCCGCACGGGACGACAAACGCAAAACTGCTCAAGCGGCCGGTGGTTTTCACCATCTGCCTGGAATGCCATAACGGCGCAGGCACTTTTGGCCGGGAGAATCTGAGCGTTTTCGTGCAATCCGCTTCCCACAATATGCTGGATCCGAAGTATCAGCAATGCACCCAATGCCATGTCAGAATACACGGCTCGAATGCCGATGGGAGGTTTCTCCGATGAGCCGGGACCTTTCTTTGATGACCCGAATTCCGGCAGCGCTGTTCATACTTCTCGCGCCTGCGATCGCCTTTGCTCAGCCCACGCCGACGCCTACCGACGAACAGGTTGGTCCTCCGGCAGGTGAAACATACGCCAAATACAATGTCACGCAAAGCTGGGAGTTGGGTTACCGGTTCGCTTCGATTGGCGGAAATGAGGGCAAGTATCGCAGCGATGTCAACTATCGCAACGGTGTCCGCCTTCTGGATAGTTCGCTCGCGATCCATTCGCTGGAAGGACACGGCCATTGGTTCGATGAACTTGTACTGACGACCGCCGGCCTGGGCAACGATCCGTATCAATCGGCTATATTCCGGGTTCAGAAGAACCGCGTGTATCGATACGACATGTTATGGCGGTCGAACGACTACTTCAATCCGGGACTTACGGTCGCATCGGGCAAGCACCTGGAAGATACGACGCACCGTTGGCAGGATCACGACCTGACCCTGCTTCCCCAAAGCGCCTTCAGGATCCGCGCGGGTTATGGACACATGACCCTCGGCGGCCCGGCGCTGACCACGGAGCAGGAGTTTAACACCCAGGGCGATGTTTATCCACTTTTCAAGAACACTCGCCAGCAATACAACGAATACAGACTGGGCTTCGACGCGAAGTTCAGCGCTTTCCGCCTGACTGTACAGCGCCGCTGGGAATACTTCAGGGAGGACTCCTCTGCCAGCGTGACATCCCCGGAAAGCGGCACCGCGCCCGCTGTGCTGAGGTCATTCGCTTCCGGTGCGCCGTACCGTGGACGCACGCCCAGCTGGATGGGAAACCTGACCGGCGAATTTAAATGGCTTACGATTAACGCCCGCGCCAGCTATTCGGGAGGCACGGGAACCTTCGTGCAGAATGAAATCGCAGCCGGCACTGATCGTTTCGGTAACTCGCAGAATCAGCAGATCGTGGTTGCCGGAAACGGTGACAGGCCGGTCCTGACCGGAGATCTCAATGTCACATTGTTTCCAACTTCGCGGCTGACAGTGATCGAAAACCTGTCGGCAGCCAACACTCGCATGGTGGGAAACAATCTCTTCTCGTCTTTCAACAACGGAACATTTTCTTTCGCAACGGTGAATTTTCAGTTCCTGGGGATTCGGCTGCTGACGAACGCAACGGACGTACGGTACAGGTTCTCGAAGAAACTCGACATTTTCGGCGGCTTCCGTTATGCCGACCGCGTGATTCGTTCCAACGAAGCAGGCGCTGCCGCCGGTTCGGCTTTGAGTGGCCTGAGCGCGCAGCAATCCAACCAGACGGATGCGGGTGTCGCGGGAATCAACTGGATGCCCATTTCGGGGCTTCGGCTTCATGTGGAAGGTGAATTGGGGCGTAACGACCATCCCTTCGTGCCCATCAGCCTCCGAAATTATCACTCCATTCGGGCGCGCGCTCAATACCGAAAAAAGAATATTGCGCTCGGCTCGGGCTACCAGGAAAACTACAACAACAACTCAATTGTGGTGACCTCATACAGTTCTCGCGCCCGCAACTATTCCGCCGATGCCTCATGGACGGCGAAGTCCGGCATTTCGTTCAATGCCGATTATTCCAGGCTTCACATGGATACCGTGGGGGGCATCGCTTTCTTCGCTGGTGCGCCACGGTCGTCGCTGGTGCCGAACCTGTATTCGGTGTACGTCAGCAATATCCACTCGCTGAATCTCGGCATCCGGTTCGCCGCGATGAAACACGCCGATATCTACCTCGGCTACAACCTCACAAAAGACAACGGCGATGGACGCAGTTCGCTGATTCCGCAGGCCACGGCCGCGGCGCAGGTTTTCTATAACGTCCAGACGTTCCCGCTGACATATCAGACACCCCTTGTGCGGCTCTCGGTCAAGCTCAACGAAAAACTACGCTGGAACGCCGGATATCAGTATTACGGTTATCACGAGGAATTCGGAGTGTTGTCGCAGGATCAGAACTACCGTGCCAATACCGGCTACACCAGTTTGCTCTGGGCATTTTGAAATGGAGGCCGGGCCGCCCTGTACAGCCCGGCACTCCCTGGAGTTGCCGCATCCGACCCCTGAAGCTTCACCGGCAAACTCAGGAAAAACCTGGTGCGTCAACGCCAACTGAATACATTCTGCGCGGAAACGCGCCGTAACGCGTGTGGTCCTTGTAAAAAAGTTGTAAAATCCGGGCGGGTGCCGAAGTCCACAGGGCAATCGCCACGTTCTCCGCGCTAAAATCGCCTTGCCGTGCAAACTATTCTGGTAATCGACGATGACGACAATCTTCGGGACACAATTGGCGTCCTGCTGGAGCGTGAAGGCTTCCGGGCGATTCTCGCATCCGACGGGCTTTCCGGACTCGATCAGGCAATTCTCGCCAAACCCAGTCTGATCATCACGGACCTCCGGCTACCGGGCCTCAGCGGCGTCGAGGTATGCAAACGCCTGCGAAGCTCCGGAGTGCTGACTCCCATCATTGTGCTCAGCGCCATCGGAGAGGAAATCGACAAGGTTCTGCTGCTCGAAATCGGCGCCGACGACTATGTTGTCAAGCCGTTCGGCACCCGCGAGTTGCTGGCCCGCATCCGGGCGGTACTGCGTCGTCAGCCTGGCGTGCAGCAAAAAGTGCTGACTTTTGCCGACGTCGAGGTCAATCTCGACCGGCGAGTAGTCACCCGCCGCGACCAGGAAATCCGCTTCACGCCCGCCGAGTACAATCTGCTGACATTCTTCCTCCAGAATCCGGACCGGCCGCTTTCGCGCGACATGATTCTCAATTCGGTCTGGGGATACGAATCGTTCCCGAACACCAGAACCGTGGACGCGCATGTTGTTCGACTTCGGCAGAAGCTCGAAGCAGATCCAAACTGCCCGCGCCACTTTCTGACGTTGCATAAGGTAGGCTACCGGTTTCTTCCATGAGAACCATCCTGATCGTCGAAGACAACGAAACCTGCGCTGAAACTCTGCAGATTGCGCTGGAATCGATACGCGGGCACAAAACTGTGGTGCTTCGGAGCCCGGGCGCGGCACTGGCCGCCCTGCAAAAATCGGAGAGCGAAATTGCGGCTCTCGTGACAGACCTGCACATGCCGCGGCATGATGGCTTCGAACTGATTCGGCAACTGCGTTCGGAAGACCGCTATGCGAGCCTGCCTGTACTGATGATCTCGGGCGACAGCGATCCGCAGCTTCCGCAGCGCGCGCTGGCGCACGGCGCCGATGCGTTCTTCTCAAAACCGTATTCACCCGCGGCCGTCCGCCGCAAACTGGAGCAACTTTTATGCTGATACGATTTCCGGCGATGCGGCTGGTTTGGCTGTCTATAGTCTGCCTCGGAATTCCAGCTTCAGGGCACGCGCAGTCTCCCGGTGACATGCAGCGAATTTTTGAACGGCTGGACAAGCTGGAGAAACAAAACCAGGAACTCGCAGCGGAAGTTCAGGAACTGCGCCGGCAACTGGATTCCAACCAGCCGCCCGTCGTGGCTGAATCCGATGCCCCCGCTCCGCCCGATACCGCACCGACTCCCGGCGAGCGCCTGGACGTTCTGGAGAGCCGCACAGAAGAGCTGGCGCAATCTAAGATGGGCGCTTCGCAGCGAATGCCTGTTTCGCTTACCGGCATGGTTTTGTTTAACGCATTCCGGAACGGAGGCTATGGCGGAACTCTTCAGGTGCCGGTCACGGCGCAAGTGAATCAAGCGCCCGCATCTTCCGGTGCAACCTTCCGCCAGACCGTTATCGGGCTGAAATTCAGTGGTCCCGATTTGCCCGGCGGAGGCAAAGCCAGCGGCTCGGCATATTTCGATTTCTGGGGAGGGACGGCCTCCCCTGGGAATAATTTATTCCGTGTCCGCCTCGCCACCGTCGATCTCGCGTGGAAGAACTTCACTCTCACCGCGGGGCAGGATAAGCCGATCGTTTCGCCGCGCGAACCTATGTCTCTTGCGCAGGTGGGCCTCGCGCCACTTTCCGGCGCTGGCAATCTCTGGGACTGGCAACCGCAAATACGGGTCGAACAAAGGTTCGGCAACAGTTCAACAGGATTTCGCGCACAGGCAGGCATCTTTGAAACCGCGGAGGCCGCTCCCGCCACCGCTCCTGCGACGCTCTCCGCGACGTTGGAAAGGCAGCGCCCTGCTTATGAGGGCAGATTGCTCTTCTTTCACGGGTCGGAGAAAAGACGTTTTGAAGTCGCGCCTGGATTTCACTACAGCAACACTCACGTGGGCGGCCATACGGTGGATTCACAACTGGTGACGCTCGACTGGCGCATGAAACCGACCGATGCAGTCGAAATTACGGGCGCCTATTTTAAGGGCAGCAATGCAGCGGGACTCGGTGGCCTACGCCAGGGCTTCACCCTCCTTCCCAGCGGACAGATTATTCCGGTGCATGTCGCCGGCGGTTGGACGCAGATTTCGGTCTTCCCTTCCAGCCGAATTTCACTCAACTTTTTCGGAGGCCAGGAAGAAGACCGCGCATCCGATCTGGTCGGCAACAGCGTCCGGCGCAATCTTTCTTATGCCGGTAATATTGTATATAAGCTGGGGCCGAACGTTCTGGCAGCGATCGAAGCGGCACAAACGAGGACCGACTATATTTCCGTCGGACTGCGCAGGAACAATCACTATGACCTGGCTCTCGCCTATCTGTTTTAGTCTCGTTTTTCCCAGTCTGATTGGCGGCGGCCTTTTTGCAGCCACGGTTTCGGGCACCGTGGAACTCCGCGAATCGCATGTCGAAGCCGTTTCGCACGGGGACTACTCCGGCGTGGTTGTCTCGCTCCAGGCGGTTAACCAATCGACAACCGCCGCGGATAAGCATGTGACGATGCTGCAGAAGAACAAGATGTTCACCCCGCACATTCTCCCTGTAATCGCGGGGACCACTATCGACTTCCCGAACGAGGATCCCATCTTCCACAACGCTTTCTCGAGTTACAGCGGCCAGATTTTCGACGTGGGACTGTACCCTCCCAAGACATCCCGCTCGGTGCGATTCCAGCGCCCCGGCGTCGTCCGTGTCTTCTGCAACATTCATCCCACGATGAGTGCGATCATCCTGGTTCTCAATACGCCATACTTCGCCATGACACCGCGCGATGGCTCCTTTCATCTCGATGTTCCGCCGGGCTCCTATGATCTCAGCGTGTATCACGAACGCGCCACGGAACAATCGCTCCAGGCCCTGTCGCGCCGTGTACTGGTCACGGCCGAGGGCGTTCACTTGCCGCCGATTATTGTTTCCGAAGCCGGCTATCTGATGGCGCCGCACAAGAACAAGTACGGCAAAGATTACGATTCGCCTCCCGACGACAAGACCTTTTATCCCGGCTCACGCCAATGAATCTGCCGTGGAGTCACTCGCTGCTGGGGAAGATCACTCTCTCCACCTCGATCGCTATTACGCTCCTGCTGGCGGCGGCGGGATGGTTCGTGCAGGATGTCACGCGTCAGGTTCTCTCGGAAAACCTGCGCAACGAAATACAGGGTAGTCTCCGGGCCTACGAATCGCTGTGGCAGGCGCGGGCGGATATGCTGCGCTCCGTCAGCCGCGCTCTGAGCAATATGTCGGACGTGCGACGCGCATTTCAAACCAACGACCGGGCTACGATTCAGGACACGGCCACCGAATTCTGGTCCCGCATCGGGCAGAACAATTCGTCATTCATGGTCACGGACCCGCAGGGCGAAGTCATCGCGTCGCTCGGCGGCAACCTGCCCACGAGTGGCAAGTTCGGGGTCGTGCGAGATGCGGCGAAGCGGTTCCCCGACCAATCCGACGGCTTTTCACTGGAAGGTGGCCGCCTGTTCGAACTGGTTGTGACACCGGTTTACGTTCAGACCCAAGTCGGCTCCGGGCTGCTGAACGTGCTGGTGGCAGGCTTCCCTGTGGATCAAAACGTCGCCCGCGACCTGAAGAACCGTACCGGCGGCAGCGACTTTGTCTTTCTCTCCGGCGGCCTCCCGGTGGCTTCCACTCTCAGCGATGCCGAAACCCGCCCGATTGCGGACCAGTACAGGCGCGGTTCCGGAGTCCAGGAACTCAAGCTCCCCAACGGCGAGTTTGCAGTACTCGGCGCCACCCTGCACGATCTTGCCGGCGCGCCCGCCGGCGATTTGCTGATCCTTCACAACTTCGATTCGATACGCCGCGATCTTAACGCGCTCGAAACGCGGCTCTTCCTGATCTGGCTGACCGCGGTGCTCGCCGGCCTTGCCGTAAGCGTTTTATTGGCGCGCCGGATTCTCCGTCCTATCCGCCAGCTGGAACAGGCGGCCGCCCTGATTGCGGGTGAAAACTACGGTGCGCAGGTCCCGATTCATCGCGATGACGAACTCGGCCGTCTCGCAAGAACTTTCAACACCATGTCGGGCTCCATCCAGAGCGCGCGTGAAGAATTGATCCGCCGGGAGCGCATCTCCACCATCGGGCAACTTTCCAGTTCCATCGTTCACGATCTGCGCAATCCGCTGGCCTCCATCTACGGTGGCGCTGAAATGATGATGGATGGCGATCTCAGCCCCGATCAATTGCAGCGGCTCGCAGGCAATATCTACCGCTCGTCGCGCGTGATCAACGAAATGCTTCAGGAACTGGTCGATGTCTCGCGCGGCCGCATTCATCCACCGGAGACATGCCATTTGAGTGAGGTCATCGGCGCGGCGGTGGATGTACTGTCTCCGGTAGCCGCGGAACACAACGTCACCATTCAAACCGCGGTGGACGATGCCATTGAACTTCCCCTTGAGCGCGCCCGAATGGAACGCGTGTTCCTGAACCTGATTTCAAACGGAATTGAGGCCATGCAGGGCGGCGGGGAAATCTCCATCTCGGCGCACCGGAACGGCGATGGAATCCTGGTGGATGTCAGCGACACCGGACCGGGCATTCCCGCCTCCGTTCGTGCGCGTCTGTTCCAGCCTTTCGTAACTTCCGGGAAGAACGGCCTCGGCCTTGGCCTGGCGCTTTCACGGCAGACGCTGCTGGATCACGGGGGCGACCTTTGGGTGGACGACAACAAGGCGGGCGGGGCGCGCTTCCACCTGCGCTTGCCTGGATAGCATCCTGTTTCGACGGGCGACGAGCCCAATCACCATGACACTCAGGGCAAGCAGCCAGAACGTGCCGGGTTCCGGCGTGGCGAGACTTTGCTGTCCCGTCGCCGGCGCGATGTTGGCATCGATGTAGTTGTTTCCGACGGTTCCGAATCCGATTTGAACTCCAGTGAAACTGGCCAGCGAAATATTGCTGCCGAGCAAATAAATTGTGAACACGGCCGATTCCATCGCATATGGTTGTTTCGTGCCGCTGATGATCGATGAGTTGGCGTTGGAATAAGTACCCGTTGGACCGGGCGCTCCGATGATTGCATCCTTCGCCGCCCCGCCGGTGACTGTTGTCAGAATAATGTCGGACAAAGACGTCGCGGCAGTCCAGTGGCTCAGGGAGCCAGTCCCAAGATCGTTCACAACTCCGTGCGATCCGACATCGATCAGATCGGCGCTCGAGGTGAGACCGCCGGTAATTCCGGTAATCTCGCTCGTATCGATACCGAGTTTTATGCCAGTGATGTTTTCGCCATCCGAGCTTTGATTGACCGTCAGGTTATTCAGCGTGATCGTGAGAAACTCTTCTGAACCGACCTCGCTAAGCGATAGAATTGCACTCGCGCTGACTAATTTCTTGCCTGCGTCTTTCTGCCCGTCCGGAAGCGCGTAGGTTGTATCCGCATACCCTGCGAGGGAAAAGCTCACCAGAAGCCCGCACAAGAGGATTGTTCTGCCGATACGATTGCTTCGCTGCAAGTTCCAAGTCTGCCCGAAAGTCTTTCCGGCCTCAATTGCGATGGTTACGGTACCAGTGATGTAACACACAAATGCCCGGAGCAATGCGACTGTGACACCATAAATCTTTCGTGCTTCAGACTCTGCGCCAGCTTCCGTGGCTGTTACGGCGAACCCTGATGGCTTCGATCGACGATGGCCTTTTCGCGATAGCGAAGGGGGCTGCCTATTCGGGCCTCCTCTCGCTGTTCCCGGTACTGACCTCCGCCGCCGCGATTTCGATTCAGATTCGCGCCGATTATGTCCGCCAGAAGATTGCGGTCTTCCTTTCGAGAATTCTGCCGCCGGGCACCGATGACGCCGTATTGCAACAGTTTCGTTATCGCGGTCAGCGTCCGGCCGCGCTGATTGTGGTGGCGGCGCTGCTGTCGCTTTGGGCGGCATCGAGCGTGATTAAAAGTCTGATGGACGGCTTCAACGCCGCTTATCACATTCCGCGCAATCGTTCCATGTTCGCCCATATCGGCGTGGGCATCATGCTGGTGTTTCTGATCATGATTCCGATGCTGGGCGCGTCCTCGCTCATCCTGTTCGGCGGCACAGTCGAGCACGGCCTCATGAAGCTCATGAAGCTGGATCCGGTACTCAACCCTCTCACCGAATCTCTTACTCTGCTGTTCCGCGCGGTGCGATATGCCATTGCGTTTGGGGCGTTCTGGACCCTCACCGCGATTCTTTACTATTTCGGGCCTTATCGCAGACAGCGCTGGAATGCCGTCTGGTCGGGCGCTTTTCTCGCCACCGTACTTTGGCTGCTGGCCACCCTCATTTTCAGCTGGTACGTGAGGCACATAACGAACTACAACGTTCTCTACGGGAGCATCGGTACCGGGATCGCGTTATTGATCTGGATGTATCTGCTGGCAATCATCGCCCTGTTCGGTTGCGAATTCAATGCGGAGAACGAGCGTATGCGATCGGCGCTGCGACACGATCGCCGGTCGTAAGCCGCAAAACAGGTCGGCCCTGCAAACTTTGTATTGCAAAGTTCTCGGCAGTTCCTTTATACTGGCTGCATGGGTGCCGTACGCCCGATCCGCTCCACTACCGAACCAATTGGCCTGCACGATCAGGCCATGGACAATCTGCGTTTCATCCGTCACACGATGGAGAATGCCGGATCGTTTACCGCGGTGCCCGGTATTGGCGGCATCGTCGTCGGTGCTACCGCGTTCTTCGCCGCCTTTGCGGCGCATCTGAGCGCCGGGCCGCGTGCCTGGCTTGCCGTTTGGATTGGCGAGGCACTCCTGGCGCTCGCCATTGGGCTCGGCTTTTCCGCCCGTAAGGCGCGCCGTTCGGGCAATGCCCTGCTGTCACGGCCCTTCCATCGTTTTGTCTTCGCTATGGCTCCGCCGATACTGGCCGGCGCAGTCATCACGGTCATGCTGAACGGCGCGGGACTGGTTCACTTCCTTCCAGCCGTCTGGCTACTGCTTTATGGCGCCGGCGTGGCTTGCGGGGGCGCGTTTTCCGTCCGGGTGGTTCCCGTGATGGGAATGTCGTTTCTCGCTCTGGGCGCGGTCGCAGCGGTCGCTCCGGCTGCATGGTCCGACTTCCTGATGGGTGCTGGTTTCGGCGGTCTGCACATTCTGTTTGGCTGGATGATCGCGAGGCGTTATGGGGGCTAAATCGCGCGCCAGTTCCGCAGCCGGCAAACTCGCGGCGGGTCCCCGCGCGGTTGAGAAGCCCCTGGATCGCGGCGCCAGCGTTGGCGGCACCGCCGCATCGCTGGATCGCATTATTCATGAGCGGCTGCGTCTGGCTATTGTCAGCGCGCTTTCGGTGAACTCAATCCTCACCTTCGCCGAACTCAAGAAATTGCTGGAGACTACGGACGGCAACCTCAGCGTGCATTCCCGCAAGCTGGAAGATGCGGGCTACATCGCGGTGGAAAAGAAGTTTGAGGGCCGCGTTCCCCGCACCGAATACAGCCTGACCACAACGGGCCGTGCCGCACTCGAACGCTATCTGACTCACATGGAAGCTCTGATTCGCGCCACCCGTCACGGGTAAAAAAATTTCGCCATTAACTTTATGACACAAAGTTCTCTGCACGTAGCAATTATCATGGATGGTAACGGCCGCTGGGCTGCCCGACGCGGGCTGCTTCGCATCGAGGGCCATCGCATTGGCGCTGAAACGCTGCGCTCCATCGTGGAGGCGGCCCCTCGCCTGAATATTGGCGTCCTCACGGTCTATGCATTCTCAGCCGACAACTGGAAACGGCCGCCGGAGGAAGTGGAAGCCCTGATGTTTCTGCTGGCCTGTTATCTCGAAAAGGAATCGGTGCGGCTCCGGGATTCGGGAGTCCGGGTTTCAGTGATCGGCCGCCGGGATCGTCTGCCGAAACCGCTGCTTCACGCGATCCGCCTGGCTGAAACGCGCACCAGGCATTGCTCGAAGCTGCATTTCCGTCTGGCCATCGACTACTCGGCACGCGCCGCAATCCTCGAAGCAGCCGGCGACGAAAACCTTCGGGCGCGCTTTTTCGCCGACACCATGCCGGTAGATCTCATGATCCGCACCGGTGGCGAACAAAGGCTCAGCGACTTTCTGCTCTGGGAATCCGCTTATGCCGAGCTCGTCTTCACGAAGCGGATGTGGCCCGACTTTACTCCCGCCGACCTGCGGGAGGCCGTGAACGAATACCATCGGCGCGATCGACGCTTCGGCGGCGTACCCGACTCGCCTCTGATACCCGAAGCTGCAATTGCCACGACGGAACGTTGGCTGAGGTAAACGGGGGCTCAGATAAACGTTAGCTCAGGCCTGCGCAGCCAATTGCCGCAACACGAACGGCAGAATCCCACCGTTGCGGAAATACTCCGCTTCCTGCGGTGTATCGACTCGCGGAACAGCTTCAAAAACGATCTTGCCGGCGGTCACCTTGACCCGAGTCCCGGTCTCGACCGCTTCACGCACACCTGTGATCTCGAAACTCTCATGGCCAGTCAATCCGAGCGACGCGGCATTCTCTCCGGGCACGAACTGCAGCGGCAACACACCCATCCCGACCAAGTTGGTGCGGTGAATTCGCTCGAAGCTTTCCGCAATCACAGCCTTGACGCCCAGCAACATCACTCCCTTGGCAGCCCAATCGCGCGACGAACCGGAACCATACTCCTTACCGGCAATAATCAGCAGCGGCACACCGTCGTTCTGATACTTCACCGAGGCGTCGTAGATCGACATCTGCTCGCCATCCGGCAGATGCAGCGTATACCCGCCTTCGGTTCCCGGAGCCAGCAGGTTCCGCAGACGCACATTCGCCAGCGTGCCGCGCACCATCACTTCATGGTTGCCGCGGCGCGCGCCGTACGAGTTGAAATCCTTTGGCGAAACACCCAGACTTACCAGGTACTGCCCCGCCGGACTGGTCGCGGAAAAAGATCCGGCAGGTGAAATATGATCCGTAGTGATCGAATCGCCCAACAGAGCCAAAGTTCGCAGACCCTTGAGATCCGCAATCGGCGCAGTCGGATCGTTCATCTTGTCGAAATACGGAGGGCGCTTGATGTAAGTAGATTTTTCGTCCCACGCAAAGATATCGCCGGCGGGCACCGGCAAATGCTGCCAGTTCGCGTCGCCTTCAAACGCCTTTTCGTACGATGACCGGAACATCTCGGCATTGATGGTGGAGCGAATCGCCTCGTCCACTTCCTGGGGCGTGGGCCAGACGTCTTTCAGGTAAACCGGCTTTCCGTCCGAACCCGTGCCCAGCGGTTCCGAACTCATATCGATATCCACCGTGCCCGCGAGTGCATACGCAACCACGAGCGGCGGCGACGCCAGATAATTCGCCTTCACCTGCGGGTTGATCCGACCTTCGAAGTTCCGGTTACCGCTCAGTACCGCCGCCACCACCAGATCGTCTGTTTTCACCGCCGCCGATACCGCATCCGGCAACGGACCGCTGTTGCCGATGCATGTTGTGCAGCCATAACCCACCAGATTGAACTTCAGTTTTTCCAGCGGCTCCATCAAGCCGGCTTTCGTAAGGTAATCGAAAACCACTTTGGAACCAGGCGCCAGGCTTGTTTTTACCCACGGCTTGCTCGTCAGCCCCTTCGCCACCGCCTTTTTCGCCAGCAGCCCGGCCCCCAGCATGACGCTGGGGTTCGAAGTATTGGTGCAGCTGGTAATCGCGGCAATCACGACAGCGCCGCTACCCATTTCGCCGGATTGACCGCTCACCGAGACAGTCGCCCGCTTTGTGGTGGCGTCCTTAAACGCCGCATGAAAATTGCCCTGCACTTCGGGCAGCGTCAGACGATCCTGCGGGCGCTTCGGCCCTGCCATCGAAGGCACCACGCTGCCCAGATCCAGTTCCAGCGAGGCGGAGAATTCCGGATCCGGCGTTTCGTCGGTTCGGAAAAGCGTCTGCTCCTTCGAATACGCTTCCACCAGTTCCACCAGATGCGGATCGCGATTTGAAGTTCGCAGGTAATCGAGCGTTCCGGCATCCACCGGGAAGAAACCGATGGTTGCGCCATACTCGGGAGCCATGTTGGCGATCGTGGCCCGGTCGGCCACACTCAGTGCGCTCAGCCCGGCGCCGTAGAATTCGACGAATTTCCCGACAACGCCCTTTTTCCGCAACATCTGAGTAACTGTGAGCACCAGATCGGTTGCCGTGCAGCCAGCGGCAAGTTTCCCGTGCAGCTTAAACCCGACCACGGCCGGCAGCAGCATTGAAATCGGCTGACCCAGCATGCAGGCTTCGGCCTCAATCCCGCCAACGCCCCAGCCCACGACACCCAGACCGTTGATCATCGTCGTATGGGAGTCCGTCCCGACCAGCGTGTCCGGATAAGCCGTCATGACGCCATCCGCGCCTTTGGCACGGAAAACGACGTCAGCCAGAAATTCCAGATTCACCTGGTGAACAATGCCGGTGTCGGGCGGCACCACACGGAAGTTCTGAAATGCCGTCTGCCCCCAGCGCAACAGCATGTAGCGTTCTTTGTTCCGCTGAAATTCCATCAGGGCGTTGAAGTCGAACGCACCGGTGGTGCCGTATTCGTCCACCTGCACCGAGTGGTCGATTACCAGATCGGCCGGCATCAGTGGATTCGCCTTGGTGGGGTTCTTACCCATCGCCCGCAGCGCATCGCGCATTGCCGCGAGATCCACCACGCACGGCACGCCGGTGAAATCCTGCAACAGCACGCGGGCCGGCATGAACTGGATCTCTTTGGCGGTGTCGCCAACCTGGCCTTTGGCGACGGTTTCGATATCCGACGCGCTCACCTTCCGGCCATCTTCGCAGCGCAGCAGATTCTCCAGCAGGATCCGGTGCGAAACAGGCATGCGCGAGATATTCGCGATCCCCTTCTTTTCAAGCGTGGGCAGGCTGAAGTAACGGTAATCCGAGCCTGCAACGCGCAGGGTGGAGGCGGCGCCAAAGGTGTTATGACTCATGGGGTAAATCTCAATATATCGCCCTGCTCCAGACCGCCCCCATACGCGGACTGCCGCAGCGAAGCCAGGAACCCACCAGACAAACCCTGCCGCGCGCGGTCCCGGTGGCCAGCCGGTTCCGCGCGCGTCTCCCCTACGGAGCTGTTACTGCACTGTGAACATGGCCTTCGAATCCATGGTGAACGTCGAATTGCCGTTCGGCGTGGACACCCGCACGATTCGAATCCCGTGTGCCGCATTGGCTGCGATTGCCACCGTGGCCGTCAGTTGTGAGCCATCCGCATTGACCTGAATGTTGCTGACGGTAAAGGCGGCATCGGCCGTCACTACGCCCTCAGCTCCTTTTCCCAGCCAATTCGATGCGGAACTGATCGACGCCTGGTCCACAAATGTGATGGATGACGCGCCAGTGAGGTTCTTCCCGCCAATCGTCAGGGTCAGCGACGTACCGGCAGCACTGCTGAACGGCGAGATCGACTTGATCTGAGGCAGATTCGGCGCCTTGTCGTGATCGCTGTGATTATCGGAATCCTCATCGCCTTCTCCGGCTTCGGAAATCGCGGCGTTGATCCTCCCCACAACCTGACCGGAGGTCAGGTTCACCAACGCAATCCGGCCCGTGCTCTCATTCACGACAAGCAACAAATTATCTTTGACGTCGATCGCTAATGAGCGTACGCCCTGATCTAACGTGATGCTGCCTACCGTTCCGGTCACGGTGCCTGTGATGGTGAGAGGAAGAACGGAGATGGATCCGCCTGCCTGATTCGCGATGTAAGCCGTGGTGCCGGCGATTGCGATATCGTTCGCGCCGCCGGTATGGGCCACGTTGACGCTGAAAGCCACCGTAGCTCCGTTCGTGAGATTCACAATCAGGACCTGTCCATCGGCGGAAACCGCGGGGTCCGCTACGACAGCGAGCGTCGTGGTGCCGGGAATGATCTGGATGGCGGCCGGGCGCGACGTGCCTCCTGGCGTAGCGCTGACGCTCATAGTATTCGTAACCTTAGCTGTCGCAAGGTCGATCACGCTGATGGTGCCGTCGTTTTGGTTCGTCACATACGCGTGGCCAGTGCTATCGATAGCGACGCCTCGTGGACCGCGCCCCACGGGACTGGTCGCCGACACTTTACTGGCTGTCAGATCGACAACTGTGACCGAATTGCCATCGCCGTTCACAACCACGGCCTGGCTGCCTGTAATCGTCACGGCGAGCGGTCCGGCGCCTACCGGGACTTCAGCCGTTACCGCCAGAGTCGTCAGATTGAGAATGGCCACCTTTCCGCCCTTGCGTTCGGCTACGACCGCAATGGTTCCCGCGCTGTTTACCGCAATAGCGCTGGGTTGGGCGTTTTCGGCAATTGCGATTGTGTGCACAACGGTTTTTGCCGAGACGTCGATCTCGCGAATCACGTCGTCATTCTCATCCGCCACCAGCGCCAGACTGGTTCCCGGGATGCTCGCGACGAAGGAAAGTTCGCGACTTCGGGTCTCATTGTCGTTATCTTCGTTGAACTCGCCCTGCCCTTTGGCTGGCAGCAATACGACTTCGACTACGTTACTGAGTTGACCAGCGGCCTTCACCATCACCGGGACCCGTCCCGCCCCTGCGAGCGACGCCGGGAGGGTGATGTTGATCTGCTCCAAACCCGCACAGCAGGGCGAGGCGCCTGCAAAAGTGACGTTGGCACTCACTCCGGCCACGGTAACGATCGGCGTGGTTGAGAGGTCGGCGCCTGTCAGGAATAACGAAATGAATGTCGCCCGCGTACCGTCCGTCACGCTGAATGCGCCTACACGGCCAGTGAGGGATTGAATAATCGCTCCATCGTTTGTCCCGGTGCCTGTCAATGAGAACAAGCCCGGTTCCGAGCTGGCGGAGATAACAACAGTTCCAGTTGTGGTGCCAGTCGGAGAAGTAACCGTCACTGTTTGAGTACCCGCCGCGGCAGTCGCGGGAATCACGGCGTTGATCTGTTCCCGCGATACAAAGAACAATCCGGCCGACGCTGCCCCGATCTGCACAGTAGTGCCAGCCAGCGATAGCGGCGGATGGGCTGGATCGGTCACCGTTGCAGTGGCATTCGTCATGTTCGATCCGAAGATCGTCACAATGCTTCCCGGCGCCACCGAGTTCGCCGAGTATGACGCGGCGTTGACGATGTGAAGCGTCTGAGCCTCCGCCGTCACCGCCGCTCCAAAGGCAACGATCATGGTCGCCAGTATCGAGTACAATCCTTTTCGCATTTCCCTCTCCTTCATGGGCCGAATGGAACTTTGTGGCTGCCCGATTCAGCTTTGTGGTTCCTGCGAATGCAACCGTATAGCCACCATGGCGGCAAGTGCCCAAACGACTGATCAGCAGGTACTTTGCTGCTACCAAAGCATGTTTATGATTCAGTCGCGTGTGGTAAATCTTACCGGTTCGAAAGTTATTTGCATTACTTATTTGCGGCAGAAATGGCATCCCTTAGCTTTTCCTGATTGCGTCCGGGTGAAAGCCTCGCACTGACCGGTAGTAGCCCCCGAGACATTGGTTGATGTCCTGCTGTGTTCACAGCAGTGCGGCCATGCAAAATCAAACTCTAACCAAGCTTCCCCTCAAAACCCGGAACCGGCCGCAAACAGGAAGACTATGGGTTTGCGGTGTTGTTATTTGGGTTTTTCTGGTCGCAATGCTTCTCTTGTCTCCGTCGCAGGTTGGCGTACAGCCAAACGGCGAGACCATGATGCCGTTGGTTTATCATCTGCCTGCCGAAACGGATCTGACCGTGCCGCCGACTGTCATCCGCACACCAGCCGTTCCGCGCGCGCAAGTGCCCCTCGTGCTCGCGTTGTGACTATTTAAATGAAGCGCTGCCGCGAAATGCCGCCATTACAAACATCCGGCCGGCCAATTCGCAGGAATTGGCCGGCCGGACTTACTTCACGAAAATAGTCTCCGTACTTTACCTGGCGCTTGCCTTCGCATGAGCCGAAGCCGATGCTTCCATCTTGTCGTTTTTCGACTGAGCTTCGGCCTTCGACGCTGCCGAGGCGGAAGCGTTTTCGTCCATATCGGGCTTTAATCCGTGAATTGCCGTCCCAAGAGACTGCCCCGCCGTGACTCTATCCTTCAATTCGCCGAACGCGATCCCGTTGTCGTGGGAGGCATGCAGCGTTGACATGAACTGGTCCTCGCTGCTGAAGCCCGCCGCTGCCTGGGACAATGTCTGACCGGATGGCACCAGCGGATTCAATTGCGCAGCCAAACGATCATCCGACGTAATTCGCGACGACACGTGGTCTTTTCTTCCAGCTGTTCCAGCCTGCTGAATATCGCGCTCCGATTGCCGCTGAGCCAGCGTCAGGTGCTCTTTGGCTGCCTTGCTGTCCAGATCCGGCCGCAACCTCTTGATCGCTTTCTCCAGAGATACCGATCCTTTCCCGGTAGTCTCGGCTTTCATCCGCTCAAAAGGTACGTTGAGATTGTGCGCGGCATGCAGTGCGGCGATAAACTCGCTGTCACTCTGGAAGCCTGTCGCAGCCTGCGGCAGAGTCGTGGTCGCGGGCACCAGGGGCCCGATTCTGGACGAGAGCGCGGCATTCTGCGCGACACCCAGAGATCCAAACACGTCTTGTCCGGAGCCGCCGCGGCCCGCGGGTAACACCCCCGGACCCGATAAACCGGGTTCTGAGACTGTAGCTCTGGTTGTGGAATCCACGGCGGCGCTGGCCGAGCCCGTAACTCTTCCTAATCCGAGCTGCGCCGCGGCCGGTAGTGCGCTCAATGCGGCGGCAAGCATGATCGTGGTGGTGCGTGTACTCGGGCGCATGGTATTCCTGATCGACTGATTCATTCAAGTGGGCTCCTCTTCCCCGCAGCAAGGGAATGCAAATGGACGACCAGGCACAACCCCCACAGAATCAGTACTGGACGGCACAAACAACGGAAGTTTTTTCCGGAACGGCGCGCTATGCAGCCATTCTTTTCCGGTACCGCCGGCACAATCCACGACATTTTTGGGGCCGCCTTAAAGTGCCCCCTCCCACAACTGAAAAAGAAACGGTGGCGACCCGATTGCACACTGGACCCGCGAGGTTTATATATGAAAGCGATATCACTCAGCGTACTTACGGTTATGGTCGCGGGGAGTTTATTCGCACAGGCGCCCAGCCCTGTCCAGACCAACGTCATGGTGCCAGCCGATGGCCGCGTTCCAATATTTTCGGTGGAGGTCACGTCAAGAACCATCCGCGCGGTCAATTACCACCATCGTCAGGGAACAACAAAAATTGCATTCCGCGGCACGGCGCTCATGCCGGACGCGCGCGGAGAGGCCGAAGTGACGCCCAATGATGGCGCAACGCGGGTGAATCTTCACTTCGATCACCTTTCGAATCCCGTGCAATTCGGTTCCGAATATCTGACACTCGTTCTGTGGGCGATTACTCCCGAAGGCCGTCCGGAACGCCTCGGAGAAGTCACGCTGCGCGATGCCGACAACAAGAGCGCCTCGCTCTATGCGACAACGGATCTTCAATCGTTCGGAATGATTGTCACCGCGGAGCCCTACTTCTCGGTAAGTCGTCCTTCCGACGTGGTCGTCATGGAGAATTTTGTGCGCGACGACACCACGGGCACGATGCAGGACATCGACGCCAAGTATGAACTACTGAGGCGTGGACAATACTCGGCGAACGTGGGCACCGCGGGTGTAGCGGCAGTAACGGCCGACCTGAATGTTCCGCTGCAACTGCGTGAAGCGCGACTGGCAGTCGCAATTGCCAAGGCCCAGGGCGCCGACCAGTATGCCGCCGACACCATGCAGAAGGCCGCAACCGATATGATCAACGCCGAAGGCTTTTATAAATCAAAAGACCTGAAGCGTCTTGAGACATCGGCGCGTGAAGCCACCCAGATGGCGGAAGACGCGCGCCGGATCACCGTTCAGAAAGAGGCCGACGCGGCCAAGGCTGCGAGCGCCCAACGTGAAGCGGATGCCCAGGCCAAAGCAACCGAAGAAGCCCGTTTAAGAGCCGGAGCTGAAGCAACTGCGGCCGCGGCAGAAGCCCAGAAGCGCGAAGCCCAGATGGAAATGGCCAAAGCTCGCGAAGCCCAGCAGGATGCCGATGCAGCCCGTCGCGCAGCCGAGGCGGCAAAAGCGGCCGCTTTAGCTGAGCAGCAGAAATTGGCGGCGGAAAAGAATTCCGCCGAATCCGCCCGCCAGCAGGCTGAAACGGACGCACAACGTCTGCGTGAGCGCCTGAAAGATCAGCTCAATCTGATCCTGATGACGCGCGACACTGCTCGCGGCCTGATCGTTAACATGTCCGACGTTCTGTTCGACACCAATCAGGCAACCCTCAAGCCCGGCGCCAGAGAGAAGCTGGCGAGAGTTTCCGGAATCCTGTTGGCTTATCCGACTCTTCATCTGACGGTGGAAGGCCATACCGACAGCACCGGCAGTGACGCATACAACATGGAACTCTCGCGCCGCCGCGCCGAATCGGTGCGCGATTACCTGGTTTCGAACGGCATTGCGGCCGCCGGCATCGAGGCTCATGGATATGGCAAGGATCGCCCCGTTGCCAGCAATGACACCGCGGCGGGCCGCCAGCAAAATCGGCGCGTCGAGTTGGTGGTGAACGGCGAAGTCATTGGCCAGCCGCTCAGTGATTCCGGCCAGCCAGGAACCAACCCCGCGCTGAACGCGAACACGCGATAACCTCGCTAACCGCACTTAAAAACGTGCCAGGAGGTCACTCGACCCCCTGGCACGTCTCATTTCGTAACGTAGTAGTAGATGCCGCCCCGCGTCCGACCACCCGTCTGGCTTTGGTTTAATCTCCTCAGCCTCGACGCTCCACTTGTCGCACTGGTCTGGCAGGACTTCCTCGCGCGTTGCTACCCGACAGTGCTCCACCCTTCCGGCCGGCTGGTGCTCGGGCTCACGGTCTGGGCCATCTATCTCGCGGATCGTCTGCTGGATGTTCGTCATCCTGCGACCCTCGGAGAATCAATTCGCCATCGGTTCTACCGTCGCCACCACGTCTTCGCGCGGACGCTGCTAGTCACTGTTGTAGCGACCGATCTGCTGTTGACTTGCTTCTGGCTTCGGCCCGCGGTTCTGGATAATGGGCTTCTGCTGACTGCCGGAGTTATCACTTACCTCGGCATCTTCCCCCTGCGCCGTTGGGGCGCCACTGCATGGAAGAAGCCACTCGCGGCACTCTTATTCACCGCCGGCACTTTCCTGATTGCGTGGACCGGAGCCGGGCGCTCAGTCCGCGACCTTGTCTGGCCTGCTGTGGCGTTCTGCGCCCTCTGCCTGGGCAATCTGTTGATGATCGGACACTGGAGCCAGGCGGCGCCTTCCCGTCTCTTTACTTTTCATCGAGCCTGGATTTCCGTGCTCTGCATTTCCGTGCTCTTCCTGGCCGGATGCATCGCTGCCGCGTTCGGCGCCAGCTGGTTTACTGCCGTGATCTGTAGCGCGGCCGGTCTGTGCGCACTCGCCCGCTGGGACCGGAAGCTTTCTCCCGCCGCCTGCTGCGTTCTGGCCGATGTGGTGCTGCTGACCCCGTTGCTGTTCCGCTAGTCCGTTGAAGATCCGCCAATGAGAATCGGCAGGCTTGCCCCCTGGTATCGCTGGATTGAATATGCCGCCTTCGGCAAGGCCCTCGAACGCCGCCGCTGCGCGTATCTGCCGCGCCTCGCCGGCGCGCGACGGATCCTCATCCTTGGCGAAGGCGACGGACGCACCCTTGAACAACTACTGGCTCTGACGCCCGATGCCTGTGTCGACGTGATCGAGGCCAGCCTGGAAATGATTGCTCTGGCGCAGAAGAGAGTGGCGTATTCGGAACGCGTCACATTCCAAATGAGCGATGCCCGGGAAGTGAGCTTCCCGCCAGCTTTTTATGACGCGGTTATCACCAATTTTTTCCTGGATTGCTTTACGGAACCTGAGGCCGGGTGTCTGGTTACCCGGTTGGCGTCCACTCTGAAGCCACAAGGGATCTGGCTGGTGGGTGAGTTCGCGATTCCTGAGAGCGGCTGGCCACGCCTTTATGCCAGAGTCTGCATCCGGATCATGTATCTCTTCTTCGCCGTCACCACCGGTCTCAAAAGCAGGGCATTACCCCCGGTCGAAACAATCATGCGATCGGCGGGCCTGCATCGGACGGAGCAGCACGCCTCGTGGGCGGGCCTGATCGTCTCAGAAGTCTGGCGTCCGTCGGCAGAGCAGGATGCTAACCGACCTTGCGGCGCTCCGCGAATTTCGCCCGGAACTTCTGAACTTTAGGCGCAACCACGTATGCGCAGTACGGTTGATTGGGATTGTTCGTGAAATAATCCTGGTGATAATCTTCCGCGGTGTAAAACACTGACGCCGGCTCGACAGCTGTAACAATCGGACGCCCGTACGCATTCTCCCGTGTCAACCCGGCAATTACTTCCTCGGCAATAGTCTTCTGCTCAGGCGAATGGTAGAAGACCACCGACCGGTATTGCGTGCCATGATCATTCCCCTGGCTGTTCAGTGTCGTAGGATCGTGAATCACGAAAAAGATCTCCAGCAGATCCCGGAACGCAATCACCGTCGGGTCGAACGTGATCTGCACCACCTCGACATGCCCGCTTGTTCCCGAACAAACCTGTTTATACGTAGGGTTCGGCGAGCCCCCGCCCATGTACCCGGAGACCGCGGACTCCACGCCCTCGGTCTCCCGGTATACCGCCTCGAGGCACCAGAAACACCCGCCGCCCAACGTCATGATTTCGCGATTCGCCATAGCCTCTATCCTACCGATTACTTCAGGTCGAAAAACAGGAAATGCGCGTCCGATGCGGCCTGAAACTGAAGTTGCGCCTCGTCGGTGATGGCGGCTCCGTCCCCTGCCACCAGCTGATTGCCGTTCACGGTTAGCTCACCGTCGATCAACTGCACCCAACCGGCGCGACCCGCGGCGAATCCATGCTCGAGTTTTCCGCCCTTCACCAGCCGCGCGACATTTACATCCGCATCCTGATGAATTGTGATGGAGCCGGCCCGTCCCGCTTTCGACGCAATCAGATGGAATTGGCCCGGCGCCGCATCGCGAAACGATTTCTCCGCATACTCCGGCTTCACGCCGCGCTCGTCCGGAGTAATCCAGATTTGCAGGAAATGCACCGGCTCGTTCGGCGATGGATTGTACTCGCTGTGCATGACGCCGGTTCCGGCGCTGATACGCTGCACGTCGCCGGCCCGCATCTGTGCCTTAGTCCCCAGGCTGTCCTTATGCTCCAGCGCTCCCGAAACCACGTACGAAATAATCTCCATATCCCTGTGGGGATGGGTGCCGAACCCCTGGCCGCCCAACACTCGATCTTCATTCAGCACGCGCAGCGAATGGAATTGCGTGTGTTTCGGATCGAAGTAATCGGCGAACGAAAATGTATGGTGCGAATCCAGCCAGCCGTGGTTTGCATGGCCGCGCTCTTCCGACCTGCGAATCGTAATCATAATTGTTATTGGATGCGCTTCCGTCGGAAAAGGTGCAGCGCCGCCAGCTCTGGGCGTTATCCTGTCCATTTCATGGTCTTAATCCGCCAAATCTCTCCGGACGACGCCGCGGCGGCAGCCGCTCTGAGCGCCGAATTGGGCTATCCGGTTTCTCCGGAAGCCATGCGCGCCCGTATTGAGGATCTCCTCCCGCTATCCGATCACGCCATCTACGTCGCCTGTGCCGACGCGAATGTTCTTGGCTGGATCGACATCGCCATCGCCCGTCATCTCGCCTCCGACGCGCGCGTTGAGATCGGCGGACTTGTAGTAGCCGAAGAGGCCCGCGGTCGCGGCATCGGACGTCTCCTCGTTGCCGAGGCCGAAAAGTGGGCAACGGAACGCGGCCTGGCGTCCGTGCTCGTGCGCTCCCAGATCAAGCGCGACGACGCCCATCGCTTCTACCTCCGGGAAGGCTACGCCCGCACCAAAACTTCCGCCGTCTTCACCAAAGATCTGCCGCGCTCTACGCCAAAGGGTTAGCCCCCACGCGATAATGCAAGCGTGGCTGGCATTTACATCTCGTGGCCGTTCTGCGCGCAAAAATGCACGTACTGCAACTTCGCGTCCGGTGTCCAGCCCCGTGGACTGGAAGAACAGTACCTCACCGCCCTGATTGCCGAACTGCAATCCGCTCCCGAGGCGGACACGCTTTATCTGGGCGGCGGCACTCCCAGCGCGATGGATCCTCCCGCGATTGAGAAGCTCAACTCCACCTTGTCGAGGACCTGGCGCGAAGCTACTCTCGAAGCTGCTCCCGGTTCTCTCACCGCAGACCGAATCCGAGCCTGGCAAGGGGCAGGCATCAATCGAATCAGCCTTGGCGTGCAGTCCTTCGTCCGCCCGGAACTCGCGCGTACCGGACGAAAGCACGACGCCGCCGGCGTCATTCACGACGTCGCGCTCCTTCGCGATCTGGGTATCCGCAACATCAGCGTCGACCTGATTGCCGGCCTCCCCGGCCAGACCCCGCAATCCTGGCAAACTTCGCTCGATGCGCTCATCGCCCTCGAAGTCCCTCATGCCTCCGTTTACATGCTGGAGGTGGATGACGATAGCCGCCTTGGTTCCGAGATTCTGCTGGGTGGCAAGCGTTACGGTGCGCTCGATGTGCCCAATGAAAACCAGATTGCCGACTCTTACGAGACTGCGGTTGAGCACCTCGCCCGGCACGGGATCCGCCGTTATGAAATCTCGAATTTCGCGACTCCTGGAGCTGAATCCGCCCATAATCTGAAATACTGGCATCGCGATCCGTATTTCGGTTACGGCTCCGATGCCCATTCCTTCGACGGCATCACGCGCTGGCAAAATGTGGAAACCGCTCTTGAATATGTGGACAGATTCGGCCGCGGGGAATCTCCGCGCACCGCTTCTACGCGGCCCGATCCAGCGGAGGAAAAGTTTTTTGTCGGTCTCCGCCTGGCCGAAGGCGTTCAGCCTGACGCATCCGACTGGCTGCGCTACGGTGCGGCGTTCGAACGCCATCTCGCCAACGGAATGCTCGAATCCAGTAATGGGCATCTTCGTCTGACCAACCGCGGCATCATGGTTTCCAACGAAATTTTTGAGGAGTTTGTGGCAGCATGATCGATCTAAGAAGCGACACCGTGACGAAGCCTTCTCTGGCGATGCGCCAGGCCATGTTCGACGCCGAAGTGGGTGACGACGTTTACGGCGAAGACCCGACCGTCAACCATCTGGAAGCCCGCGCCGCCGAAATCGTTGGCAAGGAAGCTGCGCTGTTTATCCCCACCGGAACGATGGGAAATACTATCGGCCTCAAGCTTCTGACCAACCACGGTCAGGAAATCATAGCCGATTCCCGCGCTCATGTGGTCGATTGGGAACTGTCCATGACGGCCTGGTTTTCGGGCTGCCAGGTTCGCACAATCGAATCCACCGATGGAATTCTCACCTGGGAACAAATCCGTCGTCTGATCAAACCCATCACCTTTAACGCCGCACCCACCGGCGCTATTACGCTCGAAAACACTCACAACATGGGCGGCGGTCGTTTCTATCCACAGGAAACGATCGACGAGATCTGCGACGGCGCGCACGACCTCGGCGTCCCCGTCCATATGGATGGCGCCCGGGTTTTCAATGCGGCTGCCGCATCCGGACGCAGCGTACGGGAAATCTCCGCGAAAGTCGACACGATTACCTTCTGCCTCTCGAAGGCGCTCGGCGCGCCGATGGGCTCTATCCTTGCGGGCTCGCGCCAACTGATGGACAAAGCAAGATTGCTTCGCAAGCGTCTCGGCGGCGGGATGCGACAGGCGGGCGTTCTCGCGGCCGCCGGTTTGATCGCGCTCGAACAAGGCCCTGCGGAACTCGCCACGGATCACGCGAATGCACGCTTCATCGCGTCCGAATTGAGTAAGATCGATTCCCTGCGAGTGCTTCGCGCTGAAACCAACATCGTCGTCTTTGATGTCTCCGGCACAGGGCTGACCCCGCGTGAAATCAGCGCTCGCCTGAAGGAGCGGGGCGTCCTTATCAATGGTTTTAACGACAGAATGATGCGCGCCCTCACCCATCGCGATGTCAACCGCGAACAGTGCGCCACGGCAACGGCCGAGCTTGCGGCCATCGTCGCTCCCGCCCGCAACCGCGCACCGGTCCTGCAATAATACGAAACGACCAGAATGAAAGAACTTCAGATCCTCTCGCCGGACGGCAAGAGCCGCATGATCCCGCTCGATGGCGAGCGCCTCTGCCTCGGCCGTTCCACTACCGTCGAACTCAGTTATCCGAACGACTCGGGCCTCTCCCGCCAGCACACGCTTCTGGAACGCAGCGGCGACTCCTGGACTGTGGTCGATCTCGGCAGCAAAAACGGCACCATGCTGAATGGCCAGCCTCTCACCGCCAAAACCACACTGAAGAGCGGCGATCGCATTATGGCCGGTCATATGATTCTCATCTGCGACGGCATGGCGTCCCGCAGTTCGAACCCGGTCGTCGTTTTCGATGCCGCCGATTCCGGTGATTTTTCCGAATCCAGCTCCACTACCGTCATCACCAGCCTCGACAGCATCATGCGCGCCGATGAGCAGGCGAAGCAAAGTGCCGGCGCCAAAGGCGAGTCGGGTGGTCTTGCGGCGGCTCAGGTGGCCGCGCTGATCCGCGCCGGTAATGAACTCTCCGGTAATCGTCCCCTCCCCGAACTGTTCCGCTTCATTCTGGAATTGGCCATCGACGCGGTCAAGGGCGACCGCGGCATCATCCTCACGCTCGAAAACAACGAGCTCGTGCCGCAGGCGAACCGTGGCGAAGGCTTCCGGATTTCTTCCACCGTCCGCAACCGGGTGATCGACACCGGCGCGTCGGTACTGGTGCGAGATACCGCCAGCGATGAGGCTCTTCGCGAACGCAAAAGCATCGTCGAACAAAACATCCGAAGCCTGATCGCTGTGCCTCTCCAGACGGGCACCGAAATCATCGGCATCATTTATGTCGATTCGCCTTCCATCCTCCGCCCGTTCAACAAAGACGATCTCAATCTGCTTACCGTCATGGCCAATGTGGCCGCGGTCCGCATAGAACATACGCGCCTGGCGGAAATGGAAAGAGCCAAACAGATCATGGCCCGGGATCTCGATCAGGCCGCCGAGATCCAGCAACTCTATCTGCCCGCCACCGCGCCCAATGTCAGAGGACTCGATCTTGCCGGCCACAACGCGCCCTGTCGCACAGTCGGCGGTGATTATTTCGATTTCTTCCCCTATGAAGGAAGCCGCGTTGCCATGGTCCTCGGTGATGTCTCCGGCAAAGGCATGCCCGCCTCATTGCTGATGATGGGCCTTCAGGCGCGCGTACAGGCCCTTGCCGAAGAGCCCAAAGATCTTGCATCGGTCATGACACGGCTCAATCGTCTGACCTGCGCCAACTGCCCCGCCAACCGCTTCATCACGGTGTTTTTCTGTATTCTGAACGGCGAGACCGGCGAGCTGATTTTCTGTAACGCCGGTCACAACCCGCCGCTCATTATCCGCGCCAACGGCGAGCATGAACAACTGGAGGGCGGCGGCCCGGTCATCGGCATCATTCCAACCATTGAATACCGCGAGTATCGTCAAAAGCTCGAAATCGGCGATACTCTCGTAATCTATAGCGACGGTGTCACTGAAGCCGCCGACGCTTCCGACGACGAATTCGAAACCGAGCGCCTCGCCGAAACCGTACGCCGGAGCCGTCACCTGCCGGCCACGCAAATCGTCGATTTAATCCGTAAAGCCGTCACCGTTCACGCAGCCGGCGCACCTCAGTCGGATGACATCACCATAATGGTGGCCCGTCGCGTTTCCGTATGATCAACATCGCCGTCGTCGGTCTGGGCTTCATGGGTGTCACGCACCTCCAGGCGTGGCGGAAAATGCCCGGCGTCCGCCTCCATGCCGTTGTGGACGCCGATCCCCGCCGGCTCACCGGTGATCTCTCAATGGTCGGAGGCAATCTGGCCGGCGGCGTCCGGCAATTCGACTTCTCCGATCTTCGCTGCTACCTCACAATCGAGGAAGCTCTGGCCGACCCCGCCATTGATGCAGTCGATATCTGCCTCCCCACCGACCAGCACGCGCCCGCCGCGACCGCGGCTCTTCGCGCCGGCAAGCATGTGTTGACCGAAAAACCGATCTCGCTCGACTCGGCCACAGCGGAAGCCCTGATCCACGAAGCCGCGACGAGCCGGCGGATTCTCATGGCCGCGCACGTTCTGCGCTTCTTCCCGGCGTATGAACAACTCACCCGCTCGGTACACGAAAATCCGCTCGTCCGTTCCGCCTTTTTTCGCCGCCGGTGCGCCGCTCCGAAATGGAGTCCATGGCTGAAAGACCCTGCCCGCAGCGGTGGCGGCATCATGGACCTCCTCATTCACGATGCCGACTTTTGCATCTCCCTCTGGGGCATGCCCGAATCCGTACACGCCCGCGGTCACCGGGATCTTGCCCGCGGCATCGACGTGATTCATGCGGACCTGAGCTATCCAGACCTCGGCCCCGTCGTCATCAGCGGCGGCTGGCACCACCCCGATTCCTATCCGTTTTCCATGGAGTTCACCGTCACCACCGACGCCGCCACTTTCGATTGGTCGAGTGCTGCCAACGATTTTCGGCAATATAGCGAGTCGGGCGAAGCAATCTCAATCCCGCTGGGGGAGAAAGACGCCTTCGAAGCCGAGCTGGCCTATTTCGCGGACTGCGTAGCCAACGAAACCCAGCCGGTACGATGCCCGCCGGCTCAGTCCGCCATGGCTGTGGCCCTGATCCAGGAACTTGTAGAATCGCGCGAAAGAAATTCACATGCAAACACCTCAACCCTTTGAAACCGCCGTGATGTTCTGGGCGGGCCGCGATCCCGCTCAAACCCTCGCCGAACTCACCGCTCTCGGCATCCATTCCGGGCAATTGGGCATCCCCGGCGATCTCGACCTTTCATGCGCCCCCCAATGGCGCGATGCGCTCCGGGCTGCCAATTTCCGCGTCTTTACCGTTTTCGCCGCCTACTCAGGCGAAAGCTACGCCGATATCCCTACTGTCCAGCAAACCGTGGGTTTCATACCCCGGGCCACAAGAGATGAGCGAGAGCGCCGAACCATGGCGGTCAGCGATTTCGCAACCACCATCTCCGCCCTTGGGATCGCCACCCATATTGGTTTCGTTCCCGAATCTCCCACCGACGCCGATTACCTCGCCGTCCGCGACATGGTGCGCCGAATTTGCGACTATGCGGCAGCCCGGCAACAGACTTTTGCCCTCGAAACGGGGCAGGAGCCGGCCAACGTGCTGCTCGCGTTCCTGAACGATGTCGATCGTCCCAACCTCGGCATAAACTTCGACCCCGCCAATATGATCCTGTATGGCACCGGCGACCCGATTGAAGCTCTGGGCGTGCTCGCAACCCACGTCATTTCAGTTCATTGCAAAGACGGCGATTGGCCGGAACGCGGTCGCCCAGGCGCGCTCGGAAAAGAAACAGCTTTGGGTGCCGGATCCGTCGGAGTCGGGCGTTTTCTGGACAAACTACGCGATATCGGATACAAAGGCGCGCTCTCAATAGAACGCGAATCGAGCGATCCTGCCCGCCGAATGAAGGACATTCGGGCCGCTATCGCACTTTTAGCGACACTCAAGCCGGTCTAAGGGTATTTTCAGGGGGTACTAGGCCGGATGGATAGTACTTTAACGTCCGTCGCTGCCTGGTTTATAGGACAATGGAAAAGGTCAATTCCCATGCGACATCTGATTTTTGTCTTATTAACCGCCCTGGCGCTTGTCTCCTGCAATCGGGACCCCCAATATCTGAAGCAGAAGTACCTCGATAGCGGGAACAAATACTACCAGCAAAAACGCTACAAAGAGGCCAACATCTACTATCGGAAGGCGATTGAAGCAGATCGCCGTTTCGGTGAGGCCTACTACCGTCTCGCGCTGGTGGATCTGGACTTACAGCAGCCGCCCAATGCCTATCAGATGTTGCGCCGCGCATACGAACTGCTCGGCACACAGAAGCCGGGGTCGCCCGAATTGAACGACGCCACGCTGAAGCTCGCGGAGATCATGCTCATTTCGGCACAGAACGCGAAAGATCCGACCTCGGTCATGAAGGAAGTGCAGCCCATGGTGGACGGTCTGCTCAAGAGCAATCCTTCCTCATGGGAAGGCCATAAGCTCAGAGGTGACATTGCGCTGCTTTCCGCCGGCCAGTTGCTGAAAGCCGGGAACGGCCCCGATGCTAAACAGAGCGTAGGCAAAGCAATCCAGGAATACAGAACCGCCCTCAATTCAAAACCGGGCGATTACGTTATCACTCTCGCGCTGGGCCGTACCCTGGCGCTCGACGGCGAAGCAGCCGAGGCAGAAACGGTTTTCAAGACGCTCATCGACAAGGATAAGCTCAATCTCAACGGCTACTATGAGCTCTACAAGATCTATGTCGGCCAAAAAAAGCTGCCCGAAGCCGAAGCCACGCTGAAAAGCGCCATGGCGGCGGTTCCTAAAGACACCAGTCTCCGGTTAACCCTCGCACAATTTTATTTCGCGACCAAACGCCAGGACGATTTGATCGCCCTGCTCGTGGACATGGAAAAGAACCTCAAGTTGTTCCCGGATGCCTATCTGCAGGCTGGTTCCTTCTTTGTCCGCGTGAATCAGTTCGATAGCGCATTGAAAGCCTATGAAGATGGCATCAAGGCCGATTCCGACAGAAGAAACACATACCTGAAACAAGAGATTGAAGTCTATATCCGCCAGGGGAATGCCACCATGGCGCAGGCGAAGAATGATGAGATCCTGCACGCCGACCCCAAGGATCCCGAAGCTCTCGGCTTGAGGGCTACCTTCATGCTCGATAAGAACCAGATCAGTGAAGCGGAGGCTGTCCTCCAGTCTGTTGTCATCGCGAGGCCAAATAATTGGGTCGCCCGCTTTAACCTCGGACGGGCCTATTTTGCCAAAGGCCTGTACGAACAGGCCAGGCAGCAGTTTGACAAGTGCGTCGACCTGAATCCGGGTTATCTGCCCGCCCGTTATGCCCAGACCCAGGTGGCAATCGTCAAGAACGATTTCGATGGAGCCGTCCAGGCTGCCGGAGAGATCCTGAAAGCCCGGCCCGATAGCGTCCAGGGCAGGGTCATGATGGCCGCCGCGCTACAGCGCCTCGGCAAGTACGACGAGGCCCGCAAGCTTCTGAACGAAGTCCTCGAAAAAGATCCGAAACAGGTCGAAACCCTGCTGGAAATGGGTGTTCTCGACCTCAACCAGAAGAAGACCAAAGACGCGCTCGATCACTTCCGCCGCGCCTATGAAGCCGCGCCACAGAACATTCGCGGCCTGCTCGGTGAATCCAAGGCTCTCCTGATGGATGGTCAGGCGGACAAGAGTGTCGATCTGATTCGTCAGGCCGCGCAGAAGACGCCCTCCTTCCAGATGCAGCGGGAACTGGGCAATGCGCAGATGTCGGCACGTCAGTTTGACCCGGCTATTGCCACATACACCGCCCTGGCCGACGGAGTTTCCGACCTGAAGATCAAAGGCGACCTGTGGAGCCGAATCGGCGAATCCTATCGCTATAAGGGCGATTTCCCGAAAAGCATTGAGTTCATGGAAAAGGCGGCTAAAGCCTTGCCTGATAACGCTGCAATCGCCACCAATCTGGCGCTCCTGTACGAAGCTACCCAGAATTTACCCAGCGCCCGCATCTACTACGAGAAGACGCTGAAAATCGATCAGAACAATCCCCTGGCCCTGAATAATCTGGCCTATCTGATTACCGAAACCAAAGGCGACCTGAATCTCGCCATGAAATACGCCAATGACGCCAAGCAGAGACTGCCAAACTTCCTCGAAGTCAGCGATACGATCGGCTGGATTTATCTCAAGAAGAACATCACCGACAGTGCCGTCGAAGAGTTTAAACACCTCGTCACTCAGGCGCCGCTGAATCCCATTTACCACTACCACTACGCGATGGCCCTGAACCAGAAGGGCGACAAGATCAATGCGAAGGCGGAATGTGAGGTGGCGCTGGCGAACAGACCGCAGAAGTCGCTCGAAGCTCAGATCCGCACACTGGAAGCCAGCCTCAAGTAAGCGCATAGCCGATCAGGGGGCCCGAAAACAAAGGCCTGATCGGCGTCCATCTGCGTTCATCGGCGGCTATTTGGTTTTTCCGCTTAATGCTAGTAGCTGCGCGGCCGATATCCCGGTCGCGCACGAACACGATACTTCTTAGCCGTGTCCGAAACGATCTCAATATTGATCTTGCGGAAGCCCTCATTCGGATTCGCCGCCGGATAATACGTCAGCGCATACGAATTCCCGATGTCCTCGCGGATCGCATCGAACGCTTCCACCTGCTTCTGCCAGGTCTTGGCCCAATAAGCCTTCCCGCCGGTGCTCGAAGTAATACGGCGGAAAACACTGCTCGAAATCGGATCCTTGTTCACGTCATTCGTCGAGATCACGTAAATCGGAATCCCTTCGTCTTCCGCCACAGTTCGCACATCGTCCGGAGCCACCATGCTAGCGTTGTCGGGGCCGTTCGAGAACACGATAATCACCTTGCGCCCCGGCACTTTCGCCGCATCGCGCAGCCCCAGCAGCAGCCCGTTATAAAGCGCCGTATCGTCTCCCGCCACGGCCGTCCGCAATCCGCTGATGGCATTCTGATGATCCGCCGACAGCTCCGAAGCGCGCGATAGATTCCGGCTGAACGTATACACGGCCACGGAATCCGCCTTATCCAGGCCGCGAATGAAATCGCCGATCGCATCCTCCGCGTATACAAACCCGCGGTACATGAAGTTGCTCGTGTCGAACAGAACGAACACACTGGTCCCGGCGAATGTATCCGGCGCCTTTTCGGCGGAATTGGCTGCCGCCACTGCGGCGGCGGATTGCGGCGAAATCGGCTTCAGCACCCCGCCTTCCCCCACTTCCATGGCCGGTCGGTCGCCCTCCGCAAACGTCGAAAGCTTCTGCGGAATCCCGTCTTCCGTGATACGGAAATCGGTTGGCTTCAGCCCGTTGACGTACTTCCCTTTGCTGTCGGTAACCGTGAAGGTCAATACGACAAGATCCACCTTTGCGTGGAACACAGGCACTACGGGTTCCTGAGCCAGCAGCCAGGCGCTCGTCGCAATAACAGCGGCGCCGCCGCCCAGAAAGGTAATTAATTTCCGATTCCGCTTCTGGCTCACTGTCCGTTCCTCGCTATTTCCTTCAATTTACCCGCGCGCGCATCTTCACCCACCGACCTCAAACTGCGCAGCAGCGCGGGCCAGTCCTCCAGATGCGAAGCAAAAATCCGTTCTACCGTGAGCTGCGTCCACTGCGGAACCACCAGCGCCAGCCGGGCCGGCTCTAAGCCCATCTCGTAGCCAATCGCAGCCCAGTACAGTTGATTCGACTCCCAGCTCTCAGCCATGATGCGGCTCGAATAACCCATCAGCGTCGGAAAAGTCTTCAGGTTCAGAAGTTCCTGCCGGTACGAGTTCGTCAGCGTCGGCTTCGACGTACCCCACGCATGCGAGATCGCTTCACTGTTCACCTGGTCGGCCGCCACCTTTTGCAAATGCGCCAGCTCCGGCGCGTTTTCCTGCAGGCTTTGCCCAACCAGATACAACTCCGAAGGCGTCAGCAAATCGATTGCCGCCCGCACATTTCCCACCGCCTCTTCCCGCGCCACCGCATCGTACCGGATCAGGCTCGCCGCATTCCCCACGGCCTCCAGCACACGGCCCCGAACCTCCGGATTCACCGCCGCCTCCGCCAGCATGGCTTCCGCGTGACGGATGCTCGTCGACACCCAGCGCATCTGCACCGGCGTAACGTCCCAATATCGCGGCATTGTCGCCGACAGAATCATCTGTGGAACCAGATCGCCCCAGATCAAAGCCTGCGTCTGCGATGGCACCAGAAAATCCTTCTCCGCCTCCGCCAGCGCATACGGCAGCGATGACAGCGAGCCGATCAGGCGCCCGCCTGCACTCGAAGGCCAGCCGCTCCCGTACATGCTGGTTTGCTGCCAGGCATGGTCCCCGCCCTGCGCACCCACAAAATCGTGGCCGCGTACAAAGAGTGGATTCGTGAGCAGAATCTGCGCACCCGGCGGTGCGTAGCGTATGTAGTTATACCCGACAATCGTGTCGCGCAGCGCCGGCGACAGCAAGCCGCGAATCTCTCCCAGCTTGGCCGGATCCTTCGCCGCCTTGTCGATCGTTGCCCGCAGATTGAGCTTCCGCTGGTCTCCGATATGCTTATCGACCCAGTAGCCGAAAGCCTGCGACCCTTTTTCTTCGAACGTCATCGACGCGCGCGGCATCTGAATATCGTTGGCCTTGGCCGCCAGCCTGGCTGCCAGCTGCGCGTTCAGTTTCTCGCCTTTCGCCACCGCCTCCAGATTGTCCGCCAGCTCAAAAATCGTGTCCGGCGAGAACAAAGCCTGTGCATCGAAATAGCGCTGCTGCTGCCGGATCAATTCTGTGCGAACTTCCACGTCCGACGATTTCGAACCGCCCGCCAGCAAGCCCATCACGCGTTCCTGAACCGGGCCCGTGGTAGCTCCCGCCGCGGTCACCAGAGTTCGGAGGCCGGTCCGCCCCGCATCGAAGAGTTCCCTGCTCGATTTAAGTCCGCTGAACGGCGTCGTGATGGCGACAAGCGCCCCGTCGGCCTGCGCCGCCGGAATACTCTTCTGCCTGCAGAAAATCTGCCACAGTCCCGTCAGCCCCTGATAAGTCGCGATCGCATCCTGCCGGAATGCCTGGTCCCGTATTTTGTCGAGCGATGCCGCCGTATCCATCCACGCAATGATCGTCCGGTCCGACAAATCCGGCACTTCGCTGAAGAAGCTGTACTGTGCGCTGTAAACTGTCCAGTCGTGAGCCAGTCGCTCGACCGTGGCTGTCTGCAGCGGAGTGGTACGAATTCGGTCGATATCCGATAGCGCCATGAAAATCCGCAACGGTTCGTTCTCCACCGGCTTGCGGCACAATGCGAACAGCGCCTCGATGATGTCGTCCGTATCCTTCCAGTTCGGCGCCGTCGTGCTGAGTTTGAGGTCGTACCGTTCCTTGCTTCCCTTCGAAAACAGCGCCTTCCAGACATCCAGCCCGCCTGGCACGTGGACTTTACCGTTGCGATCCAGTTGCAGCCTGGTCGTCAGCAGCAACATGTCCGCGTTCGAATTGAACACCGGTCGCGCCGGACCCGGCGTCGTCACTTTTCCCCGAACCGCCGCGTAAAAGCGCTTCATGCGGCTCGGATCCGTCAGATACTCCTGCACCGGTCCCCGGATGCGCGAGAGCGAATCGTAAAGCCCCGCCAGCCAGCCGTCGTCCTTCGCCATCAGTTTGTCGAAGAAATCGACCCCTTTATCCGGAGAGGTTCCCGCCAGATCCGCCCACGCCGCCGCGGACTTCGCTCCGCCGGGCACCACCGCCTTGCCCTGCCGCATCTGGAAATTGCCACCGAAAAAATCCAGCACCGCCGAAAACCCGCGCAGCCGCACAGTCGCTATCCCCTGCCGCAGCGAATCCGCCGTCTCCGGGTCGATCCGCGACATCCCGAGATAAAACCGGCAAAGCGCCGGATCCCCCAGCAGCGCTTCCAGAAAATTACCCTGCGCCTTTTCTTTGGCGTTCATCCAGTAGTCCGCCGTATACATCACATTCGCGCGAGAGGACTGGTATGGATAATTAAAAGCCCGATCCGTCTGAAGCGCCCGCTCCAGCTCCGACAGCGGAAACCCCGAGTCCGTAGTCAAAAAAGCGCGGGCTGCGTTCACCGTCTCCAGCACGACCTCGCTGCCGCAACCGCCCCGCATCCGGTATCCCAAAACCCGCAGCAAATCGTTCGTCTGCGTCGATTCGCAATTCGGCACCTTGATAACGTGTTCGGGGCCTGCCAGTTGATCCAGCTCTTTCACCTGTGCCAGGTATCGCTGCACCAGCTTGAGGTACTCCGTGGATTCCAGCTGATCGCTGCCACGCGACGCCTGGTATCCACTTGTAATAACGTTGCGCGCCAGCGCGGGCAGAATATCGGCAGGCCCGGCATCCGGCGAAAGCGCCGCCATGCGGGCGAATGACCGGTATGGCCCCGGAATCGTAACCGTCTCGAACGTGGTTGGCGCGGAGCTTCCGGCGGTGGGGATCGAGATATCTTTCCCCCCGAGCGCGCGGTATTCCACCAGATCTGTCTCGGCTGTCGCCCGGTCGCCGGCAATCAGGTCCAGCAGCACCGCGCGTTTTTGCGCGGTTGCCGCATTCGTGGTCTTATTCTGACGTTTCCACTCGGAGGCGGCACGGCGAAATGCCGCGCGCGCTCCGCTGTCGTGGCTTCGCTCCAGGCACTCCGCGTAACCCGTCAGCAGTTCCGCATCGGACGATGCGCTTTGCACCGCCTGTCCCAGCAAAGCGCGTGCCCCCGACGCGGTCCCCGCGTCTTCCATCTGCTGTGCGCGGTCCAGCGTTTCATTCGCAGTCAGTGCGGATGCCGCCCCCATAATCCAGACGCCAGCCACTGCCAAAACCGTTGAGCGGATCCTCACGTTGCCCCCTCGTTCCAAATTGTCGCACCCGGCGGACCAAACCGACAAAGTCCACCGAGTTCTTTCTCAAGTCAAACAGGGATAGCTGCGAATACTGCACTTGCTTTGCTGTACTTTATCACGCCGCCCTAAAAAAGGTATTGGCGCACTTATTCCTTCCCCCGCCCTCCCGATTGAAGCGCCGCCAGTTCGGCCAAATCCAGCCGCCCCGTATATATCGCCATGCCCACCGCGCAATTGATCTCCATCCCCAACAGCGCCTGAATATCCTCCATCGTGGTGATCCCCCCGGCCGCCGTAATCTCCATCCCGGTCGCTGCCCGCAGCCTCCGGAACCAGTCGAGATCCGTCCCCTGCATCATGCCTTCCTTATCAACATAGGTGCAGAGGAACCCCGAACAGTACGGCTCCAGCTGATGAATCACTTCTTCAGCCGTGAAACCCGTCGCTTCCTGCCAACCCTTGATCACAATCCGCCCGCCTTTGGTATCGAGGGCCAGCACGATTCTGTCCTTCCCCACCGTCGCCGCCAGTTCAGACAAGAACGAATGATTCGGTCCGTCCGCCTGGAACGCCGACGTTCCCACGATCACGCGAAATGCTCCCTGCCGCAGCAGCGTCTCCGCCCGCCCCACTGTCCGAACTCCGCCGCCCGCGCGAATAATAGCCTTCGACGCCAGCATTTCCACCAACTCATCGTTGGCGCCACGGCCCATCGCCGCATCCAGATCGATCACCTGAATCTGTGGAAACGCCGCGAACCTGCGCAGCATTTCATCCGGACTGTCCCCTTCGAGCGCCTTCTCGCGCCCCTGCACAAGCTGCACCACCTTGCCATCCATCAGATCGATACAGGGAACGATTCTCGCAATCATATAGTTTTCCGGACCGGAATGCCGTCGCGCTTTAACACCGTCTTGACATCGTCAACCGTATAAGTGCCATCGTGAAAGATCGACGCCGCCAGCGCCGCATCCGCTTCGCCTTCCGTCAGCACGTGGACAAAATGCTCCGGCTTGCCCGCCCCGCCCGATGCAATCACGGGAATCTTCGTCGCCCGCGAAACAGCGCGCGTAAGTTCGCAATCGAAGCCGGTCAGCACTCCGTCGGTGTTCATCGACGTCAGCAGGATCTCGCCGGCCCCAAGCGATTCCCCGCGCGCCGCCCATTCCACCACGTCCATGCCTTCATCCACCCGGCCGCCTTTTGTGAACACGTTCCATTTGCCTGGCGAGCTTCGGCGCGCATCAATCGCGAGCACCACCGCCTGCGCGCCGAATTCATTACTGAGCTCCGTAATCAATTCGGGCCTGCGAACAGCGGACGTATTCACCGAAACCTTATCCGCGCCCGACATCAGGATGAGCCGCGCATCGGTCACCGACCGAATCCCGCCACCAACCGTCAGTGGAATAAACACCTGTCGCGCCGTACGCGCAACCACATTGGCCATGATGTCGCGTGCATCGCTCGAGGCCGTGATATCGAGAAAAACCAGTTCGTCCGCGCCCTGCTGGTTGTAACGCTCGGCAAGTTCCACCGGATCGCCCGCGTCCCGCAGGTTCACGAAATTCACGCCCTTGACCACCCGCCCGGCGGTTACATCCAGGCAAGGAATGATTCTCTTCGCCAGCATCAGTTGAGCTCCACAAAATTCCGCACGATAGCCAGTCCCAGCGGTCCCGATTTTTCCGGATGGCACTGCACCCCGAAAGTGTTGCCCGCTTCCAGCACCGCCGTGTACGGAATCGTGTAAGTGCACGTGCCCGCCGCCTGCTCAACCACCGGCACGTAATAGCTGTGCGCGAAATACAAATGCGGACGCTCCGGCAGCCCCTTCAGCAGCTTCGACGGCCGCACCAGATCCACCTCGTTCCATCCCATGTGCGGAACTCTGGCCTCGATATCGAAGCGCTCCACCGCGCCCGGGAAAATACCCAGCCCAGGCTGACCTGGAGCTTCCGCGCTCCGTTCGAACAGCCCCTGCAGCCCCAGGCAGATGCCGAGAAACGGCACACCGGCGCGAATTCGCGCGATCAGCGTTTGCCGCACCTCCATCTCATCCAGCGCCCGCAGCATTTGCCCGAAATGGCCTACACCCGGCAGTATGATTTTTGGCGCGCGCTCCAGCCCCGCCGCATCCCGAACCAACTCATACTGTGCGCCGATTTCGTCCAGCGTGTTCTGCACCGATCGCAGATTCCCCGCCCCGTAATCGAAGATCGCGATCACAACAGCCCCTTGGTCGAGGGCAGTTGATCCTTCAGCCGCGCATCCGTCGATGCCGCATATCGCATCGCCCTCGCCCAGCATTTGAAAATTGCTTCGATCTTGTGGTGGTTTGACCGGCCGTACAACACCTTCGCATGCAGATTCGCACCAGCATGATGAACAAAGCCGTCGAAGAAATCCACCAGCAGCTCAGTCTGCAAATCCCCCACCAGCCGTACTTTCACCAGGTCCTTATAGACCAGAGCCGGACGTCCACCAAGGTCCACCGCGACCACCGCCAGCGTTTCGTCCATCGGCAGCACGAAATACCCGGCCCGATTGATCCCTTTCCGATCCCCCAGCGCTTTCGAGAAAAGCTGGCCCATCACAATGCCCACGTCTTCCACCGTGTGATGCTGATCCACATCCAGGTCGCCATCCGCCTTCAGCTTCAGATCGAAGCCGCCGTGCTTCGTAAACAACTCCAGCATGTGGTCGAAAAAACGAATGCCGGTGGCAACTTCATACCGGCCGCGGCCTTCGATGCGCAACTCTGCGGTGATCCGCGTCTCTTTCGTATTGCGTTCGATCTTAGCTGTTCGCGGCAAGTACGCCCTCCAGAGAATTGATGTCGTCGATCACCGCAACCGCGCCTTCATCCCGCAACAGCTGCGCCAGTTCCGCATGCCGAGGAGCCGCCGGCGAAGCAATACCGATAAACGGAACTCCCGCCGCTCGCGACGCCCTTGCGTCGTCCACCGTGTCACCCAGGTACCACGACTTCCCATGCGGCACCGACGCCCGAATCTTGTGCAACCCTTCCGGATGAGGCTTGCCGTTGGCAACATGATCCGCCCCCACCACCGGATTGAAAGTGGTCTTCGCAAACCGGTCGAGCGTGAGTTGCGCTTCCGCACCCAGACGCCCCGTAAACACAGCCAGATGATGCCGCCTCGCCAGGCGCTCGAACAGGCCCTCTCCCGCCAGCCATCGCTCGCGCAGAATCAGCCCGTCGTTGTTTTCCCCCAGAAAAATCTGCTGAAACCGGTTGACCACATCGTCATAGGCGACCTCTTCCCCGAGTTCCTGAATCATCCGATGCGAGAGCTTCCAGTCGTCGTTGAAACCGCCCTTGTTCTTCCACACCTGTACTTCATCGTTGGTCGGTTGAGTGCCGGTGAAATGCAGCACCGTCGCCTGAATGGCAGACCGGTACGACTCGCTGACGTCCACCAGCACCCCGTCCATATCGAATACGATTAAATCCTTCACCAGATCTTCTCCAATTCGGAAAGCACGCGACGCGCCTGTTCGCGTGTGCCCACCGTGATGCGCACACCGCCCGGAATTTCATAGCTGCGGTCGCGCACCAGAATTGCTTTCTCCCGCAGCGCATCCCGGACTTCCACCGCGCGATCCCCGAAGTATCCAAGGACGAAATTGGCGGATCCCGGTACCAGCTCAATGCCCAGGTTCTCCAGCCCCACCTCCAGCATTTCCCGCGCGGCCAGCGCTTCCGTCACATAATTTTCGATGTACGCCGTGTCTTCCACCGCGGCCTCCGCCGCAATCGCTGCCAGCGCATTTACACTATAGGGCGATTGAGCTTTATGCAGATACTTCACGTTCGGGGCCTGTGAAAACAGGCAGCCCATGCGCAGCGCCGCCATCCCGTAGACCTTTGAAAAAGTCCGGCTCACAAACAGCTGCGGATACTTCCAGAGCAGATTGAGCGCGGTGACGCCGAAGAATTCGTAGTACGCTTCGTCGATCAGTACCGCAGCGTGTGGCGCGGCTTTGAGGATCTGCTCGATCCCCGCCAGATCCACCGCCGTGCCGGTCGGATTGTTCGGGTTCGCAATCAGAATCGCCCTCGTGCGCGGCGTGATAGCAGCCAGAACCTCTGCCAGCGGAAACTTGAGCGCGGGCGCGGTGTAATCCACCTCAATGATCTTTGCCCCTGCCACCTCGGCATAAAAGCGATACATGGCATACGACGGCCGCAACGCAATGACTTCATCGCCGTCGTCAACGTAAGTGTTGACCAGCACCTGAATCGCTTCATCCGTGCCATTCGTCAGCAGCAGTTCATCCGGCGAAACGCGGAAGTAGGCAGCCAATGCGGCTTTGGCGCGCGCGTAGTCCGGATACACCGTCAGCAGGCCCGCATCGAGCGCGGATTTCAGCCGCTCGATTACGCGCGGCGAACACCCCACCGTATTTTCATTGAAATCGAGGCGAAGTTTATCCAGCCGGTTCCCCGTCGGCGGCGAATACGGCGCCATTGCCAGCACCGCTTTGCGCGGCGCGGGGCCCGAACCGCCATCCGGCGGGCAAACGTTAGACAAGGCGCACCTCAACCGATCTCGCGTGGGCTTCCAAACCTTCAGCCCGGGCCAGCGTCGTGATCGCAGGCGCCAGCTTTCGCAATGCCCCGGCATCCAGTTGCTGCACCGAAATCACCTTCACGTAGTCGGCTGCCGAAAGACCGCCGCGCAGACGAGCCACGCCGTTCGTCGGCAGCACATGATTCGGTCCTGACGCGTAATCGCCCGCGGCCTCAGGGCTGAACGCCCCCACAAACACACTGCCCGCGTGCCGGATCTTCGGAATCAGTTCTTCATGATGAATCGCCAGATGCTCCGGCGCGAAACGGTTCGAAAGATCCACTGCCTGATCCAGCGAGTTCACCAGAATGATGGCGCTGTTCTTATCGATGGCCTTCCGCGCCACGGCCGCTGTCGGAAGTGTCGCCAACTGCCGTTCCAGTTCTTTCGCAACCCGCTCCGCCAGCTTCCGCGACGTCGTCAGCAGAATCGCGCTCGCATCTGTATCGTGTTCGGCCTGAGCCAGCATGTCCGCCGCAAGATACCGTGCATCCGCGTCCGCCGCAATGATCAGAATCTCGGTCGGCCCTGCCACAAAATCGATTCCCACCTCACCCGCCAGCAGACGTTTCGCCGCCGCGACATAGATGTTGCCCGGGCCGACTATGCGGTCTGCTCGCGGAACCGTCTTCGTGCCGTACGCAAATGCCGCAATCGCCTGCGCGCCGCCCATCTGGAAAACCTGGTCGAGCCCAAGCCGGTGAGCGACTCCATAAACCTCATCCACCGCCTTCGGACACGCCACGCAAATATTCGTCACCCCGGCCACCTGCGCCGGAACTGCCGTCATGATCAGCGTCGATGGCAGCGGATACCGGCCAGCCGGAATATATGCCCCGATCGTGTCCAGCGGCCGCACAATCTGCTGCAGCCGATGACCTTTGCCGAAGCTCGTGACCGATTCCTTCGGAAGTTGCTTCTCGGCGTACCGGCGCACATTGTGCGAAGCTTCCTCCGCCGCCGATAGAAACTCCGCGCTCAGCCGGCCCGACGCTGCTCTCAGCTCCGCTGTCGGAACGTGTACAGTCTTGCGCGTTAAGCCATCGAACTTTCTCGCGTATTCGAGCAGCCCCCGATCGCCGCGTTTGCGAACCGCTTCGAGTATCGGCCGGACAATCGCCTCGGCATCGTCCATACGCGCGGCCCGCCGGGCCAGCACGCGTGTTACATCGCTGGAATTGAGGATGCGGATCATAGGATGAGCCCCCTACATCACGATCTTGTTCAACGGATATTCCACGATCCCCTCGGCCCCCGCCTGCTTCAGTCGCGGAATAATCGAGCGCACCGTCGATTCATCCAGAATCGTGTTGACCGCCAGCCATTCCCCGTCGCTGAGATGAGACACAGTCGGACGTTTCAGTGCGGGCAGCACTCCCAGCACCGCGTCGAGATTGGCCTTATGCACATTCAGCATCAGACCCACCTTCCCCAACGCCGCAATCGCGCCATCCAACAGCAGTTTCAGATCCTGGAGCTTCGTTCGCTTCCAGTCGTCGTTCCAGGCTTCCAGATTGGCGATCAACTGTGTGTTCGATTCGAGCACCGTCTCTACAATTCGCAGTTTATTGGCGCGCAGCGATGAGCCCGTCTCCGTCACTTCCACAATGGCATCGGCCAGCACCGGCGGCTTCACTTCCGTCGCACCCCAGCTGAACTCAACTTTCGCCGTGACGCCATTCTTTTCCAGATAGCGCTTCGTGGTCGCCACCAGTTCCGTGGCGATCGTTTTGCCCTCCAGATCTTTCGCCGAATGAATTCCACTGGCTTCCGGCACTGCGAGCACCCACCGCACCTTGCCGAAACTCTGCTTGGCGTAGACAAGATCGGCCACCGCCACTACATCGGCGCCCACTTCGGAAACCCAGTCCAGACCGGTGAGCCCCGCGTCGAGAATGCCGTCCTGAACGTAGCGCGCCATTTCCTGTGCCCGGATCAGCATGCATTCGATATCGGGATCGTCGATCGAAGGAAAATACGAGCGCGAACTGGTGCTGATATTGAATCCCGCACGGCGAAACAGATCGACTGTTGCGTTCTCGAGACTGCCTTTGGGAATGCCAAGCTTCAGCTTCGCCATTACTGTTTGCCTCCGTAGACCGCGTTGGGATCGTAAGTGGGTTTCTCGGCTTCCACCCATTCGTTGTTTTCGAGTCTGCGGTAGAAGCAGCTCTCATATCCGGCGTGGCAAACGCCGGGACCGATGGCCTCCACCGTGATCAGCAGCGTATCGTTATCGCAGTCGTTGAAGATCTCTTTGACCACCAAACGATTCCCGGACGTCTCGCCTTTCGTCCAGAGCTTGTTGCGGGTCCGGCTATAAAAGGTGACGCTGCCGGTTTCGAGCGTCTTACGCCACGCGTCCTCATTCATAAAGCCCAGCATGAGGACGCGATGCGAGGCGGCATCCTGAACAATGGCCGGAAGGAGTCCGTCTAATTTGCCGAAGTCGAGATTAGTCATGTTTTTTTGGTGAAGAGCAAGAAAAAAGCCCGCCAGTATTGCGGCGGGCGTCCTTTCGTTTGAATCGATTTCAAATCAGGCCGGCACCCGCAAAGTAGCAGAGCAATGGTGGTGATGATGCCCAACTGCGCCGGATGTTGCTCTGATGGCCATGAAGAGACAATTGTACCAAACGCGCGCCATCACTCGCCCCCGACACGATCCCGAAGAGCCTCAAACTCTGCGGAAGCCTTCTTCCCCGCACTCCGAAACGCAAACCAGACAACCAACAGCAACAGGCTGGTGGCAACCATGGGCCAGACACCAGTCAGGTACCGGAAATACCACGAAGCCGGATCCAGCCCCATGGCGCGCGCTCGCAACGCGGCTCCGCCACCCCACCAGCTCGCGATCACTGCCGGGATAATCAGCAAAACAACACGCCGCACTGCCAGCAAACCGTCGCGCTTCATCTTCAGGGAGCGAAGAATAAACCCTGCGCACGTTTCATTCGACGCGCGGCGCCCCGTGCGATTGCGAATCAGGCCCCACAGATAGACCGTCATGACAATCAGCATCCAGCTTTGCCCCAGCCGTACCCAGGGCTGATCGACAGTCCAGGTATTGTGCCCGAACGCAACCGCGAATCCCGCGAGAGCAAAAAGCCCCAGATATCGCGCACCGACGTTCTCCAGTTCGCGTCGTCGCGCCAGCGCGCAGATCCCAGCCGTGTCGGGGGATTTTGGTAGTGCGGGGTCGTTATCTTTCCAAAGATCCTGTGGGTCGTTCCTGCTGTTCATGAGCGTCTCCTGAAAAATTGCGTTGAAGTATTTTCTTGATTCGGTGTATCTTGGTCGCCGTGTTTCCTGGTGTAAGCCCGGTAACATCGGCGATCTCCAGGGCGGTTGCGCCCTCCAGATAAAGCAGGATGATTTGCCGGTCCAGGGGTGCGAGCCGGTGAATGAGTTTCTGAAGGTCGGCCAGATCCTCGCGTCGTCTTTCCCTCGCCTCAACGGACGGCGCGGCGGGATCAAACGACAATGCTTCGAGTTCAACCAGTCGCTCCCTGACATTGCGCCGTTTCGTGATGTGATCGGCGCCGACATTATGAGCGACCCGATAAACCCAGGTACGCAGGCTGCAACGCCGATCGAACCCCTTCAGGCTGCGCCACAATTCAATGTGCATTTCCTGGAGCAGATCGCGCTGCAAATCCGCATCGGCTTCATACCCGCGAACCAAACGGCGCATAGCCTCGCCATGCTCAGCCTGAGCCTCCAAATACAGCCGATCCGGATCGTCGCGACTCAATGATCACCTCTACCGCAATAGTCTTTGCGCCCAGGGCGTTTCTTACATGCGAACTCAAATCTATCGGAACACCCAGCGGACGTCTGTGTAACGATGAAATCTGACGTTCGCGATGCAAGGGTTATTAATATGAAGACTCTTCAAGTGGAATTGCCGGCCGAACTCGTGACCGTGGCAATGCTGGATCAGGGTAGTGGCGTGTCACAAGAGGCGGCCAAGCTGATCGCGCTGGAACTGTTCCGCGAAGATAAGATATCACTCGGACGCGCCGCAGAACTCTGCCAAACGCCCCTCGAAGCCTTCATGGCGTACGTCGGAAACCACGGGGTGCCTTTACACTACGGACTCGAAGAGCTCCATGAGGACTGGCAAACCATCGAGCGCCTCGGTTTGTGAAAGTTGTTTCCGACGCTTCACCTCTCATCGCGCTGGCGCGGATCGATTGTCTTGACCTGCTGACGAAGCTCTACCCCAACGTTTTAATCTCGACGGAAGTCCATTCGGAGAGCATGGTCGCGGGAGCAGGTCTACCCGGAGCCCGGCAAATCGCGCAGGCCGAATGGATTGAGGTTTCCTCTATAACTGGCCCAGCTGCAATCAGGGAAGGGGTTCTGCGAACAGGACTCGGAGCCGGGGAGGTGAGCGCAGTGATCCTCGCAAAGGAAATAGGCGCCGAATTGGTTCTGATTGACGAACGAAGAGCGCGGCGATACGCGAAGGCCAAAGGTCTTTCAGTCATCGGATGCGTGGGCATTCTCGAAATGCTGCACCGACGTAGGCACTTAGCCGACCTTCGCGGTGCCTACACGCGACTCCTCGATATTGACTTTCGGATCGACAGACGCGCATTGCACGAAAGCCTCGCGAGGGTGGGACTGCAGACGCAATAGAGCGGCCATCGCTGTGGCGGAAGATCCATCGGACTGGGCCGATGTTTTGTTTTCGACGTCACACGCCCTCTCCGCCACCGGCTTTCCTCAACTTGATGCACCGGATGAATAACGAGCGCTCACAGACGCGCTAAGTGTATTCGCACTAATGAGATAACGTGGCTCCGCAGCCCAACCATGCAAATTGAACACAGAATATTCAATTTGCAAGGTAAACCCCGTTCCTTCGAAAACATCTCCCTCTATTGCGTTGAATCTGCTGGCGGAGGCGAGACGAGCGCGTATTTTTTGAAGCGCTTAATGAGATGGATGCAATCAGTGATTCCCATTTGCCGGCATCGGGGGCAAGAATTATCGG
>JAICJH010000137.1 GCA_025928545.1 Bryobacteraceae bacterium | reverse complement strand
GCTCCAGATCGGGAGCCTTGCCGTCGTGCAGCGGCAGATGCGCTAAAACCCAGAGCAACACGGCAACCAGCAGGATCACTGTCCCCGCCCGCCGGAGGAAGACTTTGGCGCGATCAATGAGCCGCAGGCTGAGCGAGTGGAAGGTGGGCCAGCGATACGGAGGCATCTCCAGCATGAACGAGGTGCGCTGACTCCTCAGGACGGTTGACTTGAGAAGCCGCGCGATGAGCACTGCGGCCAGGAATCCGAGGACGTACAGCCCAAGCATTGTCGCGGCCGGCAGCGAAAGCACGCCTTTGATGAGCGGCACATTCGGCACGAACGCCAGGATAATCAGGGTGTAAACGGGCAGCCGCGCGGAACACGTCATCAACGGCGCGATCATGATGGTGGCCATGCGGTCGCGCTTGTTCTCGATCACCCGCGTCGACATGATGGCCGGCACAGCGCACGCGTATGCCGACAAGAGAGGAATGAACGACTTGCCCTGCAAGCCGATCTTTGCCATCGTGCGGTCTGCAATCAGGGCGGCGCGCGCCAGGTAACCGGAATCTTCGAGAATCCCGATAAACAGAAACAGCAACAGGATCTGCGGAAGAAAGACCACGACGGAGCCGACTCCACTCCAGACGCCGTCTATCAGCAGAGACCGCCAGGGCGTATCCGGCAGAACGGATTCGATCCAGTGGCCGGAGGACAAAACGAGAGCCTGCAAGCCGTTCATCAGCGGTTGTGCCCAGGAGAAGATGCTCTGGAACACGGCAATCACTACGGCGAGGAAGATCAGCGGACCGCCCACCGGGTGAAGGAACAAGGCGTCTAATCGCCTCGTCCAAAGCGGCGGTGCCGGAGCTTTGTAGGACGCACGGACACCAATGGTTGCCGCCCATTGACGGCATTTCGGAACGTCCTGCAGCACCGGCAGTTCGATTTTCGCCGGAGGTGCGTTCAGACGTGCGGCCGTACCAAGCAGAAACTGCTGGATACGCTCCAGACCTGTGCCCTTGGCGGCGCTAATCAGGGCTACCGGGCAATTCAGCTCGGCAGCCAGCGCAGCGACATCCACTTTCCCGCCGCGAACCGCCAGGTCGTCCGCCATATTGAGCAGGATCAATGTAGGAAGATTCAGGCTCAGGATGGGTGCCGCCAGCACGAGGTGACGCCCAAGGTTCGTTGAGTCCAGAATGAGGATGACGGCGTCCGGCTTCGGGAAATCTCCGCGCTCACCTTTCAGGACGTCGTGCGTGACTTGTTCGTCTTCCGCCCTGGGATTAAGGCTGTAAACGCCGGGCAGGTCGACCAGGAACACATCGGTCTTGCCCTTCAGCTTTGCTTTGCCTGTACGGTGCTCGACCGTAACGCCGGGAAAATTCGCAACCTTCTGGTTCAGGCCGGTCAGCCGGTTGAATAAGGTTGATTTTCCGGCATTAGGCGGGCCGACAATCGCAACGATAATGTCCCGGTCATGGGCGGGACGGGGCGGAAGGATCGAAGGATTGGGCAGGAGACTGGCGCGGGGTCGTTCGTCTCCATGGCAACTGCTCACGGAAGCACCACGAAATCAGCCTCGGGATCGCGCCGGAGATAAAGATGACGGGCGGTGTCATCCCGAAGGGCCACTTCGGACCCGTCTACCCGGAATACCCGGGGACCACCACCGGGGGCACGCCGCCCCGGCACAACTTCATTGCCGGGCAGGAACCCCATTTCCATCAGCCGCCTTGCGATCTCGTCCGGTAGATCCAGTCGATCGATGACACAACGTTGGCCCGTTGGCAGGTCGGCAAGGGTGCGAGGCGATCCAGCAGCTAGCCTGGATGTTTTCTTTTTCCAGCCCATGGCGGCGATATAGGACCAGTTTAGTACGAGATGGGATTCACCACGATCAAATAAGCAGTGAACGGCGATAAATGCTTTTAAGCCGCAGGTTTAGCAACCTGGTTACAAACGTCCGCTTCGATGCTATGATCAGCCTGTGCTGCGGGACTACTCGCACCCCTCCACTGCTGTTCCAGACCGCGAGACAGGCGGGGCCTACTCTCGGAAAGACGCGTTGCGGCTTTTGAAGATCGACAACCGTCAGCTCCGGAGCTGGGAGCGTCAACAACTCGTTCCGGAACTGGCCCACTATCGCTTCTCGGATTTGCTGCTTCTGAAGAGGATCGCGAAGCTGCGAGCAGAGAAGGCGCATCCCAAGCTGATCAAGCAGGCCCAAGTTGCGCTGGTGCGCTGGCTCAAAGAGATTCCGCAGGAACACGAGGACGTCCAGGTCTATAAGGATGGCCGGCACGTTCGGGTGCAGATCGGCAAGCAAAGACTGGAGCCGGTCTCAGGCCAGTTGGTGTTTGACTTCGCGGAAGAAGAAATTGCGAAACTGCTGGAGTTGCCCCCTCAGGCGCGCCGCAGCGGCGAGGACGTCACCGAAAAGCTGCGCCAGAAAATCGAAGCTGACTACTGGTTCGAGCGAGGCCTTGAGCTGGAACAAACCGGCGGCTCCCACGAGCGTGTGGTCGAGGCGTACCAGAAAGCTGCGGAACTCGATCCAGGTTCGGCCGCCGCAGTGGTGAATCTGGGAACGATTTTCTTCCATGGCCACGCGTGGGCTGATGCCGAGAAACACTATAAGAAGGCGCTCGAAATTGACCCCGCGTATGCCCTGGCCCACTTCAACCTCGGCAACCTCTATGACGAGCAGGATGACATGACCAACGCGCTCCACCACTACCGCGAGGCGCTGCGAATCAATCCCAAATACGCCGACGTGCATTACAACTTGGCGCTGCTGTATCAGGGCGGGAGGGACACGCTGAATGCAATGCGCCATTGGCGGGCGTACCTGAAGCTCGACGGAGGTAGCGAGTGGGCCCGCATCGCCCGAAGAGAATTGCGTAATCTCGAGAGCGAAATGGTGGTCGAAGGCAAAGGTCCGCGGCTCGTGGTATTCCCGTCGCGAAAAGAAAAACTCTAAATGGCCGCCTGTTTACCCGTGGCCGCCGTCATCCTCGCGGCGGGCGCGGCGACTCGCATGGGCAGATTGAAGCAACTGCTGCCCTACCGCGGACGAACCCTCATTCGAAACGCAGTCGATCAGGCCATGGGAGCCGATTTCGATCCTGTTCTTGTCGTGGTCGGAGCCGAATCGGCCGCAGTACGATCGGCCGTAGCCAGTCAAAAGGTTGTCCTTATCGAGAACTCCTATTGGCAAAGTGGGATGGGGTCTTCGATCTCCGCCGGCGTCCGCTGGTTGCGAGGGGTGAAGACCGAGGCCGCGGCGGTTGCCATTTTGCTGGGGGACCAGCCTCTGGTCACGGCTGAGCATTTGAACCAGATGAGGACCCTGCTCCATCAAGTGCCGGCAGATGCTATCGCCGCAGAGTACAGCGGAACCCTGGGGGTTCCGGCCCTTTTCAAACGGAGCCTGTTCGGGGTGCTTTCCGAGTTGCCGGCGGGCACCGGCGCGCGTCAGCTTCTGCGGCAGCCGGGCGTTACGGTAGAGCCGTTTTCTCTTCCGGAAGCCGCCTTCGACATCGACACGCCCGCGGATTACGAGAGCCTGGAAGCCTGAGCTCCGATGCTACGATGAGGGCGGTGTTTCGGCCCGCGCGTGTCTATCTCATTGTTTTAGCTTGCGCGCTTGCCGGACTTTTCATTGCCGCCCGGGTCTATTCGCTTCATTTTCCGAACTCGCCCTGGATCTTCCGATCGGCCTTCCCGGCGTTCGCGCTGGAATTGGCGTTCTTTCTGGCTGCGACGTTAGAGACGACCCGAGCGCGCTTCGCCAAATGGGGCACGCCGATCATTCAGGCTTCCGCTCTTTGGATTTCAGGGCTGATTCCCTACCTTGTTTTCAGTGTTTTGTCGGGCACGGTTCACCTTTGGAACGCCGCCGTACTCGCGCTCATAGTCGCCCTACTGTCGTTTTGGAACGTGTTGCTGCCCCGAAGCCCCATTTCTGACCTGGGATTTCTGGCTCTGGCTGCTGCACCTATGATCGCGCGCATATTCCCGGCGCTGTATGAATCTCCGGATCCTCGGCTCAGGATCGACTTCTTAGGACACGCCATGTGGTTCAGAGTCGGAATCGTGGCCCTGCTTGTCCTGCGGCAGTGGGATGCGGGTCCCTTCAGCTTATGGCCACGTTTGCGGGAATGGAGGATCGGGGCAATCTGCTACATCCTGGCGGTCGGTCCCATTTCCGGCATAGCGCTGGCCTTACATGCTGTTCAATTCTCGCCCCTGCAAAGGGATCCTCTGGTATTGATTCTCACCGCCGTGGGTACGTTTTTTGGAATTCTTTGGGGGGTGGCTCTGGGCGAAGACCTGTTTTTCCAGGGAGTTGTCACCCGAGCGCTCGTCGGAACCTGGAATTCATGGTTGGTTGCCATCGCAGTCTCGGCGATACTCTTTGGAGCCGTGCATCTTTGGGTGCATGGATTTCCAAACTGGAGATGGGCCGCTGTAGTGACGGGGCTAGGCGTGGCATGTGGGATCGCCTACGCAAAATCCGGCAGTGTTCGAGCACCTATGGTGACCCACGCATTCGTCGTAACGACGTGGCGTCTGCTGTTCAGTTAGGAATTGAAGTGGAAGAGAGTTTTGCGAGTTCGAAAGACCGGACCCTTTCGGGCGCCAGGGAGGAGTATTGCTTCAGGGGTCTTTCTATGAGGTTAGTCTCGCTTTGGTGGGAGTTGCCTCCCTGGCTTGATTCCAATATTAGAATATGAATTTCTGGAATG
>JAICJH010000057.1 GCA_025928545.1 Bryobacteraceae bacterium | reverse complement strand
TAGGTGAAGACGACGCCATTAGCAACAACCGGCGGCTCGCCCTGATCCAGATCGCGCGACATCCAGGCTGGCTCCAGCGTCAGCTTCCCGGCTGTATCCACCAGCTTGAACGCCATGACGCCGCCCTTTGTTACCGGGCCATTCTCAATCGGCACTTTCAGAGCCGAATGTTTCGGTCCCCAGAACGGGCTCAACACCCATCGTGTGCCTTTGGCGTCCTGCCAGGTCGCGAGCGAACCCCAGATGCCGGCCGACGCGAAGTTCACGTCTTCATTACAGAACAGCGGAGTTTCGTAAACAGGAGAACGATGATCGTCGCCGCCGATGGCCTTTGTATCCATCAGCCACAGCCGACACTCTTTGCTGCCGCTCACCATCAGTTCCCGCCCCTTGTAATTGAAGATGACCGGAGTCACCTGGGCATCCAGATCGCGCTTGACTAGCCATGCCGCGTTGCGGGGTCCGAAATAATCGAACAGCTTCAATTCCTTCGTATCCGGATCCTGCTTCAGGCCGACAATGCCGTTGCCATAGACACCGTTTTCCGGATGCCACTGGCCGTCGCCGGTGCCTGTGTACATGGCGCCGGTCGTCGGACTGACCGCGGGACCCGTGCGGCCCCACATACCACCACCCGCCGGACCCCAACTGCCAACCTTGTCCGTCGCGAGGTCATAGGCATAAGCCACGTTCGGATTGCCGCCGCAGCCCTGTGAACTGTGCGTGTAAATCACGTTCTTCACAACGTTGAGCGCCCAGACCTTGCCGCCCGGAGGAACGAATTTCGAAGGCGGCTTAATGTCTTCGCCATCGGCCAGATTGAGTTGGTGCAACAAGCCATCGCCGGAAACTGCATAGACGGTGTACTTGCCTGGCGTGGAAGGGTTGATATAGGGGGTCGCCGTCTGTCCACCGGGGCAAAGAATATTGCCGTTCTCGATGGGCGAATAATCGCCCGAGGTGCTGCTGAATTGCTTGGTCCAGAGCACGGTTCCGGCGTCCACGTCGATGGCAAAGATTTTGTCGGTGATGGCGGACACCAGAGCTACCTGCTTCGGTCCCGACTTAGTCGTCACCCGGTTCGTGATGAGCGCGGTGAAGATATTGCTCATCACGCGCGGCTTAGCGTCGAGTTGGATCTTCCAGAGCAGCTTAAGATTCTTCGCCGTCGCCGGGCTGATCAGCTTTTCGTCTTTTTGCCAGTGGGTACGCTGGCTGTCGCCACCGTCCGTCAGCCAGTCCGCGCTCCAACCCAGAACACTGCAAAACGTCAGGGCGGAGATGATTACGATTTTTCGCATGTTGATCTTGTGCCTTCTTAATTACTTAACCAATTCAAAACCGAACGTATAAACGGTGCTGTCGAGAGTGGTGAGATACAACTGGCTCGAGCCGCCGGAAACTCCGGTCCGGGTATACGATGTCATGGTTGTGCCGCTGTTCCACAGATCCTTGCCGGTGGCGCCATCAAGCGCGTACAACACCGCCGGATGCTGCGCATCGCCGCCCGAAACCGCGAAAATTACACCATTAACGATCGTTGGCGTTTGCGGAAACGTGAGGTCCCGTGAAACCCAGGCAGGCTGCAGCGAGGGTTTGCCATTTTGATCGACCACTTTGAAAGCGGCAACCGCGCCGTTCGTGACCGCTCCGTTTACGCCGGCAAATTTAGTGGCGGAATTCAGTGCCCCGGCAACGGGAGCCAGAATCCATCGCGCGCCCGCCGCTTCCCACGTCGCCAGATCGCCACCGCCAATGTTGCCGACGGCAGTAGATTCCGCCAAAGGAGTGCGATGATCCGCGCCACCGAGCGAGGCGCTGTCGAGGAGATAGATATGACCTTCCTTGTTGGCCGCCGCAATCAGATATTTGCCCTTGTACGAAAAAACGGTGGGCGAGGTGGTGAACGGCGATTTTGCGGAAGAGAAGAAATCTTTCAGCTTCAGGGTTTTCCGTTCGAGCGTGACGACGGAATCGGAATAGCTGGCCGGACCGTAATCGCCATCGCCGGTGGAGGCATAGACGGTGCCGTCGGTGGCGAAAGCCGTGCCTGTCACGCTGCCGCCGTTGGTCTTCCATGAGTTGACTGTCTTATCGTTGCCGACAATGTCCATGCTCCAGACACCGTTCGGGACGTTGCCGCAGTTGTTACTCGTGGAAACATAGACTTCGCTCTCATCAAAAATGAGTCCGGAAGCGTTTGCGTTGGGAGGCAGGAAACGAAGAGGCGCCTGCGATTCCTCGCCATTGGAAATCAGGGCAAGGTGCAGCAAGCCATCGCTTGTCAGCGCAAACAACGCGTTGCTGCCGATTGCAGCCGGTGGACGCGCGGCGCGGCCGGGCCCGCCACTCGCCGCGAGTGCCGCCGCAACCTGCACGGCGCCTTGATGCGGGGCTCCTACCGCGCCCTTGGCGATGGTGGCTCCCCGGGCAGCCTGCGCCGTACCAAGAGGATTGTCCGTCAACGGAGTCGGCCGGCTCACTCCGGCTGTCATGCCGCCGGGACAGGCCGCCGTACCGGCTGCCTGATTCGGAACGTCGTAATGATGCGACCATTCCACGCGCCCGAGATCGCTGTCGAGCGCGACGGCGGTATTCGACGCGCCGCCGAAAAACGCGTACGACCGGAAGCCGCGATACCCGATGTAGCGCGGGAATTCCACGGCCTGCGACAGTGCGTACCCCTGTTTCGCCTCGTTGTTGATCTTGACCTTCCACAGGAATTTGAAACCCGGCTTTTGAAGGTTCGCCACAGAGATCTGCGGGTCCGCCCGGACCCACGACGTTTTTTGCGCATCCCCGCCCGCCACGTTCCAGGCCGGGCCTCCGCCAAACTGCGCGGACGCGATACCTGCAAGAGTGAGAGCACCTGTTGCCGCGATGATTCGAATATTGAGTTTTGACATGTTATTTCTTGATCCCGTAGCAGTACAGAATGCCGTCCCAGGTTCCGATGTAGACGCGGCCGTTGGCAACCGAAAGCTCGCCGAAGTGCAGCCATGACTTGATATCGTTGCCGCTCGACCACAGCTCTTTGCCTGTCAGCGCATCGAGCGCGTAGAGCGTAGCTTTGGTGGAGGCCGGGATGCGGCGCTGTGAAGTATCCTGCAAACCTACGTCCGGATAAGCCTGCGCAGTGGCCTCGCCGCTGGCATAGGTGAAGACGACGCCATTAGCAACAACCGGCGGCTCGCCCTGATCCAGATCGCGCGACATCCAGGCTGGCTCCAGCGTCAGCTTCCCGGCTGTATCCACCAGCTTGAACGCCATGACCCCACCCTTTGTTACCGGGCCATTCTCAATCGGCACTTTCAGAGCCGAATGTTTCGGTCCCCAGAACGGGCTCAACACCCATCGCGTACCTTTGGCATCCTGCCAGGTCGCAAGTGAACCCCAGATGCCGGCCGAGGCGAAGTTCACGTCTTCGTTGCAGAAGAGCGGAGTTTCATAGACCGGTGAGCGATGGTCGTCGCCGCCGATAGCCTTCGTGTCCATCAGCCACAGCCGGCACTCTTTGCTGCCGCTGACCATCAGTTCCCGGCCCTTGTAATTGAAGATGACCGGAGTTACCTGGGCATCCAGATCGCGCTTCACCAGCCATGCCGCATTGCGGGGTCCGAAATAATCGAACAGCTTCAATTCCTTCGTATCCGGATCCTGCTTCAGGCCCACAATGCCGTTGCCATAGACACCGTTTTCCGGATGCCACTGGCCATCGCCGGTGCCTGTGTACATGGCGCCGGTTGTCGGGCTGACTGCGGGACCGGTGCGGCCCCACATTCCACCGCCCGCCGGACCCCAACTGCCGACCTTGTCCGTCGCGAGGTCATAGGCATAAGCAACGTTCGGATTGCCGCCGCAGCCCTGTGAACTATGCGTGTAAATCACGTTCTTCACAACATTGAGCGCCCAGACCTTGCCGCCCGGCGGCACGAACTTCGCCGGCGGCTTAACGTCTTCGCCATCGGCCAGATTGAGCTGGTGCAACAAGCCATCGCCGGAAACTGCATAGACGGTGTACTTGCCAGGGGTTGAAGGGTTGATATACGGGGTCGCCGTCTGTCCGCCGGGGCACAGGATGCTTCCGTTCTCAATCGGCGAATAATCGCCCGAGGTGCTGCTGAATTGCTTGGTCCAGAGCACGGTTCCGGCGTCTACGTCGATGGCGAACAGCTTATCGGTAATCGCAGCGACCAGCGCAATCTGTTTCGGGCCGGACTTTGTCGTCACCCGATTCGTGATGAGTGCCGTAAAGAGATTGCTCATCACTCGCGGTTTGGCGTCCAGCTGAAGCTTCCAGAGCAGCTTGAGATTCTTCGCCGTCGCCGGGCTGATCAGCTTTTCGTCTTTCTGCCAGTGCGTCCGCTGGCTGTCATAACCATCGGTCAGCCAGTCCGCACTCCATCCCAGAACGCTGCAGAGCGTCAACGCCGATACAAATACAATTTTTCGCATGTTGAGACCTTTTCGCTTACTGTGCTGCTTACTTAACTAGTTCGAACCCGAACGCATAGATCGTGCTGTCGTTGGTTCCCAGATACAACTGGCTCGCGCCGCCTGAAATCGGCGACCGGGCATAGGACGTCATTGTGGAGCCGCTGTTCCACAGATCTTTGCCTGACGACCCATCCAGCGCGTAGAGCACCGCGGGGTGCTGGGCGTCTCCGCCGGAGACCGCGAACACCACATCGTTGACGATCGCGGGAGTGAGGGGGTTGGTCAGATCGCGGGAAATCCAGGCTGGCTGCAGGGAAGGCTTCCCGCCCTGATCCACCACCTTGAATGCGGCGATCGCGCCAGCTGTAACCGCGCCATTCATCGCGGCAAACCGGGTTGCCGAGTTCAGTCCGCCGGCAACGGGGGCGAGAAGCCAGCGCGTGCCGCCCGCCTCGAAGGTGGAAAGGTCGCCGGTGATCACGTTCCCGAATGCTGTGGATTGCGCCAGCGGAGTCTTGTGATCCGCACCGCCCAGCGAAGCTGAATCGAGTAGATAGATGTGTCCGTCTTTGTTGGCGGCGGCCACGACGGTCTTGCCGCCGATAGCGAAGACTACAGGAGCGGTCGTAAACTCGGATTTTGCGGGTGTGAAGAAATCCTTCAGCTGCAAAGTCTGTGGGTCCAGCGTCACCACGGAATCCGAATAGCTGGAAGGAGAGTAGTCGCCATCGCCCGTGGTGGCGAAGACCGTGCCGTCGGGCCCAAATGCAGTGCCGACGACGCTGCCGCCGTTCGTTTTCCAGGTCTTGACCGTGTGATCCGTTCCAGTCAGACTCATTGCCCAAACACCGTTCGGTACGTTTCCACAGTTATTGCGCGTGCCGGCAAAAACGTCGCTTTCCGTGTAAATCAGGCTGGTGGCATTCGCGTTTGGAGGAAGGAAACGAATGGGCGCCTGCGAATCCTGGCCGTTGGAAATATAGACCAGGTGCAGCATGCCGTCACTGGAGACTGCGAACAAAGCATTGGCGCCGACTGCGCCACCGCCCCTGCCGCCACCGCCGCCACCCCGTCCGGAACCACCTGCCGCGCCACCACCGCCGCGTCCACCGGACCCGCCCCGGCCACCACCGGCGGCGCGTCCGCCTCCTGCCCCGATTTGTACTGCGCCCTCACCGGGCTTGCCAACTGCGCTCGCAGCACCACCGCGACCAGCACCGCCTGCACGGCCGGCCGCCGCTGGCGCCGCACCGGCCATCGCCAGAGTGGTTGGCCGGGATACTCCCGCGGTCATACCGCCAGGGCAAGCCGCGGTTCCAGCCGGTGCGTTTGGCGTGTCGAAATGTCGTGCCCACTCAATCCGGCCAAGATCGCTGTCGAGCGCAATGGCGTTATCGGAGGTGCCTCCGAAGAAAGCATAGGAGCGGAAGCCGCGATAGCCGATGTAACTAGCGACAGTCGTCGCCTGTGAGAGCGAGTTGCCCTGTCTGGCATCGTTACTCGCTTTGACCTTCCACAGGAACTTGAAACCGGGCTTCTGCATGTTCGCCACGGAAATATTGGGATCCGTTGTGACCCACGACGAGCGCTGGGCATCGTTTCCGGCGGTATTCCATGACGCTCCGCCACGGCCCTGCGCCGACGCGAGGCCGGCAAACACAAGAGCGCAACCCGCACCAAGAGCGATCTGACGACTAAGTCTTGCCATACACAAATCTCCTTTAAACCAAGGAACAATTAAATCACAACTCCGACCGAAAAATGACGTTTATGAGAAACTAATTATCGCTGTAAGTGGCCGGACCAATTGAACTTGCTGACCGAGAGCGGTAGCCCGGAGAATAAAGACGGGCTATCCGCCGTTCGAATGTGGTAGTTCTGGGATTTGTCGGCCGACCTACAACGTTCCGTTCTGATCTACGATGGCGACTGCTCGTTTTGCCGTGCCTGGGTCGATTTCTGGCGCAGCCTGACCGGGGACAAAATCGAGTACCTTGCCTTTCAGTCTGCTTCGGAACGCTTTCCTGACCTGTCGCTCGAAGATTGCCGGAAAGCGGTTCAGTTCATCACGCCCGAAGGCCGGTTCCCTGGCGCGGAGGGCGTCTTCCGTTTTCTCGCGACAGTGCCTGGTTATCGGTGGCTGTTCTGGGTGTATCGCTTTGTCCCGGGCTTCGCGGCGCTGGCGTCCTTTGGGTATAAGTTCATCGCGAACCATCGGAGCCCGGCATGGCGCTTTAGCCACGCATTGTGGGGCGACCGGATCGAAGTGCCGACGTATCACACCGCGGCAGAGCTTTTTTCGCGGGCGCTGGCGATAATTTACGCGATCGCGTTCATCTCGTTCGGTCTGCAGGCGCGCGGCCTGGTTGGATCCGACGGGATACTACCGCTCAACGAATTCCTTGCCTCGGTGCAGCGGCAGTTCGGCAATGCGGGTATGTGGAAGTTGCCCACATTGTTCTGGTGGGGCAGCAACGACTTGACTGTGCTGTCGATTACCTGGACTGGCGTTGCCCTTTCACTGGTCTCGCTGCTGACAAAGGCCCAGAGCCGCTGGCAGAAGATCATCTTCATTGTTCTGTGGGCGTATTATCTGTCGATCGTGAATGCGGGGCAGGTCTTTATGTCGTTTCAATGGGATTGGCTGCTGGTGGAAGCCGGGTTCCTGGCGATCTTCCTGCATCCCGCCCGGACACGCGTATGGCTTTTCCGGTGGCTGATTTTCCGGCTGATGCTGGAATCGGGCGCGGTGAAACTGCTCAGCGGTGACACATCCTGGCGTAGCCTGACGGCGCTTAATTTTCACTATGAGACTCAGCCGCTTCCAACGCCGCTGGCCTGGTATGCGCATCTGGCGCCCGCGTGGTTCCAGACGATATCGGTATGTCTCGTGTTCGCAGTGGAGCTGATTGTTCCGTTTCTGATGCTGGCTCCGCGCCGGATACGGCACTTCGCCGGGATTGCCACGATCGGATTTCAGATTCTGATTTTCCTGACCGGCAACTACACGTTCTTCAATCTGCTCACGATCTCGCTGTGCCTGTTTCTTTTCGACGATTCGTTCTTCGCTCGCCTTAAGATCGCCCAGAAGGTGAACGTCAGCAGCGGCCCGAACCGGTTTGTCACTGCCGCTGTCTGGTCTGTGGTGGGATTTCTCTCGGCAGTGGAGTTGGGAGCTACCGCGGGACACCTGCCGACTTCCATGGCAACGGCTGCGCAAACGATTTCGCAGTTCGGGTTCGTAAACCACTACGGGCTTTTCGCGGTGATGACGACGCAACGGATGGAAATTCAGGTGGAAGGGTCGCAGGACGGACAAACCTGGGAGCCTTACTTGTTCCACTACAAGCCTGGCCCGCTGAATCGGCGGCTTCCGTGGGTGGAACCGCTTCAGCCGCGGCTCGACTGGCAAATGTGGTTTGCCGCGCTGAGCAACGCGCGCGATAATCCATGGTTCATCCGGATGATGGTGGGGCTTTTGCGGGGATCGAAACCAATTGCCGCGCTCCTTCAGCAAACGCCTTTTTCAGGTACGACACCGAAGTACGTGCGGGCGACGATCTACCAGTATCACTTCACTTCATGGGACGAACGGCGGAAAACAGGCAACTACTGGAAGCGCGAGATCAAGGGTTTGTATTTCCCCGTCGTGAGCCTTCGTGAAGGACAATAAAGCCAAGTCTATGCCCCTGCATGAGCTCGCGGGCCAGCCCGCCCTCCACAGTTTGCTGATCGATGTCGCGAAGCTCGAGAGCGACTACTTTGCGAATAAACCCGACGCGAAGAACCCAGCCCAACTGGTAAGTTTCGGCACCAGTGGACATCGTGGGAAGCCGTCGAATTGCACTTTCACGGAGCAGCATATTCTGGCAATCACGCAGGCGATCTGCGAGTACCGGAAAGCTCACGGGATTGACGGGCCGGTGTTCCTGGGTAAGGACACGCACGCGCTCTCGATTGTTGCCCAGCAAACTGCGCTCGAAGTACTGGCCGCGAACGACGTGGATGTTGTGATCCAGAAGGATCATGGTTTCACGCCCACGCCGGCTGTTTCGCGCGCGATTCTCGTCTTCAATCGCGGCAGAACGTCCGGATTGTCGGACGGGATTGTGATCACTCCATCGCACAATCCACCGGACGATGGCGGGTTCAAGTACAATCCGACGAATGGCGGACCGGCCGGACCGGAAGTCACCGGGGTAATTCAGAAGCGCGCGAATGAACTGTTGCTCGGCGGCAATCGCGAGGTGAAGCGAGTCCCGTATGACGCCGCCCTGAATGCGCCCACCACACGGCAAGAGGACTTCGTTACCGATTATGTGGACGATCTGGCGAACGTCATCGACATGGAAGCGATTCGGAAAGCCGGGATTAAGATCGGGGTCGATCCGCTGGGTGGCGCGTCATTGCCGTACTGGGAGCCCATTGCCGAAAAGTATGGGCTGGATCTTCAGGTGGTCAACAAGAAGGTGGATCCGCAGTTTGGATTCATGACCGTCGATCACGATGGCAAAATTCGGATGGATTGTTCGAGCCCATATGCGATGGCTGGTCTGGTGAAACTGAAGAACGACTTCCGGATTGCGTGGGGCTGCGATCCGGATTCCGACCGGCATGGGATTGTGACTCCGGGTGCGGGATTGATGAATCCGAATCATTATCTGGCGGTGGCGATTGAGTATCTGGTGACACATCGTCCGCAATGGGCGCCGGATGTCGTTGTGGGCAAGACGCTGGTCAGCAGCAGCATGATCGATTGGGTTGTAGCGGGCCTGGGTCGGAAGCTGATGGAAGTTCCGGTCGGATTTAAGTTTTTCGCCGATGGACTTTTCGACGGATCCTGCTGTTTTGGGGGCGAAGAGAGCGCGGGAGCCAGCTTCCTGCGGCGCGACGGTTTCGTGTGGTCAACCGATAAAGATGGGTTGATTCTGGGTTTGCTCGCGGCCGAGATCACGGCTGTTACCGGGAAAGATCCAGGGCAGCTTTATGCTGAGTTGACTGCGAAGTATGGGTCGTTCTGGTATAGCCGCCTCGACACGCCGGCCAACGGGGCGCAGCGCGCCAGATTAAAGAGCCTTTCGCCCGGCGATGTGCGCGCAACCGCGCTTGCAGGCTCTCCGATCACCGGGAAGCTCACTACAGCCAACGGCGCGGCGATTGGCGGATTGAAAGTAGTTTCCGAGAAGGGTTGGTTCGCGGCGCGGCCTTCAGGGACCGAGGATATCTACAAGCTCTATGCCGAGAGTTTTGTAAGCGCGGAGCATCTGGCAGAGATTATTGCCGAAGCGCAGAAAATCGTGCTGGCCGCTTTGGGGTAACGGCGAGGAATTCGGTTCGGTTATTTCCCGGCGACAGGCAGGAGCGCCAGGGCCGCGTATGCGGTGGCGGCGTCACTGACGAAATGCGTCTGCATCGAATCGGGCGGGTAGACCTTGTTCATGGATTGGCCATCCCAATGGCCGGTCGTTGCGTTCTGATTTGCGGTGAGCCAGGTCAGCGCGCGTGAGAGTTGGGGGTCTTTAGCTGAGACTCCGCCTTGTTCCAAAGTCCACGCGACCCACGATGTTGCGTACGCGCGATTGCCTGTAGAGGGCGCCGCCGCGGCATGCGGAGAGAAAGCTCCAAGAGATTCGATGGTCCAGCTTCCATCCTGTTGTTGTTTTTGCCGCACCTCGTTGAGGAGGGCTTGTTTCAAGGCGGGCGGCATGGCTTCCGGCAACTTCGATGACGCCCAGAGCAGAGCAAGACGGTTGTGCAGCGGCTGCGATGCCGCTGTGCGCTCCAGGTAAGTTGTGAGCGCAGTGATGTGCCGACGAACGTCGGGTTGCTTGCGATACGCGGGCGGGGCACTGCCTACAGCAAGCGCGGCAAGCGAAGCGCCGTAGAACGCCGAATCCGGCATCTCCCAGGGGTCGAGTTCGAGCGCAAACCAGGGCCAGCCGCCGCGCGCTTCGCCTTCGGTCAACTGTAGTTGCCACATGCGATCGAGCGCCAGCTTTGAATCGGCGCTGAGTTCGGGCTTGCCCGCATCTTCGCGAACGAGGCAGAGGGCTGTAATGATGGCATTCACGCCGATTGCTTCCGTCGAGTGAGGCTCCTTGACGTAGCCGGGGAACATGCCGTGCGGATTTTCCCCATGGAGGCGAGTACGGAGGCCATCGATCAGATCTGTTTCTGATTTCGCGCGATGAGTCTCACCCAGCGCGGCAGCGAGAGCGGGGCGGGCGATCAGATAAGTGAGATTGGTGTGACAGGAAACGCAGGTGCCTCCAGGAACCTGGGCGGTGGACCACTCGGACCATGCTTTGGCGCGGGCGTCGAGGTAGTCGGCGGCAAGGCGCTTATTCCAGTCGGCGGCAAAAACGGAAGTGGTGATGGGAATGAGCAGCAACGCGAGACGCGCTGCCCCCCGCAGCTCAAGAGTCATTGGATTGATTATATGCGGGTTTCGGTCTCAGGGCGCGGGGCAACTGGCGGGGGCTTGCGCCATGAATTTTTCGGCTGCCACAAGATCGTCGACAGGGATGGCGGCTGGCTCACCTCCATCAAACAGGACGAGCCAGGGTGCGGAGGTGGATTTACGGGTCCAGATTGTCATGAAGTTGCCCACCTGATACGTCGCTTTTGCGCCGTCGCTGGTGGTTTCAATCATGTAGGGGCCGCGGGAGATGGCAATGTTGGGATCGCCTCCGATGTTGACGATATTGGGATGCCAGCGGAGGTGAATCGTTTTGCCTTCGATAATGGCGGCCCAGTTTTTGAGGACGGCGTCTCGTCCATGAGTGGGCTTGGCGGTGCCGGCGCCGAAAACCGCCCCGGGGTTCAGGTGGGCAGCGAAAGCTTTGGCGTCGTGGTGTTCCACGGACTGCGCGAAGGTCAATTCGCGGTTCCAGACTGCGCACTCTTCGGAGGTTGGTTTAGTTTGCGCGGATAGCACCATCGCACAGAAGAGGGCAAACCCCAGTCTCGTAGCCATGACTGTTAAGGTACACCAGCTTGCGCGAATGCAAAGATTATGCGGTGTCGCCGGGGTAGTCGCGCTGTCGCAGGGGATGCCGACGGGATTGGCGAAGCTGAGGCGAGCATCCCTGCAGGTGGCTCCGAGCGGAGCGGTTCGGAGAGATCTGCCCAACAAATCCCCCCGCTGAGATCCACCTACCAGACTTCTTTTTTCAAGGACTTCGCCTGGGCGCGGCGCAGACCCGAATCTACTTTTGCGGTATTCCGTGAGTAAACTTCGTTCAGGCGTTCGGTAATGCTGCTGTCGCTCTGCTTCCTTAAAAACTCCCCGAGTGCTCTTGAGTAGAGCTCGCTTCGCGACACATGCAGACGGCGGGCTGCGGCATCTGCCTCATGAAAGAGATCGTCAGGGACCGAGACGGCGGTCTTCACGGATTTAGCATAACCCGGTTGGAGCGGTTCAAACGACAAAGCGGCCCGGTGGTAACCGGGCCGCCTTGTACTCGACTGAATTGCTTTTAGCTACAGCCGCTTGTTCCACCGCAGTTTTCGCACTTGTAGCAGCTACCGTTGCGCGTCATCATGCCTCCGCATTCGGCACAGAGAGGAGCATCGGAGGCTATCGCCGTCTTGAACGGGAGTTCCGTCTGCTGCTTCTCTTCCGTCACCCGGAGCGCGGGCGGGGCGCCAGCCTCGTTTTCAGCGTATTCCGGTCCCAGGAACTTCAGCCCCATCCAGCGGAAAATGTAATCCGGGATCGATTTGGCGAACGGGATCTGCTGATTGCCCGTCCAGCCCATCGGTTCGAAACGCACATGCCCAAACTTGGCCACCAGGAACTTCAGCGGAACGCCGTACTGCAGGCAGTAGCTGATCGAAGTCGCGAAGCTGTCCATAATGCCGGCGATTGTCGAACCTTCTTTGGCCATGCGGATGAAAAGTTCGCCCGGCGTGCCATCCGGATAGAGGCCAACCGTAACGTAGCCTTCGTGTCCGGAGATGGAGAACTTGTGCGTGATCGAGGCGCGATCGTCTTCCAGCTTGCGGCGCACCGGACGGTAGACGATCTTCTCGACGATTGAGACCGCTTCCTTATTCAGATTGGACCCGGTGAGCGTAGAGGCGGAAGACTTCTTCTCGCCCTTGGCGTTGCCGGAACTGAGCGGCTGAGCTTTTTTCGAATTGTCCCGATAGATGGCGACGGCCTTCAGACCCAGACGCCAACTTTCGATGTAGGCCTCCATGATGTCCTCAACCGTGCACTCTTCCGGCATGTTGATGGTTTTCGAGATGGCTCCTGAAGTGAACGGCTGAACCGCGCCCATCATCTTCAGGTGACCTGTGTAGTGGATGCTCCGGACGCCGTTCGCCGGGCGGAAACTGCAATCGAACACGGGTAAATGCTCGGGCTTCAATCCGGGCGCGCCTTCGATGGTGCCGGTGGCATCAATGTGGCTGACAATGGCCTCCGCCTGGTCGGGCGAGTAGCCGAGCTTCACCAGCGACTGCGGAACCGTCTGATTGACGATCTTGATCATGCCGCCGCCCACCAGCTTCTTGTACTTGACCAGGGCGAGATCGGGCTCGATCCCGGTGGTATCGCAATCCATCATGAAACCGATGGTGCCCGTGGGGGCGATAACGGAGACCTGACCATTCCGATAGCCATGCTCTTTACCGGCGTCGAGAGCCTCTTCCCAACAGGCGCGCGCACCCTGGTACATGTCCGATGGAATGTTGCGATGGTTGATGTCCCGGACACAATCGCGGTGCATGCGGATGACTTCGAGGAATGGCTCCGCGTTCTTTTCGTAGCCAGGGAACGGGCCTGTGGTGGCAGCAATGCGGGCACTGGTGAGATAGGCCTGACCACTCATCAAAGCACTGATTGCGCCGGCGTAGTCGCGGCCACGATCGCTGTCGTACGGGATGCCGAATGACATCAGCAGGGCGCCGAGATTGGCGAAGCCGAGGCCGAGCGGACGGTAATCGTGCGAATTCTGTGCGATCCGTTCAGTCGGATAAGCGGCATTGTCGACCAGAATTTCCTGGGCGATGATGAGCGTGTCGACGCCGCGACGGAAGGCTTCCACATCGAACTGACCGTTGGGGCCGACGAACTTCATCAGATTCAGGGACGACAGATTGCACGCGGAATCATCGAGGAACATGTATTCCGAGCAGGGATTCGACGCGTTAATACGCGACGTATTTTTGCATGGATGCCAGCGGTTGACGGTGGTATCGAACTGCATACCGGGATCGCCGCACTGCCAAGTGGCTTCGGCGATGTCGCGCATGAGGTCGCGCGCCATGTAGCGATCTTTCTTTTCATTGCTGCCGACCGACTTGGTCCACCACTCTTTGTCTTCGACCACGGCCTGCATAAATTCGTCGGTGGCGCGGACGGAGTTATTGGCGTTCTGGAAGAAGATGGAACTATAGGCGTCGCCGTCGAGCGAAGCATCATAGCCCGCTTCGATGAGCGTGTGAGCCTTCTTCTCTTCTTTGGCTTTGCACCAGATGAAGCTGCGGATATCGGGGTGCTCGGCGTTGAGGATGACCATCTTCGCAGCGCGGCGAGTCTTGCCGCCGGACTTGATGACGCCCGCGAAGGCATCGAAGCCTTTCATGAAGGACAGTGGCCCCGAGGCACGGCCGCCGCTGGAGAGCAGCCCGTTTTCTTCCCGTATAGCGGAGAGATTGGTGCCGGTTCCCGAGCCCCACTTGAAGAGCATGCCTTCGGTCTTGGCGAGGTCGAGGATGGCTTCGAGCGAATCTTTCACCGAAACGATGAAGCAGGCGGAGCACTGGGGCTTGGCTTCGTTGGTGAGCTTTTTGATGCGGTCTTCTTCGGCATCGAAAAAGTGGCCGTAGCCGCGCGATTCCTGCACCCCGACGTTGAACCAGACAGGCGAATTGAATGCGGCGTGCTGGTGGAGCATCATGTGCGCCAGTTCGCTGCGGAAGTTTTCGCCGGCTGTTTTCGATGCGAAATAGCCGTCCTTCAGACCCCAGTCGGCAATCGTATCGACGACTCGGTGGACCAACTCGGCCACACTACGCTCGCGTTCGGGCGATCCGAGTTTGCCGTGGAAGTATTTGCTGGCTACGATATTGGTCGCAGTCTGGGACCAATCGGCGGGCACTTCAATGTCGCGCTGTTCGAAGAGGACTGCGCCCTTGTCGTTGCCTATTGTGGCGGTGCGGGTTTCCCACAGCACATCGTCATAGGGAGTCTTGCCGTCTTCGAGACGGGCGGTAAAATATCGTTCAAATTCGATCCCGGCGCGCGTCGGCGACGGAAGTTTCTTAGTTGCCACATCTTTCATTTTCACACTTGCGGTGGTTGCCATGCCAGATCCCCTCCCAATAACATCGCAGGCATCGTTTGTTCGTAACGAACATTTACGATAACGGTGACAGTAGCAATGATGCCCCAAGATGTTGTGTAGGTCAAGAGGTTTGTGACTATAAATTGTGCTTTGGTTACGTATTTGCAAACTACAGATGTGTTTGAGGATGATAGACGAGATGCTGCGAAAATTGGGTTTTGCGACGCTCCTTCTGATGGCTGGCTTTTTGGTGAGTTGTGGCACATCTACGCCCGGACCAGACGGGAGCAAACATCAGACTGCCACCGGAGTCTCGGGTACTGGCTATCCGGGTGGACAACCAGTTGATGCGGAATCCCCGGCCCTGAGCGCGTCGAGCGAGCAGAAGTATTCGCGGTCTGAAGGACCCGAGGCTGCTGAAGGCAAAGCGGCTGAGGATAAGACGACCACGCCAAAGACGCCCGAAGCCGGGAAATAGACCCGTTGCGCGCTGTCCGGTGTGCGCCGCACTTGTACGTTACGTACATGTTGTTACCTGCACATGTACATTCCGTGGTAAGATGTGGATGTGCAAGTGACAATTACCAAGTTCCGGCAGGATTTGTTTCGACTGGTGGATGATGCCATTGCCGGGGAACCGGTACAGTTCACTTACAAAGGGGTCGTGTTTCAGGTGCAGCCGCAGGGAACAAAGACAGCCAAACTGGACCGCCTGATTGGCCAGCCCACGCTCAACCCGGAAGTGGATGCGGAGCAGGCGAGTCGGCAACTCGCTGCGGAAATGGAAGCGGAGTGGCTCAAGGATTGGTCTGAGATTTGATTGCCTACCTGGACACTCACGTCCTGTTCTGGCTTTGTGAGAACCGGGTGGAGCGGCTCAGTGGTCCGGCGCTGGACGCCCTGAATCAACATGATTTGCTGGTTTCGCCGATGGTGGCGGTAGAACTGGCCTTTCTGCATGAGATTGGCCGAAGCAAGCGGGTGGCCCAGGATATCCTCCGTCAGTTACGTGAACAATTGGGACTGCGGGTATGCGATCACTCGTTCGCGGACGTGAGCGAGGCTGCGACGTTCGAAGGCTGGACGCGCGATCCGTTCGACAGGATCATTGTGGCGCAGGCCAAAGCCAATGGGTACTCACCACTGATAACGGCGGATGAGAAAATTCGCGAGAATTATCCCCGAACGGTTTGGTAACCGGCCCGGATGATGACCGACGCGGATGATCAGAGCGTTGCCAGCACTTCTTCGGCGTGGCCTTCCGGTTTAACGCCAGTAAAGATTTTAGCAATCTTTCCGTTGTCGATCACGAAGGTGGTCCGGGCGACACCCATCACCTTCTTTCCGTACATGTTCTTTTCCTTCATCACGCCGTAGAGGTTGGCGATGGTCTTATCGGCATCGGCCAGCAGAGTGAAATTGAGATCGAACTTTTCCTTGAACTTCGCCTGATCCTTTGTCGTGTCCGGTGAGACACCCAGAACGGTAACGCCCTTTTTCGTAAATTTCTTCGCGGTATCGCGGAATTCGCAGGATTCGATGGTGCAGCCGGGAGTATCGGCGCGCGGATAAAAGTAGAGAACGATGCGCTCATTCTGATGCGCCGCGAGATCGAATTCCTCGCCCGAATCGGTGAGAACCTTAAAAACCGGGGCTTTGTCGCCTTCTTTCAACATGGGTGGGTGCTCCTTTAGGAAAGTCTGGACTTCAATAAATCGTTGACCGCGGCGGGGTTGGCCTGGCCGCGCGACTGCTTCATCACCTGGCCGACCAGAAATCCGATCACCGTTGTCTTACCCGCGCGATATTGTTCAACCTGCTTCGGGTTTGCCGCTATGACTTCGTCGACGATCTTGCCGAGCGCGCCGGAATCGCTGATCTGCCGCAATCCCTCTCGTTCCATGATGAGCAGAGCGGTATCGCCCGATTCAAACATCTTTCCGAGGACTTCTTTGGCCAGTTTGCCGGAAAGCTCGCCGGATGCGATCAGGCCCAGCAGCTCGCCGAGGTTCTTGGCGGTAACGGGAGATTCGTCGATTGGCTTGCCAGCCGTATTGAGCAACGCGGACAGATCGCCCATGACCCAGTTGGCGGAAGTTTTCGGATCCTTTGTAGCCGCTGCCACTTCGTCGAAATATTCTCCGATAGCGCGGTTCTGCGTGAGCACATCGGCATCGTATTCGCTCAGGCCGTATTGTTCGATAAAACGTCGGCGCTTGACGGCGGGAAGTTCCGGCATCTTCGATTTCACCGCGGCGAGCCATTGCTCGCTCACACGGAGCGGGACGAGATCCGGTTCCGGAAAGTAGCGGTAATCGTGCGCGTCTTCTTTGCTGCGCATACCGACCGTTTCGCCTGTTTCGGGGTCGAAAAGGCGGGTCTCCTGGAACATGTGGCCGCCGCTTTCGGCAATAGCGACCTGGCGGGCGATTTCGAATTCGATTGCCTGTTTCAGGAACCGGAATGAATTGAGGTTCTTGACTTCGGCGCGGATGCCGAATTTCTCGGCGCCTTTGATCCGCACCGACACGTTCGCGTCGCAGCGAAGATGGCCCTTTTCCATATCGCAGGTGGAGACACCGACGAACTGGAGCGCCTGCTTGACCTCGGCGAAATAGGCCACGGCTTCCTCGGCCGTGCGCATATCGGGCTCGCTGACGATTTCGATGAGAGGTGTGCCGCTGCGGTTGAGATCTACATAGGTGTAGCGAACGGAATCCCGAAAACCATCGTGTTGGCTCTTGCCTGCGTCGTCTTCCATATGGATGCGGGTAACGCCGATGCGCTTCGGGTGGCCCTCCACAATGATGTCAACCGATCCATGTTCGGAGAGCGGGAGTTCGTACTGCGAGATCTGGTAGCCCTTGGGGGAATCCGGATAGAAGTAATTCTTGCGGGCAAACTGCGAAACAGGATTCACTTTACAATTCAGGGCGACAGAGGCGCGGATTGCCAGTTCAACAGCTTCCCGGCTCAGCACCGGCAGCGCGCCGGGAAGAGCGAGACACACGGGGCAGACATTCGTGTTCGGAGGGGCGCCAAAACCCGCCGGGCATCCGCAGAAGATCTTCGTGCGGGTGGCAAGCTGGCAGTGAACTTCGAGGCCGATCACGGGCTCGTATTTTGCGATGAGATCGGGCGAAGCGAGTTCGATGTGGGCGGCCTGCATTTGTCCTGTTCTTCAGGATATCCGGTGAGGCCTGGCGCCGGGCTTCCGGATTACGCCGCCGGCGCGAACATCTTGACGATCAGGTAGCAGATGGCGGCCACGAACGCGGCGCACGGAATTGTCAGGACCCAGGCCCATACGATTTCGCGGGCCTTACCCCAGCGGACGGCTTTACGGCGGTGGGTGGAACCAACGCCCGCAATCGCTCCCGCGATGGCGTGGGTCGTGGATACGGGCAACCCAAGGAACGTGGGGAAGAAGATCGCAATGGCCGCTCCGGTCTCGGCGCAGAATCCGCCGCGGGGCTTCAGACGCGTCAGGCCGGAGCCCATAGTCCTGACGATCTTCCAGCCGCCGCTCATTGTTCCCAGAGCGATAGCGATACTGGCGGCGATGACTACCCAGACTTGAATGTGGTTATCTTTTTGCAATTTCGCCGCTACCAGAAGAGCGGTGATGATGCCCATCGTCTTTTGCCCGTCATTGGTTCCGTGTGCGCAGCTGAACAGCGCCGACGAGACCAACTGCATCCGGCGGAAGAATTTGTCGGATTTAGCCGGCGGGGTGCGGCGGAATGTCCAGTGAACTCCCACCATGAGGAGATAGGAAAGTGCCATTCCGATCAGCGGCGAGAGCACGATAAAAGTGAGGGTTGTACCCCATTTTCCGGGGACCAGCGCACCCAAACCAGCCTTCGCGACGGCCGCGCCCGCATATCCACCGATCAACGCATGGGAGGAACTGGAGGGCAAACCAAGCCACCACGTGACCAGATTCCACACGATGGCGCCCAACAGCCCGGCGAGCACCAGTTCCGGTGTGACGATCTTCGGATCGACATAGCCTTTGCTGATACTCGATGCGACACCCGTGCCAAGAAACATGGCTGCGATGAAATTGAAGAAAGCCGCCCAGATCACCGCATGAAACGGGCGGAGAACGCGCGTGGCGACGATGGTAGCGATCGAATTGGCCGAATCGTGAAAGCCGTTAATGTAGTCGAACAACAGGGCGATACAGACGGTTGCCCCAACCAGAATCGAAATGGACATGTCGCCTAGCTGTTCTTCACCGATACGGTCTGGAGCACGTCCGCGACGTCTTCACAGCGGTCGACGGCGAGTTCCAGAAACTCGTAGATCTCTTTGTGCTTCATGACGGCGATGGCATCCATACCGGATTCGAAAAGGTTTGTGACAAGGCGTCGCACCAGATCGTCGGCCGTATTCTCCAGACGATTGATTTCGATACATTCTTCCTGCAGGGGTTTGCTGACGCGCAGTTTCTGAAGAGCCACCTGAAGACGCATGCAGGTGGCGTGAATAATCTGAGCGAATTCCACCATGCCCTTTGGAATGGGATCGATGCGGTAAGCGCTGAGACGGAAAGACGTGTCTTCGATGGCATCGACGACATCGTCCATTGCGGTGATGATGGCGTGCAGGTCTTCAGGATCGATCGGGGTGACGAATGTTGCATGAAGCCGGGTCAGAATTTGGTGTGTGATCTCATCGGCATCGTGCTCCAGACGTTTAATGACGCCGGCATTGAACGCCATGGTGGCGGCGCCGCCCTCCACACCCTGGCGTAGAGACTGAGCGGCATCGTGCACCAGATTGGAGTGCTGCTCCAGCAACTGGAAGAATTTCTCGTCACGGGGAAACAAGTTCATGTCATTAAACAGGTTAACCGACTTGAAACAGTCGGACCTGAAGATCGTATGAAGATACGAATAATTTTACAAATCCGGACACAAGAAGGCAGTTTTCAGTCGGGAAGCGGTGGTCGGGCTGGGAATTTGAATTGATACCATGCAAAAGACAGATTTCAACAACAAGGATTGAAACCATGAACAGCGGACAGAATTCTATCGGCGGCCATATGGGGTGCCAGACATCGTGAATACCGTAACTCTGGAACAACCCGGCCGGTTCGCGCATTCCGGAACTTCTCAACCCGACGCTCCCGGACCGGGCGAAGTGCTGGTGCGCGTGCTGATGGTCGGCGTCTGCGGTACCGATCTGCATGCATTTGAGGGGACGCAGCCCTTTTTCACTTATCCGCGCGTGCTGGGGCATGAACTCGCGGTGGAAGTGATCGAGGCCGGCCCGGGCGTCGAGGGCTTCCAACCGGGTGACAGATGCGCGGTGAATCCTTATATAACCTGCGGGGTGTGCGCCGCCTGCTCACGCGGACGTTCCAATTGCTGCGCGAAGATGTGCGTCATTGGCGTACATACCGATGGTGGGATGCGTGAACGGATCCTGCTTCCCGCCAAACAGATGTACAAATGCGAGAAGCTCCCGTCTGTCCAGATTCCGCTGGTCGAGACCCTGGGCGTGGGTATCCACGCCGTAGGACGTTCAGCGGCGGTAGCGGGAGACCGTGCCATTGTTGTGGGAGCGGGACCAATCGGGCTATCCGTGATTGAGTTTCTGCGGTTGACCGGCGCGGAAGTCGGTGTCGTGGAAAAAATGCCCGAGCGGCTGGATTTCGCGGCCAGACATCACAAACTGAGCCGGTATTATCCGTCGCAGGAGGAAGCGCGTCAGGAAGAGCCTTCCATGCTGGTCTTCGATTGTACGGGTGATCGGGGTTCGATGGAGCAATCCATCCAGCTGCTGCAACAGGGGGGAAAGCTGATTTTTGTCGGCCTGATTAACGATCACATATCGTTGTTCGATCCGGACCTGCACCGCCGCGAGGCGACAATTCTGGCAAGCCGCAACAGTACACCGGCAGAGCATCACCGGGTTCTCGATCTGATGGAAAGCGGTGAGGTGAACGTTACCGCGTGGCCAACCGAGTGCGCGCATCGCAGCATCATGCACGAGCGGTTTCCGGCGTGGCTGCACCGTGAAGCGGGGATTGTGAAGGCTGTAGTGGATTGGTCGTAAACAAGAGAAGGCGCCGGGCGGAGTGTCCGACCGGCGCCATCCATCGGGAAACAACGATTACGCGAGTGCTTTTTTGCAATACTCCAGGCACTTCTTAACTTCAGTAACCGCATCGGAACCAGCCGGGATCTGGTATTCGAGTTCGATGGTAGCCGGGAACTTCCATTTGTTCTTGCGGATCAACTGAAGGATTTCAGCGATCGGAGTTTCGCCCTGGCCCCAAGGAAGGTTCAGTTCGCAATGAGCGGGGGTCGTCCTGTCCTTCAGATGCAGGCTGGCCATGCGGCCCATACCTGCATACTTCTCGATTGCTTTGATCGGGCTCTGGCCGCTGCCCGCCACATAGTGGCCGCAGTCCAGATTCACGCCATTACCCTTCGACTGGGCGACCAGGTCATCCCACGCCGTGACCGTGGCCTGCAGATGGGCATGGTAGCCAACCAGCATGCCATGTTTCACAGCGAAATCGCCCAGCTTCTGCGTGTGCGCATCGGCCGCCTTCTGTTCCAGGCTGATCTGAGTCGCGCCCATTGCCTTGGCGATGTTGAAGTAATAATCGAATTCCGCATCGGATGCGGTCGGGCCAGGCGAGAGCTTGTGGCAATAGATGTTCACGCCGGCATCGTTGTACATCTTGCCGAAAGCTTTGAACTTATCCATGGAAACGCCGAGGCGCCACTTCTTTAGATCCTCGGCTGCCGCGAGCGCTTCGGGGGTTGCACCACCGCCGCCACGTCCGCCACCACCACCGCCACGACCGGAACCACCGCGTCCTCCACCCCCGCCGCCTGGAGCAGCGGCAGCTTCGCCTACAGGGCAAACGGGCAACTTGCCATCAGCGGAAACAGCGGGTGCCGCAGCGCGGCCGCCACCACCACCCGCGCGACCAGCGCCGGAGCCACCGCGAGCGCCGCCACCACCACCGCCACCACCGCCGCGGTTGGCCGCTGCCGGAGAACCGGCATAGGCTTCCGCCGCCGGAGGCATAAGTTCAATGTGACTGATACCGCTGTCCACAACCATCTTCAACAGGGGTTCCGCTTCGCTCGATCCAGGCACTTCGGACCGGAAGCTGTAAGTGATGGTACCGATCACGACACCGTTAAAAATGGAATTCGGTTTCGCCGCAAATAACTCTCCTATGGGAGCGGCAGCTGCAGCCAGGGCCAGCTTCGAAAAATCGCGTCTCTTCAGGTACATTCAGGGTTTCCTTTTCCGACGGGATTTCGCTCCCGCGGGCTTATAATTCCGGAAGACAGCCGGGGTCCGTCCGTCAGGCACGGACCCCGGCACTTTCACCACAATCAGTCTACAACCGGCTGCGTTTAGAATTGTACGCGAGCCGAGAAGGCGAGCACGCGTGCGTTCACCGCCCCGGTAATGTAACCCAGGGTTGCGCCGTTTGTAAGCAGGTTAGTCGTCGGGCTGTACTGCGCGCCCGTTCCGATACTGCTGATTTCCGTGTGATTGAAGACGTTGTAGGCCTGAGCCTGAATCTTCATCACACGTTTTTCGCTGCCCAGCGGAATGGTCTTGGTCAGCGTCACATCGAAGTTAGTAACGTGCGGATTGGTCAGATTGCCCGCGCCGCCGCCCTGGTTCCCGAGCGCCGGCGGTCCCACGATGGAGTTGTTCGGACCCGTCGGCAGCGCCGGCATGGCGTAAGCAGCGGCATTATAGTAAACCTGCCCATTGCCATTCGTGCCGATTCCCGCCAGCGGATCGCCAATCACATTGCAGCGGTTGCCGAGATCCGGCGTACCGGTGAAGCCACCGGTGATAGACGCGGTACCGGAAGTGAAGCTGCAACCGCCGTTATACGGTGAGCCACTCTGGAAGGAGGTGATTCCTGACAGCGACCAGTGATCCGTGATCAGGCCCAGGCCTTTCACGCCCATTGCTTTGGCGGCGTTCGGAAGATCGTAGTTGTAGTTGATCTGGAGGTTATGACGCCGGTCGGAACCAAGGCGTCCATAGTTGTACGCATCGTTATTAGCCACAACCGGCGAGTAACTGGTTGTTCCCAAACCTTTGGAGAAGGTATAGACCGCGCCCCATGACAGCCCATGGCTGGCGCGCTTGTTGAGATTGGCGGTAAACGCATTGTAATTGTTGTGACCCAGGAAGTAAGCGGAGTTGATATTGTTATAGCCCGGGTAAATCGTGCGCTGGAGAATTCCATTCTGCCACTGCGAAATGGAGTTGCTCGTGCTGCCGCTGGTGGTGGGGTCGAGTGCGGATGGCGTAAACGGCCAGCCGGCTCCGACCGGAATGTAGTTGATATTGTAAGTCAGCTTCTGGTTATAGCTGTAGTTCAGCGTATAGCCGATGTCAGCCACCATGGTTTTTCCGATATTGCGCTGGATGTCGAGGCTCGCATTACCGACCGTGTCGAACGGTACCTTACCCGTGGTCCAGCTGTTCGGTGCCAGAGGTGCAAGGCTGAGGTTCGTGAAGCTGGGAGCAGCTCCCGTGTTCTGGGCCGCAATCTGCGCCAGCGTTACGTTGCTGACAGACTGCGAATAAGTGGAAGGAGCCTGCCCGGACATCCCGTACACCTGGTTGCCATCGAGCCGGTTGTAGAAGAGGCCCCAGCCGCCGCGGATAGCCGTCTTGCCGTCGCCCGCCACGTCGTAAGCGAATCCAAGCCGCGGACCATACGCGATCGGCGCCTGAGTATATGGATCCGGTGAAACACCGTTCACCCCAAGTGTCTGGAGACCTGTTGCCGGATTGCCCGAATTTGGCACGTAGTCGCCGATGAAGCCATTCCCAACCGTAGCGCCCGTACCGGGATCCTTTGCCACAAGTGTGGCTCCGGAGCACGCAGCTGCGCCGTTGGAGCAGGCGGGAACATAAATTCGCGCGATGGATGACTTGTTATAGAGCGACGGAGTGAAATTCACGAAAGTATTATTGAGATCGATCTGCGGAGTCTGGTGATAGAAGCGAAGACCAAGGTCAAGCGTCAGTCTTCGGTTTACTTTCCAGTTATCCTGGACATAGAATTCCGCATTCCAGTAGCTTACGTCGAACGTTGTGGTGGCGTTGAACTGGCTGTAGCTGTTGACATTGCCAAGCAACGCATTCGCGTATCCTGAATTTGTATTGAGGAACGGAACGGAACTGGATGCCGCAAAGTTGAAGGCGCCTCTGTAATTCTTCGAGGAAGGCTGGCTCTTCAGATTGTGCTCGACATAGAGTCCCGCTTTGAACGCATGGTGGCCGTGAACCTTGCTGAGGTTGTCCTGGTACGTCCAGATGGGATTGAAGTTTTCTTCCGCGCCGGCCGATGTGCCGTTCTTGCTGAAGCTGGCGCTGCTGCTCGCGCCGTTTCCATTCGTGCCAGGGAACGTGCCGCCACCAAACGAGAAGGTCGGCAGCAGTGGCAGATAGCCGTTGGTCGCCGATTGCGGCCCATTCTGCGCTGCGGTGGGCGACGGGAAGAGCGTAGGCAGTCCGGGTTCGAGCGTGCGCATAATCGAGGCGTACCCGTCGAGAGGATAATAGGCCCAGGTATTCCAGCTGTTGGCAACCGTGACTTCGTTCACAAGGGTCGGCGTCAGGGTCTGAGTGGAAGACCAGGAATAGCCGTGACCTGGGTTCGGATGATCGACGTTTGCCATGGCGGGCAGGCCGGAAGCGCGGCCGGCGGGATTGCCGCTGAACGGAACGCCGGAGAACAGGACCGACATATCGTCGTGATCGTTGATCCAGCGGAAGTAACCGCTGATCTTCGACGTCACATAAGTATCGATGCGAACCACGTCATTGCGGCGCGGGTGCGGAGCGCTGCCCTGCTCGGTGTAGTTGTTAATGAACAGATCGCCCGAAATCGTCGGGGTGTAGTTCGGCAGCGGGAAAAAGTTAAGCAGCGCCTGGCCCACCGGGTTAATACGCGAGGATGGAATAATATTATTCGTGAACTGGGCGTTGTTGTTGGCCGGGTCCAGGAGTTTGAGTACCGTCGGATTGCCGTTGGAGTTACCCTGATCCGCTGAGAAGTCTCCCAATCTCTCGGCTGCGGTTGGCATAAACAACTTCTGGGTGCTGCCCGCGACGAACTGACCGGTATATTCCTGCGAAACAAAAAAGAAGAGTCGCTTCTTATCTTTGTTCGCTAATTTCGGAATGTAGGCCGGGCCGCCGATTGAGTAGGTTTCCACGTTGAAGCGATACGGAACGCGCGGCGTAGCGGCGCCATTCTTGATCGTGTGGTTGTTCGCCCAGCTATCGGCATTGAATTCTTCATGCCTGTGATTCCACGCGCCCGAGCCGTGGAACTGTTGCGTCCCGTTCTTCGTGACCACCGTGATGGTGCCGCCTGAGTTTCGACCGAATTCGGCCTGATAGTTGGAAGCGAGAACTTTAAGTTCCTGAATCGAATCCAGATTGGGTTCGTAGTGCAGGGTACCGTTGGAGCCTGTGTCCATATCGGTAATACCGTCGACCGTGAAGTTCTTGGCCGAAGTATTCCCGTTAATCGTGATGCCGCCGATGGCGCCGGGCGAAGTGACGTCACGGCTGTTGCTCGTGTCAATGACGCCGGGGACCAGTTTCATGTAGCCGAACAGATCGCGACCTTTGAGAGTCAGTTCTTCCAGCTGGTTCGAATCGACGGTCTGCGACTTTTCGGAGCTCGACAGCTGTACCTGAGCCACTTCAGCCGTCACGGAGATGGAATCCGACACGCTTCCAAGTTGAAGAACCATCTTGCCGCCATTGTGGGTTTCAGATGCGGCGATCACAATCCCGGTCTGGGTTTCCGACTTAAATCCCGTTGCTTTGACCGTCAGCGTGTAGTTGCCTGGATCGATCGAAAGGAACCTATATGTACCCTGGTTGTCCGTGTTGGCTGTTCTGGTGTTTTTCGTTTCCGTGTCCGTCAGAGTGACGGGCGCATTGGCAACCGCTGCATCCGCGGGATCGACCACCGTGCCGATCAGCGAACTGGATACCGTCTGTCCGAACGCGCCGGCGCAGCAGAGCGCCAGCGTTAAAGATGCTCTGAAAAAGGTCTTTGCAAGACTTTGCATTTGACTCCCCTAACATTGAGATGACTGGCAGGCGTCGAGTGTGTGCCCCTGGACCCGCAAGTGGAAAGAGTATGGCATTTCAATCCAGTCGAGGCAAGCCCTTTACGGTAACTTACCCCGCACGTTGTTGATAACAATAGTTAAGTTGACTGACACAGAAGCCCGGCTTGACAGACGGTGAGGAACGTTCAACAGGTAAGTTCTTCAGTTTTCAAAACGAGCTTGTCGGCGCTCCGGTATGTGGAAACGGTTCCGGAAATCCGGGCATTTGCCCCTCTTCATCTTTCCTTCCGGAAGTTGTATACTCATTACGCTTTGGTCCAAACACCTGTACTGAAAGAGGCTGGGCAGGACTGCCCGGGCGGTTGGCAAACCAGGACGGACGCTGATCGACAAGAAGTCGTCGATCAGATGAATCGGCTCCTGACGAGCCCGGCATTCCGCGGCAGTAAGCGGCTGTCGGGCTTTCTGCGATACGTTGTCGAGCAGACTCTCGACTCCGGCGGTGCCGATCTGAAGGAACGAACAATCGGCGTTGCGGTATTCGGTCGTTCGCCCGATTACGACACCAGTGCCGAGCCGGTAGTTCGCGTCTCGGCCGGAGATTTGCGAAAACGTATTGCACAGTACTATCACGAGCCCGGACACGAAACTGAACTCAGAATCGATTTGCCGACGGGGTCGTATCACCCGGTCTTCCATTTGCCCGCTGCGTTCATATCGGCGCCGGAACCTCTGACGCCGTCTCTGTTGGAACAGCCTCCGGTCACACCCGGGATGGCGCCCACCCTGATGACGCCCGCGCTCGCGGCGTCGACCAGTTACGAACTGCCGCCTCCCATCCAGACGCATCACGGGTTTTCACGGAGGAGTTTGATCTTCGGCGCTGTTGGCGCAACGGTAGCCGCAGCCGGCGGCGCCACGCTGATTGTCAGTTCTCCCGGAAACGCCTATCGGCAGTTCTGGCAACCCATGCTCGCCGGTGACGGCCAGGTTTTGATCTTCGTCGGATCGAAACCGGAGGACGACCGGTTGGTCATGGAAGATGCGCTGGCTCTGGTTGCACTCGGCGGCGTATTGAGCAAGGCGAACCGCTCCTATCGAATACTGAAAGCCGCGGAACTGACGCCGGAAATTTTGAAACAGGGTCCATCGCTCCTGATCGGTGGTTTTACCAACCCGCTGGCCCGGCGTTTGACCCAGCAATTGCGCTTTACATTTGCTCGTGAGGGAGATTTGGACAGCGGAATAAACTATATACAGGATCGCCAGAATTTGAATCGGAAAAGCTGGGCCACGCCGCAGGGCCCGCTTGGAGCCTCTCCCACATTTACGGACTTTGCAATTGTTTCCCGCGTCGTCGATCCGGTCACGGATCAGATTGCGGTGGTGTCGGCCGGAATCAGAAGATACGGCACCCTGGCCGCTGCGGAGTTTCTCAGCCATGCCGCGCAACTGGAAAGCCTGGCCGCCAACGGGCCCCGTGATTGGCGCAGAAAGAATATGCAGGCAGTGCTGTCTGTCGGAGTCAAAGACGGCAAGGCGAGCCCTCCGCGCGTCGTGGCCTCCTACTTCTGGTAAACAGCTCTCACTCCGCGGAATGCAGGAAAAGGCCGGCATCGAAATGGATGCCGGCCTTCTTCTTTTGCAGTCTCTGGTTAGTTAGAACTGGACGCGAGCCGAGAATGCCAGCACGCGGGCGTTCGTCGCACCCGTAATATACCCGAGTGTTGCACCATTTGTTACAGCATTCGTGGTCGGGCTGAACTGAATCCCGCTTCCAATGCTGCTGATTTCCGTATGATTGAAGATGTTGTAAGCCTGGGCCTGGAATCTCAGGACCCGCTTTTCGCTGCCAAGCGGAATATTCCTTGTCAGCGTTACATCGAAGTTAGTAACGTGCGGGTTAGTGAGAATCCCCGCCCCGCCTCCAACGTTGCCCAGCGCCGGCGGGCCGACGATGGAATTATTCGGGCCCGTGGGAAGAGCGGGCATTCCAAAAGCAGCCGCGTTGAAATAGACCGTGCCGTTGCCGTTGCTTCCCATGCCGGACAGTGGATCGCTGAAAACTTCGCAGCGAATTGCCGCAGTGCCGTTCGCGGCGGCCAGATCCGGCGTCCCGGTGTAACCACCGGTGATGCTCGCCGAACCTGACGTCAGACCGCATGTAGGATTGAATGGCGATCCGCTCTGGAACGATGTGATGCCGGAGAGTGACCAGTGGTCCGTGATGGCTCCCAGTGCTCTGAAGCCTGTCTTTTTCCCGATATTCGGGAAATCGTAGCTATAGTTAATCTGTAAATTATGTCGGCGGTCGGAGCCAAGCCGACCATAGTTCCATTCTTCGTTATTTGGTACAACCGGATTGTAAGCCGTCGTGCCAAGAGCTTTCGAGAAGGTGTAGACCGCACCCCAGGACAGGCCATGCCATAGACGCTCGTTCAGGTTCGCTGTAAGAGCGTTGTAATTGTTGTGGCCCAGGAAGTAAGCGGAATTGATCGCGTTGTATCCAGGGTAAATCGTTCGCTGCAGAACTCCTCCCTGATACTGCGAGATTGAATTGCTGGTGCCGCCTCCGGTGGTCGGATCGATCGCGGAAGGATTGAACGGCCACCCTGCACCGAGGGGAATGTAATTGATGTTGTATGTGAGTTTCTGGTTATAACTGTAGTTCAGCGTGTAACCGATGTCGACGACGGTATTCTTGCCGATGTTGTGCTGGATGTCCACGCTTGCGTTTTGAACCGCATCGAAAGGCACCTTACCGGTGGTCCAGCTGTTGGGCGAGAGGGGCGCTACGCTGAGATTGGTAAAGCTCGGCGGCGCGCCCGTGTTTTGCGCCGCAATCTGATCCAGCGTTACATTGTTGACTGTCTGCTGATAGGCGAGCGGCGGCTGGCCGGACATGCCATACACTTGATTTCCATCCAGCCGGTTGAAGAATAAACCCCAGCCGCCGCGAATGGCGGTCTTGCCATCGCCGGAAACGTCATACGCGAATCCAAGACGGGGACCGTAAGCCAGAGGCGCCTGCGTATATGGATTCGGCGACACGCCGTTAACGCCGAGCACCTGTAGTCCGGTAGCGGGATCGCCGGAATTCGGCACATAATCGCCGATGAAACCGTTGCCGACCGTGCTGCCCGTTCCGGGATCGCGCGCGACAAGATTAGAGCCGGTGCATGTAGCGGCGCCATTGGCGCAGGCCGGAACGTAGACGCGAGCCATGGCAGATTTCTTGTAGAGCGCCGGATTAAAGTTCACGAACGTGTGATTGAGATCGATCTGCGGAGTCTGATGATAGAACCGTAGCCCCAGGTCCAGAGTAAGGCGGCGATTGACTTTCCAGTTGTCCTGGATATAGAACTCCACGTTCCAGTAGCTCACGTCAAAGGTCGTTGTGGCATTGTACTGGCTGTAGCTGTTCACATCGCCAAGCAGGGCGTTAGCGTAGCCCGAGTTGGTGTTGAGGAAGGGAATCGAACTGGAGGCTGCGAAGTTGAAAGCCCCGCGGTAATTCCTCGATGAAGGCTGGCTCTTCAGGTTATGTTCGACATAGACGCCTGTCTTGAATGCGTGATGACCCAGCACTTTGCTGAGATTGTCCTGGTATGTCCAGATAGGATTGAAATTCTCTTCCGCGCCGGCCGAGGTACCGTTGCGAGTGTAAGACATACTCCCAGGCGCAGTTCCGCCCCCGAAAGTAAATGTCGGCAGCAGTGGCAGATAGCCGTTTGTGGCCGATTGCGGTCCGTTCTGTGCGGCTGTCGGGACGGGGAACAAAGTTGGCAGGCCGGGCTCCAGGGTGCGTAGGGAATCCGCGTAGTTGTTCAGTGAATAATAGGCCCATGTATTCCAGCTGTTGGCTACGGTGACTTCATTCACGAGAGTCGGTGACAGCGTCTGTGTGGACGACCAGGAATACCCGTGGCCCGGGTTGGGGTGATCGATATTCGCGATGGAGGGCAGAGCGGGACTTCCCGAGGCGCACAGGCCGGCAGCCGCGCATCGCCCTGGAGGATTGTCGCTGAACGTTACGCCGGAGTAGATGACCTGCATATCGTCATGGTCGTTGATCCATCGGAAATAACCGCTGATTTTTGATGTTACGTAAGTGTCGATCCGAACCACATCATTGCGGCGCGGATGTGTGGCGCTTCCCTGTTCGAAATAATTAGCGACAAACAGCTGGCTGGTGATCGTTGGGGTGTAATTAGGTAATGGGAAGAAATTCAGAAGCCGCTGACCGACCGCATTAATTCGGTTGGCCGGGATGACATTGCCAGGGAACTGAGTATTGCCGTTGGCCGGGTCCAGAATCTTTACCGCTACCGGATTTCCATTGGAGTTGGTGAAGGTCTGCGAGAAATCGCCGGTTCGCTCCAGCGCGGTCGGGGTGTACTGCGTCTGCGAACCGCCGCTGACGAATTGGCCGGTGTATTCCTGCGACACGAAGAAGAACAGCCGCTTCTTGTTTTTGTTGGCTAGTTTCGGAATATATGCGGGACCGCCGATGCTGTACGTCTCTACGTTGTACCGGTATGGAACACGCGGAGTGGCAACCTGAAGTCCATTGATGTTCTTCAACGTGTGATTGTTAGCCCAGCTGTTGGCGTTGAACTCTTCGTGACGGTGATTCCAGGCGCCGGAACCGTGGAACTCCTGCGTGCCGTTCTTTGTCACGACAGTAATAGTGCCGCCCGAATTGCGGCCGAATTCCGCCTGATAATTGGAAGTGAGAACCTTCAGCTCCTGGATTGAATCCAGGTTCGGCTCGTAATGCAGGGTGCCATTCGAGCCAGTGTCCATATCGGTGATACCATCCACCGTAAAATTCTTCGCCGAGGTATTTCCGTTGATCGTAATGCCGCCGATCGCACCCGGTGAAGTGACGTCGCGGCTCGTGCTGGTATCGATGACACCCGGCACCAGTTTCATATAGCCAAAAAGATCCCGGCCTTTCAGCGTCAGATCTTCCAGTTGTGCGGAGTCGACGGTCTGCGATTTTTCCGAACTGGAGAGTTGAACCTGCGCAGCCTCGGCAGTCACCGAAATCGATTCGCTTACGCTGCCAAGCTGCAGAATCATCTTTCCGCCATTGTGCGTTTCGGAGGCGGAAATCACGATGCCGGTCTGAGTTTCGGATTTGAATCCCGTCGCGTTAACCGTCAGAGTGTAGGTTCCGGGATCGAGAGAAAGAAAACGATAAGTACCAGTGTTATCGGTAGTAGCGTTACGTACCGATTTCGTGGTGGTTTGAGTCAGTGTGACGGGAGCGTTAGCGACTGGCGCGTCAGCCGGATCAACTACCGTCCCGATGAGTGAACTCGATACGGTTTGGCCAAACATTCCACAACTAAGTGCCAAAGACAGAGAGATACCTGCGAGAAACTGTGCGGTACGTGGCATGGACTATTCCTCTAGACATTGAAATCGGCGAAGTTCGACGGATAAGCCGACCCCGCCAGTTGTCCAAAGTATCCCACCGGAAAATATATTGACGCAAGATTACGCGGGCGATTTGGCCCGGTTCAGTGTTACGTGACTTACATAAGCTTGTGATTCTTGCGAATGGATGTAATAGTCATCACGCTGCACCTGCCAAATGTTCCAGTAATCAATGAGGGAAAAAGCAAAAGAGCCTGCCTGACTCCGGCTACAGGGCTTTCAGGAACGCAGCCAGGTCCGATTTCTCCTGCGCAGTAAACCCGATGTGGAAGCGCGCATCGTAGAAATCGACAACCTGTTCCAGCGTCTGCGCGCTGCCGTTATGAAAATACGGCGCGCGGGCCGCCAGGCCGCGAAGGATCGGGCCTTTGAATTTTCCGACGTCGGCATACTTTCCGGTAATCATCGCCCGGCCCGGATCCGTCGTTCGCACACAGGTGGAAGGACTCGCCTTCAGACAGATCAGGAATGTGGGCAGGTACGCGGTGTCGAGCGCATTATTGCCGCCCGGCACATCCGCGACGCCGATGTCCAGAGGTGCCGATACCGAGTGATTGCCCGCATTCGGTGAGTCGTGACAAATCCCGCAGGTGGAGACGATTGTGTCGGGTCCGGTGACGCCGTTCGAGAAGGTGGCGCCGTTCAGCCCGGCAACCCCGGTTATCGTGAACGTCTTCGAGTTGAAGATCGCCTGACCGCGCGCGATGGCCTGCCGGTCGGAGCTGCTGGCATTCTGCCAGGCATCGAAAATGTCGAAAATTTTGGTATTAAAGTGCAGTGGCACCGGATTCGTCGGGTCCAGGCCAACGGGATCGTTGCGGCCAATGAAAAACGCCTCCTGGCTGATGGACTGTGGACCGCCGTTGGCGCCCTGCGCACCCAGGCTTCCCGCAGCGTAGTCCTCAGCCTGCGCGGTGTAGAGGCTCATTTCCAGATTTACAATTGACTGTTGCTGCGCCGGCGTGGGGCCGGGCTGGGCGCCCTGAGCATGGCCCAAGGTCGCATCCAGGGCCTGATGGAGCAAATCGTCGATCAGCGACTGCGGATAATTCTCCGTGCCGATAGGCGTAGTGCCCGACTGCGACGAAGATTCGCGGCCGTCCCACATCACGGCTGTCAGGAACCTCAGGTTGGCGCCTGGCAGCGGACGCCGATACAACGAGGCGGTGCTCAGCTCATTACAGCCGTATGGATTGGCAACGCTGACGATATCGAAGTCGCGGGTGGCTGGCACGTCGATCGAGACTCGAATCAGACCTCTGGTGCGCAGAAGGCTGAATGCCGCGGCGCGTCCGGACAAGGTGGAAATATCGATGTTGTGATCGCAATTCGACCCATCGTTGGTGCGAAAGATCGGCTCAAGGCCCTGCGACTGGTCGAAGCGCTTCTGTATATGAGCGGCGGAAACACTCATCGCATCGCCGGGTTGGTGACACGTGGCGCAACTGCGGCCATTGGTGCCCAGGCTCTGGAAGAACGGTCCGGTCAGATCGATGTCGCCATTCTGGCTGAAGGTTCGAACGACGCCGCCGGGGTCCGGGAATCCTGCGAGGTTGGGAATCACAGGCGAGCCCTGTTGAGCCTGAGTGAACGCGATCGGGGTCAGCAGGGCGATGAAAATGCTCGCTGCAACAGCTGCTTTTTTGCGTGGGTTCATTTCACTCCAGTGAAGGCCCCGGGCCAGTCTCCCGGTACCAGAAGTACATGTGTCTGGACTTGTGTGGGAAAACCCGCCGGATAGTTTCAGGGGCGAGAAAGGCCGATGTACGATTCAGACCACGCCCGGTCACCCTGGATCGTGATCCGGTCTTCGGTGTACCGTCGTAATCCACGTTGTAACAGTTGAAGGCGCTGATGGGTTCGCGAAGGGATGGATAAAAGAGTCGGAGATGACGTATACTATCCGTTGGTTCTATCCAATGCTCTCCGTCGATCAAAGCCTTGTCAAAGCTCGCCGGGTATTTACGCAGCACGGTGGGATGCTGCGCACCACCGAAGCGATTGAACTCGGGATTCATCCTCGCACTCTCTATGCCCTCAGGGATAGCGGCAAGATCGAACGGGTTGCGCGCGGAATCTACAGGCTGTCCGACAAGCCGCCCCTTTCGAACCCGGACTTCGTAGCGGTGTCAATCCGAATTCCTCAGGCCGTTATTTGCCTGGTTTCTGCCCTTGCGCATCATGGACTCACGACGCAGGTGCCGCATACCATCGATCTCGCGCTACCCAGCCACGCCCGGGTTCCAGGGATCGAAGGGATCCCGCTCCGCGCCTTCTGGTATTCCGAACCATCTTTTAGCGCGGGCATTGGTATTGTCAACCTGGATGGCGTGCCAGTTCGAATCTACTCGCCCGAAAAGACCGTCGCCGACTGCTTCAAGTACCGTAACAAGATTGGCCTCGATGTTGCCGTGGAGGCTCTTCGTGCGTGGCGGAAGCGTGGTCCCAGGCTCGATTTCAAGGCGCTTGATCGTTTCGCACAGATGGATCGCGTCCAGCGTGTAATGAGGCCATATCTCGAGGCGATACTGTGAGCGGGCGCGACATTGGCGCCTCGGTCCGGCAGCGATTGCTCAATCAGTCGCGTACGCAGGAACGTCCGTTTCAGGAGCTCCTCCAATATTTCGCGATGGAGCGATTTCTCTATCGCCTGGCACAATCCCCCTTTGCCGACCGGTTTGTCCTGAAGGGCGCTCTTTTGCTGACGGCGTGGCGTGCGCCAGCCTCCCGGCCCACGATGGATATCGATCTCGCAGGAAAGACCAGCAACGGACTGGATCACATCGCCGAACTCATGCGAACCATGTGCGACACACCCGTGGAGCCAGACGGCATCGAGTTCAACAGCGCTTCAGTCGAAGCGAGCAGAATCAAGGAAGATGCCGACTACGCCGGAGTTCGTGCCACGTTTCATGCCACGCTCGCACGCGCCCGAATCCCCATGCAGATCGATATCGGCTTCGGCGATGTTATGGTGCCGGGGCCGTCAGAGCTTGTCTATCCGACGATGCTCGATTTTCCGGACCGGTACTCCGGGCCTATAACAAGGAAACGGTGGTTGCCGAAAAGCTTGAGGCGCTTACCGCACTTGGCCTGCTGAACAGCCGGATGAAGGACTTCTACGATCTGGCTCTTCTTTCCCGCATGTATTCGTTCGATGGTGCGACGCTGACCGCGGCAATTGCCGCGACGTTCGGACACCGGGGAACGATGGTTGAATCCGAGCCGGTGGGACTCACCGCCGCCTTCCACGGCGAACCGGCGAGAGCCATCCAGTGGCGGGCGTTTGTGCGTCGTAGCCGATTTCCGGACCAGCCTGGAGAACTCCGGCGTTTGATTGATGATATTCGCCGGTTCGCCATAGAGCCACTCGCGGCAGTCGCCGAAAGGAAGACCTTCAACGCTGTCTGGCTGGCCGGAGGGCACTGGGAAAGAGACGAAGAATTTTCCACCTCTTCACCGGGACGGCATTAGCGCGATCTACCCATAAGCATTCACGCGCAGCCAGCGAGCATGGAAACGCATGTACGTTCAGACCACGCCGAGCGCAACCCAACACGAATGCTAATTGAGGCTGATGCTGGTTAACCCTGTAGCGGGCTTGCTCATAACCGGCATTTGAAGGTTCGGCATGGGCTTCGCCTCAAACAACTTCTTGCAGGGGATCGCCAGCATCCGCGCAACGTTGGTTGCTTTCTGGCGCCGCGCGCTGTCGGTGGAGATTCCCGTATTCGCGTACATCTGTCGGTAAAGTTTTGAGATGAACAGGAACGCCAGCCGCCCCTTAAGACCAGGGACGCATTTCGAACGTTCCCAGATTTCCTTCATGCTGTAAAACTTGTCCCACACACCCTGTGTGCGTTCCCGGATTTCGTCCGTGGACATCACACCATGAGGCGTGAACATCTTGGGCCGGACTTCCGCGGGAATCAGCCAGTAACGCGTGATGGGCACGCCGCCCACTTCAGGTGCGCCGCCTTCAAAATTCTTTTCCCAGCGGTCGAAATCCACCGTGCCCGGGAAAGGCGTCATCATGACAAACTGAGCGAACGTGATGCCGGCTTTCTTCGCCAGTGCGGCGGTGGCGTCGAAAGTATCGCGACGGTCCGACGGCAAACCAAAGATGAATGAGCCGAGCACGTGAACGCCGTGCTCTTTAAACTTACTGAGACGGGCAACGAGATCGCCCCCGGCGGAATTGAAATTCTTAAAGACGGATTTCAGGCCCTCTTCTGTGACCGATTCGACGCCCACCAGCGCGCCTTTAATCCGTGCTTTCCGCATGGCATCCAGAAACTGCGTGTCTTCGCCGGCTTCCATCGTGATCTGGGTAAAGAAGACCATGTCCGAGGGCAGTTGCGCCAGCTTGTCCATCAGTTCGAACCGCTCGGACCGGATTGCTTTCAGTTCGGCCACCCGGGCCGCATTGTCCTGCTTTTCGGCGAGTTCAATATCGGTCAGCGTGACAGGATAAAAATTGTCGTCGGCCAGCGCGATAAAACGGTAGCCAAGGCGGCGTAGTTGCACGATTTCGCCAACTACGACATCGGAAGCTCGCTGCCGCGGCTTCTGCCCGTCGGTGCGCCACACCGAGCAAAACGAGCAGTGCTTGGGACAACCGCGCACGGTTTGTACGGAAGCCCACATGTAACTGGCGCGGGGAGCCAGATCCCAGCGCGCGGGAACGAACTGATCGCCCGAGATCCTTCCGCCGTCATAGACTTCGAGCGCCGTGCCGCTGATGATGTCGGCAATCACCTTGCTCCAGATCACGTCACCGTCGCCTTTGACAATTACGTGCGCGCCGCCCAGTTCTCGCGCTTCTTCCGGATAAAGTGTCGCGTGGATGCCGCCGTAAACAACGTAGGCGCCGCGTTCCCGGGCAGCCCGGCCGACAGCCATGCCGCGAAGAGCGTTACCGGTATGGATGCCGATACCAACAATGTCGCCCGGCGCGATCGCATCGAAATTCATCTGCTCAAGCGTCTCATCGGTGATGATCGGATCGCCGCAGCTGGCTGGTGTCGCCGCCGCCAGTACGTAGAGCCATCGGGGAGTGATCACGCCAATTCCGAAGGATGTGTCGCTTGGGTTAACCAGATGTACGCGCATCGGTGTTTATTCGAGGTCCTTCTGAAAACGTTGTGGAAAACTCGGCAGGTCCGAGCATAGCAGAAGCGATTTGGTGGGCGAACCAGCCGCATAAAGATTCAGTAAGCCCGGACGTTAACCGCCCTGCTCTCTGCATCTTTCGGACCGAACATGGTACGCTTTGGAAAGTATCGCCATGTACAAGGCGTTTTTTGGTCTCACCAGCAATCCGTTTAATCTCAGTCCTGACCCTACGTTCCTCTACCGGAGTCCCTTCCACGAAGAGGCGCTGGCGAACCTTATCTATGGCGTGACCAGCCGCAAGGGCTTTATCATGCTGACCGGCGAGGTGGGCACCGGGAAAACCACTCTGCTCGAGTGCCTGCGTGATTACCTGACTGCACACCATACACCGTTCGGCTTCATATTCAATTCACGTTTGACGCCTGAACAGTTTTTCGAGATGGTCGCGTACGATTTCGATTTGCAGTGCAACCGGTCGTCCAAGACGGAAGTCTTGTTTTCTCTGAACAATCTCCTGCTGGAACGTGCGAACCAAAACATGACCACTGCGTTGATTGTGGACGAGGCGCAGAATCTCGATTGGGAGGTCCTGGAAGAAATCCGCATGCTGGGCAATCTGGAGAACCGGCGCGGCAAAATGATTCAGGTGATTTTGTCGGGTCAGCCGGAATTGGATCGCAAGCTGGAAGAACCGAATTACCGGCAGTTGCGACAGCGAATCGGCCTGCGCTGCCGCCTGCGCCCCTTCAACACGGCCGAAACCGCCGCTTACATCGCGACCAGACTGGCGCGAGCCGGGATGCGGGAGCAAACCGTTATACCAGCCGATGTCCTCGCTGAGATTCACACCCGGACCCAGGGCATTCCGCGCCTGATCAATCTGGTATCCGATAACCTGTTGCTGACCGCGTTTGCCCTGGAACAAAGGCAGGCAACCAGCCAGATGCTGGACGAAGTCACCCGCGATATGGAACTCGATTGGCCGGGAAGTTCGCGGCGCTTTGAGATAGCCTCCGCCGGTCAACCCGACCTGAACGCGGCCTAAAGAATTTTCGCGGCGATTTCTGCCGGCGTCTGAGCGTGACGGGCCGTCCATTCCGCCCCGGCCAGCACAATAAACGAAGCCACCATCGTGAACAGAATGATCTCGACCGAGTGCTTGAAAACGCCGTACTCGTTGTCGAGCTTCGTATCCAGCCACGGCCAAAGCGCGAGGGCTACGTACTTGAGTACCTCAAGCGCCCCACCAACAATGACTGAGACTCGCACGAGAGGACGAACGGGAACCCGGCAGTTTGGCAGCAGCCAATAGGTCAGGAATAGCGCCAGCATCGTGAGCGGCACCGCGACAAGCTTAAAAAGCAGAAGCGGAAGCGGAAGCCAATCGGGGATGCCATCGCCCATCCGGCTCGCCACGAATCCTTCATTCACCGCGGTCAGCATAGCGGAGGCAATCAACATGCCGCCGCACAGGATGATCAGGCCAAAGCTCATCAGCTGATTCCTGAGATAGCTGCGGTTATTCGCCGCGCCCCAGGCTCGATTCAGAGCTACTTCCAACGGCTCGAAGACGCCGTTGGCAGTCAGCATCAGAAGAATCAGGGAAACCAGCTGGAACCGGCCGTGTTGCGACTTGTGAAGGTTGCTCAGAAGATTCACCTGAATAAATTGACCCAGCTCTCCCGGGAAATAATCTGTCAGGGCGACTCCGAGCGCCTGTCTCGCAAGTTTGATATTAAACAGGTCAACCAGCGAGTACATGACCGTCAGAAAAGGATAGAGGCTGAGTATGACGCTCGATGCAATGGAAAGCGCGTAGACATGCACCTCAGTCTGCGAAAGATACCGCATGGTGGGGTGCCAGCGCCGCGTGCGCACGCGGATGGGGTCGATCACCTGCGCTTCAAGATGTTCGTTGATGATGTGCAAGCGTGGCGGCCCTTGATCCTATGATATTCGGAGACGCGGGGCGCTCAGTTCAGTCGCTCGCTTTGCTACATTTGCCGAAGATATTCGTGCACAAGCTGAACCGACATCGCGCCTTCCCCCACCGCTGCCGCGACGCGTTTCGATGACCCTGACCGCACATCCCCGGCCGCGAACACGCCCGGTCGGCTTGTCTCCAGCAACAGCGGCGTCCGTGCGGCCGTCCAGTACGGCGAATCCTTGACGGCGGCGCCGGTCCGGACAAATCCCTTCTCGTCGCGCTCAATCTCAGCAGGCAGCCACTCGGTTCGCGGAGTGGCGCCAATAAAACTGAACACGGCGGGAGTCTCAACAGTTTGGGTTTGCCCGGTCGCGCTGTTGTAAGTCTCCACTTTCTGTAGATGACTGTTGCCCTCCACCCGTCGGATGATCGTGTTGGTCAGCAGCTCGATGTTCGCCGTCTGAGAGATCCGCCGCACAAGGTAGCTCGACATATCCCGGTTCAGATCTCCGCCCCGGATGATCAGCAGCACCTTGCTGGCATGTTCGGCCAGGAACACCGCCGCCTGGCCGGCCGAGTTCCCCCCGCCCACAACGATAACCGGGCACCCCTCGCAAATCCGGCCTTCCGCGGTTGTCGCGGCATAGTAGATTCCGGTACCTTCGAATCGCTCAACGCCTTCCGCCTCCAGTCGCCGATATTGTGCGCCCGTTGCGATCACCAGACACTTCGTTGTGATGGCTTCTCCGTTATCGACATCGATGACCGTATAGCCGTTATCGAAGCGCATCTTCCTGGCTGGAGCGGGAACCGAAATCCGCGCGCCAAATTTATTGGCCTGAATGGTGGCCCGGTCGGTTAATTCACCCCCGGTCAAACCGGTGGGAAACCCGAGATAGTTTTCGATCCGCATACTGCTCCCCGCCTGCCCCCCGGGAGCCACCGCTTCGACGACCGCTGTCTTCAGACCTTCCGAAGCCCCATAAACCGCCGCACCTAAGCCGGCCGGACCGGCGCCCACCACAATCAGGTCGTAAACTTCATGCGCCAGCGCCTGATGAACACCCGTCCGTTCCGCCAGTTCTTCGTTAGATGGATTCCGCAGCAGCACCATATGCGAACAGGCCACGATCGGCGTGTCGGCTTCGGTAACTCCGAACCTCTTGAGAAGCTTATCCACTTGCGGCTCACTTTCAAGATCCACCCAGGTAAACAGCACACGGTTCCGGGCAAGAAAGTCGCGGACCCGGAAAGTATCCGGTGAGTAACGCGACCCGATCACCCGCAGGCCCACGAAATCCGGCGAATCCCGCAGCATTTGCCGTCGCGCGATGAATGCCTGAAGAATTATGTCGCCGAGGGTCGGGCACTGGTTCAGAACCTGACGGAGAGCGTCCTGCGACAGCTCCAGCAGGTCGCATTCACCGCGGGTGATAGCGGTAAAAACAGCGGGGGTGCCGCTCAGATGCGAGATCTCCCCGGTGAAACTGCCCGGCCCGTGAATTCGGATGGTCCTCGGTTCATCGCCGGAATAGTCGAGGATTTCGATTTCACCGGACTTAACGATGAAAACCTTGATCGTCCGGTCACCGGTATGGATCAACGTTTCCCCGTCCGGGTGACGCACGCTGGCGACCTTCGTGCAACCCGCGATCTGCGCGATCTGCGCCGCGTCGAGGACAGGAAATGCTACGGACCGGAGAGTGTTGTCAGCCATATAGGTCTCTTGTCGATATTGTCGCTGGATTCCACGCCGCGCGTGGTCCGAAATTGTTGCATGATATACATGTGCGGTTTGTAATTCCATCTCCCTTCAAACTGCGGCTGGCGTTTGCCCTGGCTGCGGCCGGACTGCTCGCCGGAGCCACCATCGATTCGAAGGACTTTAAGGCCGGCGATTTTTTCAATATCGGCAAAGTCTGGACGGCTGACTTCGTTTTCACCCCCGAACAATGGAAAGCAATCACGCCGAAGTATTCCGGGTTCGGAGGCGGTTTTCGCCTCCAGGGTCCCGAAGGCGCCCGCAACGGCCTGAGCGCTGCCGGAGGCATCCAGTTCGACTGGACCCACGCCGATCTGTCCATCGACAGCCGGAAGTTTGCCGACATTGCCGTGCGCTACAAAGGCAACGGCACCTTCCGTCAGGCCCAGAGTTCCGGCAAGATTTCCCTGAAGGTCGATCTCAATAAGTACGTGAAGGGCCAGAAGCTGGCGAAGATCGAAAAGCTGAATTTCGCCAACAACATCACTGACGCCGGCTGGATGAATGAGGAACTTGCCTACCGGCTGTTCCGCGACGCGGGCGTTCCAGCCCCCCGCACCTCCTACGCCAAGATCTACGTCACGGTGACCAATTCAGGCCCCCGGGAATACTGGGGCCTGTATTCCATCGTGGAAGATATCGACGACATCTTCGCGCAGGACCGCTTTGGCGCCAAAGGCGGCTTACTGCTGAAGCCGGTAACAACCAGCCTGTTCCACTATCTTGGCGAAGATTGGGCGAAATACAACCAGACTTACGACCCCAAAGACAAGATGACCGAAGCCCAGACGAAGCGCGTCATCGACTTCTGCAAATTCGTCACCAGCGCTGACGACGAGCAGTTCGCCGCCAGGCTGGGCGACTATGTCGATCTGGACGAGTTCGCCCGCTTTCTGGCCGTTACGGTCTGGCTCACCGACATGGACAGTATCCTCGACAACGGCCAGAACTTTTACGTGTACATGAACCCCGAAACCCAGAAGTTCTCCTTCCTGGCCTGGGACCAGGATCATTCGTTTGGGCAGTTTGGCCGAGGGGGGTCTACTGCCCAGCGGCGGAACTTCACCATCACTCACCCGTGGTCGGGGAGCAATCCGTTTCTGCAGCGGGTGTTTGGCGTGCCGGCTTTTTACGACCTCTACATGGCGAAATTCGCGGAATACCGTAAGACGATTTTCCGTCCGGAACGGATCATTGACCAGGTCAATGAGATCGCGCCCATCATTCGGCCGGCGATCCTCGAAGAGTCGGAGGCGCGGGCGAAATGGTTCGATACGATCGTGTCCGACAACGGCTCGGACAACTACACGGAGACCATCAAGGGGTTTGTCAAAGCGCGGGCGCAATCAGTGAACGATCAACTGGACGGCAAGATCCAGGGCACAACTCTCGATCGCGGGTTCGGGCGGTTCTAGCTCTCCACCCACAACAGCGGCTGTCTGACCGGGTAATTTCGCAGCACTTCCTCCACCGTCGGATCCGGGTCGAGCTTGCGCCACAGCGCCACATACTCGGGCTTGTTCAGAGCCAGGCCCGCGAATAACAGGCTCGGCTGGCGGACCGGCCATTCTTTGTCGTACATCACATCCGGCGGCAAAGGCCACTTCTTCTTATCCAGCATGAAGGGATACATGTATTCCATCGCCTTCGCCATTCCGCGATGGTCCGGCATTTCCCACTTCCACAAGCCCAGCGTCTGTGCAATGATTGCGAGGGCATCCAGGTTGAACAGCGAGTAGCCGTAGGGCTTCGTGCGACGCAACTCCTGCGGAAAGCTGCCATCCGGCGCTTCCTGCCCCGGAATCAACACATCAGTAAAGCGGTCCCGGCAAAACGAAGCCAGAAATTGGTCTCCGGTCAACTCGGTAAACGCAGCCACCTGCGTTACCCAGCAGGTGCCGTGATTATTCAGCGCATCGCGCTCGGCGATCCCGTATTCGTGGGTGTTCATCCAGGCTGTGTAGGTAGAGAACCACTTCTTCACGTCGTAAAGATCGTCAGCCGAAAGATTCAGCCTGGACGCCGCCCTCGCCACTTCCACGAGGTGCAGGGTGTCGATAATACCGATACCCCGCCCGGTAAAGCGGCCCTTGATCGCCTGCGAATAGAGCAGATTCGGATTCATGCGGGTCGCAGCATCCACAAACCAGGCCCGCAGATGCTTTGCGGCATGATCCGAATACTTCGGCTCTTTCGTGATCTTCCACGCGGCGGCGAGGGCGGGCACGATCAGGCTCAGCCGCACCATGGCCCGGCGATGTTCGACAAAGTTATCCGGGTTCGTCATCCCGTCCCGCTGGATGTAAGGGGCATCGGGTTTGTTTGGATCGGGCCACCAGTAGTCGCCTTCGGAAAAGAAATCGTGCGGGCCACCGGCGCTGCGCGGCGAACTGGACGCGGTGACCGTAACCGGCTCTTCACCCAGATATTTATCGGCGGCTTTCAGGACACGCGCGCGCTCTTCGGCAACGAGATCGAGCGTCACCGCGGCGCTCGCAGGACGGAGCACCGCCACCAACGCCGCGGCGCGCAACAGGTCTCTGCGGTGGAGGTGAAGGCTCATTTGCGGGTCAATACAGCAGGAACGACCACAGCGTATCACCGGTAGCGCACAGCAGATATTGGTGTCCGTCGAGCATATAAGTCTGGGGTGCGTTGGTCACGTTGCCAATTTTGGAGTGCCACAAAGGATTCCCGGTAAAAACATCGTGCGCGACTATATTGCCGGCACCGTCACCGGCAAACAGAACTTTTCCGGCCGTCGTCAGCAAACCACCGCCTCCGCCATTCCCCTGTAGATACTGGTGCCGCCACGCGATGTTGCCGGTCTTATAGTCGATCGCAGTCAAAAAGCTACCGCCCGAGCCTACCGAGACCTCTTCCTTGCCGCCCAGCCCCATCGAGCCGCGCGGATCCGTGTCCGTCAGATAGAAAATCGAGTAGCCATTCCCTTCCGCCGTATAAAACAAACCCGCTTCAGGCGAGTATGCCGGTGGCTCCCAGTTAATGGTGCCGCCCGCCATGGGCGAGACGATGGAGCCGCCAACGCTCGGATCTTTGCCAGGATCGCGCGCCGGGCCGCCGAACTTGTTCAAGCCCACCGACCAGTTGGTGTCCTTACCGTACTTGCTGGTGATCAAGTGTTCGCCGGTGATCCGGTCCACAACAAAGAAATAGCCGTTGCGCGAGGCCGTCAGCGCGAGCTTGCGTGGTTTACCGCCGAACTCGCCATCCACCAACACCGGAGTCTGCGCCGAATCCCAGTCGTGCATGTCATGCGGCGAGGTCTGGAAATACCAGGCCATCTTACCGGTGTCCACGTTGACTGCAATGAGCGAACAGGTGAACAGATTGTCGCCTTCGCCGCGGCCCACCGTGTACGCCGGCGTGGGATTACCCGTGCCGAAAATATAGAGATGCGTTTCCGGGTCGTAAGCGCCGGGAATCCAGGTCTGGGCACCGCCGTGGCGGGCACGATCCAGGCTCGACCACGTGTCCAGGCCGGGATCTCCCGGGTTCATCGGAACGGTGTAATGCTTCCATTGCAGTTCGCCGGTTTCAGGATCGAACGAGCTGAGAAAGCCAGGCGCATCGATATCGTTACCAGTTCCCGCGATGACGTGATTCCCGATCACCACCGGAGCCGGGGTTGAAAAATACTGCTGGGCGAGATCCGCAATTTCCTTGTGCCAGCGCTCTTTGCCGGTTTTCGAGTCGAGCGAGACAAGATAGTTGTCCGGCGTTTCCATGTAGAGATAGCTGTGCCACATCCCCAGCCCGCGATTGGCGATGTGCGTACTGCCGCGGGTCTTCCAGAAGTAGTGCCAGAGTTCGCGGCCGTCGCGGGCATCGATCGCCCAGGCGTTATCGGGCGTTGAGATGTAGAGGGTGCCATCCACTTCAAGCGCGCTGGCTTTGAAGCTGGCGGTGCCTGGTGGAAAGTCCCCAGTCCCTTCGCCGCCCACAATGACGTTTGCCAGCTTGGAACACGCCGAAAAATAACTTCGGCAAGGAAGTTCCAGCTCACTCCCTACCGGCTTGACACGTCCGCGCATTTGGTGAACAGTAGAATGCCAAGTAGGGTTCGACGGCCCTCAGGTGACGGGGACGCTCGGATTAACTCTGGTTTGGGGCAAGTTCCTCGCACCTCCTTGAAGGAGTTTGCAAAATGGCAGCGCGAGAAATCACAATGAGTCTCCTCAACAACACCCCTTTCCG
>JAICJH010000094.1 GCA_025928545.1 Bryobacteraceae bacterium | reverse complement strand
CCGGCGCGCACGTGAAACTCACGCTGACGGGAGCGAATTTCAGCGACGGAGCGGCGGTCGCAGTTGGCGGCAGCGGCGTTAAGGTCGCGAACACTACTGTGGACGGCGACAACCAGATTACGGCAGCTTTGATCATTTCGCCGGACGCGCCCGCAGGTCCGCGCGAATTGACAGTAACTACACCGCTCGGCTCCAGCAACGCCCTCAAACTCCGGATTGGCCGAAAGCCATAGGTGCGTGGGCGCAAACGCTACTGAATCGAGACCGTGACACCGGCGGGTGTCGTCGCCGATCCAATCTTCAGCACCACCGGCGCGCTGGGGTCGGGTGATATATCGGCGGGGATGTGCACGTTCACCTGCGCTAGCCCGGCGATCAATCCGGGCGCGGCACCGGCGTAGAGAACCGGCGCCGGAACGCCACCGATGGTCGCAGTGACCGGAACTTTCGTGGAGGCGAGTTGGCCCACGGCTTGACCGTCGGGGGGCTGCGGATTGAGTGTGCCGAAACCGGTTCCGTAGAGCATCACGACGGAGCCGCGGGCGGCGGGATTAGAAGGTGAATTGACGCTGTAGTCCTCATTGAGAATCGCTCCAGGGCCGTCACCGGCGCTGTTTAGCGTAAAGATTGCGGGGCTTACAGCAGTCGCCGGAACGGGAATTTTCAGGGAACGATCTCCGAACCGCACTTCCATCGCTGGCGGAGCACTTAGATCCAACCCGAACGGAACGACGGCGTTCACCTGGTTAAGCCCGGCATAAAGGATGGGGGCCCGAACACCATTGAATAGCAGGGCCATATCCGCGGCCGGGAGACCGCCCAGGAGTGTAATGATTTCGCCGGGCGAAATCGGTCCGGGCAATAGGCTGGCCGCATTCAGGATGCCGTCGCTCGTAAGACCAACCGAAAGACCAGAGGCGCTCTGAATGGTCACGTTTACGGTGTCCGCCCGAAAGGGCATGGAGTTCCCGGATGGGTCGGCGGCGGACACATTCGTCACACGCATCTGTACGATACCCGGGGTGGAGAAACTCCCAGGGATCAGAAAGGCCTTCAGTAGTTCGCCATCCGGCAGGATAGCCAAATCCGTTCCGACGAGAAGGCAGCGAAGCGAATGCGGTCCTTGTGGATATGTGAAGAGAGACTTGGTGGAGCCGCGGAGCTGGTCTCCGATGACCAACTTGAGGTCCAGAGCCTGGTCCCATTCGAGATCGAATTGCAGACCGCTAATCGACTGTCCTTCGGATGAAAACGCCATCGACGCGATGACGGGCTGCCCCGCGACCGCGATTTGAGCGGGCGCGGAGAGCACGGCTGAGTTCAGGGGAATCGTTGCAAGCAGAAAACTCAGCGGGAATAGAGAACGGCAGAACATTACGAAGGCGCGAGTCTCTGGCCATTATAGGCGTTGGTGACGCGCAACGCCGTCTACTTCCCGCCGCGGCCTGTAAAAACAATCCGGACCGTATCGAGAATGATGGCGCAATCGAAGAATGTTGAAACATTCTTCAAATAGAAAAGGTCATACTCCAGCTTGCGAACGGCATCCTCTAGCGTGTTGCCGTAGCTGTACTGCACCTGAGCCCATCCGGTAACGCCGGGCCGGACGCTGTGCCGCTCGTCATAGTAAGAAATCTGTTTGCGCAGGTCTTCGACGAACTCCGGACGCTCGGGCCGTGGACCCACCAGGCTCATTTCACCGCGGATCACGTTGATGAACTGCGGCAACTCATCCAGCCTGTACTTACGAAGGAAACGGCCGATGTTCGTCACGCGGGGATCGTTATCAGTGGCCCACTGGGCTCCGTTTACGGCTTCCGCGTCGGGCCGCATGGATCGGAACTTCAGAACTTCGAAACATTTTCCGCGCAATCCCACGCGAACCTGACGGTAAAGGATGGGCCCACGCGAGTCGAGGCGGATTGCTATGGCGACCAGGAGCATCACGGGTAATGAAACCAGAAGGCCGGTGATTCCCGTCGCAAGATCGAGTGAGCGCTTGGCGATGAGGGTGAGCGTAGAGCGCCGGAAGCCGTCCGAAAAAACGAACCAACTCGGCTTCACCGTCTCCAGCCAGACGCGTCCCGTAAGCGCGGCCATAGTCGAGTGGGCCTCTTCCACGCGGATCCCTTGTACTCGCAGCCGGACCAGTTCCCGGGTCGGCAGGACATTCCGTCGGTCTTCGAGGGCGACGACAATACGCGAAATCGCGTGCGCTTGAGCGATGGATTGGAGTTCGCCGTCCTCGCTTCCCAGAACGGGCAGGTTGCGAAGTGTCCGGCCGTTTCCTACGCCACCACCATTCAATTCCACAAAGCCAGCGAGCTGCACGTTCAGGTCGTAGCGCTTGTCCAATTCCGACGCCACCCTGCAGGCCAAGGATCCCGTTCCGATAATCAGTACGTTCTCTTTCGGCGCCGCGGCCTGCCAGATCCGGTCAAAGCCAATCCGGCTGAAAGTGATGAATCCGGGCACGAGGGTAACGCTGATGAAGAAGACCCCGCGGCTCAACAGGAGAGTGGGAAACACGAAATACACGACCCCCAGGAGCAGACAGCCGGCGCCCACCGATTGGCCGACCGCGATTACCTGTTCATGGCGGCCACGGAACGCACTGAGCGTGTAGAGATCGCAGTAGTAGAAGCACACCTGGAGGGTCACTACGAAAACCACAGCTTGCAAGGTGAAGTTCGACAGCGTGAGATAAGCGGTGAGGTCGGAACTGTTGTTCCAAAACCGGATCCAGACGCCGCACAGAAGCGCGAGTGTGATCAACCCACCTTCCAACAGCAGCAGGATTATAGTTTTTGGCGAGATATACTGGTTGAAAACCCGGATCATTGGGTTGAAATCCTAACCTTTTCGACGGTGATCACCGGTCCACGATCCAAAGAACGGCCGCTTTCCCGGACCTTCTTCCCTACCCGACTGAAAACAATGACAAAATCCAGGGCTGTAAGTGCCTGAGAGTGCATTTTTTATTCCATGGAATCTCCGCGGAACGATTCCCACGGCGCTGCTACTCCTAGTACATTTGGGGGCTTTGCGAAGGGACGGACGCGCCTCAGGCGAGGAACGGGAGGAAGCGCTTGGTCCGCCGGCAGTACTCGTCATAGCCGGGAAGAATACGGATGAGGAGTTGCTCCTCTCGGACCGCCTGCATCAGGATCGCTGGAACCATCAAAAGAATAGCGAAAAGCAATTGGGAATTGAGCGCCAGCTCCAGGCCGACTAGCAGAAAGATATCGCCGGTATAAATGGGGTGGCGAATATAGCCGTAGAGACCGTCCGAAATCAAAGCCGACTTGGCGACTTGGCCGGGGACTTCGATATCCGACCAACTGCTGCCCAGTTGCGCACGTCCGGCGATCGCGATCGCGAGGCCAAACGTAAACAGGAGCGCGCCCGCGGTCCGTACGGCCGCCGGATCTTCGCTGAGCGGCAGAATGGTCCAAGGGATGAGGACTTGCCCGACGATTCCCAACAGAATGCCGATCTTGACCGCTTTGACGAGACGAATCAGCGCGGATAAACGCCGCTTCGGAGCGCTCGGGATTCCGCGCTTCGTCACCTCCCAATACACCTTGTGGGCGGTGATTCCGGCGAGCAGATAAATACGGAGGAGATCCAAGGGTCCCTTAACGCCCCGCCCGCGTGGCCGTTACCTGCACCGGTTCTTCGGCCGTGAGTTCATCGGCCATCGGAACTCCAGTCACGTTTTGGTGGATACGGCCGAGCCGCAGTGCTACGCCGTCGGCCAGCAGCCCGATGAGGAGCACGATGAGGGCGCTCATGAATGCGCCCAATGCGGAAGCCGAGATATTGGGATCGCGCGTCATATCGATGGCCATTTTGACGCCGCCGTACGCGAGACAGAGCCCGACGATCGGCAGAAAGACGCGCAAGGGACGGAACATGGTGGCGGTGCGCAGGATGAGGACGGCGAAACTGGCGGCGTCCCACGGAACGATTTTCGATTTGCCTTTTCGCGGCAGGTAGTCCACCGGGACGTACCGGACGGCATAGTTGTCGCAGTGCATCGCGAGCGTGATGGTCGTCGTAAAGCTGAACTGGTCCGGTAAGACGGCGAAATACTGGCGCGCGATGTTCTTACGGAAGGCGCGCAGGCCGCTGTTCAGATCGGGAATCCGGCGCCCGGTCACATAGTTGGCGAGTTTGTTGAGGACCCATTTCGCGGGACGGCGAACCAGGGGGATGGCGACATTCTTTCCCATGCGCGCGCCCACCACCATGTCGGCCTCGTCCAAGCCTTCGAGCAGCTCCGGGATGTATTTGACGGGATAGGTGCCATCCGCATCCGTGATGACGATCAAGTTATGCGATGCGGCCATAATCCCGGTCTTCAAGGTGCATCCGTAACCGCGATTGCTGCGGTGCCGCATGACGCGGGCGCCCGCGCGCCGCGCTACGTCACCGGTGCCGTCCTTCGAGCCGTCATCGACTACGATTACCTCGCCTTCGATGCCGTTTTCATATAAGACATGAAGAACGTCCTGAACGACGCCGCCGACGGAAACATGCTCGTTAAATGCAGGAATAATGATGCTTACAGGTTCATTCATTCGAAGCCAACACCCACCGCCGGAAGCGGTCCCGAAGATATAGCACGTAGCTCTCCGCTCTTAGGCAGCGGGAACGTTAGCGCTCTCGATCGGTGTTGGGGAGCAGGATTTCAGCAGGACGGCGGTTCCAGAGTTGTTTTCTAAGGCGGAAAACGCCTTTGATATCATCCAGGCCGGTTTTGAGAATTTTGACGCGGCTCACGTCGTCTTCCACCCAGACTACGGGAATATCTTTGACCCGATACCCGCGTTTTTCGGCCAAGACCAGCAGTTCGGTATCGAAGAACCACGATTGATCGGCCACCTGCGGGACGATCTCTTCCACGGCCTTGCGGCTGATGGCTTTGAAGCCGCACTGCGCATCGCTGAAGCTCGTAAAAAGAACGGCTTTCACGAAGAAGTTGTAGACACGGGAGATGGTATCGCGCTGCCAGGAGCGGCTGGTTTTCGACCCGGGCAGCAACCGCGAGCCGACTGCTACATCATAGCCGTCATCGGCGATGGAGCCGACGAGTTCCTTGAGGTAATCGAGCCTGGTGGACAAGTCGACGTCCATATAACAGACCACATCCGCGCGGCTTTGCAGCCACGCATGACGCAACGCACGGCCGCGGCCGCGCTGCATCAGGTGCAGAAACTTGACTTCCGGATGCTGGCGGTCCAATTCGGTGGCCACGTCCTGCGTACCGTCGGCGGATCCGTTATCGATGATGACGATGCGCCACGAGCAGTGGAACTCTTTGCGAAGAAATCCGAGAAGCCGCTCGACGCTGCCGGCGAGGACGCGCACCTCGTTCATTACGGGGATCACGATGTCTACGCTGAAATCGGCCCCGCGATTTACAAACGGATAGCTTATTTCTCTGTGCTCAGTCATCCCGCAGTTTTCCCCTCGCACATGAAGGCTTTGGCAAAAAGGCACGTCGGGGGCCACTCGGGGCCATTGGAGAATGCTGCGTTTGAATTGGAACGCAGCGCCGGCGCTTCCCAAATCAGGAGGTGATTTCCAAACGTTTGGGATGCCGCCCGGCCAGCGGTGCGGAAAGCACCGCAGAGAGCGGTCGAATATCGGAGCGAACCCCATCTGCGACCCGTGTGGTTTGGGGAACTGATTGCAAAACACCGCCCGATGCCCGAAAGCTTATTCGTCACGGGCGGTACGGGCTTTTTGGGCAGGCGGCTGCTGTCGAGCCTCGACACCGGCCGCTACCGCAGAATCGTCTGTCTGACCCGACATCCACCGGCTGGCGCGCCGCCCAGGGTGGAGTTTGTCGCGGCCGACCTCCTGGAAACGGGCGCCTATGCGTCCGCTTTGAAGGGTTGTGACACTGTTCTGCATATGGCCGCGGCGACGGGCAAGAGCCGCCGGGCGGAATACTTCCGGGTGAACCTGGAAGGAACCAGGGCGCTGATCGGCGAGTGCCGGCGCGCCGGCGTGCGCCGGATGATCTATGTCAGCACAATAGCGGCGAAATTCCAGGACCAGAGCCGTTATTATTATGCGCAATCGAAGCGTCAAGCCGAGGGAGTGCTGGCCGCCAGCGGCCTGGAATACGCCATCGTGCGGCCGACGATCATATTCGGCGAAGGCGCCCCAGTGCTTACAGGACTCGCCCGGCTCGCCGCGGCGCCGATTCTGCCGGTCTTTGGTAACGGTCGTGCATTGGTCCAGCCCGTTTCCGTAAATGATTTGGCTGCATGCCTGGCCGAGATAGTAAATGAAAACGTTCCGGGGAGCCGTGCAATCGAGATCGGCGGGCCGCAAGTGTTGAGCATGGAAGAACTTTTGGTCAAAATCCGACGCCGTTGTGGACGGCCAGAAGGACCGGTTCTTCATCTCCCGGCTAAGGCGATCGCGGCCGGATTGGGGTTGATTGAAAATCTCCTTTTCCCGCTGTTGCCGTTCACAGCCGGCCAAATCGCATCATTCATGAACGACGGAGTTGCAGCATCCGACCCATGTCTCACCAAATGGCAAACGCGCATGCAGAATGTAGACCAGATGCTTTCGGCTGCGAAATTCGCATGAGCACCAGCCAACTGGAACAGGAGTGCCGGTCTTACTCGCAATACCTGGTCGGACAGCTTCCGAGCGAGTATCTGGTGCGTAAGTATGTCGACTTTCACTCGCAGTCCCGTCAGATCGTTCCAGCCGACTCGTTCGATCGGTTTTTGACGAACGTTGCGGCGCGGAGTCCGTTCTGGGCGGGGCTGACCGATGCGTATGCGAGCCGGTTTCGTAAGTCGTCGGCAGTGAGGAAGAAGGTGGTCCTCACGCTGGCGCTACTGGAGTGCACGCCGCCGTGGTTTGAATATCTCGACGGGGCCGGGAGAGAGAGCATCCTGCTCGCGATCGGGATACTCACGTGGCGCGCTGCCATGTATTCCGCGACGCTGGCGGTTTCGGCTTTCCTGTTTCTACCGGTGCAAGTCTGGACAGCCGTTTTTGAGAGGAGCGGGAAAGTCCCGCCTTTGGAGCGATGGACCCAGTCGTAGTCGTAGGCTCCGGAGCGAGCGGTGTTCACTTCGCGTTAACCCTTTTGCGCAAGGGCCACCGCGTAGTGATGCTCGATGTAGGCCACACCAGGCCCAAGCCGGTAAATCCGAATGATTCGCTGAATGCGCTGAAGCGGCGGCTGAACGACCCGGTGGATTACTTCCTCGGTTCGAACTTCGAGGCGGTAATCCTGCCGCCGCAGAAGAAGGAATACTACGGATTTCCGCCGAGCAAATCGCACGTCTTCCGGCAGCGGAAAGAGTTCGATCACCGTTCGGAAGGGTTCGCGCCGCTGGTTTCGTTCGCGGCGGGAGGATTGGCTGAGAGCTGGACCGGCGGCTGCTATCCATTCAACGAGCAGGACCTGGAAGCGTTCCCGTTTGGATACGACGAATTGCGCCCGTTCTACAGCGAAGTAGCGCGGCGCATCGGCATGACCGGCACCAAGGACGATCTGGCGCGCTTCTTCCCGATGCACGATGGCCTGACAGAGCCTTTGCTCCTGGACGAGCATTCGGCCGTGATGATGGAGACGTATCTTTCGCGCAGCCGCTACCTGAACGAAAAGTTGGATTGCTTTCTGGGTCGCGCAAGACTCGCTGTTTTGAGCCGCGATGCAGGCGAGCGGAAAGCGTGCTCGTATACAGGGCGGTGTTTGTGGGGATGCGCTTCCGAGGCTTTATACACGCCGGCGATCACGCTGCGGGAGTGCCGCACATGGCCGAATTTCGAGTATTACGACGGCCTGCACGTGGACCATTTCCGATTCGACAGCGGCGGCCAGGTGCGGACCGTTGTGGCTAAACATGCGGACGGCCGTACGCAGGAATTCGCAGCTGGAACGCTCGCGCTCGCCGCGGGAACGTTGTGCTCGGCGGGAATTTTTCTGGAATCGATTCGCAAGGATAGCGGCGAAGTTCTCCAACTCCGGGGATTGATGGACAACCGCCAGGTGCTGATGCCGTATCTCAATCTCCACATGCTGGGCAGACGATTCAACCCGAACACCTATCAGTATCACCAGCTCGCGATGGGTATTCGTCAACCGAATCCCGCCGACTATGTGCATGGCCTGGTGACCACGCTTAAGACCGCGCTGATCCATCCGGTAGTTCAGAACCTGCCATTCGACCTGAGGACCTCGGCAGCCGTGTTCCGCAATCTACACGCGGCGCTCGGGCTGGTGAATATCAACTATCCCGACCGGCGACGCGAGGAGAACTACATCACGCTGGATACGGATGCCACAAAGCGCCGGCTCGTGATTAACTACAAGCCCGAAGAAGATGAAGCGGAACGCTTGCGGCAGATGAACAAGCGGTTTCAGAAGACGCTCTGGAAACTGGGATGTATCGCGCCATCGGCAATGACGCACGTCCGGCCGATGGGGGCGAGCGTGCACTATGCGGGCACGCTTCCGATGAGCACCAGCCCGGCCCCGCTCACCTGTTCAGAGACGTGCCGCAGCCACGACTTCAAGAACCTGTACTTCGTGGACGGTACAACGTTCCCGTTCCTGCCCTCGAAGAATCTGACGTTCACTTTGATGGCGAACGCGGTTCGGGTGGGAGAGCGGGCCTTTTAGGAACGGGCGTAAACTCGGCCGATCCGTCGCGCGCCCTACTTCTTCTCGTCCTCGTTGCTCCGTCTCGGCGCCGGAGGCGCACACTCGAGCGAGCGTCCGCCACCAGTTCCGAATTCGAATGCTCCGGCATCAATAGATGCGCCCGCAGTTTTGCGCGGTTCGAAGCACACCGGGTGAACATATTGGAACTCCGGCCGAAGCGAGAAGCCGTCACTCGTCCCCGGGTCCGCTCCGAAATTTCGCGCGACCGAATCCTTAGTGAGGTGATAGTCGTAATTGGGGGCATCTACAAAAGCGGCGCTGCGGACCACGTTATGCGACAGGTTCCCGACCGGGGGAACTACCAATTCGCCAGGCCCACTGAATACGTTGTTCTGTATCAGCGGTGGCGAAACCCGAACGTTAACCGCGAGGAATGTGCCCGTTTTGTCATGGTTCACAACCGTGTTATTGACGAAGTAGAGTCGGCTGTCCGGATTAACGAGTCCCTCTTCCCCATACGCGACGATCGTCTCGTTGTCGGAGAGCGGTCCCTGCTCGATCAAGTTCCCGATCACATAGGAAAGTCCTCCGTTCGGGAGGTCCAACTCGTAGCTGGCGGTTCCGGTTTCGCCGGTAAGACGGTTGTAGAGGATGTTGTTCCGCAGCGCGCGCGATTTGACGAGGTGGCCGATTCTGGCGTCATGGGAATAGCTGAATCGCAGTGTGAACTCACCGACGCGTCCGACGTAGATGTTGTGCGACTGCCCGTCCGAATACCCATTGCGATCGAATTCCGTCCGCTCAACGACGATTTTGCTGGCCGGGTTGGCGCCGGTGAGTATCCCTTCTTCGTTGTCATGGAAATAGCAGTTCAGCACCGTCAGGTTGGCGCCTTCCTGCCGGATGGCTGCGCCATTGTGATCGGGCACCGCCGCGCCGGTGAATTCGAGATTCTCCACCGTGGTGTCGTTGCCCGCGATCACCCACGTACCTTTCCCTTGCACATTGCGTCCGGCCGCGTCGATGCGGGCCCGTCCATTCACACCCCTTAGAGTGAGATCGCTGGTGGTCCAGGCACAGACGTCACCGCGATAATTTCCGGAGGCATCGATCTCGATGGTATCTCCGCGCTTCGCCGCTGCAATCGCCTTGCACGGTGTCGCGTACTTCTGCCCGGGGCCCACCTGCCGCACGGCCGCTCCGCTCACGCCGGCAAACAGCGCCAGGAGGCAGGCGAAGCGTCCGGCGCAAAGTTCTATTTTTGTTTTCATACGCTGTAATACTCCCGATACCATGCGGTGAAGCGGCGGATTCCCTCCTCGATTGGCGTATGGGGACGAAAGCCGACGTCGCGCATCAGATCTTCGACATCGGCGAACGTCGCTGGCACATCCCCCGGCTGCATGGGCAGCAGTCTGCGCTGCGCCTTTTTCCCGAGGCACTTCTCCAGCGCAGCGATGAAATCCAGCAATGGAACGGGCTGCTGGTTCCCGATGTTGTACAACTTGCAAGGCGGATCTCCCGCCGGAACCTTGTCCAAAACGCGCACCACGCCTTCCACGATGTCGTCGACATAGGTGAAATCACGCTTCATGTCGCCGTGGTTGTAGACATCGATCGGGCATCCCTCCAGGATCGCCTTCGTGAACGAGAAGATCGCCATATCGGGGCGGCCCCACGGTCCGTAGACGGTGAAGAAGCGTAATCCGGTGGTGGGCAATCGATAGAGGTGCGCGTAGACGTAAGCCATCAGCTCATTCGCCCGTTTCGTAGCGGCATAAAGGCTCACGGGGTGGTCGACATTGTCCTCCACTGAGAAGGGCTGCTTCTGGTTCGCGCCATAAACGGAGCTGGACGAAGCGTAGACCAGGTGCTCCACGTTCGTGTTCCGGCAGGCCTCCAGAATGTTGCCGAACCCTACGAGGTTGGAATCGATGTAGACATTCGGATTCTTGAGTGAATAGCGAACCCCTGCCTGCGCGGCGAGGTGCAGCACGCGCTGCGGCGAATGCTTTCGGACAAACTCCGGGAGCGCGACGCGGTCGGCAATATCGAGGTGCTCGAAGTGGAAGCCGGGCAGCGGCGCCAATTGTTGCAAACGCGCTTCTTTGAGCGACACCTCGTAATAGTCGTTCAGATTGTCGACGCCGTATACTTCGTCGCCCCGCGCTAGGAGCGCCTGGGCTGCGTGCATACCGATGAAACCGGCCGCGCCGGTCAGGAGAATCTTCATAGATTTTGCGACACCTTAAAGCACTCGGCGCGTAAGGACGAGAATTTAGGATTGTTTCTCGAAATAAGCGGAACACCAGCTCGCTCCCCACGAACAACGCGCCCACACGCAGCCCAAATGGGCCAAAAAAGATCTGCAACGAAGGTCAAACTGGTCCTCGGGTTGCAAGCTTTGTGCCACTCATGCACGACGGCGGGAGGCACGAGTTCACGATCAGCGGGAGCCCTGGGTTCGAGGGCCGTCGACGCGTAGACGGTGAGCAATCCGCTATGTTAATTACGTATGCGGAATGTGCCCGGAGGGACCTCCTGAAGAACGGAAAGATTCTGCTGATTTCCTACCTGTTCCCCCCGGTGGGAGGCATCGGCGTGCAGCGGGCGTTAAGCCTTGCAAAGTACCTTCCGCAATGTGGGTTCGAAGTCCATGTCTTGAAGGCCACGAACGCCGGTGGTCCCGTATACGACCCCGATTTGGTCCGGCAGATCCCACCGGAGGTAAAAGTCCACGAGGCATTCACTCCCGAAATCCCCTTCCATATCCGGCAGAAACTTTGGACGCGCCTCTCCGGCGGGAAGGCCCCGGCCGAACCGTTGAACGGCACGCGGGCGGGCTTCTCCTGGAAAAAACTGGCCACCGGGACGGTTAAACGAATCCTCTCTCCCGAGCCGGAAATTCTGTGGGCTCCGTTTGCATTCCGAAAAGCGCAGCAGATTATTGAAAAACATGCGATCGATTTTGTGATCGTGACGGTGCCGCCGTTCTCCGCGCTGGTGGTGGGCACACGGTTGAAGCGCGCGTTCCCTTCGATCGTCCTGGTGAGCGACTTTCGCGACGAGTGGCTCAGCTTCTATTTGAAGGATTTTGAGTTTCAAAACAGCGATCATACGCGCCGCCGCGCCGAAACGATCGAGCGCGAAGCGGTGGAGGCGTCCGATCTCGTAGTGGCGGTGAACCGCTCCTCTCGGGACGAAATCCGAAACCGCTATCCGCAACAGGGCGACGCTAAGTTTGCGGTGCTGCCGAACGGGTACGATCCGCAGTCTTTCGCCGGTTTCGTTCCGCGTGTCAACGCTTCGCCGCGAATGCTGGTAACGCACGTGGGAACGGTATACAAGACCGCCTCGCCGCGATTCTATCTGGACGCGGTCGATGCGCTGCCGGAAGAGATCCGCTCAAAGATAGAGACGCGGTTTGTAGGACGGATCGCCGACAGCGAACAGTCCGTTCTGGACGGCCGGAAGAGTAACATCACCTCTCTGGGTTTCATGCGCCAGGCGGACGCGTTGAAGTACATGGAAGACACCGATTTTCTGCTGTTGACCATGACGAATGACATCAGCGTTCCAGGGAAACTCTTCGAGTACATGGCGGCCGGGAAGCCGATTCTGGCTATAACGGCGCGGGGCAGCGAGGTGGATCAAATTCTGCGCGAGACGGACGCTGGATTGAGCGCACCGCCGGACGATCCGGAGGCTATGAAGCGCATGCTGCTTCGCGCGTTCGAGTCGTGGCGAAACGGTGTGCCGCTGGGCGGCGGCCGGCAGGATTCCGTCCGAGCTTATGAGCGGCCCCGCCTTGTGGAGGAATATGGGACGCTGATGCGGAATGCCGCCGCGGAGCGGACGAAGGTTGCCGGATAAAGCGTTTCGGAGCCATTGGGCATCAGCGTAAGTCATTTAGGCTGTATCAATTGGAGTGATCTTCCCCCCGAAAGTTAGCTCCTATGCCATAGCTATTGAGGGCTTGTCACCTAAACTGCCGGTCGATAACATTGAGTGGCCAATGGTAGTAGTATCCCGATGTACGTGTGTGGTTCTAGGGCCCGCACGAGGCAAGTTATTTCGATTCAAGGGGTTTACGGCTAGTATGGAGCGCCGTCCGCAAACCGCCGATCTATATTTCGAGGCGAAAGTAGATTTCCGTGCCAAGTGACGGGGAGACTCGTCAGCGCCTGATGGGAAAGAGCTTGTAATGAAAAACTTCTTTATTTTGAATGTGCTGCTGGTAGCGCCGGCATTGGCGGCGGTGAATGTCCCCCTTACGGTAAAAGAGGCGGTTTATCCCGGCAGCGTGGCGGGCGTGGCCCGGACAGACGAACCACTCACCGTGGGCGTACCGCTGGCCGATTCGGCGGGAATTACGAGCACAAGCGTCCTCGGCTTGACCGGAGCTACCGCCGGCCAATTTACGGTGGAGGGGCGCTGGCCAAGCGGCAACCTCAAATGGGTGAAGGTTCGGGCGGTTGTGCCGAGCCTTGCCGCGGGCGGCACTGCGACAGTGACGTTGAACAGCTCAGGCGCGGGGAACTTCGGCGGGTCGAATCTCGCCACGGACAACGGCAGTACGATCACCGTTTCGACCGGCACGGCGACGTTCACCATCAAGAAGGCGAATTTTAACGTAGTGGACCAGGTGGTGGTCGGAACGAAAACAGTCGTAGCGAGCGGGGTCTCTCAAGGATTGGTGATTATCGGGCCAGATCCGACCGCAGCATATCCTGGAAATGTTACGTGTCTGCCGACGGCCGGCGGATCGGCTTGCACTACTACTTATGCCAGCGCGAACGATGCCAGCTCAACGGCTGTGATCGAGGAAAACGGGCCAGCGATGGCTGTTATCAAAGCGACCGGGACGCACCTCGATGGAAGCGGGCACGCTTACATGCACTTCACGGCGCGACTCTATTTCTACAAGAACAAGAATTACCTGAAGGTCACCTCGATTTTAAGGAATGCAGATCACGGCACGAGCAACACGTTCGCAACCGCATACAAAGGCTTTCAGGGATACGAACTTCGGATCGCGCCCAACATTACCGGGACGTTGAACTACACTATCGCGAACAATACCGCCACTGCGACTACGGGCATACTCAATACGTCCGGCGGCACAGACAGCGCCTATATATACCAAGCCGAATCTACGTTGATGACGAACAATGGCAACTGGTGCAACGGTTCCGCGTGCGTGCCATATACCAGCCTGACCGGCTTTTCTATTGTAAAGAACGGCGCTGCTGTACTGAATGGGACGGCTTCGCAATATCCTCAGGGCTGGGCCGATATCAGCGATGCTTCGGGAGCGGGGGTCGAGATAGGGCAATATCAGTTGGCGGCTTATGGCAACAAATCGCTCGAGTTTAATGGCGGCGGCACTGACGTACGCATTGGGATGTGGGCGAGGGAAAATAACACCACGAGCACATCCTCAACTACAGCGAACCGGCCGTACTATATGCCTTGGCCGCAGTGGAGCATCAATGATGTTTACCTGACCTTCCATGCCGCATCAATCCCGACCCTAGCCCGCGACTTCCTGAAATTGCAGCAGTATCTGCTCGCCGCCGCGGCGCCCGCATACTATAACAGCGCTAACGTCTTTCCCTACCCCCTGCTGGATCCGACGGAAGAGAATAACTACTACAATTCCGTCGTTTCAAGCGCCAGTCCGTCGATAACCGCGCCGTCTTTGCAAGATCTTGGAACCACCGATACTTTCAACTGGCCGCTGACTGCCTGGCGATTTTACCCATGGGCGACCGGCGGTGTGTCGAACCAGATGGAATTCCGTCTGACTCATGTGCAGGATTTCTTGCGCCGCGGCTTCACAGGGGGCTACTTAGACTCCGCTCATTTTTATAAGTTCATTGCCGAGAAAGCATTCCCCATGTCTGACGGGTTCGATTGGCGTACTTCACCCGCGACAGAAACGCAATACGTCGGGTATCCTGTAGCAACCTCGACCAACGCCGGTCTGGCCATGCGGGATTGGGTCGAACCGGACGAAGAACACTCCCACTGGTACGGAATGCCCGACTACTATTTCCTGAGTGGAGATGAGACGATCCATGACGGAATACTGGAGGGGCCGAAGGACAGCTTCATGAACAACACATCCTCGGCCGGAGGAACGACCAGCGAGGTCGCAGGCGGGTGGTTTTGGAATGCCAGGGCTGTCGGCGTGGTCCTGATGTCCGACGCGCGGCTCTACTCTGTCCTGCAAGCTACCGGCGATCCGGATGCGCCGACTTTGTTGGCCAATGCCCAGACCGTTTACAGACTGCAAGTGCAGCCGGATTTCTGCGCCTATGCGGGCTATCCCGCCGGTTGTACTCCTGATCCGCTGAATAATGCGTCTCCCCGGCAGCGTGGGGTTAGCCGAGTTCGTGGCGTGCCGTATCAATGGGGTGACACCATCGAGGCAGTCGGCTGCCCAAGCTACCCCAATGACGTTCGTGATCAGGCTCCGTTTATGGTCGGAATCCTTTTGGAAGGGCTCTGGGAATTTCGACAGGCAATGGGACCTGGCTGGGCGAACTCGAACGAAGCCCTGGACCTTGGATATGGGATTACGCAATGGGCGTTCGGCGAGATGTTCGCTGATGATGGTACGACTTCCTGGTCGAAGAACGGATTCCGGTATAAGCAAAGTATCGACGCAGCAAATGCCTGCAACGTAGGCGCAGGTGGTCCACCCAACGGCTACGACTTCGTGGTGGCGAATCCAAATGCCTTCTGGCCAATCTTCTATTTCCGGTCGCAGTACGAAGGTGATGCTGGGGCAGCTACCTGGCGGCGCCAATTCAATCTTGAATTGCAGCAGGTCATCGCCGGAGGTGTTGCGATAAGGGACGAACTCTATCATTACACCATCGGCCAAGTGATCTACAATTTGGTCCACCCCACTGGCCTGTCCTTAACCACTGTCCCCCTAACCAACTTTAAGGACAATGGCGGTGGCTCTTATACAATTACGTGGAACGTGCCTGCCGGCGCGACCAGCTATCGCATTAAGTGGGGTGCCAAAACGCTTGTAGATTGGATCGGCTTTGACGCCGGCAGCTATGCGTTCACCGGCAATCCATCCACGACGATGAACTGGTTCGCCGCGACGGACGTGTCGAACACACCTGCCCCGTCGGGCACAGTGCAGACCCTCACGATCGCCACCGGCACGGCCGGGCTGTCCATCGGCAACTTTATGGTGAAGGCGTATGCGACTGGTAGCGGCGCTCCGGCGCCCGGCGACACCGTCCCTCCTGTCGTTTCAGTAACCGCACCGGCCGCCGGCGCAAGCGTCACCGGCAACACCACGATCTCGGCGACAGCTACGGATAACGTGGCTGTGGCAAGCGTACAGTTCAGTGTCGACGGGGCGACTCTTGGGAGCCCTATTGCCGCCCCTGGGCCTTACACACTTTCCTGGGACTCGTCGAAGGTGGCCAATGGCTCACACACGCTCTCCGCTGTCGCGAAGGACACATCCGGGAATTCCACCAGTAACTCCGTGTCTGTTTCTGTGAATAATACGGCAGCTGCGCCTGTACTTTCCAATATCTCCGCGGGCTCTCTTAGCAGCACAGGTGCAACAATCACCTGGACGACAACGTCAAACTCCGATACGCAACTCGCGTACGGTACTACCGCGTCGTATGGCTCGACCAGCCCTCTTCTCTCAACTCTGACGGTATCTCATACGGTCGTTCTGAGTGGTTTGACGGCGTCGACTACGTATCATTTCCAGGCGATGTCTCGAGACGGGCAGGGAAACCTGGGGAGCTCCGCCGATATGACGTTCACAACCGCCGCGTCAACGACCGGCGGAGTTGGAACCCCGATTCCCACCGGCACATGGGTCAACATCAACGCCGGGGGATACAATGCGGCGGAAGCGATGGGCTTTGAAAAGGCCACGTACGTCAACAGTCGAAACATTAGCTGCTATATGGGTGGATACAAAGAATTCACCACTAGCGAAGTGAATAACGCAATTGTGTGTTACAGCTACGCAGAGAACCGCTGGTCT
>JAICJH010000050.1 GCA_025928545.1 Bryobacteraceae bacterium | reverse complement strand
GCCGTTGTACGCGATGAATAAATCGATTTTGGGTAAGTTCGGCCGCCCCGCACTGCATGAACTCATTCTTCAACTGGAGCGTGTGCGCGAGGCATTTGAAATAAAGCAGGAAAGGAAAACAAAGTGAGCACAATAACAAAAGAAAATGTAGCGGCGCTGGACCAGGCGCTCAACGAAGCAATCCTGTCGGGTAAAGCTCTGGAAGCCTTCGAGCAGTATTACGCCGACGACGTAGTCATGCAGGAAAACTCAGACACACCCCGCGTCGGCAAAGATGTGAATCGTCAGGCCGAGGTGGATTTCTTTTCTTCGCTGGCGGAATTCCACGAGGGCAAGCTGCTGTCGAGCGCCGTAAATGGGGATGTGGCCTTCGGCGAGTGGTTTATGGACGTCACCTTTAAAAATGGGACCCGTTACAAGCTGGCCCAGACCGCCGTTCGCCGCTGGAAAGACGGCAGGATTGTCAACGAACGGTTCTATTACGGCAAGTAAATGCGGAGTCGGCGGCAATCGGTCCTGATAGCATTGATTTACGGATCTTCCACCCGTTCTTAATCATGCTTCGAATCGTTCGATCCCTCTGGATCTGGGCCGCCAGTGCTTTTCTCGTCGTCGTCTGGGTACCGTTGCTCGGCCTGATCTGGATGTTCGACAAAGGACTCCGGCTTCGAACCGCCCGCTGGTTCCGCCGCCTGGGCCGCATGCTTTCAAGAGTCGGCCCTTGGAGGATCCGGATCACTGGCCGCGAGAATCTGGATCCGAAGCAGGTGTATGTCGTCGTCAGCAATCATCAATCGCTGGCCGACATTCCCCTGCTTTCGCATTTACGGCTGGATACGAAATGGCTGGCCAAAGTCGAATTGTTTCGATTGCCTCTGGTGGGCTGGATGATGCGCATGGCGGGAGATGTGCCGGTAGACCGCGCACAGCCCCGCCAGGGCGCCAAAGCATTGCTCGCGTGTGGCAAGTATCTCCGGCAGCACTGTTCGGTGGTCTTTTTTCCGGAAGGCGGCAGATCGCGCGATGGAGAAGTCCAACCGTTCAACGAAGGTGCATTTCAGCTGGCGATTCGCGAACAGGTGCCGATCCTGCCGTTGGTCGTGGAAGGCACCGGACGCGCATTACCTTCGAAGACATGGCTGTGGGGCGCAAGCCGCGACATCCGATTGAGCGTCCTGGAAGCCGTCCCGGTCGCAGGGTGGGGCGCGAAAGAAGGCGCGGCGCTGCGGGATGCCGTACGTCAAAAGATCGTCGATGAGTTGGAACGTCTTCGTCTCAACTCGCCGGACGAGGTCGAATACGGCGAACAAGGCGAGATCAGGGCTGATTTGCCGTCGGCTCGAGAATAAGCCCTGAAGGTAGCGCTTCGCCGAAGATCCGCCCCAGGGCGCGCTCATCGCGTTCCGTGCCTCCATCCAGTTGTTCGGCCAAGCCGGCATCTGTGACGCGTTGCTGCACTGCCGTGAAAGTAGCCGCTGCGACATCGCGAACCGGATCGCCGGTTCGTCGCGCAAGCGAAACCAGTGCATCCTCGGCCTTCGGGACCGCGATCAGGGCTTCAATCCACCGCGTTGCTATCGCGGGCGGCAGCACCTGATTCGCCGGTCCGTAGAATAACTGCCGGGCTCCCAGCCGGCCGACACACCACAAAATATTGTCGGTATAGCCCGACTTCTTTCCCTCTTTCACCAACGCATCGCCCAGCTGAATTCGGTTCGCCGCCGGCACCAATTCCATGCTCGATGCAGTCCGCCACATCTCACGCAACAGACTGGAATTGACGCGCTGCGGCTTCACGCCGACTTTCGGCATCAGAATTGGCAGCAGACGCTGCACCATGTCCGCCTGCTGGTTACGGTTCAGCCCACCCGCCAGGCGTCCCCAGAAGATCCACCAGTCGATTTCATTCTGCGTCTGGTTGCCGAACTTCAGACCACCGCTGTAAATGCGGCGCGCCTGCTCAATCCGGAAGTCGTCGCCGATAAATCCAAAGCCCGGACGCAGGCAGAAGCCGCCAAGGTTGAGCCAGCGAACCTCGCAGGCGGCGTTGCGGCCCCGAGCCTCAGTCAGCTCAAGGAATACATCGGCCAGGCGGCGGGCAACCTCCACCGGCCAGGAATTTCGCCCCAGTCCAAGTACACCTTCGAGACGCGCCGGAAGTTCTTCGGGAGGAACGGAGCCCCCGGCGAAAGTAGCGCGCACCAGGTCGCACGCGGCATCCACGGTTTCCGCGCTCACAACCGCGGCTGGTTTCCGGTTCACCGAAGATCTCGCCGCCGACTTGCGAATCTGGAACTGAAGCCGCCAGCGATTGTCGCTGATTTTCGAATCGCACCACGTTTCCAGTGTTCCGGTTTCCGTGAGGCGTGCGCCCAGCTTCACCGGAACCAGACGCTCGCCGCCTTTGCCGAAACGAATGACGGCTTCGAGCGGGGCGTGCGCATGAATATCCTCACCTTCGGCAAAGCGAACCAGTTCGCCTGCTGTATCGCCCGATCGTGTCAAAGAACTCAGCAGTCGGAATGCCACCGGCTTGTTGGCAACCAGTTGCAGTCCCTCGCGATCGATCTCGATCGAATCGCCCTCTTCCGCGCCGCGCGGCAGCAGACAGACAGCGGAGTGGTCGTCGAACCCCACATAATATGCGCGCGGCAGGCCTCCGCGAACCAGCACCCCGGCGCCTGTAGATCGAACGTAGGAATAGTAAGCCGCTCCGCTCGCCACCGCCAGATCCAGATCGCGGTTCTCAAACACTTCAGGACGCTTGCCATACCAGTTGGCCAGAACGTCGGCCACGCGATCGCGCAGAATTTCCGGAATGAAGAAGCCGCCGTTGAAGAGGATCGCATCGGGCACTTGACCGGCCGATTCCAAAAACGCTGCCAGATGGCGGCTGATCGCCGGATCCGAAACATACGGCAGGCCCAGCTCGCGGAACAAGCTGCGCTTCTCTTCCTTCGGAAGTTCTCCGCGGGACGTAATGGGCAGGAAACCATCCAGCGCGAGTTCGAGCGCTTCAGCCCGAGTGATCTCGGTCTTCAAAGTACCGCCGATCATCGACGAGCCGCTGCCCAGAACGCTGATCTCGACGCTTTGACGGTGCGGATCGCAGAGGAGGATTTCCTTGGCCGCCGAACACTCGCGCCGCAGACCGCTCCGCTGGCGAATCGAAAGTTGCTTGCCGAGCTTTGTTTCAGCCAGCCACGCCAGGGTGAGATCCAGGTTGTCGCCGCCCAGCAGCAGATGTTTGCCCACAGCCGTGCGCGTAAAGTCGATCTTGTCGCCATCGCGCGACACACGAATGAGCGAGAAATCGCTGGTGCCTCCGCCGACGTCGCAAATCAAGACGATCTGCCCGTCGAACAGCAGCTTGCGCGACCGAGCGAAATTATTCGCGATCCAGGAATAAAATGCCGCCGCCGGTTCTTCGATCAGGGTCAGTTGTTCAAGACCCGCATCGTGCGCCGCCTGCACTGTCAACTCGCGCGCTTCTTCGTCGAAGGATGCCGGTACGGTAAGCACGATCTCCTGCTCTCGCAACGGACCGAAGCGACCGAACCCATCCCAGGCTTCGCGCATCGTGCTCAATAAGCGCGCGGAAACTTCAACCGGCGATAGCACCCGCCCGCCTTCCCCCGCATCCCACGGAAGAATCTTCGCCGTGCGATCCACGTCTGGATTCGAGAGCCAGGATTTAGCGCTGTGAACCATACGGGTCGGCACAATCGCGCCCTGCTCGCGGGCATAGGTGCCCACCGGCTGACCTTCTTCGAGATAAAGGAACGATGGCAGCGTGCGGCGCGGCTCTACCCGCCCCGGCGCCACCAACTGCGGAATATCGAAGATGTGTATGGGAGGAAAACTGGTATCTTCCGCTTCGGCCGGATCGATCCAGGCCAAAGCGGAGTTGGTGGTTCCGAGGTCTATGCCGACTTTCATTTTTCGCGCACGTTAAACTCCAGCTTCCAGCGCCGGCCATCGCGGGCCACGCACCAGAGCTGCAGCATTCCTGTTTCCGTAATCACTGTTTCGAGAGAAACCGTTACCAGTTCTCCCGCATGCCCCGCCGATTCCAGCTTCACCTGCACCGGCGACAACTCTTCCAGCTCCTCGCCGAAATCGTCGATCAACGTGCCCGGCGCGTCAAGCTTGCGCTGCGTGGAACTGAGGAAGCGGAATTCGGCTGTCTCCCCGACCACCAGTCCGAATTCCCTGCCCGGCATTTGCAGTGAAGTACCTTCTTCCATGCCAAACTGCGCAACCGTAAATGCTTTGACCGGAGCCGGTATGCCAGGCACCGCCGGCATTGCGGTTTCAATTCCCACGTAGTAAGAACGCGAAATACCTCCACGGATCCGCACGCCTTTGCCATGCCGCGCCGCACCGTAATATGCGGCGCCGCGCGCGACGGCGTGCATCAGGTCCTCTCCCGTGAGCGGTTGTATTTCAGCCGCGCCTTCCTCTGACAGCCAGCCATTCAGAACCGATAACAAACGCTCGCGAACGAACGGCGCGTGCAGCACGCCGCCGTTAAACAGCACGTGAGTCGGTCGCGCCATGGAATCGCCCTGTCTTAGAAAGCGCGCCAGGTGACGTGTGATCGCGGCATCGCTCGCATACGGCAGGCCCATTTCCTGCAGCCCGGCGACCCGCGGTTTTTGTGGGAATTCGGTGCTGGCAACCCGGGGCAGAAAACCTTCCAGAACTTGTTCCACCTGTTCGCGGCTCAGCGTTGCTTTGATCGTGCCACCGATCAGGCTTGAGCCCTTGCCCAGGATTGTCACCGGAACTGACGACGCCGGCGAAACCGGATCCAGCAACTTCTCTTTCGCCAGGCGGCAATTATTCCACAAAGCCTGCAGTTGGAAGGCGTCGACCTTCGTGCCGCGTGCGGCAAGCTCGGCAGCCACCGTGTGGGCGAGAGCGAGATCGATGTTGTCGCCGCCGAGTAGAATGTGATCGCCCACCGCCACGCGATCCAGTTGTAGTTGCCCTTCGCGTTCGCTGACGGAGATCAGTGTGAAATCCGTTGTGCCGCCGCCGATATCCACCACCAGAACAAGGTCGCCCTTGCCGATGCGCTGCCGCCAGTCCTCATGCCGTTCGATCCACGCATAGAAAGCCGCCTGCGGCTCCTCCAGCATCGTGACGTTGCTGAAGCCCGCCGCCTGAGCGGCTTTCTCGGTCAGTTCCCGGGCCACCGCATCGAACGAAGCCGGAATCGTTACCAGCACTTCCTGCGTGGCGAATGGCGCGTCCGGGTGCTCGTTCTCCCATGCCATTCGCAAATGCCGCAGGTAGGCGGCCGAAGCTTCCACTGGCGAGATTCGCGTGACGCCTTCCGCCGCCTTCCACGGCAGAATCGCTGCTGTGCGGTCGACAGCGGAATAGGAAAGCCAGCTCTTGGCCGAGGACACCAGGCGGCTGGAAACTTCCGCGCCCCGCCGCTGCGCGAAACGTCCAACAATATAGCCGGCGTCGGATCCCCACGGAAGCGCGGTTGCGCCCGCCGAGAACTCTTTCCCGCCCGGCATATAAAGGAACGACGGCAGCAGTGGCTCAGCTGCTACCTCATTTGCATTGATCAGCTGCGGAACAGATGCGACTCCGACGCCGCTTCCTTCCTCCATCTCACGGAATGCAAGCGCGCTGTTCGTAGTTCCCAGATCGATGCCGATCGAATAGAGCGGACCGGGCAACCTTTTACTCCACTTCGATTTCGGCCGGAGCCAGAATCTTCAGGTCCTGCCGCGAATTCAGCTTTGGCAGCGATGCCGCTGTAGCGCGCCACCCGCGATGCCGCAGCGAGCCGCCCTTTGCCTTGCCGGTTGAAGGCACGTTGCCGATGAACTTCACGAGCCCGGCATCGCCACCCGGCGCGGTCACCGCGCTCCCTTCCACCGCGTCGATCACCGGCTGAGGAGCGAAGTGCCGGATCAAAATCTCGCTGGTCTTCGTATGGACGTCGCGAGCGGCCGCGCCGATCTGCTCATCGCTGTAGGGTGCGATATCTTCCATGAAGAAATCCAGAATTCGCGCATCGCGCTGCAGGATTCCCAGCAGTTGCAGCGCACCATCTTCCGGAGTCACCACCGGCGGGGGAGGCGGGGGTGGCGGCGGCGGTGGGGTCTTTTTGGTCAGGCCCAGTTCGGCCACCAGATCTTCCGGCAGCTTACCGCCGAACAAGAGCGCAAAAAATGCGCGAAATGCCATGACTATTGAGTTCAAAGTGGGAAGGACTCCGGCTATTCAGGATGAACTTACAGGATAACAACGTCCTAACCTGTGTGTGGCTGGGCGGCGGCACCAGGCTCACACTGCGGAACCGAATGAGGGAGAATAGGATTGTGAGTCTACGTAATTTGATGCTTTTTCTGTGCTTGGCCGCGCTTTGTCTGGCACAGTCCGGTGACTGGCAGACCCTGACCGACTTGCCGGGAGTCGACTGGCAGGGCCTGACCGGGGCGAAGAAGACCCTGGCTCTGAAGATCGTTCGAACCGAAGCTTGTTCCTGCGGTTGCGACATGAAGCTGGCCGAATGCCGCATGAAGGATCACACCTGTGCCAGCAGTAAGAAGTTGGCCAATGCGGTCGCGAAGGAAGTAGCCGCCGGCAAAACCGAAGCCGTCATCCGGACCGATCTCAAGCAGATCGCCGCCGAGCCGCCTCCCGTGTTGGACGATCCGGTCAAAATCTCAACCACCGGCGATCCCGTCCGTGGACCAGCCAACGCTCGTGTGACCCTGGTAGAGTTCTCCGACTTCCAATGCCCGTTTTGCAGCAAAGCCGTCCCGGTCACCAAGGCTTTATTGCAGCAGTTTCCCAATGACGTGAAGCTCGTCTTCAAACAGTTTCCGCTCGAAGATCACGCCCAGGCCTCGTTCGGCGCTGAGGCGGCACTTGCCGCGCATGCGCAGGGAAAATTCTGGGAAATGCACGATCTTTTGTATGCGGGCTACCCGAATCTTTCCCGTGCCACAATTATGGGCTACGCCAAAAAAATCGGCCTCGATATGAACCGATTCACCGCTGATTTGAACAGCCACAAATACAAGGCCAATGTGGATTCCGAAGAGAAGCAGGGCGAGGATGCTGGCGTCGCCGGCACGCCCACGTTCTTTATCAACGGCAAGAAATACAACGACACCTTCGACCTTGCCACGGTTGTACCGCTCATCCGTAAAGAATTGAAGTAAGAAACCCGCGGCTTTAGCCGCCACGCGGCTACTTCGATCTGACAGACTGCTTGAGCTTATCCAGCTGCTTCCGCGCGGCCCGTGCCCAGGAACTGGTTGCGTCCAGCTTCAGGTAGGTGCTCCAGTAACCGATCGCCCGTAGAATCTCATTCATCCGCTCGGACAGCAGGGCAAGATTGAAATACGCGTCGGCATATCGTGGATTGAGCCTTATGGCTTCCAGATAATGCTTCCGCGCCCCTTCGAAATCTCCCTGTTCGTCCGCCAGATTTCCAAGATTGAAGTGCGCCAGCGGATACGTCGGATCGGCTGCAACCGCGCGTTCATACTTTTCCCTGGCCAACCGGAATTTCTTCTGGCGGAACAATATCGTCCCCAGATTGACCAGCGCGCCGGGCGCTGCCGGATTTGCTTCCAGCGCCTTTTCATAGGCCTCGATCGCGGCTTCAATCGGAGCGCCGGTTTCTTCAAGCGCGAGTCCCCGCTGAAACCAGAACTCCGCCTTCTCTTCATCGATCGCAGCCGTGGCCGCCGTGGCCTTCGGCTCGGCTTTCATCGGAAACGCGCGTAGCTTTTCGATCTCCTGCTCGCCGAAATTGAGCAGCAACTGACCGCTCGTAGCCTCCATTCGGGAACCGGAAACATGCACCGCAATGCGGCGGCCTTCGGTAGTGATCTTCAGTTGCGCCAGCGGGCGGTCGATGTCCTCCAGCCGCATCTTCAGCGACGCTACCGCTTCTTTGATCTTATGAACCGGAATCCGCAATTCCCGCAGTCTGCGGAGCGTCTTGAGCGTTACCAGATCGGGAAATCCGAACGTGTCGCCGGGAGACAGAAACCCAAGCTTTTCCCAGCTGTTCAGCTGACGCGTCGTAATCGCCAGCATGCGGCAAACGTCGTCGCGGCTCCAGGCTCCCGACGCCTCGCCGACTTCAGTAACCGCAATTTCCATCTTTCCAGTCATGCCCGAATGCCGCTTACGCCCGAAGTTTAGCAGTTATACCGCCCAACAGGCGGTTCCGCCTAGACGTGGTCTACTTCGCGCAGCCAATCCGGTCGCTTGAGCACCTCGCGCGGCTTACTGCCATCCGGCGGTCCGATGATCCCGTCCCGATACATCATGTCCAGAATCCGCGCCGCCCTGCCGTAACCCAGCCGCAGGCGCCGCTGCAGCGTGGATGTCGAAGCTTTGCCCATTTCCATCACCACACGCAGGGCCTCTTCATACATAGCATCCTGATCTGCAAGGGATTCGTCGTCTGGCTCCGACGGACCCTCGTCCGACGGCGGAGCGATCAAATACGACTGATCGTATTCCGGCCGCGCCTGGGCCTTCCAGAATTCCACGACGCCGTTGATTTCGTTCTCTGTAACGAACGCGCCGTGAACCCGGGTCAGGCGCGAAGAACCGGGCGGCAGGAACAGCATGTCGCCTTTGCCCAGAAGGTGTTCGGCGCCCATCACGTCGAGAACGGTACGGCTATCCACCCGTGTGGCCACCCGGAAACTAATGCGTGCCGGGAAATTGGCTTTGATCAGACCCGTGATGACATCTACGCTCGGCCGTTGCGTGGCCAATACAAGATGCATTCCAACCGCACGCGCCATCTGCGCCAGACGCGTGACGGATTCCTCCACGTTACGCCCTTCCAGCATCATCAGATCGGCCAATTCATCGATCAGAATCAGGATATAAGGCAGAGGCTTCAGTTCCTCTTTCTCGGCCGAATCGTCGTCCTCGAACAAAGATCGCGGCTCGCTTCGCAACTGGCGGATTTTCTTGTTGTATTGGTCTATATTGCGCGCGCCAACCTCCGCCAGGAGACGCAGCCGCCGCTCCATCTCGAGCACCGCATTCTTCAGCGCGTTCGTGGCCTTGCGCGGGTCCGTAATCACCGGCGTCAGCAGGTGCGGAATCCCTTCGTAGATTCCCAGTTCCACGCGTTTGGGATCGACCATGATCATGCGCACTTCATCCGGCGTCGACTTGTACAAAATCGACATGATCAGCGAATTGATCATCACCGACTTGCCCGATCCGGTGGATCCCGCAATCAGCGCATGCGGCATGGTTTCAAGCGATGCGACTTTGATGCGCCCGCTGATGTCCTTGCCCATCGAAATCGTCAGCCGCGACGGCGACGACTCAAAGTCCTCGCTCTCGATCACCGCACGCAGGCTGATGACTTCTCTCTTGGAATTTGGCACCTCGATCCCGATAGTCATCTTCCCTGGAATGCGCTCGATCAGGATCGATTCCGCCTGCAGGCCAAGGCACAAATCTTCCCGAAGATTCGTAATGCGGCTGTATTTGATGCCGGCCTCCGGCTTGAATTCGAAAGTGGTGACCACCGGGCCGGGGTTGATCTGCACCACCGATCCGAGCACATTGAACTCTTCGAACTTCACCTTGATGGCAGCGGCTACGTTCTTGAGCTCCTGCTCATCGAACGCGGAACGCTGCGGGATTTCGTTCAGCAATTCCGAGGAAGGCAGCCGGTAAATCGTGGGGATCTTCGGCCCGGCCGATTTCGTCGCACTGAACGGAAATTCGAAGAGATTTGCTTTTTCCTGCGCGGGTGTTTCGTTCAGCAGGCATATCGGGATCTCGTCCGGCGTTGCAGGCACCTTCTCGTCGTCTTCGGCAATCGAGTCGGCAACCATCGGTTCATCCCATGGCAACGTTTCGGTGACAGCCGCCGGAACGCGGCGTCTGGAACGCGATGCCACCGCGGGGTCCGCCGTCTGGACAATCGGCACCGCGAGTTCGGGAACCGTCGATTCCGAAACAGTTTCGTCGGGGTCGAAGACGTCGCGTCTGGTTGCCGCACGCTCCGCTTCGCGTTCCGCCTCGCGCAATTCAGCGGCTTCTCGTTTTCTTTCCAGGCGCTCGAGCTTGTTTTCCCGGCGGCGCTCCAGATATCTGCGCCAGCGATCCTGTACGCGGGCGAAGAACGCCATCACGGGCGCCAACCAGCCTTCCAGTTTTGCAAGGCTAAAAGTGGAAACGAAGTAAAGCGAGATGATGGCCGATGTCCCCAGCACCACTGCTGTCCCCGCAAGGTTGAAGGAATGTTTCAACGAATCGGCCAGCAGGAAACCAGCGGTTCCGCCCGGCAGGATCGTGTGCTCGAACATTCTCCATTCCGGAAGCAGTGCAGCCACTCCGCACGCCGATGTCACCAGCGCCGCGCTGCCGATCAGCTTCACAGCGGGAGTTTCCGTCGCTTCGGAGCGAACCCATTTCCATCCAAGCGCGAAAACCAGCAGTGGGAACACGAATGCCCCCAGACCGAACGCCTGCAACAGAAGATCGGAAAGGTGTGCGCCAAATCGGCCGATCAGATTACGCGTGGCGAGATTTCCCCCCACGTGATTCCACGATGGGTCGGCCGGGTGAAAGGATGCGAGACTCAGCAGCAGCAAAACACCTGCGGCGAGAAACAAAAATCCCGTCACCTCATTGAGGCGTTTCGATGCAGTCGGTGTAAAAAGCGTCATCCCGCTGGCGGCGGGAAGATTTCCAGAGCACTCAATAGTATGACAGAAACCGAGCCGCTCCGCTAAGCCCCTTGTTCCTAACGCTTATTGCAATAGAATAGGGCGGTATGAATACCCTGCGGGCGATGGCCTTAATGGCAGCCTCGGCATTCGTTTGGCCTCTGTTTTCCCAATCGTTCCTCAACGATTACAGCGTTACCTGGGACTCGCCCGGCAAGAGTTACCGCGATTCCATGCCCATCGGCAACGGTGACATCGGGCTGAATCTCTGGACCGAAGAAAACGGGGACGTCGTCTTCCTCATTGACAAAACGGACGCCTGGACTGAAAACGGGCAGCTGGTGAAACTGGGGCGGGTGCGCGTTCGATTCGATGCCAGCCCGTTTCGTCAAAGCCCCGACTTTCGCCAGATCCTGAGGCCAAAACAGGGTGAAATCGAAATCCGGGGCGACGCCTCCGCCGTCCTGCGCGTCTGGGTAGATGCCAATGCCCCCGCCGTCCATCTGGAAATGAACGGCGGCAAACCAGTCAACATGCAGGCGAACGCTGAAATCTGGCGCACCGAAACCCGGCGAACGAACGCTGTCAGGGGCAACGACGAAATGATGAACGGTTTTCGCGAACTGGCCGGAAATCCGGCTCACGGAGTCACCATTGACCCCGATACCGTTTTGCCTGCAAAGAATAACCGCCTCATTTGGCTGCATGAGAACACCCGTTCTGTCTATCCGTCGCTGTTTTCAAATCAGCATCTGGATTCCCTCCTCGACCAATTTGCCGATCCGCTGCTGCATCGGGTCTTCGGCGTCGTCATGAAAGGTCCGGGTCTTGTGAGTTCCGGTAACCAGCAGCTAAAATCCACCGGCCCTCGCCAGAGTTTCCGGCTGGATCTGTATGCCCTGACAACTCAGGCAACCACGCCTACGGAATGGCAGGCGTCTATCGAAAAAACCATCGCCCGCGTGGACGCCATCGGCATCGACGCCGCCCGCAAAGCCCATCGGCAATGGTGGGCGAACTTCTGGACCCGCAGCTGGATTCACGTCACCGGAGATGACAGCGCCGCGTCAGTCACTCAGGGCTACGCGATGCAGCGCTGGATGGCCGCGATCCAGGGTCGCGGCACTGCTCCCATGAAATTCAACGGAGGCATGTTCACGGTGGGTCAGGAGCCGCCCCCCGGCACGCCTTACGATCCCGACAAGGGCCGCAAGGATTCCGATTATCGAGCCTGGGGCAGCAACTACTGGTTTCAGAATCAACGCCTGGTGTACTGGCCGATGATCGCCGCCGGTGACTTCGACACTCTCAGCCCGTTCTACAACATGTTCCTCACCGCCCTGCCGCTGGCAAGTGCGCGCACCCGGTTGATTTACCGGCACGAAGGCGCCGCCTTCCCCGAAACCATGTTCTTCTGGGGGCTGCCGAATAACAGCGACTTCGGCTGGGGGCGCACGGAAATGGAGATGGGGAGCCGCTGGATTCGCCGGCACGTCAACAACGGCCTGGAACTCACGACGATGATGCTCGATACGTGGGACATCACGCAGGATCCGGAGTTTGCGCGGAAAACGCTCCTGCCCTTAGCCGTGGAGCTGACAACTTACTTCGACCAGCACTGGCCGCGTGTTGCGGGCAAGATCCTCTTTGATCCGTCCGCCGCCCTTGAGACCAGGCAGGTGGCGACCAATCCCGCGCCGGACATTGCGGGCCTGATGAACGTCCTCCCTCGTCTTCTTGCCATGCCGAAAGAACTGACCTCGGCCGGACAGCGCGCCATGTGGCAACGCACCCTGTCCGATCTCCCTGCTTTGCCGCGCGGCCATACCGACGTCGGCGGTAAGGTGCCGGTAACCGATCAGGCGGCCTCTCCCACCGGTGCTGAAATCCTGTGGCCCGCTGAAAAATTCGCGAAATTTGAAAACAGCGAGAATCCGGAGTTGTATTCTGTGTTTCCATACCGCATTTTTGGAGTCGGCCTGCCCGGCCTGGATGTCGCCCGCGCCACATATGACGCCAGATTCTACAAAGACAGCACATGTTGGGGTCAGGACGGTATCCACGCCGCCTGCCTGGGTTGGGCATCGAAAGCCCGCGCGGAAGCCATTGCCAATTTCACCGCCTACGGCAGCGAGAGATTCCAGTGGTTCTGGAAGCCGGGCCATGATTATGAACCCGACCTCGACAATGGCGGCGCAGGGCAGATGATCCTGCAATCCATGCTGTTGCAGCAACATGGCGACCGCATCCTGCTCTTTCCCGCCTGGCCCAAAGATTGGAATGTCAATTTCAGGCTTCATGCCGCCAGGAATACCGTCGTCGAAGGTGTCTGGAAAGCCGGCAAACTGGAAAAGCTCACGGTGATTCCCGCCAGCCGGCAAAAGGATTTCGTGCAAATGCCTCCGCAATAAATCTCACCAAAAAGGTTTTCCTCTGGAAATTTCTGGAATTCTCGCCGATAATACTACAGGATGGATAAAATAGTGACAAGTGAGACGCCCTCCACGCGCGCCTTTGCGCGCGCTAAGAACCCGCCCAAAAGGGTTCCGGTGGATATCTCGGGTCAGGATGTTCCGGATTGCCCGTGTGAACTGATGGGCATTGACGCCGGAACGCTGCACATCCGTTCGGAACGGCAGATCCCCGAGTCGTCGTCCATTGTGGTTTCGCTCGACCACACGCAGCTCTCGGGTGTCGTTGTCAGATGTCAGCCGGATCGGGAGGAATGGATCATTTCTGTTGCGCTCGCATCCCGCAAGCGGCGGCTGGATAAACGCATTCCACAAGCCGAGGAGTGCGCAATCGCCGTAATCGACGACAATCGTACGGATCTTCGGCCATGCACAATCATCGACGCTTCCCCGTTCGGCCTCGGCCTGCGGCTGTCGTTTCCGGTCAAAACGGGGGCGCGCGTTTGCGTGGAGACCGAATCGACAATGATTCTCGGTGAGGTGCGCCATTGTCAGGCGAAGGCGGAGGGCGTGTTTACGGCAGGTATTCTCGTCGTGGACGTAGTGCCCGATCTCCGCACCCAAAGCCCCTTTTCCGTGATGCTGCAAAATCTCCGCTTCAAACTTGCCTCAAGAATCGGCGGCAGAGATACGCCCGCCACCGGGTTGGGTGCCCGCTGACAATTCCGCCCCTGGGCTATACTAGTGTTTTGCGCCCGTAGCTCAGTTGGATAGAGCGTCTGGCTACGAACCAGAAGGTCGGAAGTTCGAATCTTTCCGGGCGCACCATCTCCTTAACCGCGGCACAAATCCGCAGGTGCCTTCGCAACGTCGCTATCGAATCCCCAATCTAATCAACAATGCCGGCGGAGCGCGACGACTAACAAATCGCGGAATGCGAAACCCTAGTTAGGCGTCGGCTGCGTTACCGCGTCGATGACGAATACATCAGTCGGTGCGCGCGTTGCCGTCAGTTTCAACCCTAATTGCTCCTGGACAGCGGTAAAGAGTTCCGGCGCCGTGTCCGTTGGCGCGTGATGCATCGCGTCGGGAGTCCATAGCAACGCAAAATCGTAGCGTCCGGGAAGACTGGTTTGATCGATGACCGGCCGGTCCAGCATCAACTGGAGAAACTGTGCGAAATCGGTCATGTTGTCGTTGGTGAACTTCATGGATTGAGCCGTGCCAACTCCGTGGCCTGATTGGTCGCTCAGTGCATCCGGGCCACTCTTACTCTTCTCCAGTTTTGGCCCGCCCTTCGCGACGCCGATCGTGTACACCGACAGTTCGCGCTTATCGTGGTGCATCACAAGGCCGAACCGCGTGGAAAGCAACTTCTGCAGCATCTGCCGATATTGACGCCAGTTCGGCGCGCCCTCCATATCGGGCACACCGTCAATGTTCCACGCCTGCTCATCGAACCACGACGGCGCATTGACGATCTGGTTTTTCTGGATCGAGTATGCGAAGCAGATGATATTTGTCATCGAATTGTTTTCGATGGAGATCCGGCGGCCATTCAGACGGAAGCCCTGGTTGCGGTCATCCGGATCCGCGGGTTTGATGACAGCTACTTCGAACGCCGGATCGGCAGCCGGGGCAATCGGAATTAAAGGTCGAGCGGCGTTTTCCTGTGCGCAGGCCGCGAGGGTTGAGAGCAGTACGGCGAACGCATGCGCCGTTCTTCTGGCAGCAGTCATGGCATATCTCCCGAGACAGTGAGCATGATGCTTGTACGTCAGAGGAGCCCAAAGGTTAGGTCGTTGCTTGCCAGCTTATTTTGGGGAGCGGGAAAGCCGGCGCCCGACTGCCGCTTCACAACAATCCAGAATGGGTCTATAATCGGCTCAGTCTCATTCGCGCGCGAAAACCAATCCTGCTCGGTATCCTCCTGATCGCAACGCTCAGTTGTGCCGCTCTGGCCTATCTGCGCGTTAACGATAAGAATTCACTTGCACTCGATTTTTCGGTCGAGCCCTCTACTCTACCTGCCGACGGCGCCGCCTCCGCAACTATTTTCATTCGAACCCGCGATGATGGAGCGCCCTCTGTTGCCGTATCCGGCAATCGTAACGGAGCTGTCATCAGAGCAATCGAGCGAGTGCCCGATGGATGGAAAGTCCGGGTCCGTAGCGGAGTTCTTCCAGGGGTTCTCACCGTCCGGCTTCAGGCGCCGGGCCATCGCGCGGCCAGCGCTCACCTGACACTGATTTCGGATTCCAACGATTCCTTCGGCGATGGCACACCCGACTTCCTTCGTCTGCACGCCCGCCGCGATCGGGAATCCTTCCGCCGCTGGTTCGTCTGGCTGGCCGAGGCCGAATACTTCGAACCGCCCGAAGCGCGCCCCACTGAGATTGACGACTGCGCCGCTCTGGTCCGCTTCGCCTATCGCGAGGCTCTGAGTAATCACGAAGGCGGCTGGGCTGATTCGATTGCGCTGCCGCAATCTCCCGCAATGGAATCTGTAACTCAATATCAATATCCGTCCACCCCACTCGGCGCCGCGCTCTTCCGCGTGAAACCAGGTCCATACCGGGCCGAAGACAACGCAGACGGAACCTTTCTGCAATTCGCCGATGCGAAGACGATCTGGCGCTTCAACACGCATCCCGTGGGCCGCGATCTGGCGCTCGCACAGCCAGGAGATCTCCTCGTCTTCCGCCAACCTCACTCCGAATCAGGCCATGAAACCTTCCATGTCATGATCTACGTCGGACACAGCGTGATCAGACCCGATGGTCGAAGTTACCTTGTGTATCACACAGGGCCTGTCGGGTCGGGCGCCGCGGCGACACCGGGGGAAATGCGGCGTCCCACTGTTGAAGATCTGCTGCGTTTTCCTCAGCCGGAATGGAGACCTGTTGCCTCGAACCCCGCGTTTCTTGGCGTTATGCGTTGGAACATCCTTCGGAGGTCCTCTGGTGAACCGGACGAGTAAACACCGCCAGCTTTTCACACTTTTTCTGTTTTTTACCCTCGCTGTCGCCATGTTGGGGCAGGGGGAGAATCGGCCATTCTTCCAGCTCTCCAGTTACCACACGGCGGGCTCCGGAGAAAATCCCACGGTGCAATACAGCGCGTGGAACGTGGATGCGCTGGAATTCCGCGTCTACCGGATTCACGATCCGGTCCGGTTTTTCCAACAGCTCGATCAGGCACATCAGTTCGGCGGTTCGGCGAAGCGCCCGTCGGCATCCCGCGCCCCGATCGAAGAAGTTCGCCAGTGGAAACGAACGCTGCGCGCCAACATCCGTCGCGCGCTTCGTGCACAGTTCACGGAATCGCCCAGCAAGCAGCTGAACAATCTTGTGGCGGCGAAGAGTGTCACGCCAGGTCCCGCGGCGTCGGGCGGACAGCCGGCAAAAACCGCGAACACTCAGTATGCCGAAGCCCCGCTCCTCAATCCGGATCAGCTCGTTCTGACCTACACCGAGCAGGTGCACAGCACCAATCGCTGGACGAATCATGAGACCCGCATCCCCGTTACCGATCAGGGGGTCTATCTCGTGGAAGCCGTCAATCATGACCTGCGCGCCTACACCGTGGTTTTCGTCTCCGATCTGGTTCTGATCAGCAAGCCGGGCCGGAATGAAATTCTGAATTTCGTGGTCGATCGGAAGACGGGCCAGCCGGTGGCAAACGTCCCGGTTTCCGCCATGGCGAAGGGAGATGTTCTCGCAACCCTGAAAAGCGATGCCGAAGGCATTGCCCAATTCCATTTCGCCCCGAAGCCGGATACCGAAACAACGCTCATCGCAGCCAACGGCCGGAACTTCGCCGCCACCACCCTTCACTTCCAACAAGCCGACAACTGGATGGGTTACATCTACACCGATCGCCCCGTGTATCGGCCCGGCCATATCGTTCACTTCAAAGCGATGCTGCGGCTGCGCACACCGGAAGGCTTCAATATTGCCGCCGGTAAGAAGGTGCAGGTCACGGTGAACGATCCCGCCCAGAAGCCCGCCTACCAGAAAACGCTGGAGATTTCCCCGAACGGCACCCTGCAGGATGATTTCACTCTTCCGGCGGGGGCCGCATTAGGCAACTACTTCGTCCAGATTCAGCTCCAGCAGGGCCAGACCGAATACGAAGGCTGGATGACCAGCAACTTCGATGTCGAAGCCTATAAGAAACCGGAATATGAGGTTCGGGTAACCCCCTCTCAGACCCGCGTGATTCAGGGCGGAACGGTGCAGGCCGTGATCGACGCCCGCTATTTCTTCGGCGAACCGGTAAGCGGCGCCAAGGTGAAATATTCCATCGCACGCACACGCTATTGGTTCCCTTTCTGGTATGACGCCGACGATGAACAGGATCAGGACAGAGCCGAAGGCATCAACAACGACGATGAATTCGGGCGCGACCAACTGACCGATCAGGAAGGCCAACTAGATGCCGATGGAAAGCTGACCGTCGAGATTCCGGCGACGGTGTCGGAGAAGAATGTCGATGTCGTTTATCACCTGGAGGCTCACGTCACCGACAAGGGCAATCGCGAAGTCATCGGACGCGGCGGCTTCATAGCCACCTACGGAAGTTTCCTTCTGAACGTCACGCCCGACCGTTATGTGTATTCGCCGGGCCAGAAAGTCACCGCCACGATTCAGGCGCGCACTTATGACAATGAGCCGACCCATGCGAAAGTCCATGCCCGCCTTCTCCAGTGGGATCGTCATCACCGGGAATCGAAAACGATTGCCGAACAGGATTCTGAAACGGACTCCAAAGGCAACGCTGCAACAACTTTCACGCTGCCGCAGGAGGGTGGCTCGTTCACGATCGAAGCGACGGCGCCCAGCCAGCAGGGCCGCGAGGTTTCAGGTTCCACCTGGCTCTGGATTTCTGGCGACAGCTCATACCAGAGCTTCGGGGAAGAGGCCACTATTCAGATCATCCCGGACAAGAAAACCTACAAACCGGGTGAAACGGCGAAGCTGCTGATTGACGCCGGTCGCCCCGGCGCAACCATCTATATGACCGTCGAAGGGCGCGACCTCCGCACACACAAACTGCTGCGCTCTAACGGGTCCTCCACCTTCGACGTCCCCATTGACGGGCGCTACGAACCTGGCATCACGGTCGTCGCCACATCGGTGAGCGAAGGGGTGGTACGGACAGGCCAGAAATACCTCCGCATCCCACCGGCGGAACACCAGTTGAATGTTCGCCTCGCTACGGATAAGCCCCAGTACAAGCCAGGCGATGTGGCCGACTATTCCCTCAATGTCACCGACAACGCCGGCAGGCCGGTTCCGAAAGCCGAATTCAGTCTGGGTGTAGTGGATGAAGCCATCTACGGCGTTCGTCCGGACACTACCCAAGATATTCAGTCCTTTTTCTTCGCACGCGATTACAATCGCATCTTCACCCAAAACTCGCTGGAGTTTATGTTCAGCGGGACAGCCGGAAAACTTCGCATGCAACTCGCCGACCTCCGGCCGCGCTCGCGCCTCGCGCAACTCAAGCCGGAGCGCCTTGTCATGCCGAAGGTTCGCAAGGCATTTCCCGATACTGCCTTCTGGACGCCCACTCTGGTGACGGACGCGGATGGCCATGCTCACGCGAAGGTCGAATATCCGGATACGCTCACGACATGGCGCGCAACCGCGCGAGGCATTACCGCTTCCACCAGCGTCGGCAACGCCACGCTGAAAACGATCGTCCGCAAGAATCTGATTATTCGCCTGGTCACGCCTCGTTTCTTTACCGAAGGCGACGAGGTCACCATTTCAGCCCTGGTCCATAACTACCTGACCGATACGAAAAAGGCGCGCGTTTCGCTGGATGTGAAAGGCCTCACGGTGCTGAGCGGCGCCACGCAGGATGTCACGATTCCGAGCCGCGGCGAAGCAAAAGTCGATTGGCGCGTGAAGCCAGTGGGACCGGGCACGGTCACAATCACCGGGAAAGCGCTCACCGATGAGGAATCGGATGCCCTCGAGATGGATCTGCCCGTGAATTTCCGCGGCATCAGGCTCGATGTATCGAAAGGCGGTTCCATTTCGGCGGGAGCATCGTCGGATTTCGACATCGTTTATCCGGCGGATATCACGCCGGGATCGCGCACACTCTCACTGCGAGTGGCTCCTTCCATCACGGGATCGCTTTTCTCCGCGCTCGACTATCTCACATCCTTCCCCTATGGCTGCGTAGAGCAAACGATGTCGAGTTTCCTGCCCGATATTGAAGTGCGTGAAGCCGTGCATAGTCTCGGCCTCAAAACCGACCTGAATGAAGGGCAGCTGAACGAAAAGATCCAGGCCGGTCTCGACCGTCTCCAGGCTTTTGAGCATCAGGATGGCGGCTGGGGCTGGTGGGAGACGGACGAAACCCATCCATTCATGACTGCGTATGTCGTGGCTGGCCTGGTGCAGGCGCGGAACGCCGGGACGCATGTTCCCCAGGAAATGATCCGGAGGGGCGCCGCCTGGCTGAAGAAAGATCTCGCGAGCAATACGAAGCTGCGTCCCGATGTGCGGGCCTACATGTTCTATGCGCTTTCCCTCGCCGGCCAGATAGATGGCGCCGGAATGAACGACCTCTATGACCACCGCGGCGACCTCACGCCTTACGGCGCGGCGCTTCTGGGACTTGCGCTCGAAAACGCAAAGGACGGACGCGCGGCCGATCTGGCATCGTCGCTCGAAAGCCGTGCGGCGCAGGACGATACGGAAGCATCATGGCCAGCCTCGCGCGACCCGCTGCTCGATTTCGAAGAAGATGCGACTCCCGAAGCCACTGCTTTTGTGATGCGCTTCCTGTCACACGAGAAGAAAGACAGCCCCGTCCTTCCCAAGGCGGCGCTGTGGCTCGTGAATCACCGCAATGAGGGTTATTGGTGGTCTTCCACCAAGCAAACCGCCATGGTGATCTACGGCCTCATCGATTATCTGAAAGCCACGCAGGAGCTGAGTCCGAACAATTCAGTCACGATATCCGTCAACGGGAAACAGGTCCTCGCGAAACAGTTCGATCAGGCGGGTTCCATCAATCCTCCGGATACGATACTGCCGGACGTCCAGCTGCAGCCGGGCGTGAATCATATCCACGTGACATCTTCCGGCAAGGGCCGGATTTACTTCGGCGCGCGGGCCGAATATTTCTCTACGGCCGCGGCAATCGAAAAGTCGGGTCCGGCCTCACTGAAGCTGACGCGCGAATATTTCCGGCTGGTCTCCGGTAAATCCGGCGACAAGATCGTGTACGACACGGCTCCGCTCAATGGACCGGTTTCCGTCGGCGACGTGCTCGCCGTGCGCGTGTCGGTCACTGGCTCGGAATGGAAATACGCAATGCTCGAAGATCCCATACCTGCCGGTACGGAATTCATCGAGAAAGATCAACTGTATGAGCTGCGATCCGCGCCCCCGTGGTGGGAACGCTATTTCGATCGCCGGGAAATGCATGACGACCATCTGGCGATTTTTCAGGAATACTTTCCGAAAGGCAACCGAAATTATGTCTACCTGCTGAAGGTGGTCAATTCGGGTGTGTTCCAGATCAATCCCGCGCGTTTTGGGCCCATGTATCAGACCGATATCTCGGCCACCACGGACAGCCGCACGCTGGAGGTGAAGTAAGTGAAATCCCTTTCGGTATTCGCGCTTCTTCATTTGGCTGCGAACGCGCTTCTGCTCGGCGTCGGCTACTACTGGCTCGGCGTGGGGGAGTCCCGCGCCGCAACTCTCGCGTGGAGTATTGCAGTAGCTTCATTCCTGTTGTTGCTGTTTTGCTGGACCTACAGCGCGGGCTTCGCTTACTTCCGCGAACCGGGTAATTCGGCGTTGATCGCGTGGCGAACAAGCCTGCGGAATCTGATTCCGTTTGCTGTTGCGGCCGTTGCCGCGGGCGCGCTTCTTCTGGCGGTAATGAGCGGCGCGGATCTTTTCGCCGGCTACGGCTTTCGCCTCGCCTCATATCTCAGTCTGAAATTTCATATCGGAGCGAAACCCAGCTCCATTGCGGCGGTCCCGCGGCGAATCGCACTGGTGATCGAGTGGGTAGTGCTTCCGGTCCTCATTCTGCCGATGCTGTCGGCAATTTCAGAGTCGGGCTGGCGCGGCTTTCGCTCTGCCAGTGCGGGCTGGCGCCGCTGGATTTACTGGATTCAGACGCCCGTACTTCTGCTGATCGTTGTATACCTCCCGATCCGTCTCATGCACTGGGTTCCGGCGGTCCAGGGATTCGGCATGCAGCTGTTCAGTTTCGCCGCGCGCGCGCTGGCGGCCTATCTGCTCTTCGGCATTGGCTGGTTGCTTCTTGCCTTCGTGACTTCGGGCGGCAGCCCACGCGCTACCCAGCCGATGACGACGGTCTCACCGTAAGTTCGCGCCAGGCTCGCCACCAAAGCCTCCGCATCGGCATAGGCGCGCCGGGCGCGGCCTGCATCGGTTGTTTGGCGCAGGTCATTTTCCAGTGGGATTTCAGGCTTTCCCGTGACGGGTTCACCGTCGAGGAAATCCACTACACCCTCGCGGAACCACAGCGGCAGCGACGGCGAGGCGATTGGTCCCATCATCACGTGCAGCAGCTCGTGCGCGAGTGTGGATTCCAGAATTCCACGGCTTCGCAGCACACGGACGGGTTGCAGCTGAATATGCGTTCCTCTCGTATGCGCCGCGACCCACCCCGGCTCAGCCGTCGCATCGCGAAATGAATCCAGGTCGGGATAAACGCGAATATCGGTGCCCGCCGGGATGCGCCAGCCAGTGCGGGCGGCAAGCGCGTGTGCAGCTTTGTCTGCGGCTGCAAGGATAGTCCGATCCTGTTCAGGCTGCGTGGTCAGCAGCGCGACACTTTCTCCGGCGAGCCGCTGCCAGTGGATGCCTTGAGCGTTGAGGCCAATGACGGCGCCCGGAAAATAATACGCCAGGATCTCGCGATACGTTTTCCCGGCATTGCCCATCTGGTCCGCGCCCTTCTGACACAGTCCAACACCGTGCCCGGAACCCGATCCCTCGAACACAATCCGGCCGCCTTCGCTATGGACCACATAGTTATCGCTGCGAATTGTGTTCCATCCCAGATCCCGGCCAACTGCGAATCGGAAAGAACTCGCGGCAATCCGCGCAGAGCCTGCCGGGCCACTGAGCACCAATTCGGAGGCGCGCCCGGACGCAGTGCGCCTGACAATCGAGATCTGGTTCAGATCGCGAGGCGCCGCGAGCAGGGATGTCTGCATCGCTTTGAGAATGCCCGCGACATTGCCGTCCCAGCGCCAGTGCGAATTTCCGTCGCGGCGGCACCACACGTCTTCATGGCTTCTGAGGTAAGGAGCACTTTCATCCTGCCAGACCGCCGCGGCGTCTTCGGTCTGGCCTCCGCAATTCTTCGAATATGGTGTGAACGCCGGCTTGCCTTGATACCAGAGCATCTCTCCCTCGGTTTGCCGGGCGGAATCTTCGAGACGTGGAGTGACCGCCGTCAGATCCAGATGTTGGCAATGAGTTGTATCGCAGAGATCGAACCCTTCCGCCGAGTGTCGGCCACGCATCCGAATCGCGTAAGTGCGCGCGATGACGGCCATTGCCTTCAGAGCTTCGCTGGATCGAAATTCGCTCGCCTCGCCTGCCAGAACCGCTGTGACGTATTGTTCGAGAGGAAGATTGCGGATCTGGTGCTTCGATGTAATTTCGACTTTCAGGTCGGGAGGCGCGGCGCGCGTCGCCAGTGCGAAGAAACAGATGGCCGCAACGAGCTTCATACCAGGCCGGTCTTCCACGCCTTCAGAACGTCCGCTGCAACAGGCGCCGCATCCGAACCGGCATGTCTTCCCGAGAGCATGACGGTAACGATGACTTGCGGCGCGCGGCTCGGAGCAAATCCGGCGAACCACGCGATGGGCTCGCCCTGATGGAGGGTTGTCCCGGTTTTCCCAGCCACTCTTGCCCATGGCACCCGGGCGAGTTGGGCAGTTCCGAAATCTACCGCGCCTTCAAGGCCGGTGAGGATCTTGTTCGAGCCGGAATCCCCCTTCGGGCCTGTTAGCCGCAATGCAAGTCCGCGATAGGCATTGGCCATCTCCATTGGAGTCGCCAGAATGCCTTCTTCGCCCAAAGCCTGGAGTTTTTGAGACTGTACCGAAGTCACGTTGCCGAATCCTTTCGACTCCAAAGCCGCTGCCAGCTCTCCCGGCGCGAACCGCTCGGCTACATGAGCTACGAAGCAATTGCAGGAATATGCGAGCCCTTCGTCGATATGCAGGGGCGCTGCCATGCGGGGGTGCGAGCAGCTCATCTCGCGGCCGGAAACGACGAGACGCCGCGGGCAGACGTAGTTCTCGTCCGCGCTGATTATCCTTCTTTCGATCAGAGCTTCGAACACGAAGGGCTTGATCGCGGAGCCAGGCGGCAGCAGGGCTCGTCCCAGGATCGGCGAACTGTTGGCCGCGATCAGGTGTCCACTAGCCGAGTCCAGGAGAATGGCTGCGCCGAGCCGGGGATCAAGCAGGCGATCGAGCGGGCGGTCCGTGGCCGCCGAGGCGAATGCCGACCCGGCAAGAATCGAGATCGCTTCGCGGCGCAGCATCTTAAATGAGCTTAACCTCTTCGGAGCGATCTGAACAACCCGACGCTTTGCGCGAATCCGCGCGAGCCATCACTGTTTCAGGCCGTACACATAGACGCCGTTATGTGCCGGCACATAGACGCGTCCATTAGCGACAAGAGGCATCGTGAGCCGCAGCGCTTCACCGGCATTCTCATTTGCTTTTGCGCTTGAATACAGCAACCGGCCGACATCGACGCCGTCATAAGCCTGTAGCACTGCGTGCACATCGCTCTGGCCCATGCTTTTCGTCAGGACGATCCAGACTATGCCATTCCGATCGCCGTCGGCTGAAATAACGGGAATCGCGCCGGGATTGTGGAAGTGCTGACTCGATTGATGTTCAGGCTGCGCCGAAATCCGTTCGTTTGCGAAGGCGAACTCTTTGAGCACATCATCGCTGGCGAAGTAGTAAATGCGGTTGTTCCAGAACGCGGGAGCGCCGAAGATTTCTCCTGCCAGTGGAACAGTCTGAAGTGGCTGCCCCAAATGGTTTCGATCGAGAAGGTAGACGACCCCTTCCTTGCCACCGGCAAGCATGAGGTGGCCAGGTAACAGAACCGGACCCGTGGAACCAAGATCTCTGTCCGTCACTTTCAGCCGGACCTGGTTAGCAGGCGTGAATGAAGCGCGAACTTCCAGACGGGGTGTGAACTTCAAAACAGAGTCGCCATAATCACGCGCGCCGAAAGGCCCATTCCCCGTGATGGCGTAAAGGCTTCCATCGTTATCGGCAGCCATGCCGGCGCCGCCCTGCCAGATAGCGGACGCGCCGCCGTCCGGAGCGGTGTTGAACACGCCCGTCTGGCGGAGCGTGCGGGCGTCGTAACTCAGCACCCAGCCGTAGTAATCGCCGGCGTCGCACTGCGAGCCCCAGGCAATATAAACGTTTCCATTCGCGAGCAGCAGTGCGGCCCGCGGGTTTTCAAGAACGGAGTGAAAAGTGACTTCGCGTTGGATCAGGCCGAAGAAGGCAGAGCCTTTAACGGCTGCGCGGATGATGACCGGACTCCCGGCCCGTTCCGCTCCGGTCGCAATATCGATTGCGTGCAGACGTTGGTAATAGCGGGTAGTGCCCGCGGTGTCCTCGGCCGTGCGAGCAACAAAGTACATCGTGCGGGAAGCGGTATCGATAACCGGCGTGGAAACGATACCTGCCTCGGGCGCAATAAACGAACACCCAAGCGTGTGCGCGTCGGCCGGACTCACGCCAGGACCGGTCAAATGCAGGACCCACAGAGGCTCGGCTGATGAGCCTGAGGCTTCGAAGGCATAGACGCTGTCATGTTCGGTCGCGACGTAGACGACATTATGACTACCCTTCCCTGGAATCGCGACGGAGGGAATGTACAGCGGCTGTGCGTTCACGTCTCCATCGACAGAAAACACGAACTGTTTCCCGAAGCGCGGCGAACCCACGGTGGAAGGAGTCAGTATCGATTCGTGAAGGTTGGCGCCAGTGCGCGCGTTGTCATATTGCGCAGTGGCGACAACGGGCAGTTCGGCAGCGGAGACGATAAGAGCCGGAAGGGCGAGCAGAAATATGCGATTCACTTTGTGGTCCAGATATGAACTACATTGTTATCCTAATCGCGGCGCAGAGTCAAGTCAGTGAGACGGTCGCGGATTGTCATGCGGCAACGGCGAATACACCCTGAGAGGAACCGGCGACTTTGTTCAGAAATTTACTGCGGGTCTGCACGTAAAAAACCGTGTTGCAAGACCCGGATTCTAAGCGTGGGCAAAAGCCTTCTTGAGATCGGATTCGACAATGACGGGTTTCCTCGGTGGCAAGCCCTTCTCAATGAGGTCCGCGCATGTCGGGCACGTAGGCCGACCGCACAGATACAGTTCGGTTGGGGTCGCGCAAAAGCGGCAGGGCGTATTCACTATACCCCAAGTCTGACAGATGTCGGAAAAGGGGGCTATTAGGAATTCCGCCTAACAGCGTGGCCATTTTTACCAGGGACTTCCTCAGGTCTTTAGAATTTGTGAAACCATGTACACTTTCCCGATGATCGAGCGCTGAACTTCGGCAGGCAACCGCAAACACCGAACCCAGGCCGCGCATCAGACCTGCCAACAAGTTCCTGCTATCGCTTCATTGCAATTGCCGGACTGTCCGGAACCGTGCTGAGTGCGATCACAGCCCACGCGGTTCCAATCTCGGAAATCCACTGATCGTGATTGTACGGGAACCCGCTCTGAAAGTAAGGCTGGATCTTCATCGCGCGACTTCTTACAAACCACGATCCATCTTCCTTCTCTGTCCTCAAAAGAAATTCGACGCCGCGCCGGACGGCTGCGCTGTTCTTTGCCGATGCACCAGTCTCATGCAGCAAATACAGTACCTGGCCCGTGGCATAGGCGTCGCTTGCCAGCCAGGGCGTCTGCGCCCACCCGCCGTCCGGCCGCTGCAGGGCGATCAATTCCGCAGTCCGCCGTTGCTGTAATTGGGGCTTTGCATCGGCCCATTTCAATCCAAGAATCTGCATCACTCGTTCTTCGGCACTTTGCGGGCTCTCGGCAGCGAGCCAGTTGGCGGCACGACCGACTCGCCCGACGAATTCGGCTTTCCGCCCTGGCATGCCGTAAACGGCGAGTATGCGCACTGCCATTGCGGTCCGCGAGAGATCTCCATCCTGCATCGGTGCCCGATTTACACCATTTCCGGTCCACTTACCCGCCGCTCTTTGTCTCGCCGCGAGGTGATGCACCAGCGCATCCGTTCCCGTATTGGCCGGGGCGCGAACGGACGCCATCATAAAGCCCTCGTAGATTTGCGTGTCGGGAGTTCCACCCCCTTCGCGCGCCTGCATCAGGCTCAGAGCGCTGGCAGCAAGGGCTTTGACGACCCGGTCCATTTCCGTCACGGTCGACTTACGGACGTCCTCGTCGATCCGCCAACCCCGCGCCACGGCCAGTTCCGCAGCCATGCTGGTCACCGGTTGCGCATGGCAGGCGACGCATCCGCCTTCCGTGAAGACGCCCGCGGACGCACGCTGCATCAAAGGCATGCTGCGCTCTACGGCAGTCTGCGGCGTTCGGGCGCCGGTGATTCCAGATCCTTTGTCCGCCACTTCTGCTTTAACAGCCCGCATTTTCAGGAGGGAGAGCACGCTTGGGTTATTGAATTTGCGGGCCCAGTCCTGGGCGCTTTCGCCAATATTCGATTTGATCGTCGAATCCGCGCCACGGGAGAGAAGCAAACGAATTAATTCGACTCGCGGCTGATCTGTAGAAACGGCGAACATGAGTGGCGTCATGCCGCGAATATCCAGTGGATCAATAAGCGCACCCCCTTCGAGAAGAAGCTTTACTTCTTCGACGCTGCCTCCCGAAACCGCCATGTGAAGCGCCGTCACTTTGCCGAATGCGACCGAACCGTTTTTAACTTTGCCATCGACGTCTGCCGAAACAGCGTTGATATTGGCTTTCCTGGCCAGCAGCAGACGCGTCAGGTCCAGGTTTCCGTTGTGCGCCGCACCCATCAGCGCGGTTGCAATGTCGCCGGATTTGGCCTCCGCATTCACAGAGGCGCCCTTATCGATGAATAGTTTCGCCGCCTCGGTGTTGTCGATGCTTGCCGCCGCGATGAGCGGGGTATACCCGGAGGTGTCGGCTGCATTGACGTCTGCTCCCTTTTGCACGAGAAGCCGAATGGTCTCCAGAGTACCGGACGTAGCGGAGGCCACCAGGAGCGGGGTTCGCCCCAAAAGCGTAGCTTTGTTAACGTCCGCACCCTGATCGAGCAGGAGACGTACCTTGTCGATGTCCCCGGTGCACCAATGCAGAGCGGTGATGCCGGCATCGCTCTCGGCTTTCACACTGGCGCGTTCGGCTATCAGGAATTTCATCGCATCCACACTTCCGAATGCAGCGGCAATCATCAGAGGAGTTTGGCCGTGCGAATCCTTCAGGTCGGCACCGGAGTTCTGAATCAGCGTACGCAGGGCGGCCAGATCGTTATTGCGTATCGCGAGATAAATGCTGTCGCTGGCGGTTTGGGCAAAAACGGCGGAGCCCGCAATTACAGCCAGGAGAATTGTAATCAAAGAAATGCGTCGCATGGATGGAGCCGCCTCCGAACGTTTAACGTTCAAACGGGAATCGCTTCTGGGACTTTTCAGGAGCATTCAGTATACATTAAAAAACTCTGAGCAAGGTTCGCCTTTTCGGAACCAACGCCGCCACGGATCAAAGATCGGGCCAGTGGACAGACGGCGAATGCAGAGTTTCGCGAAGGGCCCGTATCGAAATCTCACGATTCCGGGTCCAGCATCGGCGCGATGCTTTGTTCGCCTGCATCAGACCAATTCCTTGTATTTGAGAGGAACATGCCCAGTATCAAACTCGTATGATCCTTCAGCGAACCCGTTACCGCCCAGGACTTGTCATCGTAGACTGGGCCGGCCCGCATGAATGCGAGCTTCAATCGGCTCGCACAGGAGGTGCAGGTATGCCCACCGATCAAGGGACGAACCGGATTGCAGAACCGTCACCGGTTTTCTGGGCCAGGGTGACAGGCGTTTTCTATTTGCTCAACATCGTAACGTCACTGGTCGCCTTCTCCGGCAAGGGCGGCCACTCGTTGATCGTTGCAGCCGGCCTCATCGCGACGGCATGCTATATCGCCGTGACAGCGCTGCTCTACTACCTGCTCAAGCCGGTGAACAAGGGCATCTCCCTGGCAGCGGCGATTTTCAGTCTCACGGGATGCGCCGTCGGGGCACTGAGCCCTCTTCATGTGCTCCCCTTCAAAATTCACAGCCTGGTGTTTTTCGGCTTCTACTGCCTCTTGATCGGCTATCTGATTCTTAGATCGACCTTCCTGCCTCGAATTCTGGGTGCGCTGATGGTGGTGGCCGGTTTGGGTTGGCTGACCTTTGTGTCACCGCGGTTCGCAACTTATCTGTCGCCATACCACTACATTGCCGGTGGAATCGGAGAAGGACTCCTGACGTTGTGGCTGCTCGTAGCCGGCGTGAACGCAGGCCGATGGAGGGAACAGGCAGGCGCCGGAGGCATGCCAACGGACCGACTCGCGTCACGGTGAACAACTTGTTAATGAGAGTTCCTGCCGCGATGAACCCACCGTTGCCTGACTTGCGGCTATTCTGACCGCTGCATGAGCGGGCATTCATCCAGTCCGGCAGGGCGCAGCTCGATAGCACCATAAACGATCAATTGTCCGCGGGCGTCTTATCCGCTCGATCGATAACAATCGCATCGAGCAGACCCTTAGCTCGATCCAGCTTCAAACCAAGTTGCCCCTGAAGCGCTGTCGAAATTGCGGGTGCTTCATTTCCGGCGTCTTCTGCGGTCGCAGAAGACGGCTGTGGCAGTCCTGTGAACTGGTTCATAACCCTGCTGCTGTCGCGAGTGAATTCAACGGTGAAATCGAAAACTCCCGTGATACCCGTGTTATCGATGACCGCAGCGCCAATTTCAGTTTCGAGAGATCTGATGAAATCGGCGATCGTTCCTTTCGAGACAGTAAGACGAGCCTGGCTGTTGTCAGTCGACATTGACACCCCGGGCTTGCCGGTTGCAGCAGCCGCAGTCAGCTTGGCCCCCGACTTCGCGACCACCAGATCGAACACCGAAAATTCTCGTTGTTCATGATGAAGGCCGACATGGAAGCGGTCGATGATCAGCTTCTGCAACATCGCGCGGGACTGCTCGCGTGTGGAATTCGGTGCAAGCGTGGCGACAATGTCAAATCTCTCAGTATCGATCCAGGTCGGGCCAAAGATCTGAAACAGCCGTACGGAGTACGCCTCGCTGAGAAGATTTCGCAGAGACTCATTCACGTACGAAATCCGATTGGAGTCCGGTGTACCGGGCCCCCCGCGTATGCCCACAAAAGTGCTTTTGGCGGTCGACGGGGCTGCCGGCTTGAGCGATGCGACTTCGAATTCCTGCCCCGGAATAGCCGTTGCAGCAATGGCGGCGATGGGAATGAGCCGAAATAGCAATCGCTTCATTGACGCTCCTTTTAGAAGATTATACGAAATATCGATAGTGGTAAAATCGGTTCTCGTCCGCATCGTCTCTGGTCTGGGGAACTATTTTGAACTATACTTGCGCTCGTTTTGTTGTTCTCACCGCCCTTCTGGGAGCGGCCAGTGTCTGCACGGCCACTCCGATCCTGTCGAACGGAAGTTTCGAGACTCCCGCATCAAGTGCCGACGTTCTGAGCTTCTCCGCCGGTCCCACGCTCTCCGGGTGGATCGTCTCAGGCGATGTTGAGACAGTCCATAACAATTTTCAGGGGAATTCATACCTTTCCTACGACGGCGTGCGGTATTTGGATCTGGATGGTGTGCATGCCGGCGCAATCAGCCAGACCATTGTCACTACCCTCGGCGCCCAATATACCCTCAGCTTCGCGTATTCGAACAACCCCTACCCGGCGGCCACACATCCAGCCAGCGCCCGCGTACTGGTGTCGGGCAACACTACCCTGCTGGATCAAACGATTACTCACAACACCTCCACAACATCCAACGCGGATTGGATCTTCAGCAGCTTTACCTTTACGGCCGACTCCACGTCCACTTCGGTGGCTTTCGGTTCACTGGATTCACAAAGCTCTATCGGAGGAATTTCTCTCGACGCGATTGATGTCACAGCCGGAACTCCTGAGCCAGGCACAACTGTACTGATGTTTGGCGGAGTTGCGGCACTGGCCCTCGGGTTGAGGCATGTAAGGCTAAAAGGCCAGACATCCGTCGATTAGTCCCGTCCCGCTCTGCTCTGCCCCTCGGCCTGATATCCCTTCATATCGCCGGCCATTTAAGAACGGTGGGTCGGCGGCTTATCCGATCCCTGGGACGATGACCAGGCGCAATACCGCATAATTCAGACGCGAATCCTTCCTCGGGAGCGGGTGTATACTTGCGACGAGCCTGGATTGAATCCGGCAGATCCGGGAGTCCGGCTAACCGCATCGCTATGGATACTACTGGTCCCCGTTTGCAGGCAGGTCTGAATGTCAACCGGCGGAATTTTTTATCACTTGCTGCTGCAACCGCCGCAGTATCGCAGTCGTCCGCCGCGCAAACCGGTCAACCCAACATACTGCACATCATGACGGACCAGCAGCAATGGGCCACCGTTGCCGGTCGCTCCCAGTGCCGCACTCCGAACATCGACCGGCTGGCGAGCCAGGGCATGCAGTTCGAACGCTCTTACACGCCGTCCGCAGTCTGCTGTCCCGCTCGCGCCATGCTGCTCTCCGGCGCATACCACTGGCATAACGGTGTCTACAATCAGATTCACTCGTCGCCCTCGGTGCACCGCGACATGAATCCCGACGTTGTGCTCTATGCGAACCGACTCCAGGATGCCGGTTACCGCCTCGGTTATACCGGTAAATGGCATGCCAGTTGGGTGAGAACCCCGGCCGATTTCGGCTATGAGATGGCGGGTGTCTATGGATGCGATCCGGCCGCGCTGCTGAAGTACGATCTGAATCCGGATAAGATCGGGAAACCTGCGGGCCAGCAGCGTCGGACCGTTCTGCGCAATATGCAGTGGCCGGGATCGGCGCCGTTTCCCATGTGGGGTTACACCGAAGGTCCGGAAGAGGGTACCGGCGAATGGCAGACGGCCGAGGCTGCGATTCGCATGATGAAACGCTTCGCGAGAGAGACGAAACCCTGGCTGCTGGAATCGCATTTCATCGCGCCGCACGATCCTTACTTCCCGCTGAAGCAGTTCCACGACCGCTACGACCCCCGCCAGATCCCCGTGCCGGGTAGCTTCCGCGACACTTTCGCAGGGAAGCCCGGACTTCACAAGCGGGAGTCCGCCAGTTGGGGCAATGTTACCGAAGATGACTATCGCCAGAGCCGCGCATGTTACTTCGCCCAGGTCGAGCAGGTCGACGCGCAGATTGGCCGGATCCTTGCCGCGCTCGATGAAACCGGTCACGCCGAAAACACCCTGGTCGTGATCACGTCCGACCATGGCGACATGTGCGGCAACCACCGGATGTGGCTCAAGGGCTGGATTCCTTATGAAGAGGCGTACAGAGTTCCTTTGATCGTGCGCTGGCCCGGAGTGGTGAAGGCTGGGTCGCAAACAAAGCACCTGGTTTTGACCCACGACCTTGCGCACACCTACGTGGCGGCCGCGGGCGCCAAACCACTGCCTTACCCCGATGGTTTCGCGCTGCAACCCCTGTTCACCGATCCGGCGGCTGCCTGGCCCGACCAGCGAATGTGCGCCTACTACGGCGGTGAGTTTCTCTGCACGCAGCGAATCGCGCTGACCGATCGCTTCAAGTACGTGTTCAACGGATCCGACATAGACGAGATGTACGATCTGGTAAACGATTCTGAGGAGATGCGGAACGTAGTCGGCGAGCCCACTCACGGCGCGCAGGCCGATGACATGCGCGCGCGGCTGTACGAGATGATGGACCGGTTCGAGGATCCTTACGGAACTCCTCAAAAGTGGACTCTGCCCGGGAACCGTCCAGACCGTTACGGTGCGCCGCGTTACCTTTCGCGGGGGAAACGCCTATCGGCGGGGTGAGGGCCGTGAATTCATTCGAATCCGGCATGCCCGCATGATTGACTCAGTGCGACAGCGCGTCCAGGGGCAGTGCCGCTCGGCCGATCCGGCCGCTGCTCAATGGTCGCGCCGGCACTGCACCGTCGGAGACGACTATGCGATTTCTGCCGTCTTGTTTCGCCTTGTAAAGCGCGTTGTCGGCGGCGTCGACGAATTGATCGGGATTGAGGTCCGAAGATGACGGCATCATGGCGAGACCCAGACTGATGGTGCCGTCGAGGCCAGGCGAAGAACCGGGCTGAGGTATCGCGATGTCCAGGATCGCAACTCGCATCGTCTCAGCGATGGCCTCGGCCATATCAACAGGAGTTTTCGGCAGCAGAACGGCGAATTCCTCGCCTCCGTAGCGTGCAACCACTGCACGGCCCTCCTCTATCGCCGGGCCGGGAAATTGGGCCAGGACGCGCCTTAATTCCGCCACTACGTGAATCAGGTACCGGTCACCACGCTTATGGCCATAGTTGTCGTTAATGCTCTTGAAATGATCGATGTCAAGCATGATTAAGGAGAGCGGTTCACGATCGCTTCCACAACGCCGCATTTCATTTTCGATCACTTCATCGAAGTGCCTGCGGTTCGCCGCGCCGGTGAGAGGGTCTTCGACTGAGAGTTTCCGCAGGCATTCATTGGCAGCCTGAAGTTCCAGAGTTTTTGCGGCGATGTGGCGGCGCAGGATCAGAATCCAGACGACGGAGCAAGCGATCAGAAAAGCCAATCCCGCGACAATAAGGAGGGCGCGGCGAACAGTTAGCCATGAAGGTCGTGAAACCACGACGATATCCGCGGCTTTGCGTGCCAACAGGCGAAATGACTGCGCCCGGTGATACTCGTCGAAGGCGATCAGGCAAACTCCTGTAATTTTGAGCTGCGTCGCGGGCTCGATTGCATATTCCACCGCAGCCGAATCGGGAATAGTAACTGTAAACGCCTGGTTTCCCGCCAGAAGTGTCAGACTCTGAGCCAACAGTCCTTTCGTAACCTGAATCACCGTGCCCGCGACAGTAATCAGTTTCAGATCGTTGCGGGTTCCTTTGGCAATAGAGAGACCCGAGCCATCTCCCGCGGACTGAGGCGGAACAATGTCGTGGGCACTGACTTCGGGGGCTTGCTCCGGCATCGCACCGGCGATCGGGCGGCAGATGGCGCTCTGCAAACCGGGTCTGCCGTCAACGGTGCCCGGAAAACCGACGAGATCCACAAGGAAGCCGGGCTTCCCGCCGCATGGCATCCATAGCTCTACCGCCAAATTGCCCTCCCCTTGCGAGAGATATACAAGATTTGTGGTTGCAACCGCGGTGATAGTGCCGCGCACCCGGATGCGGTGGCTCCAATCCTGTTCTGACCCGAACGCACCAATGCTGAGTGCCAGGGATTGCGGCAGGTCGAAGGGCGAGGCTGACGCCTTCTCTTCAATATGCAGGAACCTGGGAGCAGGCACAAAAATACGAACTCCCGTTACCTGCCTGTGTTCATTAAATACGGCCGCGAGAACGCCGTCGAGCGAAACTTTGCTATCTACCAGGGTAGTGACCCAATCGGCAGGATATTCCCGCGTGATGATGAGGAATTGTCCGCCGGCAGTGACTGCGTTCAGGTACAGAACTCCGGATTCCTCGCGTCCGGATCTGATGACTCCGACCAGATGACCCCATTGGCTGTCTTGTTTTCCGCCGAGAATCCTGTCGAATGGAAGCACCACGGGTTTCGGCATTTCGGCGCGGCCAGTCACCGTGACACGGGCCCGCGTGATGGATGACGCAAAGTCGCCGGGGGCCGTGACTCCCTCGACTTTGACCAGTTGCCCACTGTGGAGTGGGACATCTGACATTGAATTGCGAATGAAAACGAAGATGCCGGCCGATTTGTCCTGCACGAAGAGTTCACCCGCCTGGGCGTTCACATAGGTGACCACGGCGGTGATGGAAACCGGCAATTCCTTACGGGCAGTTTCGGGAGAGAGTCGCCGGACTTCACTTGCTGATCTGATGACGGGCTCCGCCGGCTGGGCCGCCCGTAAGAACCCGCTCGCCAGAAGAAGGCCGAGCGAAAATGAACATCGTTTCAACTTTATGTACCTTATCCGGTGGCGCGCAAGTCGTTACCATGCCGGATCGCGCTTATTGTATCCTCCCGCTAACGTGTGAGCGAATGCAAGGTACCCGATGGTTATCGTTTGAGGTTCCGGCATAAACACTTAAGTCAGGATGCACTACAGGACAGGAAGATGAGCTGAGGCGATCTCCCGATATTCAGCCCTCGCTTTAAGGAATCGTCGTCTGGCGAGACGCAGAGCAAGGCGGGCCTCTTCGATGGCTTCTTTCGACCCGGAAGTAATCGCGTCATTGAGGCGTGACGAGGCTAAATCAAGCAAGTCTGTTGCGGCCTCCATCCGTACCCTGGACTCGCTGATTTCATCAAGGACGTGATCCATCCCCGGGTTCCTCCGAGTTTGAAGCGTATCAGCTACCCAGTCATAAGATCAGTTATCTTTTGTCAATTGAGTACCCGGTACGTGACGGTCCCGCACCCGATGCGGCTTCGCGTGGGGTCTTATCGGCGTGAATCGGCGTGCATCGGCGGTCATTCCCGGTTGCCCCGCCGCCTTTTCAGTGCAACGATTCCGCCGAGCGCGCTGAGGACGAGGAGCATTGTCCCCGGTTCAGGGGTCTCTGTGGCAGTGTTTTCAAATTGCGATGGCGCGAGCGCGGAATTGGAGATCCGCACTTCGTCCAGCAACCCATTGAACTGGGCGCCTGCAAACTGCTGCAGTCGTCCATTGATCGTCCACCCAACGCTGGTGGGAAGGTTCTCTGCCGGATTCGGGCCGGTGCCATCGGTCGCGCAGGCAGTGGCCGAGTTATTGCTGTTGAAGTACACGCAGTAAGTCTGGCCGCTGCGCACGAGTGCTACAAAGGTCCACTCGTTGACCGGAATTGCATAATCGACCAGCACGCCGCCGACCTCGGTGTTCAACAGCGGATGCAGCCCGCCGCCCGAATCCCGGTAGTCCACATTGAGCGTATTCCCGCCCTGTCCGTTGGACAGAGTGAAAATATTGAAGCGATTGGCATCCTGATTGGAACTCGTGGTCCAGAAAATATCGCCGGTACCCGCAACCGACGGATTCAAATAGAACTCCAGCGTCGCATTACCGGCGGTATCGAAAGGAAATGCGCTGCTGAATTGAAAAGCGTCGTTGCTGTTGCTTCCGCTGAGGTCAAGGCTCTGGGTATTGGCGTATGGCGTCGGGGCAGCGTTGGAACTATATACCGCGGACCCGTTCAGAACCGAGCCATTCAATCCGTTGGAACCCGAATCGTTCAGGTTCCCGGAAAACCGATAGAGGTCCAGCGCATCGGCGAACAGCCCGCTGCCGGTCATCGCCGTTCCCATAAGAACCATCCCTGTTATTGCTAAGAGTCGCATCTTCCTCCGATGGCCGGTCCTGACTGTGGCCGACTTCAGTTATGAATCGTATGAGCGGGCTGAAAACCGCCAACTTTTTAATAAATTTTGTTATGATTTCCTGTGCATGCCAAACGAGGCCGGACTGATTACCCGATATCTGCTGGACTGGCGGGCCGGTGAAGCGGGTGCGCTGGCTCGTCTGACTGATGCCATCTACGCGGAATTGCGGCGGCTGGCCGGGGCAATTATGAGCAGCAGGACGGGGCTTGATGTAATCCAGCCGACGGAACTCGTGCACGAATTGTTCATTGAGCTTCCTGGCCTGAAGGACATGGATTTCGAAAGCCGGGGGGATTTTTTCAACCTCTCGGCGCGAATTATGCGCAACATCCTGATCGATCACGCCCGGAAACGAATGGCGGCGCGCCGCGGCGGGCAACTCATAACGCTGCGGTTTGATTCCCGAGTGACGGATCGCGCCATGGAAGTTGACGTCCTGACGATTAACGAGGCCCTGGAACGGTTTGCCGGGAAATATCCGCGCCAGGCGCACGTTGTGGAGCTTCGATTCTTCGGCGGGTTGACTTCAGAAGAAACCGCTCAGGCGCTGAATGCGGCCGGCACCCATACTTCACTTCGTTCAGTGGAACGTGACTGGAACTTCGCCAGAGCGTGGTTGCATCATGCCCTCACCGCCAATTGACGAGTTGTTTCCGGAGCGGCGGGAGCCGGCGCCGGAACGTGTCGAAGAACTGTTCCAGCAAGCCTTTGATCTGGCGCCCGAAGACCGCGCCTCCTGGCTGCAACGAGCCTGCGTGGACGATGGCGTGCTCTATAAACTGGTCGATGAACTGCTGATTTCCGCCGCCGCGGCGGTACGCGACCCTGTCTGGTCCGGGACTGCCATGGGGCTTGAGGCCCAGGCGTCCGCCCCCGATAGGGCGCCGGTCATTGATCGTTATCGCATTCTCGACAAACTCGGCATCGGAGGTATGGGCGTGGTCTATCGCGCGCAGCGCTCCGATGGCGCGTTTCAAAAACTGGTCGCGATCAAGATTGTACCCTGGGCCGCGGGCGACGACAAACTGATCGAGCGCTTCGGTGAAGAGCGGTCGATTCTGGCGCGTCTCGACCATCCCGGCATCGCACGCCTGATGGATGCCGGCACGACCGCCGACGGCTTGCCCTATCTGGCGATGGAACTGGTGAACGGAAGTCCCATCGACGAGTTTGTGGCCGGCGAAAAAATGAGCTGGCGGGAACTGGTCGAACTCTTCCGAAGGATCTGCGATGCCGTATCTTACGCGCACCGCAACCTGGTCGTACATCGGGATCTCAAGCCCTCCAACATTCTGGTGGCGCGCGACGCCGGCGGGGTCCCGCAGCCGAAACTTCTCGATTTCGGAGTAGCGAAGATTCTGGACGATTCGACAGCGGCGACGCGCACGCGCTCGCTGACGCCGGCGTACGCCAGCCCCGAGCAGATTTCGGGCGCCGCGATTACCACCGCTTCCGATGTCTACTCACTCGGCGTCATTCTCTACGAACTGATCGCGGGCCGGCGCCCCTATCGCGCAACCGCCAGCGTCATGGAACTGGCGCAGGCGATTCGCGTGGAGGAAACTGCGGCGCCCGGCGGAGACGTTGACCCCGACCTCGCAAAGATCATCCTGATGGCGCTGCGCAAGGAACCGGAGCGGCGCTATCCATCCGCGGAGCAGTTGGCCGGCGATCTCCAGCGCTGGCTCGGCGGTTATCCGGTGTCTGCGCAGCCAGACCTGGCGAGCTATCGCGTTCGCAGGTTTCTGCGCCGCCACCGCATCGCGGCCGGGGCCACCGTTGTGCTGATGCTGATATTGGCAATCGGCGCGGGCGCCACGCTCCGGGAGGCTGGCGTAGCGGCCCGGCGCTTCAATGACGTCCGCGAAATGGCCAGCTCCTCGCTCTTCGAACTGGACGATGCGATTCAGGATGTCCCCGGCTCCGGGGCTGCCCGCCGGCTGTTGGTCAGGCGGGGCGTCGAGTATCTGGACGCCATAGCGCGCGAGCGCTCCGGAGATGCCGGCCTGACGCTCGAACTGGCGGATGCGTATGCCCGTATTGGACGGACTTATGCGAGCCTGGCCCGTCAGTCGTCGGGAGCGGCGGCAAAAGCCGACTGGCAGGAGGGCCTCGCGGTATACCAAAAAGCCGATGCCGCGTATCGAGTGGCCAGGCACGCCCCGCCGGAATCGGTGGCTGAACAAATCAGGCTCTGCCGCGAGGCTTTGACTCAATGACTCACGGCTTCGAACGTTACCGGATTGTTGACAAGCTGGGAGCCGGTGGCATGGGCGTGGTGTACCGCGCCGAACGGTCGGACGGCACGTTCACCAGGCAGGTCGCGATCAAGATCATCCCGTGGGCGGGCGGTGACCAAAAACTGCTCGCGAGATTTCGCGCCGAGCGGGAGATTCTGGCGCGCCTCGATCACCCGCATATCGCTCGCCTGCTCGATGGCGGGGAGACCTCCGATGGCGTGCCTTACTTCGTAATGGAGCTGGCCGAGGGCGTGCCGATCGATGAGTTCGTCCACCGCGAAAAACTTTCCCGCCGCGGGCGCATCGCCCTGTTTCGCCAGGTCTGCGACGCCGTCTCTTATGCGCACCGCAATCTGATCGTCCATCGCGATCTGAAACCGTCGAACGTTCTGGTGACCGCCGGAGCCCCGCAAGGAAAAGATATGTCCGGCCAAGAGCCGCGGATCAAGCTGCTGGACTTCGGCATTGCCAGGCTGCTCGACGAAGCCGACAGCGCCACACGGTCTCATGCCCTGACACCCGACTACGCGAGTCCGGAACAGCTTTTCGGCGCACCCGCGGCGGTCGCGGCGGATGTGTATTCGCTCGGCTTTCTGCTTTACGAACTCGTCTGCAATCGCCGTCCTTACAGGCCGACCACCAGCGCGATGGACCTGGCGCAGGTTGTTTGCCACGAAGCGCCTCTTCCGCCCGGCCCGGATTGCGATTCCGATCTCGCCAACATTTTGCTCATGGCGCTGCGCAGGGAGCCGGAGCGCCGCTACACTTCGGTTGCACAGTTTTCCGACGATCTGGACCGCTGGCAGCGGGGCTATCCGGTAATTGCGCGGCGCGATACGATTCTGTACCGTTCCTGGCGATTCGCCGCTCGCAATAAGATTGCATTTGCCTCGGGCGCTTTGCTGCTTTTGGCGGCCGGCGCCGGCGTCGTCTCCACCCTGCGGCAGACGCGCATCGCCAACCAGGGTTTTAACGACGTTCGCAAGCTGTCGCACACCTATGTGTTCGATTTTTACGACGCGATCCTCCAGTTGCCTGGGTCTGTCGCAGCGCGCCAACTCGTCTTGAAACGGGGTCTTGAATATCTGGGTCGGCTGGAACGTGATGCGGCCGGCGACAGAGATCTGAAACGTGAGATGGCGCAGGCCTATGAGAGGATCGGCGATGTGCAGGGACGCGTGGATTTCGCGAACCTGGGCGATTATAACGGCGCGCTGGTCAGCTATTCGAAAGCGTACAAACTGAACGACGAGTTGCTGTCGCCGGCCAAACGGGCATTGGATGGCGATATCGCAATTGACTCGGGCAATGCGCGCGCCAAAATCAGCCGGATTCTTCAGATGCGCGGGGAAGTGAAGGCCGCTGAGGAAATCGACAGGAAGGCGATCGCCTTGTTTGAAGCTTATTCGTCTCTCTCGGAGAGAGTGCGCCAGTTGCTGCCGGGTAATTACGCTGTGCTGGCGGGCATTGAGGGGAATCCTGGGTTCCCCAACCTCGGCCGCACAGACGAAGCAATTGCCCTTTATCGCAAAGCTCTGGACGGCGATGAGGCGTTCGCAAAGGCTCATCCCGGCGATGACATAAGTCGCCAGCTCATGCTGATTCATTACAACCAGATGGGGCAGATGATGCAGGCGCTGGGCGACGGGCCCGCCGCGGTGGAGTGGTTCAGCAAAGCCGTAGTTGCCAACGAAGAGCGGCTGCGTCAGGATCCCAACAACCGCACGAAACTGCTGAACGTCGCCAGGTTGAACAACAACCTGGCGGTTGCGTATTCGCAGGTAGTGAGAAGTCCAAAGGACGCCCTCCCCTTCAACGAGCGCGCTGTGGCGGTTGACCGCGCGATCGTGGCGGCGGATCCCAACGATGTTCAGGCGAAGCTGGGCCTCGGCGTCTCACTCAGCTGGGAGGGAGCGACGTTTGCAGACCTCGGTGACAGGACGCGTGCGGTCGCGCTTCTGAATGAGGCCGTCGCTCTTTTTGAGAGCGCATCAAAAGGCCGGCCGGATTCACCGCCCGCGACGTCCCGCACGGCCTATCAGCTCCGCGCCGATGTATTGCTTGCTGATGGCAACATCGGGACGGCGCTGAATGACATCCGACGGCAGCTCGCTATCGATGATCAGATTCTCAAAACGAATCCCGGAGATGCCAGCGCCGAGCGCAGTCAGGCGATAGCGTGGGCGCAGACCGGCCTGCTGCACATCGCGTTGGCCCGGCATAACAGTTCCGCGGGCGACTGGGGGGAGGCGTTGCGCTGGTACCAGAAAGCTGCGGATATTTATGAAGCTCAGCAAAAAGCCGGCAAGTTCCTTCCGCTGTCTAAGCGGCAGGCAGACTCCGTGCAGCGGCAGATTGCCTTATGCCAGGCCGAGTTGTCCAGGTAGCGAACCCTCATTGCGAGATAGGCGACTAGCCGGTTGCCGCGTGACTGATCGGCCGCGCCCGAGAACGAATTCACGCCGGAGCGGGGATCGACGGAGTCTTCATTCCATTTGACTCCGGACGTCATATTCAAAACATGGCGGACGGTAATGCCGTCATAGGGGGTTTCTGCTGTGGGATTGCCTCAGCCCGGCGGCTATGGACCGTGAATCAGCCTGGTCGTGATAGGTCAGTATTCCCTTATAAAGCGTCCAACTCTCACCGTCGGCCTGGAAGTCACACTCGCGTGATCGCCTCACAGTTGGGTAATATTAAACGAATCGTAGGTGAAGAATGAAGACTCTTCAAACTTTCGCGACTCTGATCTTCGCTCTTGGATCCACCATCCTGATCGCGCAGGACAGCAGCTTCAATTTCGAAGTAGCCTCAGTGAAGCCTTCGGGTCCTGCCCCTGCGACTCGAAACGGCGACGCCATGAGACTAATCGGCGGTCCCGGTTCCCCTGACCCTGAACATCTCCGCTATTCACGCGCCTCCATGCTACGCCTGCTCGCAACAAGCTTCCTGATCCAGGCCGATCAGATCGCAGGTCCCGACTGGGTGAAGACCGAAGACGGCCCCGATCGTTTCGACATCGCCGCGAACGTTCCGGCCGGAGCGACTCGCGAACAAATGGCAGCTATGATGCTCAACTTGCTCAAGGAAAGATTCCACCTCGCCTGGCACGTCGAGAAAAAGGACTTTGATGTCTTTGAACTCGTAGTCGCCAGGAACGGGTCGAAATTGAAGGCCGCCGAAATTCCAGGCACGCTCCCCGAACTTCCGGAAGGCCCACTAAATATCAATCGCGGAAGCGATGGATTTCCGATTCTGCCGGCTGGCTCCACAATGGGCGAAGGCGCTACCGCCGACGGGCATGGATCGATGTATTTGGGTCTCCAGGCGCTCAACGGATTTCAATTCGTTCCTCCCCTAGGTTCGCGGATGCCTGGAATGGGCCTCACTCGCTTCACTCTGCGGAACGTCACCATAAAGCAACTGATCGGATTCGCCCTGCGTTACATGGATTCAAGTCATGTAATGGATCGCACCGGACTCACGGGCAACTACGATGTCAAAGTGGCGTTCGGAACTGGGACGCGCCCGGGTGCCAGTACAGATGACGCCAGTGAGCCATCGCCCGATGTCCTCAACGCCTTCGAAAAACAACTCGGACTAAAGTTCCAAAAAGCCAGGGCCCCGCTTGACGTGATCGTAGTCGACCGAATCGATAAGGTCCCAACGGACAATTGACCGTAAGCCCGGACTTCGGCATTAGTCACGTGCGTAGAGCAGAAATCGGGCCGTTAGTCCGTATTGTTCTAATTAATTAAAAGTTTCTCTTGACGCGGTCTGCGGTCGGGCTTACACTAAAACTGTTAATTCCTTAAAAGGAGCGCGGTTCGTGGCCAGAAAGAAATCCCCTCACTTCACCGACGCCGAGTTGAAACTGATGAACGTCCTGTGGGACAAGGGCGCCGCAACTGTCTCCGAGGTCCTGGAGGGCTTGCGGACGAAGCCCACGCTCGCGTATTCCACCGTCATCACCACCCTGCGCATCCTCGAAACCAAGGGGCACGTCAGTCATACAAAAGAGGGTAAGGCGTTCTGTTATCGGCCACTGACCGACCGTCACGAGGCGCGGCAAAGCGCCATCGCCAATCTATTGCATCGGCTCTTTGAAGGCTCCCCCGAACTGATGATGACGAGTCTGTTTGAGGATCGGAAGATCGGTGTGGCGGAAATGAAAAGGTTGCGCGGTCTGATTCATGCGGCGCAGAGTGAGGAGAAGAAATCATGACGGCATTTTGGTCCGCAATCGTGAACGGCTCAATAGTAAGCGCAGTGCTTTCCCTCGTCGTATGGTTCGCGCTCAGCGCCACTCCACGCCGCACTCTAAACGCGGCGACGCGCTACGCGATCTGGTGGATAGTGCTCACTGTAAGCCTCCTGTTGCCTCTGGCATACCAATGGTCGCCTGAGGTGCATTTTCAACCTGCGCGCGCGCCACGGGTGGAGTCCGCCACGCAGTTGCCGGTTGCGATCCCGGCACCGGGTGTTCCGCCGCCGCCTTCCGTCTTGGCGCCCGTTTCGCGCCGTATCTCACTTCCCATGGAAATTCCGGCGAGCCGATGGCCGAACTCGATAGCTCTCTTCTGGGGAGCAGTTAGCGCGCTTCTTCTGCTTCGGCTGCTGCTCAGTTATGTCGCGCTATATCGACGGGTCACAAAAGCGGCAAATGCGCCAAACGAATGGGACATACGCGTCGCCCACTGGATGGCTCCGTCAAAGCGCCGCGTACGTGTTGCCTTATCGAAGGAGATCGCCATTCCCGCCGCATCCGGCCCGGCGCGCCCCACGATTCTCATTCCTTCACACCTGTTCGAGCAAATGAGCACGGGTGATCTGGAACAAATCGTGCGTCACGAAGCCGCTCATCTTGCGCGTCGCGACGACTGCGCGCTGCTCATTCAGCGCGTAGTCGAAGCTGTATTTGCCATGCATCCGGTGGTCCGGTTAGTGACAAGACAGATCGATCTGGAACGTGAGATTGCATGCGATGACATGGTAGTTGGATCGTGCGAACAAGCTTTGTCTTATGCGGACTGCCTGACCCGCACCGTTGGACTATGCGGCGGGATTCGCAACTCGCTCGCAACGGCCAACATGGCTGGCGGCAGCTCACATCTGTCCCGCCGCGTAGCGCTTCTGATGAGTGGAAATCGGGGCTCTCACACCGCGATGCGCCGACGCCAGTTTGGAGTCATCGCGATAGTGCTGGTCTGCGTCGCGGTAATGTTCGCGAGGGTGCCACAGGTTCTTGCATTCGCACTCCCATCGCCGGCCTCGATCATTTACAATGCGGCACAATCGTCACAGCGAGCACTAAATACCCTTTCGCCGCTCGCTCTTCCCGGCTCGCAGTTGACAGCCCAGATACGGCAGACAGTGCCGCACTCGCCAATCGATGCGCCCGCCGTTACCCAGCCCGGCGCGCCCGATCCTTCTTCGCCTCACATTCTGCAGCCGGGGGATGCCGTAGCAATTTCTTTCCCTGACCACGCATACCTTTCCGCCAACTACAACATCGGCCCGGATGGGCAACTGACCGTAGCACTGGTCGGGAGTCTGGCGGCCGGAGGTCTCACAATACCCGAATTGCAGGCCCGGATCACAGAGATGTTTCGAAGTTGGGTCAAAGAACCAATAGTCAGCGTGTATCTCTTGCGCAACGACCATAAGTGGTACTCGGTTGCTGGCTGGATTCCGAAACCGGGTTCTTACCCGCTGCTGCAGCGGACCACGATTCTGGAAGCGCTCGTGGCGGCTGGCGGCTTCGAGGATGTTGCGGTAAAAGAGAATATCTATCTCCTGCGCAACGCCACGACGTTCCCATTCAATTACAACGACGCAGTGAACGGGACGCATCCTGAACAAAACTTGCTGTTGCAGGATGGCGACCGAATTATTGTGGGAGCGGAGGGGGCTCAGATTGCCGGTAGTACAGGCAGCGAAAAGTATGCCAGGACTGCCGATGAAACCCTCATCCTGAAGCCGAACGACATCGTGGCAGTCACCCTTTTGGGCGATATCTGGACAGACAGAAGGATCACGGGCAAATACCAGATTGGGACGGATGGTCAACTCTCTATGGCCCGCCTCGGTCAGTTTCGGGCTGCCGGGCTGACGCTTGCGCAGCTACAGGCACTGATCCAGGAAAAGGTCACTCCATTGCGATCCGGCATCCGGGTTCCGGCGACTCAATTCGTCCAGCTGGTCAATGTGCAGTTGGTCCGCAACAATGGGCCGAAGTACACGCTGGTCGGGGCAGTCGCCAACCCGGGACCCTACTCCCTCCTTCGGGAAACCACCGTTCTCGATGCGCTGGCGGCGTCCGGCGGATTTCGGGTTCACGCCGCTACGGGAACAATTTCCGTAATGCGCAGCGCAGCCGTGATGCGTAGCTCAGAGCGTTTGGAGTTCAACTACAACGATGTCGTCGATGGCCGCCATCTGGAGCAGAATATTACTCTGCGAGACGGCGACATCGTTTTCGTTCCGGTCGAGTGATAGTGTTCATGTGACGTCGAGTAACTCGACCACTTCGGCGGCCTCCGGCCACGTACCATTCAGGAATGTCTCGATAGCGCCGAAGACTCTTTCCGGAGATTCAATCCATGGCACGTGCGCTGCATTATCCACTGTTACCAGTCGTGCGTCCGGCAGAATCATTGCCCATTCCCTTGCGCCTCCATAAGCGCCCTGGCGATCCCTCCTGCCATGAATCGTAAGGACCGGCGCCTTCACCTTCGATATCTCCTCGTCAAACCGGAGTGCGTGAATCGATGGCATGAGGTTCTCGGTCCAGTACTTCATGAAGTTTATTTCGTTAGGGTAATCGCATGGCGTCCAATGGATCTTGTTGGCGTCGGCAGGGTCGGCAACCATCAGTACCCGCACCATCCCCCAGAAGTTCCTGCACCCCTCGACCGCATCTGCGGGCTCGATCGACTTTCGACGCTGCGTGAGCTTGTTGACGAAGTCGGCGAGCGTGGCATCTGCTCCTGTCAGATGTGGAGGGTATTGCGTCATAGCATTCGGCTGGGCGGCGCCGATTTGAACGATCCGATGGATGTGGTCCGGGTATTTTAGTGCGTATAAGATCACCAGCAACCCTATGTACGAGTGTCCAATCAGATCGACTTGATCGATCTGGAAATGCCGGCGCACGGCCTCCAGGTCGTCTACGTCGTTATGGATACCTCTCGCGAGCTTCGAGGCGTCGCTGATAGACTCCGATCTGCCGCGATTGCGCAAATCGAAGAAGATGATTGTGCGGCTGGCCGCAAGATGCCTGAAGCTTTCGAACATGTGAACGGAGTTCGGAATAATCACGGCATTCGGGCCGTTCCCGAGCTTTTGAAAATACAGTTTGACTCCGTCTTCTGTAGTCAAATACCCATCAATTGATAGCACGATACCGCTCTCCTGTTTGAAATGAAAAAGTCGCGAGAAATCGCGGCCAGCGCAGGCCAGGCGAGACAATAGTCGCGCTACTGGCGCGCTACAGTGGGCTTTGAGTGCTGCTCTGGGCTATCGTTCAAGGGAATAGCCGGATCTACTTCAGCTCGAAGAAGTATGCCCGGTCCGCGCCAGCGCTCTCCTCCCCGTGGTCAACGGTCCCGCGCGGGACGAACGTGATCCGTGGTTTCAGACCTGTGAAAGCGACGGCCACGGCGTCCATTTCATGCCGGTGCGCCGGCGGCTGAGTATCCTGCGCGGCAATGTCCTCCCAAATGACCAGGCGCTCACTCTCGCGGACCTTCTTGCCGAGCCCTGCGGAAGCGGTGTTCGCGGCGCCCACCGCTGCGACCCCCGGCGCGGATTCCTTGAACTCGACGAATACCGCCCGCAGCGGCTCCTTGCTCGCCCCTTCTTCACTGTGCGTGACGCCCCTGCGGAAGAAGAAGGTATCCCAGGCGTTGGTGTGGGTTGGCGAGCGCGCGCCGGCCTGGGACACAATGACTCGGTCGCCGCTGGTGTAATAAACGCCGGAATAATCGTAAACGTGGCGATGTGTCGGATAGGCGCGCGGAAGCCAGGCCACGTCCCAAACGATAACGCGGTCGTTCTCCAGCACTTTGTTTGCACCTTCACGATCAAACGGCTGAGGCAAAATCTGGGCCTGAAGCAATAGAGCGGCAAGAATCGCAATGAATCGCATATCGCGACTATTCTATGCCTATTCGGATCCCGGATGCGCGAGACTATCGATGGGATCAGGCATTTCGGGTTCGGAGAACTAGCGATAACCATCGACGAGCAGGAGCACTGAGTCGCGCGCAACGTTGCCCACCAATGCCCACAGCCCCTAAGGACTCTTAAGGGGCTCCCCCGCCAAAGTCCCCACAGTCTTGTAGACGTGGAGTTTTGCTGCGACTGTAGCGGTTGACGCCGAGACGGTGCCTCAATCACAAATTTCACCAGCACGCCACTCCCCACTTTCGCCCGACACACCCTGCAACACGCCGCGCTCCGGGAAATCATGGTCAAGCGCTCAGTATCGAGGGCTTTTGTACGCGGGGAGCCTCCTGCCCCTGAGCGTCCCGGCAGCTTGGACGATTTGGATATCGTCGGTAGCCTATTTGGGAACCGCGTGGCCTTTTCCAGCCGGGACTCTTTCGCCACGTGTATGTTTCCGTTACCGCCAACGATAATCGGCGTTTCGATGATGTGAGGAGAGACAGCAGCAGTTAGTAACGGTTAACACGGTGATCAAAGTGCATACCAAACTGCGGAGGATTGATCATGAAAACGATGTTAGTTGGAGTGGCTCTCTTGGGAATCTCACTTTACGCGGACACTTTGGTCCTGAGGACGGGCTCTCACATTCAGGGGCAACTTGTATCCGCTCAGCCGGGCACTATTGTGTTCAGGGAAGGCGGAGCCCGCCAGGCACGCCGTTACAACTCAAACGACGTGGCTAGAATCGAATTCAACACAGGAAACGACGCAGGGGACCGCGTAAATTCAGACTACTACGGCGGCGATCAACACAATCGCTACGATCAGTACAGAGGCTCCGATTACCGCGAAAACCAGCCACAAGGTGGGGCCATCGCGGCGAAATATCAGGACATGGTTAGAGCTGGCCTCGGGCTTGGCCAGCCGCTGACTGCCGAGCAAACCAGTTCCGACGGTGAGGGTCATTTCCGTTCCTACCAAAACAGCACAATCTACTGGAGTCCGCGAACTGGTGCTCACGAAGTTCACGGTGCCGTTCGCGAACAATATCTCCGTCTCGGCGCGGAAGTCGGGCGTCTCGGCTACCCTACCTCCGATGAACTGGCGGCACCGGACGGAATCGGCCGAATCAATAACTTTGAACACGGCTCGATCTACTGGAGCGCACGCACAGGTGTCCGCGTAGATTACGGGCGATAGCGAATTTCCGTAGCAGGAAACATCGGTATCGCCCTGAATTCGGAAGCTTAGACGCTTAGGGGGAACAGCCGGAATTCCCCCGGTTTGAAGTGGCCCGAGAAGGTGCGCGCAGCCACCATCGGCGATATGACGACATATCGGTAGCTGTGCCATTCGGTCAAGCGACCCTGCTTCTCAGGGGGACTGCAACTTTCGGTGCGATCCGTTCCAGACCCGTGGCAGCGGACCTTCAGACCCATAGAACGGATCGCGATCAGGGATTGGCACGGTGGGCATGATACGGCCCTTGCGTTTGATGTCGTAATGCGATTGACCCGGCGGGTATGCTCCGATCACTACCAATTCTTCGTCCATATACAGGCGGCGGTGACCGACGCCGGCGGGTAGCACGAGCATGTCGCCGGATTTGAGACGGAATGTTCGGCCGCCTTCGCCGCCAAGCTCGACCGTAACGTGTCCCTTCGCAATTCCGAGGGCCTCATGCGCGTTTGAGTGGAAGTGCACATAATCGAAGATGATATCGGTCCAGAGCCCGACCCAGGCGTTGTCCTCGAAAGCTTTCCTGAACGCCCGTGCCTTGCCGCGGGCGTTGGGTGCGAGGACGCCTTTGTAAAGGAGCGCTGGGAGGTTGCTGTTTGGTATGCTTCCGTTCTTGCGCAGAAAGATCTTGATAGGCGTCATCACAATGAAGAACCTCCCTGCAAAGGCTGCAATTCCAGTGCCGCGGAGAGCCGGCCGGCGAGCGTTCCGTCGCACATGATACCGGTTGAGTAAGCCCAATGCCTTGGACCGAGTGGTCCGTTGAATTTATTGAAGATAGACTCACTTTCGTCAGGGCCATCCAGCGAGGTGTTCAATCACGATACAACTTGAACTCTTCAACGCAAATCCACCATGCTTCGGGAACAGTTCACTGGTCCTTTAAAATTTCAACTAACCACGCATCCACCGGGTCAGTCTAATTAATGGCCAGATGAGCCTCGATCAGGCCTGCGGAACCGGATAGTCATACGGGGAATCGTCCGCCCTGGAAGGGCTTGGGAGAACCAGATGATTCGCACGGCTATTGGAACTGTAGCTCTCGCCGGCTTTCTGCTTGCGCAGGGCTTTGAGGTCGCCGCGATCCACGTGAACCGGGACCCGTCTGCCGATCCAAACGTGAACAGCCTTCCCGGAGGACGCCTCGCCGTCACAAGCCAGGATCTGCGGGATCTGTTGAAATTCGCCTTTGACCTGAAAGATTTTCAACTGATCGGCGCACCGGCCTGGGCCGACGGAGACCGCTATGACATCGATGCAAAAACGGGGGTAGATTCCGGACAGAACCTCCGTGAACTGGTTCGATTGCTGCTCGAAGAGCGGTTCGCTCTCAAATACCATTCTGAGACTCGGGAGATGACTATCTATTCACTGAAACCCCTGAAAGATGGCGTGAAAATGATACGGCGTGACGAGGGAGCGGGCACGATGGCGCGCACGTCCTGTGGTCACATGACTGGAAAGCGAGTCGCATCGGATGTCATGGCAAAAATGCTGTCCCGCTATCTGGGTCGCGAGGTTCGTGATGATAGCGGGCTGCCCGGAAAGTATGACTTTGAATTAAGCTGGACGCCCGAAACAGGTCCCTGCTCAGAAACCTCGAGCGCTCCGTCGATTTTTACTGCCATTCAACAGCAGATGGGACTACGGCTGGAGTCGACACGAGGGCCCGTTGCTGTAGTGGTGATTGACCGGTTGGAAAAACCTTCAGCGAATTGAGTCTGCTACAGATCCGAAGTTCGGGAATCTATGGGGCTGGCCCCAAATGTCTGGGACGAGTCCGTCTCCGGAGAGGCGGACGTCATCAGGAAACAGACACTGAAGGCATTGCTGGCAAGTTGAGCTGAACATCGGCTCCAGAGCGAAGCCGGAACGCGCTAGTTCAGCTTGCGCACATAGACGTTCTTCGCTTCGAACCTGGTGGTGTTCTCGATTTCGAAGCCGAAGAAGCCCGACCAGTTGTTGCTGGACGCGGGATCGTCATCGACTAGCACGGCGGTCAGCTGGCCGTTGATGAAGTGCATCACCACGGGACCGCGCGCGATGATCTCGAAGTGGTTCCAGGTCCCTTCGGGATTGAGGGCGGCGGCGATCGCGTCGGTGGTGGCGATCGTGCCCACCAGGTTCTTCCGAGCCCGCAGATTGCCGAACTGGCGCACGATCTGGTTTCGTGAGGCCTCGATACCCATCGGGGTGTTCTCCGAATACGCCTGGCCGGTATGAGCGCTGTCTCCGGACCAATAGTCGAACTGCGGGCCAGTCAGCATCCAGTCATTGTTGTAGATTCCGGCGGGGCCAGCATAGGCGCGCCACTGGATGCCGGTCTTGCTGCGGTACTGGATGCCGCCACCGCCGCGGTTGATGAAGCGCATATCGGCCTTGAAGTCGAAGTCCCTGGCCTGCAAAGGGCGATAGGTCAGATAGGCGTTGCCGCTGGGCGCCTCGGGCGTGGAGATGCCAACGATCATAGGGTCGCCCTTCTCGTCGCGCTCCGCCCGCCAGAAACGCATGTCGCCTTCCCATCCTCGCAAGGTACCGTCGAAGATCGGGGTGAAGCCGGTGTTGTCGGCCCAGTTGCAGGCGTTCGGCAGGCCGCCATTGCCGCCGCGCGGGTCAACCGCGGCCCGCATGCCGGCCAGGATGGCCGGGTCGGTCGTGGTGGGACGCGGGTTGGCCGCCGCTCCGCGAGCGCCGACTGCGGGGTCTGCCTGCACACCGCCTCGGCCCCGGCCCACCCCTCCTGAGCCGGTTGCTCCAGCGGCGCCAGCCACTCCGGCTGCGCCGCCCCGGCCGCGTCCCGCGTTGGCGCTCGCTCCGGCGTTCTGAGCGCTGGTGTTGCGCACCGAATTGGGAAGGATGCCGATCTGAGCACCTGTTGTCGGGCCGCAGGCGACGAACGGTTTTCCCGTCATCAGGTTACCGTCGGCGTCTCGCGGCGCCTCCGGCGTTGAGGGTGGGATCGCCTGGCTGGCCGGCGACGGCGCCTGGGCGGCAACACTTCCTGCTGTACACAACAGCGTTGCCCACACCGCAATCAGGCTCAATGTAGTGCGCAATGCGGCGGGCGCGCTTGCCATCAGAAAATTGCGTCGGTTCATAGTCCCTCCCGGTCTGCCTAAGCGCAGAGCATATCATGGGCAGGACGGGCCGCGAAGGCGTCGGGGTCGTTTAATAGGCCCGCATTTACAGGTCGTCATTATCATGCGAGCGTATCTGACGTCAGTCTCGCTCTGGCAGGCTCGCAGCAAGGTTGTAGAGATGGTGCAAATCCGGCGAAAAAGTGCCACTGGCAGCGATTGGGGGTTAATGGGAGTTTGGGGTCCGCTGGAAAATCCGCGCGGATTTATTTGGCTCCTGAGGTAGGATTCGAACCTACAACCCTTCGGTTAACAGCCGAATGCTCTACCGTTGAGCTACTGAGGAGCAACGTGTGATTTCATTTAAACAGACGCCGCATTACGCTGTCAATCACAGCGCCGCACGCGCCGATCCTCCCTGCGTTCAGTACTTCGGAACGGTGGGGTCGACCTGATCGCTCCAGGCGAGAATTCCGCCCTTCATATTCCGTACGTGCTTGAACCCTGCCGCTTTCAGGACGCCACAGGCGCGAGCGCTACGCATGCCGCTCTTGCAGTGAATCACGATGTCGGCTTCGGGATCGAGTTCACTCAGCCGCTGCCCGATTTGCCCGAGCGGAATCAGTTTCGCGGCTGGGATGTTGCAGATCTGGTATTCGTGCGG
>JAICJH010000002.1 GCA_025928545.1 Bryobacteraceae bacterium | reverse complement strand
GACTTTCGTGAACCAACCCAGAGTCAGGTTCTTCACGGTCGACTGGTCGATTTGTGTGAGCGCGCTATAGCGCCTTCCCGTGTAATCGCCGTTGTAGGTCGGCCACGAATCTTTCAGAGGCTTGAGGAGGTCAGAGGGTTCGAGGCCGCCTCCCTGCCCGAACAACATGACCGGCAAGAACAGCGCGTAGTGGAGTTTCATTTCAGCGTCACCAGGTAGGCTGTCACGTCGTGCATGTCTTTGTCGCTGTAAACGGCAAGCAGGTCGCGATGCGGCCGCATGGGGTCATGCACTTCCACGTTCGGCTTACCGCCCTCACGCCGGATGGTGGTGAGAGTGCCATCCGGGTTGGCGACCGTGACGAAGAAGTCGTCGATGCGCACGAGACGGCCTTCGATCTTTTCTCCCGAGGGTTGCGTCACAGTGACGGTTACGGTCCGCCTGTCCGGGTTGCTGCCACGCCCGCTGCCTCCGGATACCCAGCGATTCTGGAGCGCTTTGGCGTCCGGAAACTTCGTGGCGATGCCCTGCAAATCGCCCGTTGCCGAATGGCAGCCCGTACACTTTGCCGCGAAATACTTCTGTCCCGCAGCGGCGTCGCCAATCAGGACGTTGGGCGGTGGCGCTCCGGAATCCGGCGGCGAACCTTGCCCGCGCGATGTTCCCACAACATTGTGAATGTAAACCGCGACAGCCTTCTCGTCGGCAGTGCTCATTTTTATTGCGGGCATGCCCGTATTCTGGCGAGCACCCTGCACGATGGGGAGGATGAGTTCACCATCCTTATCGCTGAGCACTACCTGTGAGCGCAGAAGGTTAGGGCCACCGAGGTCGCCTCCGCGCAGATCCACGCCATGGCAGCTCTGGCAACTAATGGTGTACAAAGTCTTGCCGCGCGCCACAACCGCGGGATCGCCGGGTGGGCGCTGCTGCGCGGGAAAGGTCGCCAGCGCACGATTGTTCGCCGGCGTCTGTCCCCCTATTTGGGACACCAGAACAGTGATGCCCAAAACTACGCTGCGTTTTCCAGCCCGCACGATTTGCGTTCTCATTTCGACCTGCGACCATAATATATTGACACCTGAATGATAGAGTTTCTGAGGTAGGTCCATGTTCACGGAGATTCGTCCCATGAGAAAACAATTCGCCACGTCATTTGGCCTGTTCGCCGCCGTCATGCTGGCGGTACCGCAGACTGCGCTGCCGCAAACGGGAAAGCTGAACACGGCTCCGGCCGGATTCACTGCACTGTTCAACGGCACGGATCTTACGGGATGGCGCGGCATTAAGGGCGATTACAGTCCGCACATTCAGGCTTCGCTGGCGCCCGACGAACTGGCCGCGATGCAGGTGACGTGGAACGGCCTGCGCGATCAGCACTGGAGCGTGGACAAAGCGAAAGGCGAAATCGTTTCCGATGGCCAAAGCGTTTTTCTCGGCACCGCGAAAGACTACGCGGATTTCGAATTGTATGTCGACTGGCTGATGGTGAATCACAATGGCGATTCCGGCATCTATCTGCGCGGCTACCCGCAGGTGCAGATCTGGGATGTGGATAACCCGAAAGAGGTGGCCAACGGGGCGCCGAAGGGCTCAGGCGCGTTGTGGAACGACAACCCGGACAATCCCGGCAAGTGGCCGCTGGTGAAGGCGGATAATCCGGTGGGTTCGTGGAATACGTTCCATATCAAAATGATCGGTACGCGCGTCTGGGTATGGCTGAATGACAAGCAGACAGTGGATGGCGCGGTGCTCGATAACTATTTCGACCGCAAGATTTCAGTGTTGCCGAAAGGCCCGGTTGAGTTGCAGACGCATGGTTCGGAAATCCGCTTCCGGAATATTTATATCCGAGAGATTGGTGCGGTGGAAGCGAAAACTGCGCTCGACAAAATCGGTAAGTAAACCGCTGTGCGCCAGGCTTTCGCGATGATACTCATCGCTTAGCTAAACCTTGCGTCAAGCCATTGTTGCCGCCGCAAACCGTGACCTCCATTCCGGGTTCGTGGAACTTCGGAGCCTTGGACCAACGGCCGATTCGCGCCCGCCGCATCCGGCGCACCGCAGATCGGTGCCTGTAAGCCAACTTATCGGTAGTAATGCCCAAGAGGCCGTTTTTTGTCCAATCGACCTTTCTAACGGTTCGCCAATACCCGGCTTGAGCCTTCTCAGATAGTTTGAAATTTCAGAAGCGTTCGATTCCCGTTAGCGCTACCATCTAACCAATTGACCCAAAACGGTTTGAACTGCATGTAGCCACTGCTGAGGTCATCCGATGTATCCTACAGCATTCACGGCACAAGTATTAGTTCTTGCCGACCCGTTCAGATCCCCGACAGTGTTCTTCGTAGTCGAGCTAACCCCGTCATCATTACGCGTTGAATTGTGTGGCCACCGGCCAGAGAATCGTTTTGAGATGCGCGATTGCCAGTAGCAGTATTCCGATCTGTATTAGGATCGCCAACACATGGTCGCCAATTCTCGGAAGCCACTTGCACCACAAGCCCATGTTCCGGTGAAGGCGGGATAGAATGCATGGATTGGCTCTTTCGCGAGGCCTTTTGCCCTCTGAGCGTTGACGCCGGGATCTTGATCCGCCGTTGAACCTTGGTTGCGGTCCAGCGTTTTTTCTTGATCTTGATCTTGATCTTGGTCTTGTCATATACCCCCTTGATTTTGTTCACTGAGAAGCGGCACTTTCAGCATTGGACATATTCCATTCATGATCAAGTACCAGAGAATCAAATATTTGCGCGCACGATGTCCGCGTTGTCCGGCTATGTGAATGGGGGTTCTTGAGAAGAACGTCAATGATCAAGGAGTCGAAGCAATGACCGCTACGCAGAGTAAGGTCCGAGACCAAATGTCCGGTCTTTGTCCGCACGTGTGCTGTCCTATTTTTGGCCCTTTAACTGATTTGCGTAATGTGGTTAGCTAGATGAAGGAACTGTTGATTGTCAGCCGACCCGACAATTCGCTGGAGTGAGTTGGTCCGAGATCTCGCGGACCTTACGAGTGCGGCGGCACTCGCGAAGCGTATCGGTGTCGAGGATCGCGAGGTTCGCCGATGGAGACAAGGCAAGGCCCGGCCCCAGGGCGATTCGGCGGACAAGTTGCTGCGCGAGTGCGATGACCGGGGAATCCACTGGAGGAATTATCAAAAGCTGGTTCCGGTGTACGATTATCGAAATACGTACGAGGGTAACGTGCGTGGCGGGCCACAAGGGCTCTCCACGGGCCACAATCCTTGCCTTCTTCCGATTAGAACGAAATTTCTCGGATTCGATCTTACCTCGCCCATCGGCCTTTCCGCATCCCCGCTCACAGCAAATTCGGATTGGGTTGGTGCGTTCGCGCGATATGGATATGACATTATTACGGCCAAAACGGTCCGGACGGTCTCCAAGAAAGCTCATCCCTTTCCAAACTGGGTACACCTTCCCGGCCTGAGCAGCGCGATTGACGTTGGCAAGTTTCCGGGCTCAGTTCTGGGAGAGCTTGATCTTCCAGACAAGATTCTGCAATCACTGAGTGCGGCGAACTCGTTCGGTATGCCTTCGGCGGAACCTGATGTGTGGATGGCGGATCTTGCTCGTTCAAAGACGCTTCTCTCACCGGGTCAGATTCTGATCGCCAGCGTCGTGGGAACCGCCGACAATCCGGGAGACGATCTCGTGCGCGATTTCGTAAAATGCGCCCGCTTGGCTGCCGAAACGAAGCCCCATGCAATCGAGGTAAATTTTTCCTGCCCCAACGTGTATGGGGAGGAAGGCTCGCTCTGCGGTAATCCCGAGGCAGCGGGTCTTATTTGCAAAATGCTCGCTTCTGAATTGAACGGTGTCCCCATCCTCGTAAAGGTGGGATATCTTCCGGGCAATGAATTTCGGACCCTGTTTTCCGCAGTCTACAAATACGTTTATGGTTTTACTGCCATCAATACAATGCCTGCCACAATCATGGCTGATGGACAACGATCCGAGCCATTATTTACCGGCAGCAAGCGGGCAATTGCCGGGGTGTCAGGGGTCGCGATTAGGGAGTACGCCAATGACACTGTCCGTCTGCTGAAACAATTGTCTTTGCAGCATCGGAATGACTTGGAAATCATCGGGGTAGGCGGAATTTCATCGACCGAAGACGCGAATATGCGTTTCGAGGCGGGTGCAACGGTGGTCCAACTCTGTACTGCCGTGAACCTAAACCCTTTAATAGGACAGCAGATTCGAAAGCAGCTTGCCTCTCCGACAACGACTTCGCCGAGCGCGAAATTCGATGGAGGTATGGTCACGTTTTCTGATCCAACCGTCAAAGCATCATTTAAGACGACATCAGAGGTGTGTGAGCAGTTGGGGGTTCCGTTTGATCTGGGGCTCAATGTGCTCCGACAGAACTGGCTTGAGCGCTACGAGCGGGATCGCGACAGCCTGCGCGGCTTAAAGACGGCTGCGCGAGGGAGAGCGCCGGAGAAACATGAGATTGAAAAGTGGATCAGGTACACCGTCGGCAACGGAAAGCGGCGTTAAGAACAAGCAATGGCAAGGGGCGACTGCCCGGGCTCTCCAAGGAGTATACGCGGGGGCACATCCGCCGTCGCTTTTCATATCGAAGGTTCGAGAGCTCTATTGTGAACTTCGGCTAGATGGACCACCGTTTGATCCTTGGGAAGTGGCTCGGCGCTTACACATCGAAGTGAGCGAGGAAACGATGGCCATCGACGGCTATGTAGAACGGCGGGCGGATGAAACATTTGCGATTCATCTCCGCCACGGCGTGAGCCTTGCAAGGAAACGTTTCACCTTGTGCCATGAGATCGCTCATACCTTCTTCTTCGATATTTTGGAGGATAGGCGTCGATATCGCCAAGCGGGCCAAGATGACCCCGAGGAGGAGAGTTTGTGTGATATCGCGGCTGCCGAGATGCTCATGCCATATGGCTCGTTCAGTCACGATTTGGCGGCGGCGAAACTTGGGGAGGGGCTTACCCCTTCCGACGTTTTACGCTTAATGCGCCGCTATCAGGTATCTCTGGCGGCCGTTGCAGCACGGATCACGTGGATCTCACGGGATACGACCTGCGTTTTATGGGAGAAGCGCGGTCCTGCCATCAACTTGATTTGGGCCTCCCCTTCAACCGATCGATCCCTAGTTTTGTGCCAAACGGGGCGGACTTCAGTTGAGGACGCTGCTGAAACGCCGGGACGAGATCTCACAAGTCGAGATTCGTTCTACCAGATCGGCGACACGACTCGATTGATACGCCGACACGCATCCTCACGCAGATTGGCATCAGGGCAGATTCTCTCTGTCCTGAGTCCGGCTAAGACCGCGCGCGACCGGACCACTTCGATTCATAGGCCAGCGGAGCAACATGAGAAACCAAGCAACCAGATAGCTCGATCAGTCCAGACCCATTTTGCATTTTGTCAATAGTGCCATCCGAATCGAAATCACTGAATCCCCCTGGGGAACGCGACCGCCCGGATCAAACATCGTCAATCCTATCTTTGCTGAAATGAAGTAGTCAGGAGAGTTATCCAAGCCATAAGCTAAAGCGGGGGCTACTGAACTGGCCGAGCAATCACGGCGTCCCAAACGTCTGCCGCTTTCCGATCGTCGGCGGGCAAGGCGTGGGCATAGACGCGCGCCGTAACGTTAGTGTCGCTGTGTCGCAGTCGCGCAGAGACGGCGGTCAAGGAAAGCCCTCCCGCGAGCAAGTATGAAGCGTGGGTATGGGGCAGTATGTGAATACTGCCCGCCGTTGCCAAAGCAAGTGAGAGAGAATCGTTCTCCAAGGCTTTTTGGGAGGATATAGAGTCTCAGTTTCCCGGTGTTTCGGCAAACGCGTATTCGCAACTCAGTGGGTTGATTGCGCAAATCAATCTTCACAGCCGACGGCATGAGGGCCATTGCAGTGCCGCCGACATGGGGATTGTGATCAGCCGCCCTTGGGTGGAACTTCGGGGAAGTGATCAAATTCAAGTCATGCGCGACAGGCCTCAAGGCCTGGACAATTCCGCACTCACCAGCCCCACAACAGCAGGATCACGTGATATCGGCTCTTCTGCAGTGCGTGAATCACGTCGATTCTTGATTTGAAAGTCCCGTCAGCCTGCCGCTCCAGATAGGAGAAAACAGTTTCGAAAGCGAAGGACATTCCCTGATCCATCGCCAACCCATGAACAGCTGTACGCCATCCTGAGCGAGTCTTTGCCATCGTTCATCGTCGTCTCGCAGGCGGCTTGCCCACTGTTTGAGCCTGTTATCCCCACTGGCCGGCGGCAGGAGAGAAAGAGTCAGCCTGTCCGCATTGACCAGAGGCAGCTTTAAATCGTCGGCTAAACGGTCGTACCAGAGGGTCGATTTGCCGGACCCGTTGTGGCCAGCCAACACAAATGCGACAGGCCTGTCGACCGGCGTATATGTTTTGAGGAGATCCTTGAGTTTCGGCGGCGTTCGCGATGCCACGATCTTGCTCAGTCGGAACGGTTCGCGCGATAGCGTCCGCCAACAAGGCGGCCGATCGTCTGTCGGCCCGATACGTCTTCCCTGACAACTTTTGTGGGATCGTCAGGCTGAACGAAATACGCGTATACGCGTTTTCCAGAGTTGCTTCTGAATATGCGCGCCCGGTCCGTGCCGGGTTTGGTCATTATTTTTGCGACTCTCGCGACGAGGTCGGAAGCTCGTTCCCTGGGCGAGACCGTGGCTTTTACATGGCGGTCGCCAACCTTGACCACAAAGAGATCCGAGCGGGGTGTCACCACGCGCCGCTCTCCGACAGTAGTGCCCCGATCTTTGACCGACTTGACGCTCGTTTTTCGTTCCATGAGATTGTTTCAGTCGAGTCTGAAAGGTTCAAATTCCGATCTCATTATAGCCATCTTCAATCTCTCCATTCACGGGCACAACCGAAAAGAGTCGCCTGATGTGAGGGAATGTGAGAAAGTCTTCCGGCGGAAAGCCGCCCCACAGCGGATTCCACATCCACTTATGGCCCATAGCGCAAATGCGGCGCGGGATTTGAGCGAGAGCGCTGACGCCCGCTACGATGCTCATTGCGGAAAAACCCGAATGGCCGCCGATGAACGCAGATTAACGCCGATTTTGTTAAGCCAAACCATGGTTATCCCCGCACACCGTCACTTCCATTCCGAGTTCGTGGAACATCGCAGCCTTCGCCACCAACGCCCGGTTCGCTCCCGCCGCATCCGGCGCATATGCCACCTGGATGTGATTCGACTGGTGCTTGCCCATGAGCTGATCCCGCGTGACCCCATACAAAACCGCATGCATGATGGGCCATTGGGGCGTCGTCGCCTGCCAGCGCCGCTTCGTCTCTTCGGCCGGCAGAGTAATGGCTTTTGCGCGCCCGATGTCGGCTTTGAGGGCGCCGTTTTCCACGAAAATGCGGCTCCACACAAGCTCGCCCGGCTTGCTGATCCCCCGAAGGGTCCCGCCACCATTGGGGAAATACATTGCAGGCTGGCGAACACTGTCCGCCCCGGCGTAGCCACCAATCAGATGTTGTGGCGGCACCGCGCCTGAAATCAGGAAGACCCAGACATACTCATCGCCATACACCTCGCCCCAGCGCACGTCATGTAATGTCGTTTCCGGATCGAAGCCCAGCTTTGTCCACACCCGATTCGTAATGAGTCCGTCCAGCCCGGCACATTCGTCCACTTCGTTGAAATGCACCACGGCCCTGCCGACGAAGAGCACGTTGCCTGACGTATCGCGTACCGGCGGCCGGTCCACATTATTCAGAATGCCTTCCACCAGGTCGGACGCGGGGCAGAGATCTTTGAGCCCCTGCTGGTATTGAATTCCAATGGCATCGCAGCCATAATCGGCCACAATCCGAACGGCCGCGATATACATCCGGCATTGCTGCGCGATCTGCGCATCCGTCAGGTCGGCCTCATGCGACGGGCCGGTGTGGAAGCGTAAACCTTTGCTTTCGAGCCAGGCACGAACTTCGGCAGCCTCGGCATCGGACACCTGGAGCATCGCGGCATAAAGTGCGGACTGGCTCAGCCGCTCCTTATACACACCCAGCGGAAATAGAAGTTCATCCGGAATGATGGCGTTGTACATTCCCATGCAACCTTCGTCGAAGACGCCGAGAATGGCCTTGTCGCGTTTGAGTTCGCGCGCCAGATCGACTCCGATTGCTGCGGCGTCTGTTGGGACTCGCGCGAATTCTTTCAAGGCGCGAGTGTGGCTGCGCTCATGCACCAGACGTTCGCCTTTCAACCAGCGGCGCAGGCCGTTGAGAAAAAAATCGTCGGTAAAGTCGGCGCTCCATAAAGTGCTGTAGGGAACGCCGGCTTTCGTGAGCGAGCCGTTCAGATTCAGCATGCCGACGAGCCCCGGCCACTGTCCGCTCCAGTTTGCAACCGTCAGAATCGGGCCTTTGTGAGCGATTAGGCCACCAAGAATGTGCTGACTGTACTGCCAGACAGCGTCGACCACGACAATCGGCGCATCCTCGGGAATGTCGCGGAACACGCGGAGCCCATGGCTTTGGCTGTCGATGAAGCCGTGACCCTTTTCAGGATTGAAGGGATGGCCGCGCCGGACCGAATGGCCCTCTCGACGGATGACGTCCATGACGGCATTTTCCGTTCTTTCCTGCGCGGGCCAGCAAACACGATTCGCCGCGAGGCGAAGATCTCCATTGGCGATTACGATAATTTCGGACATGCTTTTCCTGTCCTAATGTTTTATCAAGCGATGGCGCGCCTCAGGATTCGGTCGTGTCCTATTCCTGCGTTGGTCGGCTTAACGTTGCGGCCCGTTCGCTTTCCATCTGCGGCGTGCAAGTGACAAAGCACTAGCTATAGACACCGTAGGCGATGCAGCCGAGCATGTCTTCGACCATGCGGGCTCCGGTGTCGGTGTCCAGTTGATCGAGAGGGCGCTCTCCGCCCAGTGCCCGGTTCGGCGTGTTGAGCCATTCGATGGCTTTATCCGGATCACCGATGAGCTCTGCCGCGTTAGCGCAGACTCGCGCCATCCTAACGGTGCGGTCGGATTCAGCCGCGGTCAGGAGGGAGCCTTCGCTTAGGCGGCGCGTCAGGGTACGTTGCGGGATACCGAGTGTGCCCGACAGGACGCCATTGCTCACGCGCAGGTGAGCAGCGAGTGCGGGTATGGAGCTGGCCGGGACACCCTCCCGAATCAGACGGGCGAGATCGTGTGGTTTTCGGATGGCGCGGCCCAGGACCTTGCGGCCACCCAGGACTTCGGCAATTGTCTCGGTTTCCATTAGCCTGCTGGCTTATTGTAACGGGCCATATGGCCATTAGTGGTCTCACGACACTATGGCGGAGTTGCATCGCAAGAATCTTTATTCTTCGGTCAAACTCAACGGAGAGTGCTGAGTGCCAGGTGGAATTCGCTTAACGCGCCAGACAACCCGTCATAATTGGATTCGAATGGATATCCAAGTCGCCGAAAATCGCGCCAATCTCGGTTCGACCGCCGGCAAGGCGATCGCTGCGGCAATGCGGAACAGGCTGGCGGGCGGGGGCCGCATTACGATGGCGTTCGCGGCAGCGCCATCGCAAAATGAAACGTTGGCCACGCTGATTGCCGAACCGGGAATTGACTGGAATCGCGTGACGGCGTTTCACCTGGACGAATATGCCGGGACTTCGGCAGATTCGGTCTGGTCCTTCCGGCATTACCTCCGTGAGCGTGTTTTCAATCACGTCACGGCTGGCGCATTTTATGAGATTCGCGGCGAAGCAAAAGATCGCGGTGCCGAGTGCTCGCGTTACGCAGCCCTATTACCGAAAGACGGTTTTGATATTGCATTGCTGGGAATCGGTGAGAATGGCCATGTGGCTTTCAACGACCCTCCCTGCGATTTTGAAGATCCCGAAGATATCCGCGTAGTGAAACTGGATGAGGCTTGCCGCATTCAGCAGGTTCATGACGGGGCGTTCTACGCACTGGACCGGGTCCCGACGCATGCGTTTACGTTAACGGTGCCGCTGCTGATGACGGCGCGGGAACTGTTCGTCATGGTGCCGGGACAGGCAAAAGCCGTGGCAGTGGCGCTTGCGCTGGAAGGTCCGGTTTCACAGCGCTGCCCGGCATCGATTCTGCGGACACGCGCCAGAGTTTCTTTGTTCCTGGACCGGGATTCGGCTTCGCTCATGAGCAAATAGCCGAAAGAACGGAACGGCGGTGGCGGGCTACTTTGAATTTCCGGTTACGGCAGGCACCGGGTTTATGCCGTCATTGCTCACGCTCCACATTTCATGATGATTGGAATCCATCAGCACTAGGCGGCATTGGGTGAGGCGTTATTGGGTGATTCGTTAAATCGTTACAATCCGTTACGCTGGGCATCGCTTCAGTAGTGAATGTTCCAATTGCCGGGTCCGATGAATCAACGAGCGTGAACTCCGAGCCCGAATTTCAGAGGTCACAGCGTTTTGTCTTGCGCAACGGCAACCGATGGCGTTATGTAGCGGGTGAGCAGTCCAAGGCATGCACGCGCCATTGACTTCACTTCCCTGCTTTTCGTCGATTATCGTCTTTACAGAGCATCTGGCAGTTGTGCGCATCGGTTTTTCCGCCCTCATGCCAAGGCTTAACGTGGTCGCCTTCCATCTCGTCAAACTCGAAACGCTTCTTACACTTCCCACATACGCCTTCTTGGCGCTCATAGGCTTCCCGCTTCATGTTAGGACTGAACGCCCGGATGTTCAGGTGCCTTTCGTCGCCATCCAGTACATACCGATAGATCCCCGCTTTTTTCTCGATATCCTCATCCATCATCAGCTTGGCGACTCGACTCGCCAGTTTGTCGGTGTCGAATTCCCCAGTGCCGAATTGGTTGTAGAGAGTACCCCACGCTACACCCTTCATCTCTTTGCGGTAAGTCGGGAAGGTTGCCTTCACCCAGCCGATGACGCGCTGAAAATATTGCCATAGCGGCGTGGCGCTTTTGTCGTGCTGGTGCTTTGACAAGTATTCTTCGATCTTCCCTTTTGATTGCCAGTCAATCGCCGTTTCCAAGTATTCCTGTCGAATCGGACTGCCTCGCAGGTATTCACCAGCCAGTCCGGCTGCTGGGCAACCTGTTTTACTGAAGTACCGCTTGGCATCTGCGGTCCACGGCCCTGCGTAGACGGCATTACGCAATTCTTGGTTGGTCAGTTCCTCGCCAGCGATGTTGATCGTCCTGAACCACTCCAGCCGCTCGCCATCAGTTCCTGAGCAAAGATAGATCATCAATTTGTAATCGAGAATCTGTCTCTGCTGGTCGTCTTTCAGGTTATGGAACGCCAAACCCCCAATGGAAAAATCTCCGTTGACATATTGGCAGATTGAAAGCGTCCGCTGCTGCCCATCGATAACCTCGAACTGGCCGTCATCGCGCACGGCCCAATACATGACGTTCAACGGAAAATTCTTGCGAACGGTATCGACCACCGCATCTCGCTGTTTGTCCTTGTATATAAATTCTCGTTGATAGGGTGGCCTGATGTCGAGCTTTCCGCCGTACGCGACCACCCCTGCTTCGGCGTTATCCTCGAAGCCGTCAGACAACTTTTTGATCGTGATTTCCTTCAGCTCGATCTTCATAGCTTTTTGTTTTTGATCACGACGCGGATATAGATGGGCGCCCCGTTCACCTGTGCTAGATATTTTCCTCGCGTTTTCTCGGTTGGCCCGTTAAGAATACTATAGCGGTTCAGGCCGTCAATGATCTCGAATTGGTCGGGGCTGAACTTGTCCAAAAAAGTTAATGGTACGCCAATCGCACCGCGATAATCCATCGGAATGTCTTTCGTCTTGTTTACGTTGATAGCGTCGTAGTGATCGAATCTTGGGTATTCCTCCTTTCGATACGTCTTGTATAAGATTAGGTCTTCGTGCCGCTCCTTATAGTCCAGGTTAGTAAACCATCGCACTCCCTTAACTCGGATATATTTGTTGCCGTTTGCATCGATGCGGGTTCCAGCTGCCTTCAGTGGATAATGGTCGGGCACGCCAAACTCTCGGTCTCCGCTATGGATGCTTGGTCCCAGCCAGATCCGGTTTTCCTTAAATAGCCTGAAGATTTCCTTGTACGTAATAGCGTTCTGGTTGCCGATGATGATAAAGTTCTTCTTGTGCGCCACTAACTGGGAAACGTATTCACGGAATAACGAAAACGGTGGATTGGTGACGACAATATCTGCTTGCTTGAGTAGATCGATGCATTCTTTACTTCGAAAATCGCCGTCGCCATTCAGTGGGTAAACGCCGATTTCGTCCGGATTGGGAACTCGGTTGCCGTTCTTATCGCCGTTATATTGGAGGTGAAGTCCACTCTCTGAAGTGCTCTTGCTGAATAGATCGGAGTCGCAATTTTTGTAGCAAGTAGTTATGAGCCTTTTGAGTTTCAGCTTCTCAAAGTTGTGCGCGAAGTAATGAAAAAAGTTGCTGACCTTCGGATCGTCGCAGTTGCAAAGCACTGTTTTGTTTTTGAAGTGCTTTGTGTAATGTCGGAGTTCCTTTTCGATGTCTGACAGTTGGGTATAAAACTCGTCTTGCTTTGACCCCGCTGCTGCACGCAGACTTCGATTCATCGACCCTAACGGCGTTTTCCCCGCGACGGCCTTCTGGACGGAAGCTGTCACCCTTGCACTTCCAGCGTCTTAACAGTGAGGTGCTCATACGTAAGGCGCTTACCAAAGGTCCCGCCAACGGCGAGGTCAGGCCAGTCGCCATGCGTCTTCTCGCTATTGGCAAAGCGGCGAGCTTGCTCGTCCAAGTAGCGGAGTAAGGGGAATGGTTCCACGCTCACGTGGGTATCACTCCGTGCTTGCTTGGTGAGACTCCAGAAGTTCTCCGGACCGTTCGTATGATTTTTATCGCCAACATGTTTCACAGCGTGATCAACCATGCCGTGGTCGAATTCATTCGGTCCGTCATACGACTTCAGTGCATCAGTATACAATGGCGAGCCAGGCGGAACGTAGTCGCGGACCTCCGCTTGTGGCGCGGACTTTTTACGATTCGGAATCACAGTTACGCGCGCCCGACCGTGCTTTCCATCGTTGCCTTGTTCGCGGATGCAGTTTTATCCTTGCCGCCGTTGCCGGTGATCTTTCGCTCCCTCGCGTCTTTGTGCATATTCCGGGCCCTTCCGGCCGATGAATGTTTCATCCGCTTCCACCTAGTCTGTTAGTTTATCGGGAGATTGGAGGCCGAACGATACCCTGATTCTGGGATTGAGCAACCAAGCCATCTTTTACGCGATATTTAGCGCCATCCATGCCTTTAATTATGTGTGCTTTGGACGATACGGCGGGATGCGGAAAAACCCAAATAGCCACAGATGGACGCCATCAGGGGGGCCTGCAGGATGCTCCTGACCGAGTAGCTGAATAGTGCGGAATGCAGGAACTCCCGGTTGCCTTTTGGTGTCTAATTACGGTAGGAAATCTATGCGCCGAGTGATAACGCTTCTTTTTGCGACTGGTCTTGTCATCGCCCGCGCTCAGACTTTCGAGGTGGCGTCCGTCAAAGTTCCTCCGCCATATGTCATCGGCCAGCCCTATGACATTACGGTTGCCAAAATTCAGAACGACACTATCACGTTTACAAATGCCTCGCTGGCCGATTGCATTCGATATGCGTACTCACTATCCAGCAATTTGCGGCTCTCTGCGCCGGATTGGGTCACCTCTCCAGAGGCTCGCTATGACATCGTCGCGAAGACCGCGCCGGGCGCCTCGCGGGATCAGTTTCCTAAAATGATGCGGGCGTTGCTCTCGGACAGATTCAAGCTGGTCTTTCACCACGAAGAACGCGTGCTTAACTACTATGCGCTGGTGGTCGCGAAAGGCGGACCCCGGATGCATGAACCGACGGCCGGTCCGGCGACCGCGCCTGCCGGAGTCAACGGCCAGCTCCGTATTCTGAGCAACCGCATGCCGATGTCCGATGTGGTGAGTTTGCTTTCGCGCTACATGCGGGCGCTGGTGGTGGACCAGACTGGTCTGGCCGGGGAATTCGAAGTGAAGCTCGTCTGGACGCCGGATGATCGTCCGGTACCAGAGGACCAGCAGGGAGCTTCGATTTTCGCTGCCGTTGAGGAGCAACTGGGCCTGAAGCTGGAAGCCCGGAAGGGACCGATGGAGGTCATCGTCGTCGATCGCGCCGAAAAGGTTCCGACCGAAAACTGAGTATCGACAACTACGGCAGGCATCGCATCTGCAGTGAACAACAAAAAGGGACTACAATTATGGGCATAGTGTCCAGCCCCGGAAAGCCGATCGATATACCGCTATCGCGTCCGTCAACCCGCACGCCAACGACGAAAAAGAAGACACATTGAAGGTGACTTGTCCCGAAAAGCGAGTCCTTCAGGACCGCTGCACCACAAGCTCGCACGTGTACGCGGAATCGCTGGCGTTCCTGTCGGCTAAGGTCGGCACTGTAAGCAAGCAGGAGTACGAGCGGCTCCACAGCATCATGCTTCACTTCCGCAAGCAGCTGGAGATGGCCCGGATCGAACTGGAGAAGCATAAGACCGAGCACGGCTGCGGGGACGATCCAAAAGCGATGGCCGCAACCAACGCCAATTGAAGGACGCGTTTTAAACCGTTTTCAGATAGTTATAGCTCTTGCGAAGGCTCTCGAGCGGGTCGCCCGGTGTCTGGTCCTGCTCGACAATGTAGTGCTTCACGCCGGCGGACGGGGCGGCCTTCAGGATGGCGGGGAAATCGATTACTCCGCTGCCAACTTCCTGAAACGCTCCCGCGGATACGTTTTCAGCGAACTGGTGGGGCGCATCTTTCGCTTTGTCTTTGAGGTGCAGGAGGGCGACGCGGCCCTTCCACTTTTTCAGCGCTTCGACAGGATCCTGATTCGCGACGCTCAGCCAGAATACGTCGAGCTCTATCGCTACCAGTCTGGGATCGAGCCGGTCAAAGAATATGTCGATCGGCCGCATGCCGGGCTTGCCGGCGAATTCGTAAGCATGGTTGTGATACGCCATGTGCATGCCGGCCTTTTTGCAAAGTTCGCCGGCTGCGTTCATCCGGTCCGCCGTGCGGCGGTAGAAATCGTCGCCATCGCCGCGGGCTCCGGGGGAAATGTAGGCGAGGGTGAAATACTCTACCCCGACTTTTTTCGCACTGTCAATGGCCTCTTCGACCGGCATTTGCTTTATGTCGGGAAACTGATCCCAGTTCTGGGTGATGAGAGGCGTCTCGATATGGCAGGAGACGGGTTTCAGTCCGTACTGTTTGATTTTGGGCAGGAGCTCGATCAGATCGGTTCGGCCGCCTTCGATTTCGGTGTAGCCGATCTCGGCAATCGTTTTCAGAACCCTGTCGGATTCCTTCATCAGGATATTGCGAACGGTATAGAGCTGGGCTCCCAGAGGTCGGGGCATTGCGGCATTCAGAAGGGGCGCCGCGGATGCCGCGGCCAGGCCTGCTGCCGCGGTTGTCATCCAGTCGCGACGGGTATGTTTGGGTTCCATCGCCTTCCAGCCTATCAGGATTTCTCCCGGCATAGAATGATACGAGCCATGAAACTCTCACAGAGGCAACTGCTGAAGGCTGCGGCCTGCCTGATGTTACTGACTACGGTGTTCCATACCGTGGGAAACCTGACGCCATCGAGCGACGCGACGGTGATCGAATTCGAAAAGATCGCGCGCGGACTCAATATCGATGCGGGTCTGGGGATGCGCCCGAATATGTTCGATATCCATATGGTGCTGGTATTCGTCATGAGCCTGACTTTCAGCGGCCTGGGAATTCTCAATCTGGTGCTGGCCTCGGCCTCGGACGTTTCGGATCGTCTGATTCGCCCCATCGTCGCGATTAACGCCGCGTGGGTAGGTGGTTTTATCGTTTTGTGCTGGTTTTACCGCATTCCTCCGCCGCTGATCTCGGGAATCCTGATTGGAATACCGCTCGCACTGGCGCTGGCAACGCGCGGTGCAGAATAGAACCAGATGCCTGAGATCACCGCTTCTGAACTGGCTGCCCGACTTGGACTGCGCGTACGCGGCAGTGGTAACCGCCAGATCACCGGTGCGGCCGCTCTGGCCGACGCGGGTGCGGACGATCTCACTTTCGTATCGTCGGAGAAATATTTCGAAGCCGCGCTGGAGTCCGCTGCCGGATGTTTTATTGCGGCTGCCGATTTTCCGGGGGCCAGCGATCGCACGATCGTAGAATCTCCGCATCCGCGGGCGCACTTCGCGCAGGCACTGGCACTCCTCTATCCCGGCGCGCCGATTCGGCCCGGCGTGCACCCAACGGCTGTCATCCATCCATCCGCTTCAGTGGATTCGACGGCGGAAATTGGACCATTTGTGAATATCGGCGACGGCGTCACGATCGGGGCGGGGGTGCGCATCGGTGCGTCGAGCTCTATCGGGGCGGAGTCGAGCGTGGGTGACGACTCGGTTATTTATGCGCGGGTTTCGATATACGACAGAGTGCGAATCGGAGCGCGAGCTGTGATTCATTCGGGGGCGGTGATCGGGGCGGACGGGTTTGGGTTCGAACTGGCGGGGGCGGCTTATCGCAAAGTTCCGCAGGTGGGCCGGGTGGAAATTGGAGACGATGTCGAGATCGGCGCGAATTGCTGTATCGATCGCGCCACGCTGGGAGTTACGGTGATTGGCGACGGCACCAGGCTGGATAATCTTGTTCACATCGGACACAACTGCCGGATTGGAAAACACGTGCTGATCGTGGCTCAGACGGGGCTCGCCGGCGCGGTATCGGTGGGGGATTATGCGGTGATCGGGGGGCAGGTCGGGGTAGGGGATAAGGCGCGGATTGAGTCTAAGGCCGTGATCGGATCCGGCGCGGGGATTTTGTCTTCGAAAATTGTGCATGCGGGGGAGCCGGTGTGGGGAACTCCGGCGCGCCCTTTGCGGCAGTATTTGCGGCAACTGGCGACGTTGTCTCGTTTGGCAAAACGGGGAACTACGAAGGAGACTTAATTTCATGCGGTTGATTGTCCTCGGCGTTTTTGTCGCGCTGGTGCTTTCCGGACAGCCTGCGGACCGGAAACTCACTCTGGATGCGGTTTCCATCAGGATCGCGAACGGAGTAAGCCACGGACCACCCAACAGCGACGGCGGCCCCGGAACGCGTTATCCGGAGTTGTACGGAGCCGACGCCACGGTGCGCAAACTGATCGGGCGTGCCTATGGGTTGACGGATGCCGCGCAGCAGGTTTCAGGACCGGGTTCGATTGATTCGCCGACTTATGCGATCGATGCCAGAGTGCCGAAGGGCACGACCGTTGAGCAGTTTCAGCTGATGTTGCAGAACCTCCTTGCCGAACGTTTTGGCCTGGTGGTGCATCACAGCACGAAGGTGCTTTCGGGATACGACCTTGTGGTCGACAGGAACGGTTCGAAGCTGAAAGAATCTGCGATTGAACCGGATGCACCCGCTCCGCCGGCGATTCCGGGATTTCCGAATCTGTCCGGGCCGGGTCTGAATACCTATTTCGGCCCGGGACCCGTCGCGCATATGCGGGGGATCGGGCAGCCGGCTTCCGTGATAGCCCGCGCCCTCAGTGGTCCGGCCGCGTCGGGCAGCACGGTCATTGACAAGACCGGTCTGACCGGCAAGTACGATTTCACGTTGACCTACCAGGTTCCTCTGGAAAAAGGGGAAACCGACGCGCCGGGTATTTTCGATGCAGTCCAGCAGCAATTGGGGCTGAAACTTGTGTCCGCGAAAGAGACGTTCGACCTGATTGTTGTGGATCACGTGGAAAAAACACCCACGGAGAACTGAACCCTATTTCCAGTAGGGCGGAAGACCTTTCTTCGTATCGCGCACGATTTCGAGCACTGCCTGCCGATCCGCCTGGGATATCTTCGAAAATCGTTCGCTCGTGTTCTTTCCGGTGAGAACATCGTAGAGCCGCTGGTAAATGCGATCGCGCGCCCAATCCGGCATGGCGTCGAAGGCTTCGCTGTAAATCATGTAGCTGAGTGGATAGCGGAACATGCGCGTCTTCAGATCGAAATCGCGCAATGACCGCCCCTGCTTATCGCGGGGTCCGCGTTGGGGGAAAGTCTTTGTGAACGTGGAAACGCCCTCCACCGGTTCCTTCAGGCGTGCTTCTTCGGCGAAAAGCATGTAGGCAACCAGTTCGTCGATGCCGTTATCGATGCGCGGCGTCGCTTCGGCGAGTTTTCCCTCCTGCTGCGCGATGCGGGTTTCCCAGCCGACGCGCACGATCAGATTCGTCATGCGGGTCTGGTGTTCGAGGACCATGAGCGCGACAATATCGCTCGTCTGCGCGAGGTAACCATCCGGATTGAACCTGCCGGCAAGGCTGGTGAGGTTCAGCGAAGCGGACATATCGAGTTCTTTGGGATTTGCCGGATCCGGCGCGACGGCATTTCCCATGTGCGTCTGCTTGCCGGTTTTGCCGGTGACGTACCAGCCTCCCCAGCGCTGCTCGAGAGGGATGCGGTGATCGACGGCGGTAAAACCCGAATGGAAGGTGGGCGTGCCATCGGGCCCTGGAAACGAAGATCCGACTTCCAGGCCGGGCACCCCGAGTGTGGCCGGGCCGGCGTGGCACTGGAGGCAAACGTCACGGCGGACCAACATCGGTTTTGCCGTTTTCTCAATGCTGAGGGTATAAAACACTATGCCCTGCTTCGGATCGAGCGCGGCGAGTTCCAGCACTTCGCCGTTATGTACGGAGCCAACGGAGACCGTATCGTTGAAGAAAAGCGCCCGGGGCGCCCGGGGTGAAATCAGCGGCGCCTGGAAGCTGGTCTTGGAAAACACGAGCATCTGCGAGTCGACGTTGACGTCGAGGTTTTTCAGAAGGCTGGGGAGGTAGCCGAGGCGGCCGGGGACGTAATCCAGTTTTGCTTCGCCTTTCGCGAGGCGCCTGGCGAGTCGAGCGACCGCGTCGTCGGGCGGAGTTTTGAAGTACTCGATTGCCGGGTGGTCGGGCGGAATGCGAAAGTCCGTGTCGATGCCGGCTGTTGCGGCGGCGATTGTCAGGATAAAGATCGCCAGGCAAAACAGGGGCCAGCGAAACGACTTCATGATCCCAGTTTACTTTGCGGGTGCGAAAGGCCGGCGAGATAGCGGTCACCCGCAATTTGTACGGCGAATCCTCTGGGCGCCCAGACACGCGGATCGCTGGCACTGAAATGTGCGATTACGGGCGTGCCGACGGCCGCAGCCAGGTGGGAGATTCCGGAGTCGTTGCCAACGAAGATGCGGGCTCCGCGAAGCCAACAGGCAAGTTCGTATAAATCCGCTATGCGAATCGCACCGTCCAGTTCCTCCTGCGGGCCGCAGAGCCAGTGAACCGGCATGTGCGCGGATAGCTTGTCCGCCGCGCCTTGGAAGAAGTCCATTGGGGCGCGTTTGGCCGGTGAACTGGCGAAGGGATGAATCGCCGCGAAAGTTCGGGGCTGTTCCGGGCAGCGGATTTGCGGGTTGCCCAAGGGGGTTGCGCCCAGCGCGCGCGCCTGCTCCGCATAGAACTCCAGCGAGTGCCGCTTGCCATCGGGGAGCGCCCGCAGGAAGCGACAAGGCAGGCTCAGATCGGCTACCAGGGCTCTGAAATCCGGCCGGTTCTCGCCGTACCAGGAGACGATCTCGTCGAACTCGCGGAGGCGCTCAATGACGTCATCGGCATGGGTGATTCCGAGACGGTCCAATCCGGTGGAAGCTATTGACCTGGCGCGGTTTGCGAAGCCGGCGAGCGGCACATTCTGGCCGTGGCACCAAACCTCTGTGAATAGTTCTGGGGGGGCGAGAGATTGGAGGGCCGGCAGACTCACGATGAAGTCGCCAATCGCACCCGGCCGGATCAGTAAACGCCTGGTCATAAATGCTGAATCTAAACGGCCCCGGAACGAATCACCAATTGTAAGATAGAGATTATCCAGATTCGGTCGCTGGATCTCCCCGGGAAAATGACTCCATCCGCCATCGCACCTCCGAAAGCGCACGACGTGATCGGCAATATCGGCAATACTCCGCTGCTGCGTTTGGAGAAAGTGGCGCGTCCGTATCCCGGCATTGAGATTTACGGCAAGGCTGAGTATTTCAATCCGGGCGGATCAGTTAAGGATCGTGCCGCGCTCAATATGATTCTGGAAGGTGAGCGTTCCGGCAAGCTGACGCAGGACAAAGTTCTTATTGATTCGACCAGCGGTAACACGGGAATTGCTTATGCGATGATCGGCGCAGTGCGCGGCTACAAGGTTAAGCTGTGCCTGCCGCAAAATGCGTCGCCGGAGCGCAAACGGATTTTGAAAGCGTACGGGGCGGAGTTAATTCTCACGGATCCGGGCGAGGGGTCCGATGGCGCGATCCGCGAGGTGCGCAAGCTGTATGCGACCGATCCGGACCGCTACTTTTATCCAGATCAGTACGGCAACGACGCCAACTGGCAGGCGCACTTCAAGAGCACGGGACCGGAGATTATCGAACAGACCGAAGGGCGCGTTACCCATTTCGTGGCGCTGCTGGGGACCAGCGGAACTTTTGTCGGCACCAGCCGGCGGCTGCAGCAGGACGTGCCGGGGGTGCAGTGCATTTCCGCTCAGCCCTCCACCGGTTTCCACGGCATTGAGGGCACGAAGCACATGGCGACGGCTATTGTGCCGCGAATCTACGATCCGTCGCTGGCTGCGCGGAATATCGAGATCGAAACCGAGGATGCCTATAAGATGGTGCGCAGGCTGGCGCGCGAGGAAGGCATTCTGGTGGGCATTTCAGCCGGCGGGAATATTCAGGCGGCGCTGCAATTGGCGAAAGAGCTTCACGCCGCGGGCAAGAAGGCCGTCATCGTTACGATTCTCTGCGATGGCGCCGATAAGTACCTGAGCGAAAGCTTCTGGGACGACGAATACTAACCATGATTTCAATCGAACGACAGCCGTGGCGCGAGATGGTGAACCACGCACAGGCGACATTTCCGAACGAGTGCTGCGGTGCGATGATCGGGACTATCGACGGGGATAACAAGACTGTGGTGCATGCGCTGGCGCTGGACAATGCGTCGGCGGGTCCGCAGGCTGCGCGTTATGAACTGCGCCCGGAAGACCTGCTGCGCGCGGACCGCGAAGCGCGCGAGCGTAAGATGGACCTGATCGGCATCTACCATTCGCATCCCGACTGCGATGCCTATTTTTCCGAAACCGATTTGAAGAATTCCTGTCCGTGGTATTCATTCGTGGTTCTTTCGATCAAGAACGCCCGTTTCGACCACGCCAACAGCTGGCTGCCCAACGCAGAACAGACACACGCAGAAAAAGAGGAACTAACATGGCCCGAATCCTGATCCCGACCCCGCTCCGCCAGTTCGCGGAAAAGCATGACACAGTGGAAGCCGCCGGCGCGACCGTGGGCGAAGTGCTCACCGCGCTCACCACGCAGTTTCCCAACCTGAAGAAGCAGCTCTATAACGATGAAGGTAAGCTGCGCAGCTTCGTCAACGTGTATCTGAACGACGACGATATCCGTTATCTGAATAAAGAAGCGACGCCAGTTGCAGCCACCGACACGCTGTCGATTGTTCCCAGCATCGCGGGCGGCGCGGATGGCATCTAATACTGCTGTGACGCCGGAAACTACACTTTCGAAAGACGAGATCCTTCGCTACAGCCGGCATCTGATCATGCCGGAAGTCGGCATGGAAGGTCAGCTGAAGCTGAAGAACGCGAGCGTGCTGCTGGTGGGTACGGGCGGTCTGGGCGCGCCGGCCGCGCTGTATCTCGCGGCGGCAGGCATCGGGCGCATCGGGCTGGTGGATTTCGACGTGGTCGACTATACGAACCTGCAGCGGCAGGTGATCCACGGGACGAAGGATGTCGGCAAGCCGAAGATCGATTCCGCGATCGAGACGATGCGCGACATCAATCCGTTCGTTCAGCTGGATCGGCACGAGGTTGCGCTGACGAGCGAGAATGCGCTGGAGATTCTGAAGGATTACGATTACGTCGTCGATGGCACGGATAATTTTCCGACGCGATATCTGGTGAATGACGCCTGCGTGCTGTTGAAGAAGCCGAACGTTTACGGCTCGATTTTCCGGTTTGAAGGCCAGGCGACGATCTTTGCTTATCCTGGTGGACCGTGCTATCGCTGCCTGTATCCGGAACCGCCACCTCCAGGCCTGGTGCCGAGTTGCGCGGAAGGCGGAGTCCTTGGCATTCTGCCCGGCATTATCGGGCTGGTGCAGGCGACGGAAACCGTAAAGCTGATACTTGGCACGGGAACGCCGCTGGTTGGGCGCCTGATGTTGTACGACGCTCTCGGGATGAAATTCCGAGAGCTGAAACTGCGCCGCGATCCGGATTGCCCGGTGTGCGGCGATCATCCGACGGTGACGAAGCTGATCGATTATCAGCAATTCTGCGGCATGCCGCATCGCGAGGAGGAAGCGAAGCCTGTGGCCACAACGGGAGAAATCGACGCTGTAGAGCTTAAAGCGAAACTGGATCGCGGGGACAAGTTCACGCTGATCGACGTGCGCGAGCCGCATGAATTTCAGATCTGCCGGATTCCCGGCTCGACGCTGATACCGCTGGGTGAGCTTCCGAAGCATCTGAACGAACTGGACCAATCGGCGTCGTATGTGATGCACTGCAAGATGGGCGGGCGGAGCGCGAAGGCAGTGGAGCTGATGCGGCAGTCTGGCTTTAAGAACGTGCAGAACATGACAGGCGGGATTCTGGCCTGGAGCGATAAGGTCGATCCTTCGGTTCCCAAGTACTGAGTTCGGCTGTTATGAGCGCACGGTCCGGGGTTTAAAGCGTCCCGGGCCGTGCGCTCATCACTTTTTGGTAGGCGGCCATCAGGTCTTCCCGCGCTTTGGCGGTTAGCCTTTCGGGCATCTCCGCGGGTTGATACTGGCGGCAGAGATTCACGGTTCGCCGCAGGCTCTCGGTGAACTCCACGCACGGCGGACAGCCGGCGATGTGAGCTTCAATCTCGCGGCAGGCTTCGGGAGGAAGTTCCACGTTCAGGTATTCACTGAGCAGCGAGAAAATCTCGCGGCATTTTTCACTGCGCTCGGGCAACGGTTTCCTGCTTTCCTTTCGCGAGATACTCATCCAGCTTCTTCCGTATTGCAAGACGTGCGCGATGCAGGCGGGTCTTCACCACGTCCTCCGATAAATCCAGAACCTGCGCGGTTTCCTGGGTCGACAGCTCCTCGACATCCCGCATCAGCATAACGGACTTGTATGTCTCCGGCAAGGTCCCGATCGCGTCGTGGAGCACTCCGCTCATTTCCGTCTCCAGCATTCCCTGGTCGGGGAGCTTCGACCAGTCCGCTATCTGGATTTTCATCTGGCCGCCTTCGCGCGTGAGTGCGGGCAGGAAATCGTCCAGCGAAAGTTCGCGGTCCGGAGCGAACACGCTTTTCCGGCGCTTCATCAGACAGGCATTCCTGGCAATTCGAAAGATCCAGGAGCGGACGTGTTCCGGCTCACGAAGCTGCTCGAAGCTTTGGAAGGCCTTCAGCAGAGTATCCTGCGCAACATCCTCCGCATCTTCGCGCTGGCCGCACATCAGCCAGCTATAACGGAAAATCTTCGCCCGGAAATGTTCCACGAAGCGGTCGAACGCGCCTGTGTTTCCCGCCTGTAACTGACGTGCGAGCTCGATTTCTTCTTCTCGTTCCAGACTCTTATTTTAGCTGGCCTGCGCCAGCACGGGCGTGTGTATTTTGATGTCAATTTTCGGCGGCGTCAGGAGCGTGTTGTGAACGAGGCACGTCTTCACCGCGCGCAGAAGGCCGGCCCGATGGCGTTCATCGAGGGCGGGAGTTGTCACGTCGATTCCGAATGAATCCAGGCGCGCGGGCTGCGTCGCTTTTTGGGCGGTGACCCGCACGTGCAGATCCCGTGTCGGCAAGCCACGCGTGTTCAGATACTCCGCCGCGTAGTAGCCGGCGCAGGTTGCCAGAGATGCGAGCAAGAACTCCGGCGGAGTCATTCCTTCATTGGCACCGCCGTTATCAACCGGCTGATCGCAAATCGACCGGTGCCCGCGAGCAACAACCTGAAACTTCTTGCCTCCCATATAACCGGCGGAAACTTCCATGATTGACTCCTTCCTGTCACTCCAGATTCAGTTGCGAAAAAAACGTGACAGAGTTTTTTTTTGATCCGGCTTGTTACCTCGGCCAGACAATTGCATCTTCAGCACCAGAAGCAATGAAGAAAATAATGCTGATAACAGCGTTCTGGCCGTGTATTGCCCCGGCGCAGGACGCAATATCGCTAAATGACGCAGTTCGCCTGGCGCTGAGAGGCAATCAATCGATTGCAGGAATGACAGCCGCCGAGAGCGCGGCGGACAGCCGTATCGGGGAGGCGCGAAGCGGCAACCTGCCGAAGGTGAACTATTCCGAAGCCTGGTCGCGAAGCAATAATCCAGTGTTTGTTTTTTCGTCGTTGCTGGCCCAGCATCAATTTGCTGCGGAGAATTTTCAGATCGGCCCGCTGAACCAGCCCGACTACCTGAATAACTTTCAGTCTCAACTTACAGTTGACCAGCCGCTCTACGATGGCGGCCAGACAAAACATGCCGTTCGCGCGGCGGGGCTGGCGAAGGAGTTGACTACTGAAGAGGTGCGTCGTGTCCGGATGTCGGTTATCGCGGAAGTTGCGCGGTCCTACTACGACACTTTGCTGAGTGCGGAGCAACTCACGGCTGCGACCGAGTCGATGAAATCCGCGCAGGCCGATCTGGACCGCGCGGAATCGGTGCGTTCGGTGGGGATGTCCACCGATGCCGACGTACTTTCGATACGCGTTCATCTCGCCGCGGTTCATGAGGAGGAGATCCGCCGCCAGGCAGGTCTGGATGTGGCGCATGCCGCGCTCAATCACGCCCTGGGCCTGCCGCTCGATGCGCTCCATACCCTGACAAGTCCGCTGATGCCGGTGAAGATGGCAGAGGGTTTGCCCGCCGACTTCGAGAAACAGGCTCTCGCCGAACGGCCGGAGATACGTCAGTCGAAACTGGCTAATTCGCTGGCGGAGAATCAGGCCGCCACCGCACGCGGCAATTACCGGCCGCAGGTGGATCTGCATGCCGGGTTCGAAGCCGATCGGCAGCGCTTTTACGATCGTGGCGGCGCGAACTGGCTGGTTTCGATAGGGCTGCGATGGAATCTGTTCAACGGGTTTGGCGACAAAGCCCGCGTGGCAGAAACCGACGCTGCCCTGCGGCGCAGTGAGGCGGAGCGACGGTATGCGGATTCGACCGTGCAACTTCAGGTGCGGCGCGCGTTCGCCGATTTACGCGCCGCGCAACAGCGGATTGAGGTGAGCACTGCGTCCGTAGCCGAGGCGGAAGAAAGTTTGCGGATTACGCAGAACCGCTACGAATCTGGACTGAACAATGTGACGGATCTGCTGCGCACGGAGACGGCGGTGCTCGATGCAAGAACAAGGCGGCTGGCAGCGATTCACGATCAACGGATTGCCGCGACGCTGCTTGAACTGGCGGCAGGCACTTTGACAGAGGATTCGGAAGTTCTGAAAGAGGGAGTGCGGTGAAGATAACTTTCTGTCTGTTGATTGTGGCCGCGCTGTTGCTGAACGGTTGCGGGGACACCGTGCGGGGAAAGGCGGCTGCTCCTCCGGCGAGCCCCGTGGCAGTCTCAACTGTGGCAGCCGCCACGGAAAACTGGCCTTCCACATACGAAGCGACCGGGACGGTTCGCGCCCAAACATCCATGACCGTGGCGTCCAGGATATCCGGCTACGTTCGCGATGTAAAAGCGCAGACAGGAGACAGCGTTCGGGAGGGACAGGTGTTAATCACTCTCGATGCGCGCGATCTGGATGTGACTTCGAAACACGCCGAAGCGGCACGCGATGAGATCCGCTTGGCCGTTCCCGAAGCCGACACCGCTGTGACGGCGGCTTCGGCCAATCTGGATCTGGCGCAAGTCACTGCGGGCCGTATGCGGGAGCTGTTTCAGAAGAAATCGATTTCGAATCAGGAAATGGACGAAGCGACCGCAAAACTCAAAGCGGCCCAGGCCGGATTCGAAATGGCAAAAGCTCGCCGCGCTCAGTTGAATTCCCGTCTGGCGACCGCCGAGCAGGATATTGCGTCGGCCGGCGTGGCGCGGAGCTATGCGGAGGTTGCCGCTCCCTTCGCCGGAATCGTTGTCGCCCGAAGCGTTGAACCCGGGAACCTTGCCATGCAGGGCGCGCCACTGCTGACGATCGAACGCGCAGGCTTATATCGTCTGGAAGTGTCGGTGGATGAATCCCGCCTGTCTCAGATTCGTGCGGGTCAGGCGGTTTCAGTTTCTCTGGATGGAATAGAACGCCAGATTCAGTCGCGTGTTGCCGTGGTTGTGCCGGCAGTGGATTCCGCATCGCGCACGTATACCGTGAAAATCGACCTGCCTGCGATACGTGAACTGCGCTCGGGACAATTTGGCCGAGCCGGATTTCAGGTGGCCGAACGTAACCTGCTTGCCATTCCCACAGCGGCGCTCGTCACGCACGGGCAATTGCAAACCGTCTTTGTGGCCGGCAATGGCATTGCCCGAACGCGACTGATCACTACCGGAGAACGGGCACAGGATCGGATTGAAGTACTTTCCGGTCTTGCGGCGGGTGAACGCATCGTCGTGCCGATCCCGTCAGGGCTCTCCGACGGGACTCCAGTGGAGTTGCGCCAATGATGCCTCGGAAGCCGCTTGGTTTCGCGGGAAGGTTCGCAGGTATCTGGATCGGTTCGAAGCTGACCCCACTGGTGATCGCGGGTTCGCTCCTGCTCGGCGCCTTCGCTGTGTGGAAACTTCCGCGTGAAGAAGAGCCGCAGATTGTTGTGCCAATGGTTGATGTCTTCGTGCAGATGCCGGGGGCCTCTGCACGCGAAGTAGAGGAACGCGTTACAAAGCCGATGGAAAAGCTGCTCTGGGAAATTCCCGGGGTTGAATATATCTATTCCACGTCCAGCCCCGGCGTATCAACCGTCATCGTGCGTTTTCTCGTCGGGCAGGATGAAGAAAAGAGCATTGTTCGGCTGAATCAAAAGCTCGGCGCGAATATGGCTTTGGTTCCACCCGGGGCATCTCCGCCACTGGTAATGCCGCGCTCGATTGACGATGTTCCGATTCTGGCGCTTACTTTCTGGAGCCGGACCGCCACCGATCTGGAACTCCGGCGTGTTGCCGCGCAGGTGGACGACACAGTGAAGCAGACGCCCGATGTTTCGACGGTGACGCTGATCGGCGGCCAGCGCCGCGAGGTTCGGATCACTCCCGATCCTGCGCGGCTGAGCGCCTACAACTTGTCTCCCCTGCTTCTGGTAAGCGCCCTCGGCGCGTCCAACCGTCGCATGCCGTCTGGCGATTTCGCCACCGGCAATCGGCAATACCTGCTGGAAGCCGGTGAGTTTCTTCGCACCACTGAGGATGTCCGCAATGTCGTTGCCGGTGTGAGCAACGGCAAAGCGATCTTCGTGCGCGACATTGCCGAGGTAACTGATGGCGGCGAAGAACCGGCGCAGTACGTGCGGTTCTCCGATGGCCATGGGTTCTTTCCGGCCGTTACTCTCGCGATCGCGAAACGCAAGGGCACGAACGCGGTGATGGTGGGCGAAGATGTCCTGCGCCGGTTGGAGCCGATACGCGGCACGGCAATACCGGCCGGCATCGAGATGACAGTTACGCGTAACTACGGCGATACCGCGAAAGAAAAATCGGACGAACTCCTCTGGCACATGCTGATTGCGGTAATTTCCGTCAGCGTGCTGGTGGCAATTGCGCTGGGTCTGCGGGAGTCGCTGATTGTCTTCATCGCGATCCCCGTCACCCTGGCGCTGACACTGACCGTTTTCTATCTTTACGGCTACACCTTGAACCGCATCACGCTTTTTGCGCTGATCTTCTCGATTGGAATCCTGGTCGATGACGCCATCGTTGTAGTGGAGAACATCGTGCGGCATTGGCGAATGCAAGCTAATCAGGGCAGGCCAGCGTTCGATGTTGCGCTCGAAGCAGTGGATGAAGTCGGCAATCCTACAATTCTGGCGACGCTTGCAGTGGTCGCGGCGATCCTGCCAATGGCGTTTGTCGGTGGACTGATGGGACCGTATATGCGTCCGATCCCGGTCGGCGCCAGCGCCGCCATGCTCTTCTCACTGCTGGTCGCTTTCATCGTGACGCCCTGGGCCGCGGTGCGAATTTTGAAACCAGGCAAGCATCGCGAGGGAGAGCGTGAGGGCGTTATCACCCGGTCATACCGCGTCTTCATGGGTGGCTTGCTGCACCGCCCGATTCTGCGCGTGGCCTTCCTTGGCGGTGTAGTTGTGCTGCTGCTGGGCTCTGTGTCGCTGTTCTATGTGGGCTTCGTGAAAGTGAAGATGCTGCCGTTTGATAACAAGAGCGAGTTTCAGGTGATCGTCGATATGCCGAACGGCACTCCGCTTGAAGAAACTGCCCGCGTTGCTCAGTTGCTCGCCGAAGAGGCACAGAAGCAGCCGGAAGTGGTCAACGTTCAGACCTATTCGGGAACGGCTTCGCCTTACAATTTCAATGGTCTGGTTCGGCATTACTACCTGCGACGCGGAGCCAACGTGGCGGACATTCAGGTCAACCTGCTGCCAAAATCCGGCCGCGATCTGCAGAGCCATGACATCGCCAAACAAGTTCGAATCCGGCTTTTGCCCCTTGCCGAAAAGTTCGGCGCGCGCCTCAAGGTTGCCGAGGTGCCCCCCGGTCCTCCCGTTCTGGAAACTATTGTTGCCGAAGTGTATGGACCGGAAGCCGACGGGCGAATCGCTCTTGCCCGGCAGATGCGCGATCTGTTCAGGCGCACCGCCGGTGTGGTCGATGTCGATTGGTATGTGGAAGACGATCAGCCGAAGTACGCACTGTCCATTGACAGGGAAAAGGCGGCTCTCAACGCTATCTCGGCTGACGACGTCGCCCGGGAACTGCAGGTTGCTACCGCCGGATATGCGGTAGGGCTGCTGCATCGGGATTCTGAGAAGGAAGATATCCCGCTCATGGTCCGGCTGGATCGGGTTTCACGTTCCGGCATCGACCGTATTCAGAACCTGAAGATCGCGGGACGCAACGGGCAGTTGGTGAGCCTGTCGGAGTTGGTCCATGTAGCGAACGTAACCGAAGACAAGAGCATTTATCACAAGAACCTGATGCCGGTCACTTATGTCACCGCCGATATCGCGGGCGAAATTGAAAGCCCGGTTTACGCCGTTCTGAAGCTGGGGCCGGAAATCGATAAGATCAGGATCCCCGAGGGCTATCAAATCGAACAGCACATGGCCGCCGTGCCCTCTGACGCCACGCGGTACTCAATGAAATGGGATGGCGAGTGGCACATCACCTATGAAGTCTTTCGCGATCTCGGTATCGCCTTCGCGGCAGTGCTGATTCTCATCTACGGGTTGGTCGTCGGCTGGTTTCAGTCGTTTCTGACACCGGTCATCATCATGGCGGCCATTCCGTTCTCGCTCGTCGGCATTGTGCCCGCGCATGGTTTGATGCATGCTTTCTTCACTGCGACGTCAATGATCGGGTTTATTGCAGGGGCCGGCATCGTGGTCAGGAATTCCATTATTCTGGTGGATTTCATCGAACTTCGCCTGGCTGAAGGTATGCCGCTCGATCAAGCGGTGATCGATGCGGGCGCGGTCCGGTTTCGCCCGATGATGCTCACGGCTGCGGCCGTAATCGCGGGCTCGTCGGTGATCCTTTTCGATCCGATTTTTCAGGGTTTGGCGATTGCGTTGATGGCCGGCGAAATCGCCTCGCTGCTGCTTTCGCGCATGACCGTGCCGGTCCTCTTCTACGTGTTCAACAAAAAAAGGAGGAATGCCGTATGAACGTCAATCGGTATTTGCGAATGGTTGCCGGCTTGTTTGTGCTGTTGAGTCTGGCGCTTGGCTATTGGGTGAGTCCCTACTGGTATTTGTTTACTGCGTTCGTCGGGCTCAATCTCTTACAATCGGCCTTCACAAATTGGTGCCCCATGATGACCATTCTTCGGAAGTCCGGCGTCAGGGATTAGGCAGCCAGATAGCGCTGGCGCAGGATCGCCAGATGGTGTGCGACGTGGCCTGGAATAATCCATGTCAGCGCGCGGACGCTGACAAATTTTTCGCTGGCGATGCCGCCGCGGGTCCAGCCCGCATCGGGCATATTTCGAAAAAGCGAAATGGTGGAGAGCCGCACGTTGCGGAATTCCTCCACGTGAGCGGCCCATGAAACCGAGTCTGCCTCCGCGCCCCCCGCCGCAATGTCCTGATCGTAGCCGGGCAGGGGTGTCTCGAACCCGCGGGCGAACCAGAGCATTCGAAATGTAAATGCCCGCTCGGTATCGGTGACATGATTCAGCAGTTGCCGGATGCTCCATTTATCCGGCGCGTAACGGTGCAGGGAAGACTCTTCGGTAATGGAACCCAGGAGCGCCAGCGCCTCATCCAGCTGACGTTCGGTCGTTCCCACGGGATCGCTCGAGACCTGATTGATATAGGTGAAAAAATATGGCGCGACTTCCGCCTCAGTCGGACGTTCCATCATATGAAGTGAGTTTATCTGAATGAGTCAACCCATTCCGAATGACGATCCATTTGATCTGCAGCGGTTCGTGGATGCCCAGAATCCTATCTACGCGCGCGTTTGCGAAGAACTACGGCGCGGCCGAAAAGAATCGCACTGGATGTGGTTTATATTTCCGCAAATGAGAGGACTTGGCCACAGCGCGATGGCGCATCGGTACGGGATCGGCTCCCGGGCTGAAGCTGAGGCTTATCTGGAGCACCCGTTGCTGGGACACCGGCTCCGCGAGTGCACTGATCTCGTAAATCAAATCGAAGGAAAATCGCTTGAAGATATCTTCGGCTCGCCGGACAATCTGAAGTTCCGATCATCGATGACGTTGTTTGCGGAAGCGAGCAGCGATAATGCGGACTTCAATCGGGCACTGAAAAAGTATTTCGGATGACGCCGTCGCGCACCTTAATGCGCCAGAAACTCCTCCACGCGCCTCAAGACCTTTGCCACAACCTCTTCCTGATCCCCGAATCCTGGCACGACTTCCAATCCGGGCTCCTGGCGGAACCACGTCATTTGTCTTTTGGCGTACTGCCTCGTATCCCGCTTCGAATAAAAGATCGCGTCCTTCACGGACAACTCCCCGCGAACCACCTGAAGCGCCTGCCGATAGCCAATCGATTCGAACGGCTTTGCGGAAGGCAGCACGCCGCGCGCGAGTATCCCCTCTGTTTCCGCCACTAAGCCCTCGGCAAACATCCGCTCTACCCGAGCTTCCAGCCTGGCCACCAGCTTTTCCCGATTCGGAAACAGGCCGAGCTTCAGCACCCGGTATCCGGTCAAGGCATCGCGCCCCACGGCGAAGACCTCGGTCGCCGGTTGCCGGGACTGAAGACAAATTTCCAGTGCCCGCATGGTCTTGGGCACATCATTGGGATGCAGGCGCGCTGCCGTTGCCGCGTCGAATCTTCCCAGCAGACGGTGGAGCGCGCCCGGACGCCGGGTTTCTCTGGCCGCCAGCCGTTCCCGCAAGCCGGCATCCCGTGCCGGACCAGGCGCCAGCCCTTCCACCAAAGCCCGCAGGTAAAACCCCGTCCCCCCCGCCACGACGGGCAGCCTCCGCCGAGCTGTAATTTCGTGTAAAACCGCCCGTCCTTTTCGGGCAAAATCACCTGCGGTGAATACCTGATCCGGTTCCAGCACGTCAATCAAATGGTGAGGTATGCCACGCCACTCCGGTGCCGTAAGCTTGGCAGTGCCGATGTTGAAGTATTTAAAGACCTGAACCGAGTCGCAATTGACAATTTCGCCCCCAAAACGCTCCGCCAGCCGAAGGGCGAGATCGCTTTTTCCAGACCCTGTCGGCCCCGCCACCGCAATCAGCGGGGCATTAGGAATTCCTGATGACGATGCGTCCGTCGATTCCGACATTTTCGGCATTCTTTCTTTTCGGCGTTATACAATGATGACAACACGCCCCGTACGCTGCGGAGTCCACGGCGTAACTTCGTACTGGCGGGGCAAGGAAGGCGATATTTCCATATGAACGGCCGCACGCATACCGCGTTTGTGATTTTCGGCTTGGCGTGTTTCTCCGCCGCAATTCCCGCGTACTCTCAGACGCAGGGCACCGCCCCGGCGCAGACTGCGACCGGCACAGCGGCGGGTGGCACGTCCGACGCCTACTACAACTATGCGATGGCGCACCTCTACGCCGAAGAGGCCGCAAAATTTGGTGGCCGCGCCGAGTATGTCAACAAAGCTATCGATTTCTACAAGAAGGCGATGGCCCTCGACCCGTCAGCCGCTGTGATCGGCGAGGAACTGGCGGAATTCTATCTGCGTTCCGGCAATGCGGAAAAAGCGGTCACTCTCGCGAATGACCTGATCAAGACGAATCCCAACAACGCCAGCGCACACAAGATTCTGGCGCGTATGTATGCGGCGCAACTGGATCCCGAGCAGGGCAAAGTAGACGAGTCCGCGCTCCGCAATGCGATTGAACATTACCAGCGCGCGGCGGATATCGACCCGAAAGACGCGGAAAGCCTTTCTTCGCTGGCACATCTCTACAGGGTGGCAAAGAACGATGCGGCGGCCGAGAAAGCTTTCAAGGCTGTCATTGCCCTCGATAATTCCGACGACGATGCGCTGACTGGTTTGGCCGAACTCTATGCCGGGCGGGGAGACTTCGCCGCCGCTATCGCGCTGCTGGAGCCGCTCGCGGCCGACGAAGACGCCGAACCCAACACGATCCAGATTCTGGCGGAACTTTACGAAGATAGCCGGGATTTTGGCAAGGCTGCCGATATCTGGAAGCGGCTGCTGCCGCGCGCCAATGGTCTGCAGGTCCGCAAGAAATATTGTGAGGATCTGGTGAAAGCCAACCGCACCGACGAAGCCATTACCGCATGGACTGAATTGGCGGCAGCGGAGCCGAAAAATGTCGATGACCTGATTGAACTCTCCGATCTCTGGAGCACGAAACACAATTTCGCCAAAGCCCACGAAACTCTCGCTAAGGCGAAAGCTATCGAGAACAGCATCGGCGTTCGTATGGCCGAAGCGGAGCTGATGGATGCCGAAGGCAAGAATGCCGACGGTATCGCCGCCGTGGAGGCGATCCTCCGGGAGACGAAGAAGCCCGTCTACACAGATGCCCAGCGTATGGAACGAATTGGCATGCTGCGTTCACTCGCGAGCATGCAGAAGAACGGCGAAAAGATTCAGGAAGCAGTCGCCTCCTACCGGACGATCGCCGATCTGGATCCGCAAACCGCATCCATCTGGGAACGGCAGGTAATCGAACTCCTGGCTGAAGCAAAAGATTTCAAGGGCGCGCGCGCCGCCGCCGATGCCGCGTTGAAAAAGTATACGGGCGACAAGGACATTCAGGCGGAACACGCCTCACTGCTTGCCACGCTGGGCGAATACGACAAAGCGATTGCAGAACTTAAGGCTCTGCCGAACGCCGATAAAGACGTGCAGGTTTTCATCAGCGTCGCAGAAGTGCAGGAGAAAGCGAAGCGTTATAAAGATGCGCTCGCTACTCTCGACTCCGCGAATATGCTGGCCAACACTCCTCCGCAGAAACAGGCGATCGTTTTCATGCGCGGCGCTCTCTACGAGCACCAGAAGGAATACGATCAGGCCGAGAACGCATTCCGGAGCGTGTTGAAGCTCGACCCGGATAATGCCGGCGCGCTGAATTATCTGGGCTATATGCTGGCGGATCGGAACGTTCGCCTGGACGAAGCACAGCAATTGATTTCAAAAGCAGTGGACCTGGAGCCGGATAACGGCGCTTACCTCGATAGCCTGGGCTGGGTGCACTATCGGCAGAACCGTCTCGATCAGGCCGCCGATGAACTTCGCCATGCGCTGGACAAAATCAAGAAAGATCCGACGGTCCATGACCACATGGCCGAGGTGCTTTTCAAGCAGGGTAAATTCAAAGAGGCTGCAGCCGAATGGGAACTTTCCGTTTCCGAAATGAAGACTGCTTCGCCCTCTGAAATGGATGCCGCGGAACTGAAACGAATCAGTCAACGGCTTGAAGACGCCAAAGCCAAAGTTGGCTCAAAGGCCCAGAAATAGCTTCCGCCGGCAAGGCACAATCCGAGGCTGAACTTAGCCCCCGGCTTTTTTGCGCTGCACTGCTGCTGATCGCCGTCGCCGGACTCGTTATTCGTGTCTACGTCGGACACAAGACTTTTATCAGCTTCGATGAGTGGCAGCACGTTTTCATGGCGGGCAGCGCGCGCTGGGACGATCTCACCTTCGAACTCAAAACCAACGCGCATCCGCCGCTGTTTTTTCTACTCCTGAGAGGCATCGTCCGTCACGGCTATTTTTGGCTTTACAGAGCCATCTCTATAGGGGCAGGCGTCGGCTCGATTGTCGTGGTGGGATTGGTCGCCCGGAAACTGCTTGCATGGCCGGCATTGCAGCTGTGGTGCGCCTTCGCCTTTGCTGTGTCAACCGATGCCATTGCGATATCGGCGGAGATCCGGTCCTACCAACTCGCGGTGTTCCTGGTGCTTCTGGCGTTTCTCTCCTGGCTGGATATGTTTCCGAATTCCGGTGAGCCAATACGCATCGGCCCATATATTCAATTCGCGCTCTGGTCCTCACTGGCGGTGCTGACTCATTACTCGGCCGCATTCTTTCTGGTCGCGTGCGTCGTTGTGCCCCTCTTGCTGCGAAGGTTCACCGGAAAATCTCTCCTGCCCGCTACCGCGGCTTTGGGATTTCCATGTGCGGTGTTCGCAGTCGAGTACGTTGTTCATGCCGGCGCGCAGCCGATGCAGGGTTATCTGGTCGATTTCTACCGGACCGGCACCGCACACGAGCGGCTGTTTTCGTTCATCTCGCGAAACATAGTCAATTTTTTTAACCTGTTTTCACCCGTTCAGCTTCACAACGCTTTCGTCGTCCTGCTACTCGTCGTGGGCTTCGCCGCTCTCGCGGTCCAGGTCATTCGATCGCGTTTCGCAACGCGGGCCACCTTGCGGCTCGCAGCGTTGATCGTCCTTGAAATCCTGGCCGCATCCCTGGTTAACAAGTATCCGTTCGGCGGCATGCTGCGGCATCAATACATTGCAGGCCCGTTTCTTCTGATCGCCGCGTTTGTTGTGCTGGATGCATTGGTCAAACGGGCAAGCCCGGTCCTTCGGACATCGCTTGCGGCGGCGTTGCTGATCGGTTGCACCGCGAACCTGATTGTCGAAGGTCCGAAAGTGATCTTCTATCCCGGCGTCGTTCTTCTCCGGAACGAATTCGCAGTATGGCGTGCGGCCTTTCCGAACGCCCGCGCCATTTATCTGGATCATTGGGCAGTCATTGGCTATTTCATCCACACCAACGATCAGCCCCGGACCTTTGTGCAACGGGTCGCGGACGATGCTGTCATCGACGAGTACAGACTCCCAAACGGCACGGAGATCTTCTACGACAAGACACGCATTCTGCTCAATTTTTCGGAACCATCTCTGTACAAAAGCCTGGCAGCCTCTTTGCGTGCTTCGGGAGTTAAAGAGCTGGCGGTATTTTTCTATTCCGCCGGCGACGTACCTATTGACCAGTCCCCCGCTGAACTGGAAGCACTTATTATCCGGAAAGCGGCGGACCAGGGCTTGAGCACCTCGAAGGTCGTTGTTGGGCGAACCTCCCTGGCAGCCGGCTTTTCGTTGAAAGAGCCAACAAGCATCACGCCGACCTCACCGGCGACGCCCACGTCGACCGGCGTACGTCATAATTTTCATTAGACCGTCAAGCCCCAAGCTCCCCGAATGACCCGCACCAACGCGAAATATCTCGCTTTTCTGGCCCTTGCCATCATTTGCTTTCACTGGCGAACTCTTCTGACCGATCAGTTCACGACAATCGTCGGCTGGGAAGGCGTGAATCAGAGCTATGGCTGGCTTCACTTCTGGGTGCGCTCCATATGGCATGGGCACCTGCCCCTGTGGGATCCGTACGCCTTTGGCGGACGTCCTTTTGTGGGCGAATCGCAGACCACAGCTTTTTATCCCTTTCGCCTCCTGTTTGCTTTGATCCCGCTGAACAAGAATGGCTTGATATCGCCGCGTTTCTACCATGAATACCTGGCATTCAACCGGTTCATGGGAGCCGTGTTCATGTTTGCGCTGCTGCGCGAATTCCGGCGTAGCCATTTTGCCGCTTTCATTGGCGCGTGCGCTTTTTCCATGGGCGGCATGTTGGCCAGAATGCCCTGGCCACATTACCAGGAAAGCTGCATCTGGCTGCCCGCGACTTTCCTTTTCGTTCTGCGGGCGCTGCGGTCCGAAACACGATTGCGAGGCCTCGCCGAAGCAGCGCTTGGCGGTCTTTGCATGGGAATGTCCGTCCTGACCGGCGGTGTGCAGTTCGCGATGATTCAGGGTATTTTTGTGTTGGCGGCAATGATCTACTTCGGTGCTTCTCCCGAAGGGGATCCGCGAAGGCACTGGACGCGTGCGGCGGGAATCCTGGCGGCGGTACTGGCGGTCGCCTTCTGTGCCGGCGCGGCTCAGTTACTGCCGCTGTCGGAATACAGCCACCTCAGCCTGCGTTCCATCAGCGGCGGCTTCGTCCCCATGTCGGAGAAGATACCGTACGAGCGACTCGTGCGCGGCATGTGGCCGCACAGCATTATTACCGGCCTGTTTCCGGCCGGGGCGCAGATGGGGGGCGAGGAAGCCTGGCCGTATTACATCGGTGTATTCCCGCTGTTTCTGACCATCACCGCAATCTGGAAATGCTGGCGAAACGCCTGGGTTCGGTTCCTCGCCATCCTGTCGCTTGTCGTGTTTGCTTATTCGCTCGGCGAATATTCTCCGCTGTTCGGAGTGCTTTATGCGGTGGTTCCCTACTTGTGGATGGCGCGCGGGGCCAGTCGGTTCATTTACCTGATCTCGTTTTCATTCTCCGTACTTTGCGCCTTCGGGCTTGACAGTCTGCTTGACGGTGCTGGCCAAAGCGCAGGATGGGCGGAGGCCAGACCTTTTCTGAAGTGGATTTCAATTGCCTGCGTCGCGGCGCTGATTGTGCCGGGCGTTTTTACACAACTTCCGCTCGGCATCTGGCTCAGCTATTCCCTGCTGCTGATCCTTGCATCCTGCGCGTGGTTCTTCCGTCTGACCTTGCGGCCGCTTCCAGCGTCGGGCCGTGTCCTGCTCGCGATGTTCGTTCTGTTCGACCTGAGTGCGTTTTATTGGGGAGAAGCAAATAAGAACGACTTGCTGAAAAATGGCGATGAATATGTCCGGATGGTCACGATGCGCCAGGCTGCGGATTTTATCAAAGCTCAGCCCGGACTGAACCGCATCCGTGTATCCGTTCCTTCGGAACCGAATTTGGGCGATATCTATGGAGTTCAGAGCCTGTGGGGAGGCGGTGCGACGGCATTGACCGAGTTTTCGCGGCTCAGTCCGCACGAGGATCTTCTCAACGTCCGCTACCACATCAAGCCGGCGTCGACTCCAGATCCCGGCGCCGTCTATCAGGATGCTCTCTGGAAGGTCTACGAAGATAATGGCGGCTTCCCGCGTGCCTGGGTCGTCCACCAAACAGCGATAGAATCTTCCGACGACGCGGTTTTCGCGCGTCTCAACCGGCCGGGCATCGATCTTCACAAGCTGGCGATCCTTGAGGCTCCCCTGACCCGCGCACTGGCTGTTGCCTCAGGCGACGATTCTGTCCGGTTCCGGTCCTACGAACCGGATCGTATGTCTCTCGACGTAAACACCGCGGGCGTTGGCCTGCTGGTGCTCAGCGAATTCTATTACCCCGGTTGGCGAGCAACCGTGAACGGCGGCCATGCCGAGATCGTGAAGGTGGATGGTGGGTTGCGGGGCATCGTTGTTCCCGCCGGACAGGCGCACGTCTCGCTGGAATTCGTCCCCGTGAGCTCGTATCTCGGATTCGGGCTCAGTCTTTTGACGGTAATCGGCGTTCTTCTGTTCTGGGTGGTTCTACGCCGGCGTGCCGCCCCTGCCGCGCGCGATTTCGAGCTGAATCACGCTCTCTGAATTGTCAATCTCTTGCCGTAGATCTGCCGGAATAAACCATCCAGCCTTCCGGCTGCCCAGAGCTCCAGTTCAATCCCGGCGGATGCCGGAGCGCGAAGATTAACGATAATCTCCCGATCGTGAACCATGCACTCCACGGATTGCACCTTCTGCGAATTCCCGCGATCGAGGCTGTCTGCCAGCCGCAGCATCGGCGTTAATGTGCTCACCGCGTGCCGATCCGTGACCGACAGCGCCTGAAAACTGTCGTGTTCCGGAGCCGGCATGTTCTTGCGATGATACCGGCAGAGATTCGCGATAATGCATCGCTCCGTCAGATTGAAACCCGGCATTTCGGAATTGGCGACCAGATATTGTGAGTGCTTGTGATGCCGGGTGTCGCTGACGAAATGTCCGATATCGTGCAGATAGGCGCTGGCCTCCAGCAGAGATCCCAGCGGCGGAGCAAGCTGGTGAACGCTCTGCAGGTCGTGAAAAAGATCGTTCGCCAGCCGTGCCACTTTTTGGGCGTGGCGCAGCGAAACGCCGTAGCGTTCGGCCATTCCCTCCACGACGGTCCGCTGCCCGGTTGTTAAACGGCTGAGTTCCCGTCCTGCGCCGCGCGCCGCCAGATCCGCGATAATGCCGTCGCGCACGCCGGCCGCCGAGTAGTAAAGCGAAGGCATCCTGAACGCTTCGAGCACGTGCAGCAGCACAGCCGTGCCCGGAATAATAATCTCCGCACGCCGCGGCCCTATTCCGACGATTTTCTGACGCCTTTTCAATTCGACTTCGCAGAGTTCTTTGTACAAGCGCCTCATCTGCGCCGCCGAAGCGCGCCGGCGGTCCACCTCGTCCCGTCGCGCACGGGGAATTCGGCTGACCGCGCTCACCACCGCGGCGGCAGTGGACGAAGTTCCCACCACGCGATCGATACGCTTGCGGCCAATCTCGCGTACGGCGGGTGCAATTCGCTCCTCGATATACTCTTCCATCCGAAGCAATTCCGCGGCATCCGGAGGGTCGCCCCGCAGGAACAACTCCTGGAGCCGGATGGCGCCCAGCGGTTTCGAAAACGCCGCGCAAACGCGCGGACCCTCGCTGAGGATGATTTCAGCGCTGCCCCCACCTATGTCAATAATCAGGAAGCGCTCGTCTGGATGTGGCCAGCGGCTCTGCACGCCCAGGTGGATAAGCCTTGCCTCTTCCTGTCCCGAGATGATTTCGATAGCCGCGCCCAGTGCGGCGGATGTTCGCGCGAGGAACTCCACCTGATTCCGGGCATCGCGAACGGCGGCGGTGGCGACTGCGCGAATGCAGAGGACGTCATGACGCTTCCACGTCACCGCCATTCCGGTCAGCACGCCGCAAAGCATGTCCAACGCCTCCGCGCTGACACGGCCTTCGCGAAATACACTTGCTCCCAGTCGGGTGACCTGGCGTTCCGAGGCCAGAATCCGCGGCGCATTCCCCCCGATGACTTCGGCCACCTCTAAACGGACTGAGTTACTGCCGATGTCAACCGCGGCGTAGCGAGCCATATCCATGGTTATGATACGACTGGTTACGATACGGCTTTTTCGATTCAGTATGGAACTTTATCTCTTTCGCCATGGCATTGCCGCAGACGCACCGGCGGGCCGCCCCGACTCTTCGCGCGCATTAACCCAGGAAGGCCGCGAACGCACCGCCGCTGTTGTCAGGATGGCGATGCGTGCCGGTGTTTTGCCAACGCTGATCGCGTCGAGCCCTTACCTGCGTGCCAGACAAACTGCCGAGGTTGCGGCGAAGGAATTTGGCTGGGAGGGGGAAATCCTGCCTCTTTCATCTCTGGTGCCCCACGGAACGCCTGAGGCGGTGTGGAGCGACATTCGAGGCCTGCGGGACGAGGAGGCCGTGCTCCTGGCCGGTCACGAACCGCTGATGGCCAATCTTGCGGCTTACCTGCTGAATGCGCCCAGTCTGATTGTCGATATGAAAAAATCCGCCCTGCTGCGTATTGACGTCCAGCACCTCGGTCCGGCCCCGCGCGGCGTCTTGCGCTGGATGATTACTCCGAAGCTGACCTGAATCAGCGCGGAACCCAGTGCGGAGTTGCGGCGAACAGGCCTCCTCCGAAGCCGATCTGGAACGAGATGAAAAGCCCGAATGCGACGCTCAGCAACCCCGAGCCCACCGTAATCGCCTGATTCCAGCGGAACATCTTCCGGCCGGCATACACGATCGGATAGGCCATCGCAGTTGTCATGGCGGCCATACCCGCAATTGTGCCGAGTCCGAATACCAGCAGATAGGCAATTGCCCAGCGCGGATCGGCGATGGTGGTCATGACCAGAATTGCGATAGCGGCCGATCCTGCCAGCCCGTGGACCGTGCCGATCACGAGGGGTCGCAGCACGGCGTAAAAGCCGAGTCCACGCAGATGCCTCTCGAGCCACCCGGACCCGTTGGCAACGAGCGCGGGATCCTCATCCGCCTGGGCTAGAGGTGTCGTGGTCGGCGGCGTATACCTGTGCTGCAGCCAGTGCAGGATTCCGGTCAGGTTCAGCACTCCGAGCAGAATCAGCATCAACCCCACAGCGAATTCCATGGATAGGCCAAGTCGGGGCGGAATGGTAATTTTGAACAGGATTATTGCCGCTCCAACCAGAAAAATGGTCAGCGTGTGCCCAATTCCCCAAAGTGCGCCGATGACCCCGGCCTTCGCGATCTTCCGCTGCCGGGTGACGATCGTCATCACCGCAACAACGTGATCGGCGTCGGTGGCGTGGCGCATGCCGAGAATAAACCCAAGGATCAGAATGCCGGCAAGGGAAACCAATCTACCTCCTGAAATCGTTCCAGGTTCTATTATGCGCGAGAACCCGCGGGCAAAGGTCCGGCAACGTATAATGCCTATTTCTATCCCTCACATTCCAGACAAGGAACCCATGCAGAAACTGAAGTACCTGAACAAAATTGTGGATTCCGGCCTCGTCGTCGTGATCCGGGCCGACAACGCCGACCAGGCTTGCCGGATTGCGGAAGCCTGCGCGGATGGTGGTGTTGCAGTCATGGAAATCACTTTTACGTTTGGCGGAGCGGTGGAGGCCATCGCCGAGCTTGCCAAGCGGCACCAGTCCGGCGATATTTTGATCGGCGCAGGGACGGTGCTTGACACCGAGACGACCCGGCATGCACTGCTTGCGGGGGCGCAGTTCATCGTCAGCCCATCCTGCAGCGCGGATGTCGCCCGCATGTGCCGCCGCTACCAGGTTCCGTATCTGCCCGGAGCCGGGACCTCCCAGGAGGTTCTCGCGGCGATGGAGGATGGCGCCGATATCGTGAAATTATTCCCCGGCGAAGCTCTGGGGCCGGCGTTCGTCAAAGCTCTGCGAGGCCCTCTGCCGCAAGCCCCCCTTATGCCAACCGGCGGTGTGAGCGCCGAAAATGCGGCGGAATGGATCAAAGCCGGATGCGTGGCCCTGGGAGTTGGGGGCAATCTGACAAAAGGCGCGAAAACCGGCGACTTTCAGTCGATCACCAAACTGGCCCGTCAACTTGTCGATAACATTCGCGCCGCCCGCCTCGAAATGGCAAAATCATGAAGACCCAAACCGTCACCTTCGGCGAAATCATGCTGCGGCTCACCCCGCCCGGCTTCGAACGCTACCTGCAAACCCCGAGTTTCAACGCCACGTTTGGCGGTGGCGAGGCGAATGTCGCCGTCGCCCTGGCCACTCTGGGCCTCAACGCGGCCTATGTGACCGTCTTGCCGGAAAACAACCCTATCGCCGACGCGACAGTCGCGGAACTGCGCCGTTTCGGTGTGGATACCTCAAAGCTCGTCCGCGGCCCTGGCCGAATGGGCGTTTATTACCTCGAAACAGGAGCCAACCAGCGGGCATCCCGAGTGGTTTACGACCGCTCCGGCAGCTCGGCCGCTATTGCGGCGCCGGGCTCCATCGATTGGGATAAAACGCTGAACGGCGCCGCCTGGTTCCACGTGACGGGCATTACTCCCGCCATCAGCGAGTCGTCAGCCGCGCTGGCGCTTGAAGGCGTGAAAAAGGCGCGCGAACACGGCCTGACCGTTTCCTGCGACCTGAATTTTCGTAAGTTGCTCTGGAAATGGGGCAAACCCGCCCCCGCGGTCATGGGCGAGATGGTGAAATTTGTAGACGTGGTGATTGCCAACGAGGAAGACATCCAGATGTGCCTCGGGTTGAATTCGGATATGGACGTCAGTTCGGGCGTGCTGGAGCATCAGCGCTACGAAGATCTGACCGCCCTTGTGCTGAAGACGTATCCCAACCTCCGGGCGGTCGCAGTGACCCTCCGGGAGTCGAAAAGCGCGTCCTGGAACCGCTGGTCTGCCTGCCTCAACAACCGGAAGCAGTTTCTGATGAGCCGCACGTACGATATCACCAACATCGTGGACCGCGTTGGCTCGGGCGATAGCTTTGCCGGCGGGCTGATCTATGGCCTGCAAACCTTGGCAGACGATGCCGCGGCACTCGAATTCGCGGTGGCCCTCAGCTGCCTGAAACACTCGACCTATGGAGATTTCAGCCGGGCGACCCTGGCCGAAGTGAACTCTTTGCTGAAGGATGGCGGCAGTGGCCGCGTTCAGCGATAGCAGCTTCCTTTGTAACCTTTGTCCCGCCCCGGCATCTACACAATTGGGCGGAACAATAATGGGGCATTCATGTTAACATACAATCTCGGGGGTTTTCCACTGCCATCCATGGCAGGGAAGCTCCCTGTTTCTGTGTGTGGCTTGGACAATTCCTGTCAGCTCAGTACTCATAAAATAAACAAAATAAAAGACATGAATGGTAACCCTGTAGCTTTTGCCTGTATTCCCGCACGGGAGGTGATTTTCGATGGAATATGATGATCAGTTTCTACCGATAGCCCCGATTGCGATTAACTTCGATGAAGAGGCGAAGTTTTTCGATCCCGAAGCGGAAGCGGATTTCCTCCAGCCCCAGCAGCAGGTTGAAGAATCGATTTACACAGACGACCCGGTTCGCGTTTATCTGCGCGAAATGGGCGCTGTTCCGCTGCTGACCCGCGAAGGCGAAGTAGAGCTTGCCCGGCGCATGGAGCGCGGCAAGTTGCGCATGCAGAAGGCGATCAGCCGTTCAGCCCTCGTCCAGCTCGCAGTTGTCGAAGTGGCCGAAAACCTCAAAAAGAATCCCGAAGAACTGGAGAATCTGGTCGACGTCGGCGGCGTGGAAATCGAAGAAGGTTCACCGGCCGATCTGAAGCGCCGCGCCGATATCCGCGAAACTTTCGCCGCCATCCAGACTTTCCATCGCAAGCAGGGTCAACTCCAGGAAAAGCTGGACGATGCTCCCGCCGCCAACAAGAAAGGCCGCAAGAAGCTGCGGATGAAGCTGTTGCGCGCATTCGTCGATACTTCGCTGTCGATTCGCAAGGTACCGTGGATTTCCACACGCTGGCGCGATCTCACCCGCGAAATTGAACGCGCGGTCGAAGAAATCAATCAGCTGGATCGCGAACTCAAGAAGCTCGAAGCGCGCAACGGCGCCGCTCAGCAGGCGCGTATCCGCGAACTGAAGCGCGAAATTCGTAAGCGGGAAATCACCGCCGGCGCTTCCCTCGAAGAGCTCAAGCACACTGTCACGGTCATCCGTCACGGCGAGCAGGAAGCCGAGCGCGCGAAGAAAGACCTGGTGGAAGCCAACCTTCGTCTGGTTGTCTCAGTGGCCAAGAAGTACGTCAACCGCGGGCTGCACCTTCTCGATCTGATTCAGGAAGGCAACATCGGCCTGATGCGTGCGGCCGACAAATTCGAATATCGCCGAGGCTATAAGTTCTCCACGTACGCCACCTGGTGGATCCGCCAGGCCATCACGCGCGCCATCGCGGACCAGTCGCGCACCATCCGCATTCCCGTTCACATGAACGAGAGCATGAACAAGTTCCTGCGGGCATCCCGTGAACTTGAAAAAGAAATGGGCCGCACCCCGACCAACGACGAAATCAGCCGTCGGATGGATATTCCAGTCGAAAAGGTGCAGAAGCTCAAGACCATCTCACGCGATCCGGTCTCTCTCGAAACGCCGGTTGGCCGCGACGGCGAATCCGCGCTGGGAGATCTGATCGAAGACCGCTGGGTCGGCTCGCCGGTGGACGCTGTCATCGAAACCAATGTCCGTGACGAAACCGCCGGTATTCTGAAAACCCTTTCTCCGAAAGAGGAGAAGGTGATCCGGCTGCGCTTCGGCATTGGCTGCGAACGCGAGCACACGCTCGAAGAAATCGGCCAGGAGTTCGACGTTACACGCGAACGTATCCGGCAGATCGAAGCCAAGGCCCTGCGTCAATTGCGAGCGCCGGAACGCGCCCGCAGACTTCGCGCTCTCCTCGCTGCACGTTAGCAGGCTGCTGACCCCGGAACGTCGGACCGAGCGCTGACCGATGCGCTAAGCTCACACTTTACGGTTCCGAATAATGAACGTCGCCGATACACAAGTTTTCAGGTCCGGCATGCGGCATCTGGCGGCGCACGTCTGCCTGATTACAACCACTGCGCCCAGCGGAGAACGTCTCGGCCTGACCGCGACCGCCGTCTGTTCCGTGTCAGCCGACCCGCCAACGCTTCTGTGCTGCGTCAACCGTCAGATTCCGCCCTTCGCGGCGATTCGCGAAGCCGGGGTCTTCGCCGTCAATGTGCTGGGTGTGCAGGATCTGGAACTGGCGGAGCGGTTCGCGAGCAAAGTCCACACGGGTGAGGCGCGCTTCGATATCGGAGACTGGGGCCAGCTGACCACGGGTGCTCCGGTTCTGGAGACTGCCCTCGCAACGTTCGATTGCCGTCTGACGCGTCTCGAAGAAGTCGCCACTCACGGTATTCTCTTCGGCGAAATCCAGGCTATTCGCTCCAATGCCGAAAAAACCGGCCAGCTCCTCTACGCACACGGCGCTTATGGCGCATTTGCCCCGCTGCCAACCGAATAATCCCGAGGCCTTACTTACCGCGAGGATGTTCGGCGCTCCACTCCGCGAACCGATCCAGCGCCGTCTTCGGTGCTCCGTTGTACCAGCTATACCCGTTGCGGCGCTCCAGAGAGATCTCATTCACATCGTCGTGTATGCTCTTGTCCCGATCGCCGAAAATGGGCCGGTTCGTTCCCAATTCGTAGTACCGCGCCCAGATGGGTCCCGCGCCGGGAGCGGGTCTGAGCTTCCTGCCGTCCGCGCCCTTTTCAAAAGCGAAACCGTAAACGGCTGTCTTACGGAACCAGTCGACCGCAGTATAAACTGCTTTGACAATCCGCGGCTCCGGATGCGGCAGCTTCATCAGGAATAGGGTTATGGCGGCGCTTTCGCCTCCCGAGACTGCGATTGGCTCATAGTTTCGCGCCGCTACTGGCTTCAGATTCAAGGCGTCGCATTGCTGGGCCCACGCAGCGCCGCTGATTTGCGATCTGAGAATGACGTCGATCCCACGCGCCACACTCTCCGCGGCCCGCTGGCGCATTTTGCGATTCACGAATGCCAGCCCGTCTTTCCCGTCTGCCACATCCTGTAAGACTTCCAGGGTCTCGGTAATCGCCCCGTCGTTGAAAGTCACAGCGTCGTGATAACCGCCTTCGAGGGGCCAGATCTGTGGCCAGCCACCATTCGGATATTGCGCAGCCAACAGGTAATCCACGCCGCGCCCAATCGCATCGCGGTATTTTTCCACGCCCTCGCCACGCTCAGCTATGCGCGCGAGGAATCGGATTTCGCTCGTCGTCGCGTCGTTATCGATAGTCCCCACATAATGCCATTGCGGATCCGGCGCGGCGTCCAGGTCTCCCGGCCCGGAAGCCACCGGAGTCAGATTGTTCCCGGCAAAGCTTTCGCCCGGCCTGCGGGCATGGGCGGTCAGGTCGAGATTCTTGCTCCATCCGCCTGCCGGAGTCTGGAACGACAACACAATATCGGCGATACGCAAGGCTTCGGCCGTCGTATACCAGTCAGCCGGCTTATCGAGCGGCAGACTCTTTGCCGATGACCCGCTTGGGGGGACGAGCATAACCCTCAGGCCGGTTGCCTTCAGTTCGCCATCGAGAACGGCATGGTCTTTCTTTCCCTGTTCGATGGATCGCGCCAGGTAATCCCGCCACGCGCTCTGTTCGGTCCGCGGCAACGCCAGGATTCGTTCGGGCGTAACCGCGTCCGGGGCGGTGCTCGCGCCGGTGACGGCCGCCTCCAGGCAACCCGCGCAAGCCACGAGCGCCGCCAGCAATTTTATCGATCCGGTCGTCATAATTGTGCGCCCATCTGCATTGTTCAGCTTACCGCCGGCGTACCCGACAGGCCACAATAAGAGTGGATTATGTCGCAGCCAATCACAGACGAAAGCAGGAGTCTATTAACCGAGCTCCGCAATCTTCTCCTCGAACAACACAAACTGCTGCTCGACCGGGAGCGGGCCGAATACGAGAAGATCCATGGAGCCGTCGCCGGGCCGCGCCCCTTGCTGGCCCTCGTCCTCAACGACCCGCAGTTCGCCTGGCTGAAACAAATCTCGACGCTGGTGGTTGAAATCGACGAAGCGCTCTCCCGCCGCAGTACAGCGGAACAACCGGTAGCCGATGCGCTTCTGGCGCAGGCTCGCCAGGTCATGCGCCCCCGCGAAGAGGGAACCGATTTCCAAATGGCTTATTACCGGGCGATTCAGGAGTCGCCGGATATTGTCATCCTGCAATGCCGGATTGAACGGCTGTTGGGGATCTAGCCGACTGGGGTGTTTCGAAGTATGCCGTCCAGTATCTCCGGAATTTCAAACACCGCCCTGTTCTTCATCTGAGAAACCCGATCTGCGAACCTGGCGTGCTGAATTGGATCCAGCATCTTTCGGGTTGCGTCCACAATTCCCTTCGAAAAGTCCCGCAGCGATATCCCGACACCCTTTTCTTCCACCCACACCGCATTGAACCGCTCCTGTGGCAGCGTCCAGGCATTCGTCTCGACAATCACTGGCAGCCCCATCGCTATGGCTTCGCTGATACTCCCCGGTCCGGGTTTGCCGATAAAGAAATCCGCCATTTGCATGAAGCGTGGCACTTCGCTCGAGAAACCCACGACATGCATCCGAATTCTGCCGCCTAAGCTCCGGAGAGCGGTCTCCAGCTTCTGGTTTTTCCCGCAGATCGCTATGATCTGCAGGTTCAGCGTGCTTTCATTCAGGCGTCGCACGATCTCAACCATCTTTGCCGAGCCGGCGCCGCCGAACATCATGATGGCTGTCGGCAGATTTGGATCCAGCCCCAATCCCGCGCGTTCCACGTCGCGCTGCACCGGCGCGACCTCGTAATAACGCGGATTCAGGATCATCCCCGACACAAGAAAAACTTTGTCCGCAGCATGCCCCATATTGAGAGCCTGATCGCGGGCGCGCTCGGTTCCGCAGATCACGTAGTGCGGACCCTGGCGTTCCAGCCAGAAATGCGGCGGGTAATCCGCCATGTCTGTCAGGATCGTGACAAATGGAATGCCCGGTAAGGCCTGCCGGGTCGCCTGAAAAAGCGCCCGGTTGAAATTCGGAACTACGGACACAATCATGTCCGGCCTGTTGCCGGGCGTTTTGCTCCGCCAGTAGCGTACGAGCCCCCGAACCTGCTGCGAATGAAACAGCCGGATGATGGCGTGCATCGGGACCAAAAGTTGCTTCGAACCCAGCGTCCAGCCGCGCCGCAGCATCAGGTTGTAGATGTCCTGGAAACGGATACCGGTAATCTTGCGAAAAACATCCAGATCGTCCAGCAACTCCTGGAGATTCATCATCTGCATGTCCCATGGGCGCTGTTCCCCACGGACAACATCGCACAAGGCGTTCGCTGCGCTTCGATGCCCGCCACCCGCATCGAAGAACACGAGCTCGATGATCTTCATTCCTCCCGATTCTGACACGCCTGCCAGCGGGTTCGTATGGAGCTTCGTTTATTGCGCGATCCGGAAGACGTAATCCGTTGAATTCAACCGAAACGCCTGGCCCGTGGTTATGTGCTCTTGCTAAGAAAAATTTCGGATGTCGGCGCCAGCCAACTATACGGCCTTTCGCGCCTGAGCCTTGCGTTTTGCGGCTTTTTGAGCTTTGGCATTCGCCTTTCTTACCTTGGCTGCCTGCTTCTTCGCCGCCTTGCTCTGCTGAGTTTTCGGATGAACCGGGCTTTTCGCGGCCTGAACTGTCGACGCCGCAAGAAATCCGCAAAGCAGCAGTGTGCCAAAAAATCGCTTCATATTTTGATGCCTCCGCTCATGTTAGCGCATTTCAGCGACGAAGACGCGTATCCTATCTGGCGCCGGAAACGGCTTCGGGGGCGGCAGGTTTTTCCATTCGAAAAGTTATGGTGCCGATGGCAAACGTCAGCCGCACCTGCAACTGGATCGGCAGCCTCTTCTCATCATCCGTAATCCACACGTGCAGATGACCGGATTTCCGAAACAGAACGTTGTCGAAAAGATAGATCTCATAAAGCACGGTATTAACCGTGCCAAGCGCGGTCTTCAGGGGTTCTCGCCGCTGAGATTCCACTTTCGCCATGACGAACTTCTTGCCGTCGCTGACCGGAATCTGAGCAGTCTTGCCAGGGTCAAGCTTCAGGTAGCGTAGGGAAATCAGGCCGCCAATGAGATCGTGAACGCAGGAAGGAATGCCAACTTCCTGTGTGACCGTCGAGTTTTTGACCAGGTCTTTTTCGAGATAAGTCGCTTTGTGGGCTACCGAATCGTAGGTGATGCGGGTTTCTTTTTTTCGGCCGCCTTCGAGCGCCTCGATCAGGCTGTTTTGCGCGCAAAAGCCGGGGGCCAAGGTGGCCGAGTACACGTCGTTCACCGTATATAGCCTTGAAACGATGCCGGCCGATTCCACATGCAGGCGGACGTCTCCGGCATCCGGCGCGGAAGGCAACGCGTTCCATTCCAGATGCGCCTTGCCCGCGGTAATCAGCCGCCATTCGATGGAATAATCGAAGGTTTCATGGGACGGCGGGGCTGGCACCGCTAAGTTATTGAAGGCAGGCTGGGATGCGACAGGCTGAGAGGTGGCAGGCTGGGATAAAGCGTCGATAGCCGCCACCATAGCGATGGTGCCCACAGCCAGAATCGGCGCTATAAGGCGGACCGCAAGTTTCCGGGGCCAGCGTTCCTGGGGCAGTCTGGGCATCCAGGTGTCAGTTTCTCACATCCGGAGCGGGACCCCGCCGCGCCAGCGACCAGATTGCGAGGCAGGTTACCAGCAGGCTGAGAATCCGGCAGACCCAGCCTTCCGGGATCACCCCGAAAGACAGATCTACTTCGCAGGCACCGTCGCAATTCGGTTCAATCACGATCAAACCCAGCTTGTCGCCGCGAACCGGCACGTCCCGCCCGGCCACTCTGGCTCGCCAGCCCGGCATCCAGGTTTCCTGAACCGAAAGCACCTGTCCCGGCTTCATTGCAGTACGGATAGCTGCTTCCGTTGGCGTCCTCCAGCTCAGTTCCGCCAGTGGCAGCGAAGTGTCGTCCAGCGCAGCCACGTAGGCTCGCGCGGGGTCGAGATCCAGACCGTGGATTGGCTGCCGGCTCACGACCGCTTCGCGCGGGATCACATGCGCCATGGACCGGGACCGCTGCGGGACGGCATAGATCGTGTCATCCTCATCGTGCCAGAGGACCGGCAGAATGCCCTCGAATTTCCGCATCCGAACGATCGGGTGGTAGTGCTCCCGGCTGGCTGACCCCGGCACATAGATCGCCTGATTGCCGAATGCTTTGAGCCAGAAGATCGAGTCCTCAGCGTCGTGGTCGCCCGCGTTCGCTCCAGTGTAGATCGTGTAAACGGCGACTCGCTGCATCCAGTTCGGGGCGGTCGGTTCGTGCCCCGCGCTGAACTGCGGATTATCAGAGTACAGGTTGAAGATATATTCGGGATCGCCCGAAACCATCGTCCTCTGGCCCGGCAAATTGTGGTCGATCCAATTAACTACTTTATATTCAACAGTTTTCGTAATATCGATCGGCCTGACAAGAACCTTCGCGAACCGCCGGAAGGTGATCGCCTGACGCACCGCGAACGCCAGCAGGATCGCGATCAGAACAGCCCGGCCGGCGGTGGGCGCATGGTTCCATGCCCAGCGCGTTGCACAGCCGAAAAACAGGCACACGGCCATTTCCAGTTCCAGTTGGTAGCGGCTGGACTGCGGAACGATGGTCAGACGATTCAGCCAAAAATATCCCAGCGGTATCGTGCACATGAACGCGCCAAAAAGCAGCGCGAATCGCTCGAACGAACCCTTGAGAGGGCGGGTCACGAACCAGATCAGGCCGAAAACCGCGAGCGTCAACGGGATCGCGATGTGCGAGCGGTTATCCGCCTGGAAGAATCCTTCAGCCGACCAGGCGGTGCGGCGGATCCATAAGATCAGCGAAGGCGGCAGCCAGGGGGAAATCCAGAGATAGGCGCAAACGCCCGTGATCAGGACTGGCCGCACACCGCGTTCCAGTGCAAGCACCATCGCGATTGCGCCCAGCGCGACGCCAAAACCGCCGAACGCGTTCGTAAGAGCCACAGCCCCGGCCATGGCGCCCGCCAGCACCATGTTCCACGCGCCGCCGCGGACGATCGCGCGGTAGAGAAACAGGTAAGCCAGCGGAAGCATGGCCAGCGACACGTTGTGCGGAGCCTCGCCATAAAACACCAGGTTGTTGAGGCGCAATGCTCCCCAATGAGCGTCGGAGCCAATTCGAAGCTCCTTAATCAATATTTCTGCGGGCGATGTGAGCGTGAATGCGAGCCCCGCCGAAACCGCAAGAACGAAACATTCCGACCATTCGAACGCCAGCCAGAACAAAGTGACCGGCCCGCAGCAGTAGGCGAAAGCCAAAACGAAATGGAGGCACCGGGAAGCAGGCCAGCCCGTGAGCGCGCCGGTGACCGCCGCCATTGCAGGCAGCAGCGGCTGGTACGCGTATTCCGTGGCCATGCCCGCGTTGAACCAGGGGAACCAGCGGTGATCGAAAGGGTGTTCCCGGAAAAACCTGCCGATCGAGGCGAAGATTCCTTCGTTCGAGAGGAGATTGTTGACGAAATCCGCGGCAAAGAGCTCCCGGCAAATCCACGCATTGAGCGCGAAAAGGAATAATGAGATGGCGACAGCCTGGCTGATTCGGGTGCGGCTCCTGGTTCGCAAGCTGGGCATGGAAAGGCTTATTATCTCGTGCGCGCCGCGTGAATTGATATGATCCGTTTGTTATGTCTGAATCGGAACCCAAACATCGCCTCGCCACCCTCGCTCTGCACGCCGGACAGGAACCCGATCCCGCGACGAATGCGCGCGCGGTGCCGATCTATGCCACGACGAGCTTCGTTTTCAACGACTGCGAACACGCGTCGAATCTGTTTGCGCTCAAAGAATTCGGGAATATCTATTCCCGGATCATGAATCCAACAAACGATGTTCTCGAGAAGCGCATGGCGGCGCTCGAAGGCGGTGCGGCGGCTCTGGCTTTCGCCAGCGGCCAGGCAGCCATCACGGCCGCGATTCTGACAATTGCTCACGCCGGGCAAAACATAATTTCGTCCACCAGCCTGTATGGCGGCACCTGGACTCTTTTCAGCCAAACCTTTAAGAAGCTCGGCATTGAAGTGCGGTTTTTCAATCCGGACCATCCCGAAGAAATTACCAAGCTTGTTGACGAAAACAGCCGTCTCGTATATCTGGAGTCGATCGGGAATCCGAAGAACGATGTGCCGGATTTCCAGGCAATTGCCGATATCGCACACGCCAGCGGCCTGCCGGTCATGATCGACAACACCGTGCTGACGCCGGCCTTGTTCCGCCCGTTTGATCACGGAGCGGACATCTCGGTTTACTCCACCACAAAGTTTCTGGGCGGGCACGGCGTTCACGTCGGCGGTATCGTCGTGGACAGCGGTAAGTTCCAGTGGGCGGACAATCCGAAGAAATGGCCGGAGTTCACCGAGCCGGATCCGTCGTATCACGGTGCAGTTTTCACCGAAGCGTTGAAGCCGATGGGCAACATCGCCTACATCGTCTACATGCGGACTCACTGGCTACGGGATACGGGCGGGATGATGAGCCCGTTCGCGGCGTTCCTGTTTCTGCTCGGAATCGAAACTCTGCATCTCCGCATGGAACGCCATGTGAAAAACGCCCAGGCGCTGGCGAACTGGCTGGCGAAACATCCGAAAGTGGAATGGGTGAATTATCCTGGCTTGTCCGGCCATCCTCATGCAGCCAACGCGAAAAAATATATCCCCGGCGGCCCGGGCGCGATCATCGGTTTCGGAGTCAAAGGCGGACGCGAAGCAGGAATCAAGTTCATCGATAACGTAAAACTGGCCAGCCACCTGGCGAACATTGGCGACGCGAAAACCCTGGTGATTCATCCGGCGTCAACCACTCATTCACAGCTGACGGAGGAGGAACAAAAGGCTGCGGGAGTCAGGCCGGAATACGTGCGCGTTTCGGTCGGGATCGAAGATATTGCGGATATCGAGAACGATTTCGAGAACGCGCTTTCGCATCTCTGACGCGCTACTGCTGCGGCACCTGGCCCGCGAGCCACGTTTGCGCTACTGAATCGCCCGGGAACTGAGCCAGAAGATCGCTCGCAATCTGCTGCAGACCGCCGGTGTCTCCCAGATCGTGGTAGATCCACATCAGGAGATAACGCGCATCGAGGTAAGCCGGGTTGTACTGGATGTCCTCGCTGAGATAACGGATCGCCTCGTTGTAGCGGCCGCGGTCACGCAGCCAGGAAGCATAAAAATAGAGTGCCTGGGCGTCCTGCGGCGCCAGTTCCAGGGAACGTTGGAAATGTCTCTCGGCTTCCTGATCGTTATTCAGATTGCCGTTGGAGATGCCAAGATTGATTTCCAGCACATAATAATCGGGGCTGAATTCGAGCGCCCGCGTGAAATAGTTGAGTGCCCGTACGTTGTCGCCTTTTTCCATCTGCGTCAGGCCGTAATTCATGAGGCCCCGGCCGTTCTGAGGACTCTTGAGCGTGACGTCGTACCAAAGCGTTTCCTCGTTGTACCAGACCCGATTGCGAATCCGAGTGCCGCGCACCGCGAAGATGAGGATCACCGCGCAGGCCAGGGTCAGCCCGATCTGCTTCAACCGCGACCCGCCCGGCCGGAATACCAGAGCCGCGGCATACACGACGCTCAGAACCAGACCCACGAACGGGAAGTACATCCGATGGTCGTTTTCGATTTCCGCCAGCGGGAACAGCGAAGTCGGCAGCAGCGCAAGAATGAACCAATAGATGCCGAACGCAATGGGGCGAAGGTGGTAACGGCGCGTGCAATAAACAGCCGCAGCAAATATCGCGATGACGAAGATCAGTCCGGTCCATGCATAACCATGCCAGATGCTGGTTTCCGCGATGTGGTCCGTATCGGCCGACAACTGCAGGGGCAGGAAAAAACTTCGGAAATAACGCAGCGCAACGAGTGGCTGCGTGATCCGGTAATCGCGCGCCGGCCATGCGCCCGGGTCGTAGCTCTTTGGGGTCATTGCGGCTGAGAGCGCACCCAACCCGATAGATAGCAACAGCGCCGGCAACGAGCGGGCGACCGCGCGCATCGGGCGAACGCCTTCGAACAGAAGCAGGTAGACGAGCAGAATCGCCGGAAAAACCAGAGCTGGAGGTTTACTCAACAACCCCAGTGCAACCGGAATGAGGTAAAGGCCCTGGCCGCGGCGATCCGGCCAGCGGATGTAAAGCAGCAGTCCCGCGATCACCGCAAGCGTGGAGTAAATGTCACCGCGCTGAATGATGTAATTCACGGTTTCGGCGATCGCCGGGTGGACTCCGTAAAGCGCCGTGGCAAAAAGCGCAATGTAACGGTTCGCGGGATCGGGGCGTGCGAAATCGAGAATATGCCGGAACAACGCAAACATCAGGCAAAGCTGAACTAAAAACCACGCGAAATCCGAAGCCTGGAAATAGCCGGGTTTGAGCCCGCGCGCAATCCTGTAATCAATCGCGAGCGATGTTGTCACCAGAGGTCTCCAGCCCCGGTTCGCGGGCAGAGTGCTGAACGTATCGGCATCGCTGAAGATCAGAGGGATGTTACGGAGGTCGCGAATATAAGGATTCGTAGTAACGGTATGGAAGTCGTCGAAATGAAATCCGTTATGGAAATGGTTCCAATAGGCCAGCGTCACCAGGCCGAGAACGGCGGCGAGTGATAAGAGGACGCGGCGGCCGGGAAGATGCATGAGATTCAGACGGTGGGTGGCCGGCGGGTGAATACGAAAGCGCGCTGGACCATGAAATTCGCCGCGAACAAGAGTGTCTCCGCCACGATTTTCGATTCCATTACGTTTAACCGGGTCGCCGCGGAGAGCAGCCGGATCCCCACGTACGCCACTACCGTATTCGCTCCCACCAGAAGCAGGTAGCGCGGCAGAACTACGTGGTGCGCATGATCGGAAAAGAATACCGCGCGCCGTACCAGCCGGTAATTGAAAAACATGGACACCAGACGCCCTGTAAACTGCGCGACAGCGATACTGCCGGTGGCCTGAAACAACAAGTAGAAGACAAGATTATCCACGGCCGCACTGGAGAGCGAACTAAGACCGAAACGCAGCAGCACCAGATGGGTGCGGCTGGAGTGCAGAGCGGAATGGGCCGTGCCGTTCATGTCGCCTGCACCATTGTCCTCCGGCCGCTGGCGTCTCCGCACCGGCGGCAGTCTATTCTGGTAAGGATTTCGACATGTCAACGCCCCGCCACCTGATCCTCATGGCCGGTCTTGTGATCCTCGGTGCCGTGCTGCGCGTGCACAATCTGGGCAATGTGAATTCCCGCACCCCCGATGAGCGCGTCTACACGTATCAGGCGAAAACGTGGCTGGATTCCGGGCCGGTCGGCATGCGGCAACTGATTGCCGAATATAAGGGCGATGCCGACACGAAGCTCTACCCGCCGCCCACCCGTGTGGGAATGATTCGCATGCTGGCCGCCCTCATGCGCTGGACGGGAAAGTACGACGAGAGCGTGGGGGCGAAGTTATCCTGCGCCGCCAGTCTCGGCTCGCTGCTGGTGTTGGCTCTGATCGGGATTCGTTTCCTGCCGCCCTGGGCCGCGCTCGCCGGGATACTGCTGTACGATGTGTTTCCCGCCGACCTGGGAATTGCCCGCCGGACATGGACCGATGCCCTGGTGGAACTGGCCGGCCTTCTGTTGATTTACTTCGCCTGCGAAATCACACGCACACCGGCGCGGCGCGTCTGGTATTTCTTTTTCGCACTCGTCGGAAGTCTGGGGCTGCTCGTGAAAGAATCCATGCCGGTTCCATACGGTCTGTGCGCGCTCTGGATCCTCTGGGTTTTGATACGGCAGCGCCAATGGGCAAACGTCCTGATTCTGTTGTTAGCAACGGCAGTCGGAATGTCCGCCAGTCTGTGGTGGCTCGCGCATCAGGTGGGAACGCTTGCGGACTATGTCTCCATCGTGAAGGGCATTCCCGGCGTCAATGCCACCAATCCCTATGCGCTGGAATACGCCTCCGGGCCCCGGTATCTGATGTTGCTTGCGTTCTGGATTCTGTCTCCGATTACATCGTTGCTGGCAGTGGCAGGGCTGGCCGGAGTGATGTTGAAACAACGGGAACGGCCGCTGGTTTTTATCTCGTGTTTCACTGTTGCGTACATTGCGATTGCCATGGCCGTCCCGCACTGGATCAATCTGCGCTACGTGGGAAATACTTTCGGATCGGTTTGCCTGCTGGCTGGTCTGGGCGTCTGGCATCTCATTTCCGCCGGTTGGACGTGGCTCGATATGCAGGAGCGAAAGCCCTTCGCCGTAGTCGCCATAGCGATAGTACTGGGGGGCGCGGTGGCGGATTATCTTAGATTTCAACGCTATTTCGTGCGGGACGAGATGGTGGATCTCTCCATCAAATGGCTGATGGATGAGCGGAATCAGTAGCCCCCGACAAATAATGACAAATATACACAAACCAACAGCGCTGCAGACGGCGTTTGCTATAGCAATCGCCGGGCGACTTGATTAAACTGAGAGACGTCGATCTTGTCATTTTCAGGATCGTGACGCTTTTGGGCTGCGTTGCGCATTCGTTGCGCGATTAGCGGCTGGTCGGAAAGGACTCGAAAAACGGGACAACGGATCGCCGGCGCATAGTCGCGGCGGACTCCGCTCTCCCTTTTCAACTCTCAGGACGGTTCCATGATCTCAAAATCTCTTATCGCAGGTTTCACGGCCGGGCTGGTGATGGCCAGTCTGGCGTTTGCTCAGGGCGGCGGACGCGGAGGTGGTCGGGGCGCGAGCGGGGCGGCCGCTCCTGCCGGTGCCGCACGCGGAGGCCGCGCGGGCGGCTTCACCCAGTACACTCGTCCTCTGGCGTCTCAGGATGTGATTGCGCGAGGCAAATCGCTCTTTGAATCCAACTGCGCTTCGTGCCATGCAGCGGATCTTCGGGGAGTCCTCGGAAAGGGCAATAACATTCTCCATTCCGGCGTCACGATGAATGACAAGAAAGGCGAACTGGTTGCCGCGGAACTCAAGAAACACAATCCGGTGATCAATTTCGTCGATGCCGATGCCGTCGCGACTGCGGAGTATATCCACAGCGTTCTGGCCCGGATGGCTGGGCAGGGAAGCCCGCCCCGGCCGGACGAAATGCCTGAATTGAATATCCTGGTGGGCGATGCGAAAGCCGGTGAAGCCTACTTCAGCAAAAACTGCGTCAGCTGCCATTCGCTGACTGGCGATATGAAGGGCATCGCTTCCAAGTACGCCGATGCACGCGCCTTGCAGAACGGCTGGGTCGGTGGGACGTTGCCGATCAGCGGCGGCGGACGCGGCGCTGGTGGCGGACGTGGCGGCGGCGCGGGCGGTCAGGGTACCGTAACCATGCCGAACGGACAGAAGTTCGAAGGAAGAATCGTCCGCAAGGATGACTTCCTGGTGATTCTGACACTGGCCGACGGGACACGCAAATCGATTCCGATGGATCTGCCAGGCCCGGCGCCCAAAGTGGAAGTCAAGGATCCGCAGGAAGCGCACAAGAAGATGGTGCTTGCCCTCGACGATCCCGCCAACAAGAACATGCATGATGTGACCGCTTATCTCTGGACGCTCAAATAACGCGGGCTCAGCCAAAAAAGGAAAGAACCGAACCATGAAAAAGACATCTGTTTTTCTCTCATTGCTGGCCGCTCCTGTGCTGCTTGTCGCTCAGACCGGCGGTCTCGATCCGGCCGCTATTGTGAAGCCCTTATCGGATCAGTGGACGTCATACTCCGGCGACATGAGCGGCAAACGCTTCAGCGCCCTCAAGCTGATTAATACAAATACGGTGAAGAACCTCAGCCTCAAGTGGGTCTCGACGGGCATCACCAGCGCCTGCGGCCCCGACGGCACGGGCCAGGCGAATGCAGCACCCGCTGGCGGCGGCTTCGGCGGAGGCTTCGGTGGACGGGGTGGTGGCGGCGGCGCAGCGGCCCCCATCATTGTCGGAGGTCTCGGAACCGGCGAAGCAAACAACTGCGGTCCGGCCCGTTTCGGCGGCGGCATTCTGTTTGTGGACAACATCATCTATGCCTCGGCGCCCGATAATGTCTGGGCAATCGATTCGCGCGATGGCTCGGTCCTCTGGCATTACTACTGGAAGAGCCGCGGCGGCACCAGTCTCCAGACCCGCGGTCTGGGTATGTGGCACAACTACATCTTCTTCGAACTCCACGACGATTGGGCGGTTTGCCTGGATGCGAAGACCGGCAAGGAAGTCTGGAAGAAAGAAATTTCGAGCTTCGACGAGCAGTACTTCTCGTCCAACGCACCGATGGTAGTTGGAAACCACATCATCATCGGAACCGGCAACGATACGGACCGCCCGGCATACATCAAGTCGCTCGATCCGGAAACCGGCAATGAGCAGTGGAGACTTTATTCCACCGCCCAGAATGCCGGCGAACCCGGAGTGGAAACCTGGGCCAGCCTGGATGCGGCGCGGCATGGCGGCGGCACTTCGTGGATACCGGGGTCTTACGATCCCGATACCCATCTCTACCTCTTCGGTACCGGCAATCCAACGCCCGCCTACACCGGCGGACGCGGCGACGGCGACAACCTCTACACGGGCTGCCTCCTTGCCGTGAACGTGGACACCGGCAAAATGGTTTGGTATTTCGCGACGTCGCCACACGATACGCACGATTGGGATTCGACGCAGACTCCGATCCTCACCGATGCCATGTTCGGCGGCAAAATGCGCAAGCTGGTGTTGATGGCGACGCGCAACGGCTACTTCTATGTCCTTGATCGCGTCACTGGTGAACACCTGATCACGAGCAAACTGGGCATGGTGAACAACTACGCTTCCGATGTCAGCCCGACTTCAGCGCTGCATCTGAACAAGCGCGGCGAAGTGCAGCGCAATCCGAACAAGGATGCCACGATCGCCGGATCTCTGGTCAACAACGACGTGCTGAACTATCCGCCCGCAACGTTTTCTCCCGATACCGGCCTGTTCTATGTGCATGAGCAGAACAACCTGCGCATCGATTACCTGATGGACCCCGACGCGCGTGGTTCGATGGGTCTCGGTGGAACGGGCGGCGGCGCCAGCCTGAGCTGGCCGACGAACATCGACGCGATTGACTACAACACCGGCAAGGTGGTGTGGCGGCACGAAGTGAGCGGCAGCGTCGGGCTGCTTTCAACGGCTGGTGGCGTGCTGTTCCTGAGCGATGCCCAAAGCCTGGTCGCGTGGGAAGCGAAGACCGGCAAGCCTCTGTGGCATGCGCAGATCGGCGGTCTCTCGGCTCCTCCTGAAACGTTCATGCTGGATGGCAAGCAGGTTGTTCTCGCGGCTACCGGAACAGGGCTGTATATGTTCCAGCTGAACTAAACCAGCGCAACTGAAGTTGTTTCTAAAAAGGCCGGCGAGGGGATTGCCCCACGCCGGCCTTTTCGTTTAACACTTCGGCCAGATTCGCATTCGCGATCGCATCATCTGGTGCGATCTGGATAGCGTTGTTTGCCGCGTTCAACGCTTCGTCGAATCGCCCAAGGCGAATGCACGCCTGCGTCAACGCGTTCCAGACATCGAGAACCGCCGGATCCAGCGCAGCGCCGGTGCGTGCCGCTACAACAGCCTCGGTGTAGCGGCTCATCTTCAGGTACTCCGCGGACAACATCGCATATTCCTGCGCGTGAATGCCCGTGACCGCCGCATGATCCACCGCGGGTGCGTAGGTTCGTTTATCCACACGGGCGACCTGATTCCATACCGGATATACGACAAGAATCATCGCCGCCGCGAAACTAATAAAGCCGGTCCGGAGTCCCGGCAACGACGGCTTCCGCTTCCACGCCGACAAGGCAAGCACAATCACCGAAAGCCAGCAGAGCGTCAGCAGGTAATCGATGTGCCCAACCCAGTCACCCACATAGTTGCTGTCTGCGAGGTACCAGAGAAAGCCTCCGGACCAGTAGTTATAGACAGCGAAAAGAAACGCGCCGCCGGCAATCGTGAAAAACGCAACGGGAATGAGTTCGACCCCGACCGTCCACGGCACAAGCCATGCGAGATATTGGACGCCAAAGCCATTCGTGGCGGCAAGAAAAAAGAAGAACGCCGCGCCCGTCTGGGCATAGACCGCAGGCTTGCCCGGACGGCGATTGATCGCCCACGCGGCGAACGCGATGATTGTCAGGACGACCCAGGATCCGTAACGCTGGAACGCTTCGTGCCAGGCATCGCGGAAGAACGCCAGGCGATAAGCGACCCAGGGCAATCCCCAGTGGCCATAAAGACTCTGGTAACCAAGTACCTGATGTGCGATGGCGGCGGGATCGCGAAAGATATAAGGCGACCAGCAGACGAGCATGACCGCAGCTGCCGACCCGAGAAAGATCGCTCGCCGTCGAAGACCCGGCCGTGCGAAAAACAGAACAGGCAGCACGATCACGGGAAGAATCTTGACGCACATCGCAGCGCCGAACGCCGCGCCGGACCAGACATCGGACTTGCCGGTTTGTGTGAAGCGGACCGCAACGAGCAGGAAGAACATGACCACCGGATCGGTGTTGCCGTGGAATCCCGACACCAGGATTAATACCGGCGATATGGCGAGCAGAAGGAGTCCCCACCGCACCACTGGCTCATGCAGCCGGTCGGCAAACATCCGATAGACGATCCACAGACTCGCCGAATCGGCCAGGATGGCGGGCAATCGAAGCCAGAATGGAAAGAAGATACCGGTTGTTTTCGCCAGCCACGTCATCGCCGCCAGCACGTGAATCATCGATGGCGGGTGATTAAACGCGGGATCGATGCTGTACAAACGAGAGCCGAACAACGCCGACCAGTGGGCGAAGCGTTCCCATGCATACACATCGTTGGTGCCGTATGTCCGCAGCGCCAGCAGCACCTTCAGGATGAATGCAACAGCCGCCGCCGACAGAATTGCCACTTTCCAACGGCGCGGCACAAATTCAGGAGACGGATTCCAGCGCGCGTACTTTGCGGGCGGATTCCGCGTGCGCCGCTTCCAGCAGGTAAGCCACCGTAGGTCTGGGCGTGATGCGGGCGAAAATCTGATAACCGAAGAGTCCGCGGGAAATCCTGATGAGGAACTGATTCACGCCGAGCAGGAACCGGCTCAGCGGCCGATCGCCGAGGGCCAGAGGAAAAGGTCCAGGCACCGCCTTCATTTCAAGCACATGGAAGCCGGACTGTTCCAGGCAGCGGCGGAACGAAGAAAAAGTAAACAGGCGGGTATGCGTCACGTCGAGGATACCCCGCTTGCCGTAATTGAATTGCCCCAGCAAGAGCATCAGGCGCGGAATGATAAAGCCAATGTTGGCGGTGCTGATGATGATGGGGATGCCGGGCTTCGCCGCCAGGCTTTCGTGCAACTGATCGAGAAACCGTTCGGGAGAAGCCAGGTGCTCGATCACGTCGAGCATCAGGACAATATCCTGATCGGCTACCGGCAGGCCATCGAGGCCCTGATTCAGGTCCCGCAGATAGAATTCATCCAGGCGGACACCTTCTTCAAGGGGGAACGCATCGATGCCTGTCACGTAACAGGCCTTGCGTTCCTTAAGAGCGGCAGCCATATAGCCACCCGCGCACCCGATATCGAGCACTCTCGAATGCTCGGGTACCAGCCTGTAGGCGTATGTATGCGTACTCGGATACTCGAACTTTGGCGTGTAATGTTCCAGCGCGACGGGAGCGCAATCGTAGCGGCGATCGTAGAAGATGCCGAGTTCCTGAAGCCGCGCTTTGAGCGTGGAAATAATTACGTTCAGCGCATAGCTCAGGCCGTTAACGCGACAGATTTCATCGCCGTAATAAGTCGGGATGGGCAATTCGCGAATCTCGCGTTTCGCGAAAAACATTAGCTGGATAATGATTTCGGTGTCGAAATGAAAATCGTTGGAATTGCGCTCGAACGGAACACTGCGCAGAGCGTCGACGGAATAGAGCCGGTAGCCGGAATGGAATTCACTGAGACGAGACCGCAGTAAGCGGTTCTGCGTCCACGTCAGAATTTTGTTGCCGACATACTTATAAAGCGGCATGCCGCCGCGCAGCGCTCCGGCGGGCTGCAGCATGCGCGAGCCGTAAACCGCGGCGGGATCGCCTTCGGCAAAGGCGCCTAAAAGATCCGGGAGGCATTCGGGTGCATATTGGCCATCGCCGTGTAGCAGAGCGACGTAATCATAGCCGTGCTCAATCGCGTAACGATAACCGAGCTTCTGATTTCCGCCGTAACCCTGATTGACCGGATTGAACAGTATCCGTACGTCAAATGGAATTCCCGCATGACTGACTGCCTCGTGACTTTTGGCAAATGTCAGATCGCGCGAAGAATCGTCGATGATCAGAATGTCGACATCGTAGGTCTCGTTCAGACTCGCCGGAATCCGGCTGAGGACGCTGGCGATCGTGCTCTCCGCGTGATAAGCCACGATGAAGATCAGGACGCGTTTTTTGGGGGATTTGGCCACCGGTATCTAATTATGATAACGTTTTGATCCGCCCGGGAGTTGCCGGATCAAGGTAATTTAATCATCCGTGGTGGGCCGTGCGGGCCAGACGCAGCGCATTTCGCATTAATTTCAGGCCATTTTCATTCTGCGCCGTCAGGATGGATTCGGGGTGAAACTGTACAGCTTCAATCGGGAGGCTCCGATGGCGAACGCCCATAATAATGCCCTCGGCCGATCTGGCGGTCACCTCCAGGCACTCCGGCAGATCCTCCGGGATCGCATAAAGCGAGTGGTAGCGGCCGACCTCGATATCCTGGGGCAGACCTTCAAAAACGCCCGTTCCTTCATGCCGGATCTGGGACGGTTTGCCGTGAACCGGGTACGGCAGCACAGCCAGCTTTCCGCCAAATGCTTCTACAATTCCCTGCAAGCCCAGGCAAACGCCGAAGACCGGAATACCCTGATCTGCCGCATGCTTAACCAGAGCGGGCACGCCGAAATCCTCGGGGCGGCCCGGCCCCGGAGAGATCAGAATCAGGTCGGGATGCACCTCGTCCAGAATTTCGAAAGGTACACCAGCCCGGTAGGTGACCACCTCAGCACCTGCTTGCCTGGCGTAGTTGGCCAGCGTGTGGATGAAGCAGTCGTCGTTATCGACCAGGAGAAGTTTGCGCTTCTCGGGCGCGGCTACTGTTTCCGGCGGCGCAGCTGCGGGCTTGGTCCCCAACAGCCGGAAAAATCCGGTGGCTTTGAGTCGTGTCTCCGCTTCTTCGGAGGCGGGGTCGGAATCGTAGAGCAGCGTTGCACCGGCCGGATAGGTGGCGTAGCCATCGCGCAGGTAGGTTGTGCGAATCAGTATTCCCGTATTGATATCGCCATTGAGCGAGAGCATCCCCACTGCCCCGCCGTACCAGCCACGCGCGGTCTTTTCCAGACGTTCGATGGCATTGGCCGCCGCTTTCTTAGGTGCACCGATCAGAGTCACGGCCCACATGTGACTGAGAAAAGCGTCCAGCGAATCGAAACCGGGTTCCAGACGTCCCGTAACGTGATCCACCGTGTGGACAAGGCCCGCGTAAGACTCAATGAGGCGTCGCCCGATTACTTGCACAGTACCGGGACGGCACACACGGCTTTTGTCGTTACGGTCGACGTCCGTGCACATGGTGAGCTCGGATTCCTCTTTGACGGAGTTCAGCAGAGCACGAATGTTTTTTTCGTCCTGAATCGGATCGCCGGTGCGGCGTGCCGTCCCGGCGATAGGGCAGGTTTCGATCAGATCGTTTTCGACCCGCACGAACATTTCCGGGGAGGCGCCTACCAGTTGTTCGTCTCCGAACTGAATCAGGAATTCGTACGGGCTCGGATTGGCCCGCTGCATGAGTTCGAACAGATCGGAGGCTTTGCCGGAATAAGGCGTGCTGAACGTCTGACGGAGCACGACCTCGTAAAAGTCGCCCTTGCGCATGCCCTCGCGAACGTTTTCGACATTCGCCATGTACTCCGCGGGAGTGTGGTCGGAAACGATGGGACCCGGCTTGCGTTTTGGCGCTCGCGGCACCAGTTCCCCTGTCCGGGCCAGACCGCGCGTCGTGATAGGTCCGGCGGGAGAATCGAAATCGAATTCCCATGAGAAGCGCTCGATGTGTTCGCGCTTCCGGTCCATGTAAATGATGTCGTCGAAAAGAAAAAGTTGAAGGTCTTTGCGGGTTTCCCGCGGGAGTCTCAGCGGGATCGGCTCAAACTGGAAAAGCAGATCGTAGCCGAACGCGCCGGCGAACGCGAGCTTGTCGTCAAGCTCTGTGCGGAACTCGTGCGTGAGGGCTCGCAGAATCGAAAAAACCGACGGCTGTTTGCTCCGCTCTTCCTCCGGAAAGATGGCGGGCATCGGCTTCAAGATACCGTGCAGCGTTCCGTTCTCCTCGCGGAAGCTCGCCCAGTGCGGATGATCGGACAGAACAGCGGCCAGCATGCGGTTGATGGCGATGCCGCGCTCGTTGAGCGGGCGAAAAGTTACTTCGCGCTGGAAGCTGACCAACTCAAGCGGCGGACGCACCGCCACGATGTCCCAACGCGAATAGCGCCCTGGATACTCGTACCCCGAAGACAGGTAAATGCCGCGGCGGCGATCCAGATCGCGTCGGAATCCGGCAAGGCCTTTCGCGAAGGGTAGTTTGGTGGTAACACGCGAAACGCGTATGCCGCGTGGCGTCTGATACAGGACTTCCCGCATGATTTTTTGGGTGTAAATACCAGTATCGCCGACGAGGGTTCGCGCGCCGCTTCACGCGGGCACTGTGAACAGGAACCTGGAACCGGAACCGGGTTTCGATTCCACCCAGATCCGGCCCCGGTAGCGCTCGGCGATCCGCTGGCAGATAGCGAGGCCAATGCCGGTACCTGGATACTGTTGCTGCGAATGCAGACGCTTGAAAATGCCGAATATCAGCTCGGAATACTGCGGGTCGATTCCAATGCCGTTGTCTTCCACGGCAAAAGTCCAGACTTCGTCTTTTAAGTTTGCGGAGACTCGAATGCGAAGCGGCCGCTCGCTCCTGTACTTGATCGCGTTACCGATGAGGTTCTGGAACATCTGCTGGAGGTGCACGGCGCGAATTCGCACCGGGGGCAGCGGATCGCTGGTAATCGAGGCATCGGCGGGAATCGATTGGGCAAGGTTTGACAGGGCCGACTTGTAAGCGGCCATTGTGTCGGTCGGCTCGGGGACATCGTCGGAAATGCTCGCTGCCTGAGTATAGGCGAGCAAATCCTGGACAAGCGACTGCATGCGAATCGCGGAGGTCCGCACATTGCCCAGAAACTCGAGCCCTGTCTCATCCAGCAGGTTTCCGTAGCGCATGCTGAGAATTTCGCTGTAAATTGCAACGTTCCGGATCGGTTCCTGCAGGTCATGGCTGGCAGAGTAGGCGAAGCGCTCCAGATCGGTGTTGACGCGGGCGAGAGTCTCCTGGCGGTGCCGCATCTGGTACTGGCGCATGCGGGCGCGCAGGGCTGCGCGCATCGAGCTTCTGACCGTATCCGGGCGAGCCGGCCGCTCCACGAATGTAACGTTGCCGAGCGCCTCGAGCTCCTTCGCTCTCCGGATACTGGCGAGACTGGCACGCCCGCTGGAGGTCAGCACCACGATGGGAATATCGGACCATGGCGGTTGCCCTGCCAGACACTCGGCGATGGACTTCAGCCCGTCTTGTGTAAGAGCTTCTTCGGCAACAATCGCCGCTGCCGCGCCTTCCTGGAGGCGCACGACAAGCGCCTCGTCATCGGGGCACGTAACCGCCGACATTCCGTCGTTCGAAAGAGTAGTCGTTATGAGAAACGCATCCCTGCCCCTGGGAGCGAGAACAAGTATCCGCACTTCAAGGGTGCTCGCGTTGCTCATATCGTTTCCCTGGCGTATCAGGTCCGCAGCAGGGGCTTCTGCGAGCCGCTGTAGCGAGGTACACCGGTGAGAACGCCTTCAAACTCCCTGAGAGGCTCGCCGACAAGAACCCCGCCCGATCCGAGACGCATCTCCCGAATGGTTCGCTCATGCGAACCGCGGCGTTTCTTGACAACTGAGAGCGCTTGCCGGATCTCGCCCATCGCCTCGAAATAGCGAAGAAGAATCACGGTATCGGCGAGAAAGCTGACGTCGATGGGAGCGTGCATGCCGGTTCCCATCAGACCGTGCTGCGCCATCACCAAAATGGTGACGACGCCCTTCTGACCGAGATATGCGAGTAACTCATGCATCTGGATCAGCAGAAAGCGTTCATTCGGCATGGCGTTGAGATAGCCGTTCAGGCTGTCGATGATCACCATCCCCGCTTTGCCCTGTTCGACTCCTTTCCATATATGGCAGGCGAACTCTCCAGGGGATACTTCCGCGGGATCGATCTGGATTAGTTCGAGCCGGCCAGAGTCAAGGTGCGGCTCAAAGTGAATTCCCAGACCCCTGGCGCGCTGCAGGAAAGTTTCACGGCTTTCTTCGAATAAATAACAAAGGACGCGCTCGTCACGCTCCAGCGCGGCAATCATGAATTGCGACGAAAGAGTCGTCTTACCGCAGCCCGCCGGCCCAAGGATCAGCGTGCTGGAGGCTCGGTCCAGACCACTGCCGAGTAAGGTGTCGAGTTCGGCAACGCCACTCATCACCGTGGCATCCTGCAAAGCGGTATGGTTGTGTCCGTTAATTTCGATGCGGGGAAAGACTTCAATCCCGCCGCTTCGAATTACAAAATCGTGCAGACCGTCGCGGAACGGCACCGCTCGCATTTTCACAATCTGGAGCTGGCGGCGAGTAGTACCGTAATCGCGGGTTTCACGCTGCATCCGGATCACGCCGTGCGCGATGCTTTGAAGCTGCTGTTCATTCTCGGCGGAGGTACGATCGTCCAGGACCAGAACGGTGCAACGCTTTCCCGCGAAGAACTGCTTGAAACCGAGAATCTCCCTGCGGTACCGCGCGCCGGTCTGCGAGAGAATCTTCAGCTCGGAAACGGAATCCAGAGCCACCCGGGAAGGCTGGATTCGCTCCACTTCTTCGCGGATCCGCCGGGTCGTCTCTCCGAGCTCGACATCGGACGGGTGGTAAATCGTGTTTTCCGTTTCGTCAAGCAGCCGGTCGGCCAGGGAATCGAGCTCCAGCAGGTTGATTCCCTCGAGAGACCACCCATGCGATTGCGCTACTTCGAAGAGTTCTTCCGCCGTCTCCGAAAGGCTCACATACAACACGTTTTCGCCGGCTCGAATTCCCTCCAGCAGGAATTGCAGCGCGAGAGTTGTTTTGCCCGCTCCAGGGTTGCCTTCCACAACATAAAGCCGGCTCTTGGGAAGCCCACCGCGGAGGATGGAATCCAGCCCCTCTATTCCCGTATGTACTTTGTTATCTCCTGTTTGCGTGTCATGGTTCTCCCGGGTCATACGGTGGCTCCCATAGGGACTCTCTCAGTAGAAATAGAAACGCCAGCAACAAAAGGGCCAATCGAACGGCAATCAATAACCGCCTTGATTTTGTTCAGGCTCAACGGCCGGCGCCGCCCCGGCCCGAACCTCCACGCCCGCCGGTCGGCGCGGGTTGCGCAAGGTAGCTGGCGATATCTTTGGCGGCTTTCGTCTCGACACCCGATTTCTGAAGCAGCCCGAGATCCTTCATCCAGTCGATCATCCTGTATTGCCACGTGCCATAGGGAATGTTATTGCGATCCGTGAGTCCGCCGCTCATGCTGCTGCCGTCTTCCAGTTTGTCCCCGGGGTGCTTGCCCTGAGCATAGAGGTGAAGCTCAATGTTGGGAATATGAAGAGCGAGCATCGCCGAATAATAGTCAAGCGCCCACTGCGCATGCTGGAAGTCGCCCGAACCCGCGCCTGCAATAAAGGCCGGGGGAGTATTGCGGGGGATGGGCGGAGCGGTCCGCCCGCGAGCGAATGGCGAAGGTCCGGGATAAATGATGCCCACGAAATCGGGCCTGGAACTGATGCCTGCCAATGGATCCGCCGGATCGCTGTTCTTTTTATCGAAATCTTCGAAAAGGATAGCGGCGGGAGCCGATAGTTCCGCGCCGGCCGAGAAACCCATGATGCCGATCTTGTTGGGATCGATGTTCCAGTCCTTCGCGTGGGCACGAACCATTCGGATCGCCTGTTGCGCATCATAGACTTCGTCGGTTTGCGGATTGTAGCCATCCCGGCGCAGACGGTTGCGAAGGATGACGGTATTGACCCCGTAGTTGTAGAAAAACGGAACGAAGTCGCAGGCTTCGCCACCGACATTGAGACTATTGTGACCACCGCCGGCCGCGAGAATCATGACCGCGCCGGTGTTGATTCCGCGTTCCACCGCATGGAATTCGATGGATGGATTGTGGATATTGACGATGCTGCTGACACGCCCTGGAACCGCTCCGCTCATGTTGTAGACTTCCGGCTCTTTGATGCGCGCCATGTTCAGATACGGTGAACCAGCGGGGAACAACGTGACCACGACGCCGCCGGGCAAAAGCGACAGCGGTTCGTAAGGCGAATCCGTCGCCGGGCCAGGCTTCGGAACGCCCTGCGCCGCAGGAAGCGGAGGCAAGGCGGCACGAGAACCGGATGCGGGCGTGGCCGAATTCTGCGCAAGCGCTATGCTCAGGCCAATCGCCGCGCACAGGACGGTGAAATAAATCGAGGTCTTTTTCATTTGGACGGGCTCCCGCGCTGAGGACTAAAAACTCGGACAAGTCCTGCGTTTATCGAACTAGATTTTACCACCCAGGTCTGGCGTTTAGTCCTGAAATATCAGGCGCTTCGCTTTGAGATTGAACACCAAGATGGTCGCGGCGATGATAGATGATATCTGGCGCGACGCGGCACCGTGCGCCGGAGGGCAGCGCGATCTCATCGCGCGACCAGCAGTCTTACGATTGCAGCTACTATTAATTATTTCGGCTCGAAGTTCAAATCACTTTGCCTTGTACGCGCAGAGAATTCGAAGGGGATAGACGATGACACCCAATCGACGCGAGTTCCTTCAATTGGCCGCGACGATGGGAGCCTCGCTGGCGTGGGGTGGATCGGCTCGAGCGTCAACCACCGGCTGGCGTGAGCGGCGCGACCTTTATCCGGAGGGCGTCGCGTCCGGCGATCCAGATCCGAGCAGCGTTATCCTCTGGACTCGGCGGCCGTTCAAGTCGGGCGCGCGGCATGATCTCACACTGGAGGTTGCCGAGGATGATGCGTTCGAGCGGGTCGTCGTAAAGGCATCCGCGCCGGTGTCAGCGGAATCGGATTGGACGACACGCGTGCTGGTCGGTCATCTCAAGCCCGCGCGCGTCTACTGGTACCGCTTCGCCGACGGAGATGGGAACGGTAGCCGCATCGGCCGGACGATCACCGCGCCGACGACGAACAATCCACGGCCGGTCAATTTTGCTTTTGTCAGTTGCCAGAGCGTGAATGAAGGCAAGCTCAATGGCTATCGCCGGATGATCTTTGAAGATGAGCGAGCGGGATCCGCCGATCAACTCGGTTTCATTCTCCACCTCGGTGATTTCATTTATGAAGTCGTCCAATATCCCGACGAGACGCCGACGCGGTACGACCGCACGATCTACGACGTTGGCCGGATTCCCAATGGCGGCCAAACCGGCAAATTTCATTACCCGCTGACAGTCGACGGCTATCGCGTCGTCTACAAAGGCTACCTCGCCGATCCCGACCTGCAGGACGCCCGTGCACGTTGGCCTTTCGTCTGCATCTGGGACAATCACGAATTCTCCTGGCAGGGCCGCCAGAGTATCGTCCAGGCAGGGGGCCCTCCGCAACCAGGCCAGACGGTCAAGGTCGCCGCCAACCGGGCATGGTTCGAATATATTCCCGCCCGCGTGAAGGCGCCGAGTGGCTCGCTCGATACGTTCGGCGCGGTGGCGGTGAAAAATGTGCCGATAGAAAAATGGGACGAGAGTGGCCTCGGGCTCGAACCCAACAATCTAAAGGCCATCAACAGCCTGATCGGCTATCGGACTTTTCGCTACGGCCGGCACCTCGATCTCATTCTTACCGACCAGCACAGCTTCTGCGGCGGCGACCCGACCGATGCCGAGGGTATTGACAAAATATACGATCCGGCGTTCAACGGGATGTTCTCGGAACCGGCGATGATCGCACTCGATGCGGGCCGTACCTGCAACGGCGGCACTCCGCCTGCAGAACTCAGCTTTGGCGATAAAACCATCCCGAATCCGCGAAAGGATTCACCGCCGCGCTCGATACTCGGTACCCGTCAGAAGCAATGGTTTATGCGCCAGCTGCGCGAGTCCTCGGCCACGTGGAAGATATGGGGCAATTCGCAGGGCACTCTCGATTTGCGGGCCGATCCGCAGAACCTTCCGGATGGACTGACGAAGCAACAGTGGCCGGCCGACACCTTCGCACAGATCGGCAGCGGCGACTGGGGCAGCGCCTATCACGAGCGCGGGGAAATCTATGACCTCGTCCGCGATTCAAAGATCACCGGGTTCGCAATCGTATCGGGCGACCGTCACAGCTTTTGGGCTGGCTATGCCGCATCCCGATTGCCACCCGCCAGGTTTGAGCCGGTCGGGATCAGTTTCGTCGGCGCTTCGCTGGCCAGCCCCGGGGCGATGGAGGCTTTTGAGCACAATCTTCCAAAAAATCATCCGCTCCGTTCACTGTTCCTGGCCGATCGACTCGGGGGTGATCGGCTCGGGAGTGATCGACCCGGGGGTGATCGGACAGAGCGCAAACCCGCATGGACCTACAACATGCTGCTCAAGCACGGTGTCCGCTCGTGCCTCGAATACGCCAGGAGCTTCGACCTGACCCGCGCTCACGCTCTTTCCAATCCGAATCTTTCACCGCACCTGGAATTCGTGGATATGGGCGGTCACGGCTATGCGACAGTGCGGCTCACCGTCGATGAAATGCGGACCGAGTTCGTCTGCATTCCCCGCCCGATCACGCGCAGTGATCGTCCCGATGGTGGTCCTCTTCGCTACCGGGTCGTCCACACGGCATCGCTCTGGAAACCGGGAGAGCGGCCGTTGCTGCGCCAACAAGTTATTGAGGGCGATCCGGGCCTTTCGATCTGAGCTTACTCAGGGGCGAGGATCGCATATGGCACGCTGACCTGAAATCCGTCTACGTTAGGCTGGATTTATGACCGAATCCGCCGTAGGTTCTGAACCCGTAGATGTCGAAATATCTCCGGGACGCAGGGCGCCGCTGTCCGGATTCTTCAGGCCACGAAATGTTGCGGTGATCGGGGCTACCGAAGATCACACGGGTGTCGGCCGGTCGATAGTCGCGAACCTCATCGCAACCCCGTTCGGCGGCAGCGTCTTTCCGGTGAATCCCAAACGCGCCACGGTCCTCGGTCTGCCGTGCTACCCGAATGTGGGCGCGATCCCGTCCGCACTGGACCTGGCGGTGATTGCCACGCCCGCCAGAACGGTTCCTGGTGTTGTGCAGGAATGCGTTGCAGCGGGAATCGGCAACGCCATCATCATCTCTGCGGGGTTCCGCGAGGTTGGTGCGCTCGGGGCGGACCTCGAGCGGCAGATCCTGGCGGAGACGCGTCAGAGCGGGATGCGCATCGTCGGGCCGAACTGCCTGGGCCTCATGAGTCCACTGCATGGTTTGAATGCAACGTTCGCGAGGACCATGGCGCGTCCGGGACACCTTGGCTTCATCAGCCAGAGCGGCGCATTGTGTACCGCCATCCTCGACTGGAGCCAGAGCGAAATGGTCGGCTTCAGCGCGTTTGTCTCGGTGGGTTCCATGCTCGATGTGGGTTGGGGAGATCTGATCCGTTATCTCGGGGACGATCCCGAAACCCGAAGCATCGTAATCTACATGGAATCCGTGGGAGATGCGGGCGCCTTCCTGTCCGCGGCTCGGGAAGTCGCATTATCCAAGCCAATCATCGTGATCAAACCCGGCAGAACCGCGGCGGCGGCAAAGGCGGCGGCATCCCACACCGGCGCATTGACCGGACAGGATGAGGTGCTGGATGCGGCGTTCCGGCGATGCGGTGTGATTCGCGTCGATACAATTGCCGAGTTGTTCAATCTCTCCGAAGTCCTCGACAAACAGCCGCGCCCCAGAGGACCCAGGCTCATGATGGTGACCAACGCAGGTGGCCCTGCCGTGCTGGCCACCGACGCATTGCTGAGCAATGGCGGCCAACTGGCGGAACTGACTCCCGCCACCGAGAGCCAACTCAACCAGATCCTGCCCAGCCACTGGAGCCATCGGAATCCGATTGACATTCTCGGCGATGCCACAGCGGAACGATATGCGGCGGCCATGGATCTCGCTGTACAGGATCCATCGGCGGACGGGGTTCTCGTGATCCTGGCGCCCACCGGACTTTCCGACCCCACGTCGGTTGCCGAAGCCCTGGTGAAATACGCCCGGGTTCCGGACAAGCCCATAATTGCCAGCTGGATGGGAGGTGCGGGCGTCGCGCGCGGCGACGCGATCCTGAGCAGTGCCGGAATTCCGACTTACGGCTACCCGGATTCGGCGGCCCGCGTATTCCAGCTCATGTCGAGCTACAGCGAAAACCTGAAAGCCCTGTACGAGACTCCGATGGCTTTTGAAGGCGATAGCGGTGAGGAACAGGCAACCCGCGCCGGCGCCACGGCAGCCATTGACCGCATCCGCGCCACGGGGCGAACGATTCTAACGGAGGCCGAATCAAAAGCGCTGTTGACCGCATACGGAATTCCCACGGTTCGTACGGAAATTGCCACCAGCCTCGACCAGGCTGTGATCGCTGCCGGCGCCGTTGGTTATCCCGTCGTTCTCAAACTGCATTCGGAGACCATCACGCACAAAACCGATGTGGGCGGCGTCCAGCTGAACCTGAAAGACGAAGCCGCGGTGCGGAGCGCGTTCGAGAGGATTCGGGAATCGGTGACGCGGATCGCTGGCGCAAATCATTTTCTCGGCGTGACGGTGCAGCCCATGGTGCAGGCCGAGGGCTACGAATTGATCCTCGGCTCCAGTGTGGATGCCCAGTTCGGTCCCATCCTGCTGTTCGGAACCGGCGGACAACTGGTGGAAATCTACAAAGATCGCGCCATTGGCCTTCCGCCGCTGAATACGACTCTCGCGCGCTTGCTCATGGAAAGGACGAAAATCTATCAGGCGTTGCTCGGAGTGCGCGGGCGGGCGCCGGTGGACATGGAAGCGCTGGAAAAGCTGCTGGTGCGTTTTAGTTCGCTCGTGACGGAGCAGAAGTGGATCAGCGAGATCGATATTAATCCTCTGATGGCTTCGGCAAAGGGTTTACTGGCGCTCGACGCGCGGGTGGTTCTGCACGGAAACGACGTTGCACAAGCGCCGGAACCGGCAATCCGCCCCTATCCGATTCAATATGTGGCGCCGTGGGGTTTTGACGATGGCGGCGACGTTCTGATCCGTCCCATCCGGCCTGAGGACGAGAACCTGATTGTCGATTTTCATGCGCGGCTTTCCAGCAAGACGGTATTTCTACGCTATGCCGAGCCGCTGCCGCTCGACGCGCGAACTGCGCATGACCGGCTGGTGCGCATATGCTTTGGGGATTATGACCGCGAGATTGCTCTGGTGGCTACCCGCGGCAATGAGATTCTCGCGGTGGGACGCCTTAGCAAGGCGCATTGGTCCGATGAGGCGGAACTGAACGTAGTGACGGCCGATGCGTATCAGGGCCGTGGCCTGGGCTCCGAAATATCCCGACGCCTGGTGGAAATTGCCCGCCATGAAAAGCTAAGCCGGATCGCGGTCGAGATTGCCGGTGAGAATCCTCAGATGCTCGAAGTTTGCCGGGCCCTGGGCTTCGGGCTACAGCCCGCCAAAGATGACGTCGTACGCGGGATGCTCCGGCTGTGACGCTGGAATACGGTCACTTTATTTAAAATCAATAGCTTACCGAGGACCTTGTCACCCGCAGTGTGCGGGAACGCCTCTAGAAGCCAAAAATGCGTACGATTCAGCGCATCCGAATTCCACACTACCCACAACATCTTGTGCATATCCTGTAGAAATCCACATATACGGTATACGTGCTACTTTACTTTTGCCCGAAACGCGGTTAGTATGGTGACGCTCCCCCGAGCGTCTGTATATGAGAGGGCATCAATGCTGAAGCTGAAAAAGGTCGAACTCCAGGGATTCAAATCCTTCTGCGACCGCACGGAACTCAAGTTCAACGGGGGCGGAATCGCAGCGGTCGTCGGTCCAAATGGTTGCGGCAAGTCCAATCTCAGCGACGCCATCAGCTGGGTTCTCGGCGAGCAGTCCGCCAAGTCTCTTCGTGGCGCGCGCATGGAAGACGTCATCTTCGCCGGCACCAAGTCCCGCAAGCCGCTGGGCATGGCCTCGGTCACCATGGTTTTGGTCGACCCGGAAGCCAAACAGCTCCCTCTGATCGACCCCACCCATCAGCCGAAAACCGAACAGCCGGTTGAAGTAGCGGAAGGCGCCTCGGAAACAACTGAAACTGCCGCCGCTGCGGAATCCCCCGAATCCATTCCCGAAGCGCCCAAAGTCCACGAAATCCACACTGCGAGCGGCCACGGCGTCGTCACCCTTCCGGGCAACAAACAGGGCGAAGTCACCATTACCCGCCGCCTGTTCCGCTCCGGCGAAAGCGAATACCTGATCGATGGCCGCATTGCGCGCCTTCGCGACATTCAGGATATTTTCATGGGCAGCGGTCTCGGACCCGAAAGCTACGCCATCATCGAACAGGGGCGCATCGGCCAGATCCTCTCTTCCCGCCCCTATGACCGCCGCGCCGTCATCGAAGAAGCCGCCGGCATCACGAAGTACAAGTCCCGCCGCCGTCTCGCTGAAGCTAAGCTCGAAAGCGCCCGCCAGAACCTCGCCCGCGTTTTCGACATCCTCGAAGAAGTCACCCGCCAGGTCAATTCCCTCAAACGTCAGGCCTCCAAAACCAAACGCTACCAGGAGCTCAAAGGTGAACTCGAGGGCCAGCTCCGCACCGTGCTCGCCGGCCGCTATGTCACGCTGAAGGACGAAGCTGAGCGCTCCGCCACCGCGCTGGAAGCCGCCTCCGTGGAACTGCGCGATGCCAGTGCCGAAGCGGCCGATCAGGACGCCGCCCGCCAGAAAACGCAGGAAGTCTTCTACGCGCTCGAAGCCCAGCTCACCGAGTTCCGCCGCCAGCTTGCGGCCATGAATGTCGAATCCGCCAAAACTCGCGGACGTCTCGAATCGCAGGTTCGCGAAGCGGCCTCCATCGAGCAACGTATGGGCGGAGCCGAGCAGGAAACCATCAACCTCGAAGCTCAGCTCGAACACAATGCAGCCGAGCGTGCCGCGCTGGCCGTAATCGTCGAAGGTCTCGAAAAAGAGATCCAGTCCCTCCGCACGGCCCTCATGGATAAGAATCGCTCCCGCGATGAAATCCAGGCCCGCATCCGCCAGTCCGAACAGGTCATCGACGGTTCGCGCAACGTCATTCTCCGCCTTCTCGGCGAGGCCTCCGGTGTCCGCAATCAGGTTGCTCAGGCCGATACCTATCTCAGCGGCATCGAGCGCGAACGAACCCGCCTCCAGAAGGAAGAAGCCGCCGCCGCTTCCGAAATCGAGCGCCTCGACGCCGTCAAACTCCAGCTCTCCGAACACGCTACCCAGCGCCAGATGGAGATCGCCACCGTCACCACGGACCGCCTCGGCGCAGAGGAAGAACTCGCCAGCCGCCGCAGCGCCGCCGCCGAACTTCGTGTCCAGATCGACGGTCTCCGCGCCGAATGTTCGCGCCTGCGCGCACAGCGTGAATCCCTCGAAAACGTTCTTTCGCATCACACCTATACCAGCGATTCCACCAAGCAGTTGCTGGGTGCCCTCGGGCACGGCAGCCTGCTCGCCGACTATGTCGAAGTCGATTCCGCATGGGAGCGCGCCACCGAAGAATTCCTCCACGATGAGCTCGAATACGTTGTCGTGAAAGATTGGGCCGAAGCCGAAACCAGCATGGATCTGCTCCGCACAGATCTCCAGGGCCGGGCCACCTTCCTCGTTGAAGGCCAATCTCACGCCGAGCCAGTGGCACTGGCTCCTGCTTGTGATCTGCCCCGCCTGTCCAGCTTCGTCAACTTTACCAATGGTTTAACCGGCCAAACCAATTCGCTGCCCCGCCTGGCAAACTGCTATCTCGCAACCGATCGCGATCAGGCCCGTTCCATGGCGGACGCCCACCCGGACGCCTATTTCCTGCTGTCGGATGGCGAGTCCTATCACGGCCGCATGCTGACCGGTGGCCGCAAACAATCCAGCGGCCCTCTCGTACTGAAACGCGAACTTCGCGAATACGCCGAGCAGTTCCAGGAACGCGAACAGTCCCTGATGGTCCGCACCTCAGAGCTCCAGGCCATGGAAGGCGAAATGGCCGCGCTCAACGCGGAACTCGAACGGCTCCGCCAGCTCCAGCAGGCGCGCGAAAAGGAAGCGGTCTCGCTCGATCACGACCTGCGCCGCACCGCTGAAGAGATTCATCGCTCGAATTCCCGCGTCTCCGTAGCCCGTCTGGAACTGGATCGTCTGAAGCGCGAAGAAGAGCGCGCCCACGAAACCCGCGCTAAGAACCTTGCAATTGCCGAACAGAAGGAAGCAGAGCGGGCCGAACGTGAACAGGCGCTGGAAGCGCTCCGCGAGCAACTTGACGCCGCTCAGGTGGAAGCCCACCGCATCGGTGAGGAACATGCTGTCCTGCGGGCCAATCTCGCGGGCGTTGAAGAGCGCCATCGCGGCGAACGCACCGCGCTGGCCCGCCTTGTCCAGCAGTTTGAGCAGACTTCGAATCGCCGCCGGTCCCTGGGCGAAGACGTCCAGCGCTGGGGTGAAAGCCGTGCCCGCATCCTGAATGAAAACATCGAACTGGATCAGAAGCTGACCGCCCTGGCCGAGCAGATCGCTGCCGGTGAGCGCACGGTTCTCGAATTAGCCGAAGAAGATGTGAAGCATCGCGAAACGCTCGCCGCTGCCGACGAATCTCTCCGGGTCCTGCGCGCCCGCATCGAAACCGCCCACAACCGCAAGGGTGAAATTGAAATCGAGCTGACGCGCAAACAGTCCGAACTTCAGTTCCTCGACGAGACCAGCCGCAAGGAACTCAACCTCGGCGTGGCCGAGCTCGAACCGCCGGCCGATTGCACCCCCGAAGTCCTCCAGGCCACCGAAGCGCTCTATCAGGAAACCCGCACCAAAATCGAAAATCTCGGCGCCGTAAATCCCACCGCTTACGAAGAATTCCAGGAAGCTTCCCTTCGTCAGGAATTCCTCAGCACCCAGCGTCAGGATTTGCTCGATTCCATCCGCGATACCGAAACCGCGATCAGCGAAATCGACGAAATCTCGAAGGCCCGCTTCTCGGAAGCCTTTAAGGTCATCAACGAGAACTTCCGCCAGTGCTTCCAGACGCTGTTCGGCGGCGGCGCCGGCGAAATGCGCCTGACCGACGAAGAGAACATCAACGAGAGCGGCATCGACATGATCGCTTCGCCTCCCGGCAAGAAGCTGCAGAATGTTCTGCTGCTCTCGGGCGGAGAGAAGGCCCTCACCGCCCTCGCGCTTCTGATGGCGATCTTCAAATATCAGCCCAGTCCGTTCTGCGTTCTCGACGAAGTGGATGCCCCGCTGGATGAAGCCAACATCGGCCGTCTGATGCGCCTCCTGGTCGAAATGTCGGTCGACACGCAGTTCGTCATCATCACGCACTCCAAGAAAACCATGGAGTCTGCCCAGGCCATGTACGGCGTCACCATGCAGGAAGCCGGTGTCTCGAAACTGGTCAGCGTCAAGTTCCAGCACCGGGGTGCCGAAGGAGCGGCTGCTTAGCGGACCCGCAGGAGTCGATATTCCGCCGGAACCCCCGGCACCTCGACAGGCTCCAGCATCCCGCTGCGCTCCAGTGCGCCAACGGCCTTGTGAAACGAAGCCGACTCCGGCAGTTCCCGGTCGGGCGTCACCACGACAAAGCGAACCCGTTCCCGGATCACTGAGGCGCGCAGTTCATCCGGAGTCACGACTGGCCCGGCTCCGGCCGGAGCATAGTAGCTCCTGTAACTATCCGCCACAAACCCGCGAACCGTCCGCCGGCCGGTATTGAACGTGAACACCGGATCGAGGTCCGCCATCAACACTGCATCGGGGGCGGTATTGCCCCTGATGTAGGCGAACAGCGTCTCCATCTCATGCCAGCCTGTGGGACGAGCCAGCATCGTAAACCCGAACCACAGCGCTGGCGCCAACAGCGCGGTCGCGGTCACCTTCGTTACCGTGGCGTACTTGCCGGTTCGGGCTACGCGCCAGAGCATCCACAGGAACATCGGCAGCACCGGAGCGAAGCCTCGTAACGGAGGCTCCGTCCTGAACAGCAGCGCCACGCAATACAGCCCAAAGAACAGGTCGGGCACAAACAACCGCCGCCGCACCAACACGATCAGCAACGCCACCGCGGTCAGCAAACCGGGGTAGAGGTTCACATAGCCACTCAGCATTGTGACCGGCGCGGCCGCGAGCAAGACCAGATTATTGCCAGCGAGCACGGCTAGTTCATTCGCATGCAACCTCGATGCCGGCAGACCGCCGTTCGCCAGCCACCAGCCCAGCCACGGAGTCGCGAACAGCATCGCGGAAGCGGTAAAAATCAGGGCGCTGCGCAGGCGCCGGTGGGCGGCAAGCGTCACAATCGAAGCCAGGATCAGTGCGGTCCCGGCGGTCACGGTGACCGTAGCCAGTCCCGCGCACAGACCCGAGATCACTGGCTGTTCCTCCAGCAGCGCCAGCAGCGATGCGGTCACCAGAAGAGCAAACAAAGGTTCCGCGAAGATGCCCGTTGCCAGATGCACGACTGTGGGCGATGCGGCCGTCAGCAGCACCAGGACCCGCGATGCCGTCAGCGAAGCTCCCATCTTGACAAGCAGGCGCTGCGTCAATACCAGCCACCCCAACGTGCAGAGCAGAGGCAGCAGCTTCAGCCATTGCGGCTGCCGCGACACCATGGCAAACAGCCCCAGCAACGCCGGAAACAACGGAGGGCTGGCATCAATGTGATGCGTGACTGCCTGAACCAGAGCCGCGCCGTCGCTGTACTCCAGGCCGATCGCCGGCGAGAACCAGGCGAAGCCATACATCGCGGCCAGCGCCGACAGCAGGCAGACCAGCAGGATGCGGCGCGCGTGAGGAGTTATACGAAGAGACGGCACTAACCTTCAGGATATGGGCAGCCTCGTGTTATGTTCGTTCGACAGCCCATGCGCATCACTTCTAAAGCGCCCTGCCGCGTGGATCTCGCCGGCGCCACGCTCGACATCTGGCCTCTTTATCTCTTCCACGAGAACCCGATAACGGTAAACTTCGCGGTCAATCGTTACACTTCCTGCGACATCTCGACTCACTCAACTCCGAAAATCGTCCTCCGCTCGAAAGACCTCGGGACGGAAGAGACTTTCGACTCGCTGGCTCATCTGAAGGCCGCGAAGCGCTATCGTCTGCCGATCCTCGCCATGCTGACCCGGTATTTCAGTCCCGGGACCGGCTTCACGATGGAATCCCACTCGGAAGCGCCGGCAGGCGCAGGCATCTCGGGTTCATCCGCCCTGATGATCGCCACCGCCACCGCGCTGAACAAGCTGACAAACAGCGGCCACAAGCTCGAGAAGATCCGCGAAATCGCCCAGAACGTGGAAGCTCAGGTCATCCGCGTGCCGACAGGTGCCCAAGATTACTACCCTGCCATGTACGGCGGAATATCCTCGATTTCGCTCACCCCCGCCGGCATTGTCCGCAAAGCGTTGCCTGTCTCTGCGAACGAATTGAATCAGCGCTTCGTACTTGTTTACACGGGCGCACCCCGTAATTCCGGGATCAATAACTGGGAAGTGATGAAGGGGCACATCGACGGCAAACGGGCCATCCACCGCAATTTCGATCGCATCGCGGCCATTGCCAACTCCATGCACGACGCTCTGAACGCGCACGATTGGGACAGCGCCGGCAGCCTCATGCGCGAAGAGTGGAGCTATCGCCGTAAGAACATTCCCGGCATCACGACGCCGCTGATCGACCGGCTGGTGACAGTTGCCCGGCGCGCCGGCAGCACGGGCGCAAAGGTGTGTGGGGCGGGCGGTGGCGGCTGTGTTGTATTTCTCGTCGAACCCGGGGCGAAGGCGAAAGTAACAGGCGCCCTGAAGGCCGCGGGCGCCAACGCCCTGGATGCGGAGGTGGCGCCGCTCGGCGTCCGGATCAAGGTTAAAGGGGCGCGTTAGTAGTGCCGGAAGCAGCTAAACGGAACCTCTTGCAACCGCTGGTAGGCGCTGGTACCTGCTTCCTGCTTTACAGAGTCCTGCTCTCCATTCTGGTCCCCTTCGGCCAGGTGATGGGCGGCGAAATGATTGCCCTGACCGTGCCTCCGCTGCTGGCGGCGGCCATTTCTTCCGCCATCGCGATGGCAATTTTCGAAGCGCCGCACAAGGTGGGGGAAATCGGTCTGGCGTGGATGCCGGGAACCGGTCGAAATCTCCTGGCTGGCGTAATTCTGGGTACCGTGGCAGCACTTCTTGCGGTTGTTCCGGCCGTCGTGTTGGGTCTGGCACACTTCCACTACGCTGCGAATGCGGACGTTTCCTGGGGTGGCGCGCTTTTCATGCCGGTCCTGATGTTCTGCGGCGCGATGGGGGAGGAGATTGCGTTCCGCGGCTTCACCCTCCAGTACCTGATGCGCGGTTATGGCCGCTGGGCAGCGATCCTTGGTATCGGCACTTTATTTGGACTTCTGCATGCAGGCAACCCCGGAGCAACCACAATGAGCACAATCAATACCGCGGGTTTTGGTATTGTGTTCGGTGCGGCAGTGCTGCGGTCCAGAGACCTCTGGCTGCCGGCTGGAATCCATTTTGCCTGGAATACGGCTTTGCCGTTCCTCGGGGTGGGTCTCAGTGGTCTTACAATAAAAGTGACCGGGTACGAACTCGTATGGACAGCCGGGGAATTCTGGAGTGGCGGAAAATATGGGCCGGAGGCGAGCGGGGTTACCTCTCTGGTGATCGTATTGCTACTGGCGCTGATATGGAAAGTTCCGGCCATTCCCGGTTCGGCCTACCTGGTCGCGCAATCCGAACTACCTGCTTCGCCGGCATCCTGACCTTACTGTTCGTCGCCTGCGCTCAGGCCGGACCGCTTGGACCGAGCGACAAGCTCACAGACGACGAGCGCATTGAACTGCTACGCGGTCTCGTGTCCGAATTCACCACCATGAAAGTCCCCCTGGCGCGATCGAAGAAGCCGCTGGACTTCTTAGTGGGCGGCACATTCAATCTGAAATATTGGGAAGACACGGCCAGGCAACTGGGCGCGGCGGCCCGCGTGGGCGAACAGGTACAGATCACGAAGATCACTTTCCAGGGCGACCGGATGCTGTTCGATATCAACGGGGGCCTCACCAGCGGCCGCCACTGGTACGACAACATTTCGGGCGGCATGGGCGGCGGCGTTCCCTCCCAGCAAAGCCAGACCCCCATCGACAACCGCGTCAGCGGCACCCCCACGTTGGGAACTTACATCCTGGTGATTTTCGGCAAGCCGATGGAGGGTCTGACGTCCGCGGCCGTAAAGAAGATGCTTGCGCCGATCATGTCTTTCGATCAACGCTCCGCCACGGAACTTTACTCCGAAACACTGTCGCCCGAAATGAAGCAGGCGATCGCGGATAAGAAAGTGGCTGTCGGCATGACTCATGAACAGGTAAAGCTGATTCTCGGGCAGTCCGACCATCACGGCCGCGAGACGACGAAGGACGGCGTTGAAACCGAATGGATGCAGTTCGGCACGCCCCCGGGAAAGATCACGTTCGTGACCTTCGCCGGGAGCAAAGTGATTGCCGTGAAGGACCAATACGCCGGCCTCGGCGGCGATGTTGCTGTCCGCTGACCTTATCGTTTCCAATAGCCAGGATAGTAACGATGCCCGTGATAGCGCGGCGCGACCCAGACCGCGTGCGGATACGGGCGCGGCGTCCAGTAACCTTCCCGCCACCGATACTCACGCCCCATGGGTTCGTAATAGCCGTTGATCCAGACGTAGTCACGGCCCGGAGCCCGGGGCCGAACGAAGTGGGTATGAGGCGGCCGTGGCGGCGCACCGATTTCAATTCCGATTCCAATCGCCGGCCTGGCGAATAACGAGCTGCCGGCCAACAGCGCAAGAGCGAGTAGTTTTGGCTTCATATCAGTCTCCCGATGAGACTGACGATATAGGTCAGTGGCGGTGTACGGGATTCATCGTCCGTTAATGAATCAGGCGTAAATGCCGCGCAGTTTCATCGCGGATGCCACCCGATCCAGCGCAAGCATGTAGGCGGCTGTACGGTTATCCACATTGTGCTTCTCGCCATACGCGGTCACCGCATTGAAGCTGCCCACCATGATGTCTTCGAGGCGCGTGTTCACCAGTTCCTCGTTCCAGAAGAAGCCCTGTCGATCCTGCACCCACTCGAAATACGACACCGTTACTCCGCCCGCATTCGCCAGAATATCCGGGATGACGAACACTTTGTTTTTCGCGAGAATCTCATCCGCCAGCGGCGTTGTCGGCCCATTCGCGCCTTCGCAAAGAATTTTGCAGCGCAGGCGGTTCGCATTGGCCGACGTGATCACATTCTCCGTGGCCGCGGGAATCAGAACATCGCACTCCCGGAAAAGAGCCTCATTCTTATCCACATTCTCCGCGCCGGCAAAATTCACGATGGAGCCCGTTTCTTTGCGGTGATCCATCAACCCCTGAATGTCGATGCCGGCTTCGTTATACAGCGCGCCGTTATATTCGACGATGCTCACGATTCGGAAGCCGCGTGCCGCCATCAGCCGCGCAGCCATGCCGCCGACATTTCCAAATCCCTGGATGACCACACGCGTGTCTTCGGGACGGAGGCCGAACTTCTTCAGCGCTTCCAGCGTCACGATCATGCAGCCGCGGCCAGTCGCCTCCGTACGCCCACGCGATCCGCCCAGTTCCATTGGCTTGCCTGTGACTACCGCCGTCGTCGCATGTCGCACATGCATGGAATAGGTATCCATGATCCACGCCATGACCCGATCGTTGGTGTTGACGTCGGGAGCGGGCACATCGCGGTCGGGACCGATGATGTCCATAATTTCGGCGGTGTAGCGGCGTGTAATCCGCTCCAGTTCGCCGTCCGACAACATCGCGGGATTGCAGATCACTCCACCTTTCGCGCCGCCAAACGGGATATTAACGACGGCGCACTTCCACGTCATCCACGACGCGAGCGCGCGCACTTCGTCGAGACTAACATCGGGAGCGTAGCGAATGCCGCCTTTGCCTGGCCCGCGCGCCACGGAGTGCTGAACGCGGTAGCCGGTGAAGAGTTCAATGCGACCGTCATCCAGCTGTACGGGAATGTTGACGGTGAGTTCGCGGGTGGGATTGCCAAGAACCTTGCGAATACCTTCATCAAGGCCAAGCTTTTCGGCTGCGATATTGAAGCGGGCTTCAGCCGCCAGCCACGGATTTTTTTCCTGATCGGGAGTGACGGTTGCCATCTTTCATCATTATGGACCGCCTTACTTCAGGAATGCCGGAGGATTCAGCACGGCGTCGAGCGCCTGCCGCACCTGAAGATCGCGCTGCGCCTGCACTTCGTCGCCCTTATCGACTCCCAGGGCCAGGTTGTAAATATCCTCTTTCAGTCTCGATTCGAGATAGTCGCGGTTTTCCAGCCACTCGCGCAAACTCGGCTGAATTCTTCTTTCGCCCAGCCATAGGTGGAACTGATCGAGTACCGGCTGTGTCACTTCCCAACCGTAAGTAATCTTGTGATCCCGGATGTACTCAGCCGCAAACGATGTGAATGACGCCGAAGCTTCCAGTGCCGCCTGAAAGGGCGTAAAGCCGGGTGGCCCCACCGGAATGTCCGGCGTAATCCCTCCGCCGCCGAGAATCGGGCGGCCATTATCCGTCTTGAAAACCGATTGCTCATTCGGATGCGCGGCTGTTTCGCCCAGTTCAAAGCCTGCCTCGCGGAAGGGTTTCTGAATCGAGCGTCCACTGGCCGTATAGTACAGGGCCGTTGTGAGCGCGAGTCCGGTTTTTTCCGCCAGTGGATACACGCTTTGCACCAGACCTTTGCCGAAGCTCGGTTCGCCGACAACAGTCGCGCGATCATGATCCTGCAACGCGCCTGTGACGATTTCCGAGGCGCTCGCAGTTTTCTCGTTGATGAGAATGGAGACTGGAAACGTATAGGGCACGTTGGCTGCCGGCGCGCGCTCGATCGTCTCCGGAACGTTACGGCCTTTTGCAGTGAGAATCACCTGGCCGGGTTTGAGGAAGAGTGCCGCGGTTTCGAGCGCCGAGGTCACCGCTCCTCCGGGATTGTTGCGGAGATCCAGCACCAGGCCTTTTAGTTTTTGACCTCCCAGCTTCTCGATGGCAGCGCGGATATCCCGACCGGTGCTGGCTTCGAATGCCGCTACTTTTAGATAAGCGATCCCGGTCTTGAGTTCGAAGGCGCGCTCGACACTCGGAGATTGCATCTGCTCCGGCACCAGTCTGAGTTCGTCGAGTCTCAGCGCGCCGGGGTGGCGGACCACGAGCACTGCCGGTTTCTGGCGCGACTCGGTCAGCAGTTCAATGATCTGTTCAGGCTCCAGGCGATCCAGCGGGTAATTGTTGACCCCGCGGATCTCATCGCCCGGCATCATACCCGCCCGTGCGGATGGCGTGTTGGGCAGTGTCTGGAGCACCATCACCCGGCCCGGCAGAATGGAAACGACGGTGCCGAACCCTTTGCTGGTGGAGCGCTGCATCTGGTTCAGCTGCTCGAACTGGCCGGGATCGAAAAACGATGAGTGCGGATCGAGATGTCTCAGCAGGCCGGGAACTGCTCCCTGGTAGAACGCCTGATCGATATCGACAGGATCGGCCGAATATTCCTGCATGATGACGAGCGCGTCGGTGAAACGCTTCATCGCAGAGGCATTTTCGGCGGCGGAGTCGGCTGCGAAAACCGTCGCGTGCAACAGAAGGAGAGTTAGAATCGCGCGGCCAATCATCGACACACTTCAATTATGACGTTAGCTCTGACGGCCGTCGAGATGAGCGCAGCGAGATATCAGTTGTCGACGGGCTTCTGTTCGATGTGATCGATAACCAGCACGGCGAGTTGCCGTTTAACGGCTTCCAGCTTCAGGCCCAACTGTTTCTCCATTGCGTCCGGCAGGGAGATCGCGCCATTCGGGTCCGCCGCGGGAGAGCCCGGAGGAGGCAACACACCGCCCTGGAACTGACTGATCGTACTGAAGCTCAGCGTGAAATCGTAGCCGCCTTCGAGGCCGGTGGAATCCAGAATGGCGCTGTGGACATAGCCATTTGCCACATACTGAAGCTGATCGGCGAAATACGCCATGGTGGTATTGGTGCAGCTGAGCAGACGGCCCAGCACCGGATTCGAGTTGCGGGGATCGGCCTTCACCAACTGCGGCGGGCCTTCCTTGCAACCGGTCCGCGAATTGGGGTCGGCCTTCTTCATTTTCGGCCTCGGCGCCGTCATTGTGAAGGCGGGAATGGCGCGCTCTTCAGTGTGAACTTTGAGCTTGAAGCGATCTGCCAGCAACGTTTTGACCATCTGAAACAGCGCCTCGTTGTCGGCATCGCCGTCGGCCGCCATGGCCTCCGGGGCTTTGGCGATGATGTCCCAGCGGTCGGAATCCATAAACTTCGGCGCGCCCACGAGCATGTCGTCCGTCAGGCCCCAGACCTCCTCCATCAGAAACTTCAGCGTCACGCCGCGGATACTGACTCTGCCGCCCGGCTGAAACTGAAAGTCCATTCCCTTGAAATCGGGGTTGCTCATTTTCACGTCGGCAACTTCGAACTCCGTCGGTGTGGGAGGAAAGGCGTTCTCGGTTTCGGGCGAGTTGGCTGTGGGAACCCGGTTGACGCTCTCCACAACAATGACAGGCATCGGAACTCCCGCGGGGTCGAGTTTGAGACCGATCTTTTCGAGCGCATCGAACAAAGTAGTAATTTCAACGCCGGCGGTGGTGATGCGACCGTTGCGCCGCGAATATTTCAGATTGAAATCCCACGCGCCCTCCAGCCCCGTTTGATCGGCCACGAGATTATCGCCGATGAAGTTCCAGGCGCCGTCCATGTCGCCCATGTGGGCCGCGAAATTCGCCATGGTGATGTTGTGGCACAAAATGTTGAGCAACGCTGCCGGTGGCGGAGGGCCGCCTGGCTGAGATCCTTCTTCACGGCCTGGGGCAGACTGCTCAGCCTTGCATCCACTGGCTCCCTCGCCATCCGACTGTTTCATCTGCGGATGTTTGGCGGCGGTCAGCGACCAGGCCTGCACGGGCCTTTTGTCTTCTCGCGCAACCAGACCGAAACGTTCCGCAAGCAGCGCCTTGAGCATGGGTTTGATCATCGCGGGCGTGGTGCTCTCGGGAACCGTGGCCCGTATGTCAAAACGATCGAGCTCCAGCCAGTTCGGGCCGCCAACGACTTTTTTGGCATCGACGCCGTAAGCAAGGCGGATGAGATCGACCATAGTGGCGCGGCGCAGGTGATAATAACCGCCGCGCCTGAGGCCGCCGGACATATCGTAATCGTCGGCGTTTGTCAGGTGCGGGCTTGGCCGGACGTCCGCAAGATTGAATTTCACTGCCGGTTCGGCGTTGTCGCCGAACGCGGGGCCGGAGACGCAGGCGAACGCCAGAAGCAGAGGCAGAATTCGTATCGGATTTCGCTGGCGCATTTCTGATTCCTTGAGTGACGAAGTGACGCTTCGCGTCCCCGGTGCGGACAATTATCTCTATATTAGACGAGAAAAGCGGCCGCGTGTCAGCCGAAATGGGGCGAAACTCCCCGGTATCCGCGCGGGCGGGATCGGACTCAGGCCGGACTCATCGAATTTTTGAGACGCCGCGATTAGCGCGGGCTTTCACGCGAGCTTCCGCGTCCGGCGAACATTCCTGCTCTGCCCTTCGCATCGCGTCAACTTCCACCAGCAGACCCTGCCGCTCATAGCGCCCGCGAGAGCGGCTGAAGCGAACTACGACGGCCGTGCGCGAACTGTACTTCGAGGCGCGGCGAGTGAGGGCCGCATCCCCGGCCGGCAGGTATTCGAAATCGTCCCCGAAACCGGCGCACTCCAGGCAGAGTGGCCGCTCCGCCTCCATCATGAGTAAGCCATCGCGCCCGATTGCGACGCCGCACGCTGAGCAGGTGGAATCCCGCAGGACCTGAAACACTACTGGCTGCGGCGGAGCGGCCAGTTTCGTTTCCAGCTTCTCTTTCTCTCCCGGGGAGAGCGAAGGCGAAACAAAATGTGTTCGATATATTTTGTCCATTGCGGGATTTCCTGCGTCGCTGAATTGCAGATTGACGACGCCGGCGGGCCCGCTTCTTACATAGGGCGTTTCGGAGGGTTTCAGCCCCTTCTCAAGCGCCCATTCGCAAAACAGCGCGAGCGCCAGAGCGACCTTATTCGGGTTGGCCTGAATCATGCTATCGAGAACTTCGATCCGCCCTCTTCGCCAGGACTGGACGTGGACCGGTTGGAGAAATCCGATGCCCGTCAGAATATCAATCGCGCTGACATATTGCTGGTTCGGCAGTGCTGCCTCTGCTGCCCTGACAACGCGAGCCGCCAGTGCGGTTCGATGGTCCGGATGTACCGCCGGCATGATCTCTCTCTAACAGGATACTGAAAAACGCTGCGATATCGCATTTTTCACCACCGGCCGATGAAGGGACCTGAAAACAATAGCCTGATCGGCGTGAATCGGCGTGAATCGGCGGCTATTTGGGTTTTCCCCATCCTGCTACAGCCTACTCTCAGGACAGACTGATTTGAACCATCCTGTCCGGGTAGAGCATCGCTCGTTTCGGCTGGTTCGTATCGTAAACGATGACGATCTCGGTATTGGCAGGCGGAGCTTCGCGGCGTGTTTCGAATGTTGCGGTGCAGGCGATGCTACCCAGATCCCGGAACTCGACTTGCCACCGATACCGGCGGCCGCCCCTATCCGATAAAGTTCGTGACACGCCGGTGGAACGCGCGATCGTAGCTTGTCCATTGGCAAGCAGACGCAGGCGTCTTCGGAAATTTGAGACCGCAATGGACACCATGAGCAGCGGGACTAAGGAAGAAATCGGCCCTGCCCAGGAAGGAGTTCCCGCCCCTTCGTATCCGATGGCCCAGTTTTCGCCACGGTCTCCCGGCATATACCCGATGCTCACCGGTGTACCGACCGCCACCGCATGCGAACGACTCATACGACCCCGCATGAGGACGCCATCCGCGCGGAACTCGTAAGTCATGGCCCAGCGCTCATCTTTACCCGAGGATTCGTGCCGAGCCGCCACAACATGCCCTTCCGCAGTATTGAAGCCTGTGGAATGCCGCGCCAACCGCGCTCTGTCGCGACTCGCCTTGAGAGAAAGCGCAACGCCCCCTGCGCAGGCCGCGACTGCCAGCACGATCAGTATTGCAATCAGTATTCTGCTCCGAACCGTGAATGAAACCGGCCGCGGGATGCCTCGCTGCAACTCAGCCGGAATGGTCACATCACCGCGAGACACTGGCAGCGGCCGGGCTGGATTGGCGGCGTTCGTTGTGGTGGCTGCGCCAGTTCACCTGAGGCATGAACAGGGATTGATCGATTCTGTTACGGTATTGAACCGAAATGTTCAATAGTGAATCGAGCAGCGAATCGGAAAGCAAATGCGGCTGCAGGCCGAGATCGGCCAGGCGCGAATGCTTGGCATTGTAGTAATGCTCTTCGAGTTCCACACGCGGATCGGGCAGGTGATTGATCGCGACGTTGAGACCTTCCTTTTTCGCTACAGCCTGCACCATTTGAGCCAGCTGGAGCACCGTAAACTGCTCGGTGAACTGGTTGAAAACCCGGCACTCGCCGCGTCCCGCCGGGTTCAGGCAGGCCAATTCGATACAACGGACCGTGTCGCGAATATCGATATAGCCCCGCGTCTGTCCGCCCTTGCCGTAAACCGTTAGCGGGTGCTCGACCGCGGCCTGTACGCAGAAACGATTCAGCACGGTACCGAAGACTTCGTCGTAATCGAAGCGGTTGATCAGGATTTCATCCAGACCCGTTTCATCGGTCAGGGTTCCGTAAACCACGCCCTGATGCAGATCGGTGGCGCGCAGCCCCCAGATCCGGCAGGCGAAGGCGATGTTGTGGCTGTCGTGAACTTTCGAGAGGTGGTAGAACGAACCGGGCTGCTTCGGAAATGGCAGAAGATCCCTGCGGCCGTTGTGCTCGATGGTGATGTAACCCTCTTCAATATCGATATTCGGCGTGCCATATTCGCCCATTGTGCCGAGTTTGACCAGATGGCATTCGGGGGCGAATTCCTGGATCGCAAACAGAAGATTGAGGGTGCCGACAACATTGTTGACCTGGGTGGAAACGGCATGTTTCCGATCAATCATCGAGTAGGGAGCGGATCGCTGTTCCGCGAAGTGAACGACGGCTTCCGGGCGTTCGCCGCGAATGACCGTCGTCAGAAACTCATGGTCGGTGATGTCGCCGACGTGCATACGGATTTCGAGACCGGACCGTTCGCGCCACTTGTTCAGGCGCTGGGGCATCGGCTGAATCGGGGTGAGCGTCTGGGCACCCAGTTCGTGGTCCCACTGACGGCGAATGTAGTTATCGACTACCGAAACGTCATGACCCTTCTTCGACAGATAAAGCGCCGTGGCCCATCCGCAATAACCATCACCGCCAAGAACCAATATCCTCATAATTTTGTTATTAATTTAGATGTCTGAAGCAACTTTCGTGATTGTATACTAGACCCGGTACCAAACCTAAGCGCGGGAGATTCAGATGGATAGTAGACGTACTTTTCTCAACAGTTCCGCTGCGGCCGCGGCAGTCCTGGCGGCAAGCGGTGCGAAAACGGCACTCGGCGCTAACGACAGGATTCAGATGGCCATTATCGGAACGGGGAATCGTGGTGGCCGTGTTTTCGACTCGCTTGTTCGCCACGACGACTGCAAATTTCTGGCTGCCGCAGAGGTGAATCAGGCCCGCCTGACGCAATGGATGAGCCCCGCCAGGCAGACTTTCAAACTGGATACTGTAGGCGATTATCGAAAGATTCTGGATCGCAAAGACATCGATGCGGTGCTCATCGCGACTCCCGATCACTGGCACAGCCAGATCATGATCGACGCAATCTCGGCAGGCAAAGACGTTTATGTCGAGAAGCCGGCGTCAAACACGATTCCACGGCTGAACGCGATGCTCGACGCGTACAACAAAGGTAAGCAGATTGTGCAGCTGGGGACTCACCAGCGCAGCTGGGACCACTTCATTGAGGCCAAAAAGATTGTGGATGGCGGTAGTTTGGGGACAATCAGCCATGTGGAAATCGTCCAGCCTGGTTCTTATGCGCGACCGAAAGAGGCTGAAGCGCCGGTGCCTGCCGGTCTCGATTGGGATATGTGGCAGGGCCCGGCGCCGAAAAAAGCATTTAAGCCGAGCCGTCTTGGATTCCGCGCCTGGTACGACTACGGTGGTGGACTGGTCGCCGACTGGGGCGCGCACCATGTGGATGTCGGCCTTTGGTTCATGAATGCGGACGGTAAAGCCCCGCAGGTGACGACGGCGAACGGTGCGCGTTTTGCGGTTCCCGACGCCGATCCCGAACAAGTGCCGGATACTTTTTCGATTGCGTGGAAGTTCGATAACTTCATGATGTCGTTCACGAATGGCGAAGTGTATCGCGGCGACGAAATTGAAAACTGGGGCGTTTTTTTCATCGGGAACCGCGGTTCGCTACAGGTGAACCGCCAGGGCTGGGCTGTTCGGCCAGTGGTGCCACACGTCATCAACAAGGTTGGTCCGCCACCGCCTCCCACGGCAGGTGGTGTGACCTTGGGCGCGGGCGGCGCGGCGATCGCTCCGGGCGGACGCGGTGCCGGCGGTGGCTTCGGTGGCCGGGGCGGAAATGCCGGACCTCCGCTCGAAGCCAAGATGTACATCAATCCGCGCGGCGGTGTGGAAGAAGATTATCCTCTTCACGTGCATACCCGAAACTTCCTCGATTGCGTGAAGTCCCGCCAGAAGCCAGCGGCTCCGATGGAGGTGGGCTATTCGTCCGCATTGCCTTGCCTGATTGCCCTGGAAGCTCTCCAGATGGGCAAGCCGCTCGGATGGGACGCGGCGAAACGAATGACGAAGGCGCTGTAATTGGACATTTCCGAGCCGCGACCGGACATTTTCTGAGCCGCGACCGCAAGGGAGCGGTTCCCTCACGGCGCGGACGAACCACACGAAAGTGAATTGCAATGAATAAAAAAGAACTCCGCGTCGCCCTGCTCGGAACGGGTTTCATGGGCAAAGCCCATTCGAACGCATATTGCCAGGCAGGCCATTTCTACGACCTGCCCTGGAAGATCCGCCGTTCGCTGGTCTGCGGAAACATCGAAGCCGAACTGGCAACGGTGGCGAAACAGTGGGAATGGGAAGAAACCGCTTCCGATTGGCGCGCGGCTATTGACCGGCCGGACATAGACGCGATCGATATTGCTTTACCCAATCATCTGCACGCGCCGGCTGCCATCGCGGCAGCCGCGGCCGGCAAGATTGTGCTTTGCGAAAAGCCCCTGGCGCTTTCAGCGGAAGAAGCGCGAGCCATGGTGCAGGCGGCGCGCGGCGTTCCGACGCTGGTTTGGTATAACTATCGCCGCGTGCCCGCCGTTGCGTACGCTCGTCAGTTGATCGATGAGGGCCGCCTCGGGACGATCTTCCACTACAACGCTACATATTTCCAGCAGTGGGGCGCGGACACTTCGCGCCCCGCTACCTGGCGGATGGATCCGGCGTTGGCCGGAGCCGGCGTTGGCGACGACCTCCTCACCCATTCGCTCGATCTGGCGTTGTTCCTGAATGGGCGGATTAACGAAGGAATGGCAACCGCGCGCACCTTCGCGCCGGGACGGGCGGTCGACGACGCGATTTCGGCCCTCGTCAATTTCGAGAACGGCAGTCTGGGGCGCTTCGAAGCCTCGCGCTTCGGAATCGGGTGCAGGAACGTGAATGCGTTTGCAATGCATGGATCGGGCGGGATGTTGCGGTTCAATCTGGAAGACCTGAACCGGCTGGAGTTTTTCGACGCATCGCAACCCTCCACCGAGCAGGGTGCGCGCGACCTGCTGGTGACCGACATGAAGCATCCCATCTTTCCGAACTTTTGGCGGCCGGGACACATCATCGGTTACGAGCACACTTTCATCGCGGCCTTGGCGGAATTCATCGATTGCCTCGCGAATGGAAAGGACTTCCATCCGAACTTCGCCGACGCGCTGGCGGTACAGGAAGCGCTCGATGCGCTGCAACGGTCGGCTAAAACGCGAAAGTGGACCGAAGTCCCCAAGTGAGCGGTGATCGTATACGGTATACTGCTAACGCTCTATCGGAGATGAATTCATGACACCTGCCAAGACGAAATCTGCCGAAACCGGAATCTCAACCAACCAGCGCTGGCTGATTGCCATCCTGCTGTCGGCGTCGATCTCTATCAATCTGGTGGATCGCCAGGTTTTGAATGTGCTCGGCCCCGTGTTGCGGGAAACGAATCATTGGACGGCTACGCAGTTTGCCTGGATCGCGTCGGCTTTCCAGGTGGGAATGCTGGTGGGGCAGGTACCAGCCGGCATGTTCATGGATTCGGTGGGTACCCGCGCCGGGTTGGCTACTATCCTGGTGATCTGGTCCGCGCTCGGCGCAGGCCACGCACTTCTGGCGAGTCTGCTCGGCTTTATCGTGCTCCGGTTCTTCATGGGTATGGCCCAATGCGGCAATTACACCGCCGGTATCAAGGCAATCGCCGGCTTGTTTCCGGCTGCGACACGATCGTCGGCGGGTGGCGTTTTCAACGCCGGTGCACAGCTTGGTTCCGTGATTGCGCCGCCGCTGGTAGTGGCTATCCTGCACGCGTACGGCTGGCGGATGGCTTTCGTAATTCCTTCTGTGGTGGGTTTGGTCTGGCTGTTGCCATGGCTGGCAAACTTCCCCGGTAAACAGGAAAGTCAGGCGGCGACCGGACAAAAAGCCGGCGCGACGATTAGCTTCTCCAAACTGCTCAAGAACCGAAAAGTGGTGGGGCTGTTCCTGATCCGTGTTTTTACCGGACCGCTGACCACGTTCTACTGGGTGTGGCTCCCGCAGTACCTCAAGAGTGAACGGCATATGCCGATGGCGATGATCGGCCTGCTCGCCTGGGTGCCGTATCTGGCGGGCGCTACCGGGAATGTTGCGGGCGGCCTGATTTGCGACCGGCTGGTGAAGATGCTGGGGTCGGTGGATAAAGCGCGCAAGATCGGCTTCACCGGCGCGTTCATCCTTTCCGCCATGAGCGCATTCGTCCCGATGGCGCCCAGCATTCCGATTGCCCTGGGGCTTATTTCGCTGGTCCTGTTCGGAAATCAATGGGTGGCTGCCACCTACATCGCGACTGTCGGGGACACCTTCCCGGCGCATGTCGCCGGCCGCGTCAACGGCCTGGCCGGCTTTGGAGACAGCGGTGCTGCCCTGATTGCCGTCCTTGCCACCGGAGTTATTGTGGATCATTATTCGTATACGCCCGTCTTTATCGCGGCGGGGACGCTGCCGTTGATGGCAATGGCGAGCGTCTACTTCGTGCTTCGCAGGATTGAGCCCGAGCCGATCGCCGTATAATCCTAATCACGATCCATGCGGCTTGAAATAAATCGTCTCGAAGGCCTGCGCAATGACTTACTATTGCGACTGGAACGCGCGGAAGTCGATGCCGCGCTGCTGAATGTGTCGCACCGCGCACGGCTCATGGCATTGCCTGGCATGCCCCGGCACCGGCTGGCGACTCCCGACGAGAGCGAGGGAGTGGCGGAATGCAAGATTGGCATCGAGGAACACCTTCGCCAGCTGAATATCATCGACGAGGCCGGTCTGCCCAGGTGCCGCGCAATCGCGATCAGTAATCGTAATCTGGGAACAAACCACGGCAACGTCGCATGGCAGCGAACCGGGACGCCGCCGATCTTCCGCATTGCGGAGGACCCGTGCAGCTATGCCGTGCATTCCTGTCTTGCGTTCCGGCGCAACGGCGCACTTTCCATTGAGGATCTTCGGTTCGATTTCGCGGCGCAACAGATTTACGGCGCTCAGGACGGCCGCAATTTAAGCGACGAGATCGAATGGGCGACATTCGGGCAGCATGTCCTGCGCGCGGGAACACTCACTCCGATTGAAGAGATCATCGAACAGTTCTACGACATACGGCATGTGCTCGCGTTCGATCACGACAAGGACCATGGGTTGCGGGTACGCGACTGCAGTTACCGCGATTACCCGGCGAAGTTTCGCGAGAACGCGATTACGGCCTGGAGAGATTCAGGCGTGCCGCGAGCGCGCTACTTTCACAATGCGATCGGAATTTCCGGCGACGCGATGTTCGTTGTGCAGCGGGAAGGCACAGTGGAAGAAATAGGGGCGGCTTTAAGAGCGGCCGGCGCGGACGACGGAATTATTCTGGACAACGGCGGAAGCGTGGTTTGTTGGGCCTGGTGGCTGAATCAGTACCGCGGCGGAATTGTGTCGCCGACTATCGATTACCGGCCGCCCGGGACGTCGGCAATCGCTTTCGTTCTCAAAGGGCCTGTGACGCACGATCTGCCCGGCGGCAGCGTGTCTTATTCGGTGCTGTGAGCGGGAACGAAGCCAAGGCCGCGGTCACGTTGGCCAGTTTCCCAATAACTTTCTCAGCAGCACGAACTCACCAAGGTGGTACGCGTTGTGATCCACCACCAGGAGCAATTCGTTCAGCAGCGTTTTGTTATTCGCATGCGGGATCGGCTGAAGTGGATCGCTTTTCTTCAGGAGGGATTGCAATTCCTTCCTGTCCCGCCGGAAGGCCTTCACACTTTCAGACCATTCTGAGCGGGATGGCGAGGGATTAATCGGCCAGTATTCCGCGGGCCATTGTTTTTCGCGATAGTTTGCCGAGGCGACAAACTCCAAAATATCGGCCTGTGCGATTCGCATATGTTCGAGGAGCTGCCAGGCGGACCACGGAACACCGGGTGGAATTCTGCCGGCATCTTTGAAAGGAAATCCTTTGAGTGCCCGATCGAAGTCGGCGTGGGCGCCCCCCGATTTGAGCGCGGCCGTCAACTCGGCCTTCAATACGTCTTTCGCCATGATGTCAAGTTCCTGGATTCGCGATGAACCGATACCCCAATGCCCGAACCGTCAGAAGGTGCTTGGGATTCTTCGGATCCTCTTCGATGTAGCGCCGTAGCCGCACCATGAAATTATCGATAGCCCGGGTGTCGGTGTCCTCATGGAGACCCCAGACGTCTTCGAGCATCGCTTTACGGGAAACCGTTTTTCCATCATGGCGGACCAGATAGCGCAGCAGGTTGGCTTCCATAAGAGTCAGTGGAAATATCTGGCCGCGGACGTGAAGTTCGAGCTGCCCGAAGTGCACGGTCTTGTCGCCAAAAGTAAACGAGTCCTCGTTGGAAGCCGCGTTCCGGGCCTTTCGCACCCACTCGCCCCGTCGAAGTAAGCCCTTGATACGCGCCAGCAGGATCGCGAGGTCGAACGGTTTGGTGAGATAGTCGTCCGCGCCGGCGGCGAATCCGCGCAGGACGTCTTCCGCCTGGCCGCGCGCTGTCAGCATGAGCGCCGGCACAAATTGTCCGGCTTGCCGCATCGCCGCGATCACCGCAAAGCCGTCGATGCCCGGCAACATGACGTCGAGCACCACAACGTCGAATTCCGAGCCCGATTGCAGAAGCTGGAGCGCGGCCTCACCGGTTTCCACAACCTGAACGGCATAACCTTCGGCCTCCAGATTGAAGCGAAGACCGTCGGCCAGGTGCTGCTCGTCTTCCACCACCAGAACCCGGATGGTCCCCGCAGGGCTGCCAATCATCCCGCCGCGCTCCCGGCAATCCCGCGTGCCACGGGGAGCTGCAGAACGAATGTACTGCCCCGCCCCAGACCCTCGCTCTCGGCCCACGCGCGCCCGCCGTGCCGGCGCGCCACTGCGCGCACGATGTAGAGGCCCAGACCCGTACCTTTGACGCGCATCGCGAGTTGACCGGGCACGCGATAAAAACGCTTGAAGATTCGCTTGAGTTCGTCGGGCGGAATGCCGGGGCCCTGATCCGTGACACGGACGGTGACGTAGCCGTTTTCCGCCGCGGTTGTCTTCACCGTCACATTGACGCTGCTGCCGGAGTACTTCACCGCATTATCGATCAGGTTGGAAACGGCCGCCTGAACCTCCTCGAAATCGCCGAGAACGGTGACCGGGGCTGCTCCCGTTTCGTACCGAATTCCGCCTGTGGGGACGCCGTACAGTTTGCCCGCCCGGTCGATACAGCCGTTGATCAATGCCTCCAGATCCACGGGGGACAGGTTCAGCTTGCGCCGGGAAGGACCCACCCGGCCGGTGCGCAGCACCTGTTCGATGGTGGAAAGCAGGCGATCGCTGTCCCGCAGCATGATGCGGTAAAACTCCTGACGTTTGTTTTCATCCACCGCATGGGTTTGCAGAGTCTCCAGATAGAGACGGATGGAGGCTACCGGAGTTTTCAGTTCGTGGGTGACAGCATTGATGAACGCATTATGCTGTTCGTTGCGGTGAATTTCGCGCACAAGGAAAATGGTGTTGAGAACCACGCCGGCGATAATCGCCAGCATCAGGAGAACCCCGAGAAACAGCAGGACGCCGGTGCGCCAGTTGAGCAGGACCCAGCCTACATAGAGCAGGATGACGACCGAGATAACGCCGGCGCCCAACGCAATGAAAAACGCGATGGACCGTTTCCGGCCAGTGCCGACCATACCAACAGCTTAGCTCCGCCCAAATCGCGCCCGTCAGGCGGCTTTGCGTTCAGTCACAATGGCATCGAGCTTCGCTACTTTAATATTTTTCGCGATGCCGAGGGCGTGGAGCACTTTCAAAGAGAGCCAGGATGGATCGAATTCGTACCACGCGAGACCATGGCGAGCGGACGTGGGATGGGCGTGATGATTGTTGTGCCATCCTTCACCGAAAGTCATGAGCGCAACCCACCAATTATTGCGGGAATCGTCGCGTGTCTGGAAACGGCGCCTGCCCCACATGTGGGTTGCGGAATTGACGAGCCAAGTGGCGTGTAGGCCCACAACAATCCGGAGGCAGACGCCCCAGAGCATCATCGGCAAGCCTCCGGCCAGGTAAAGGACGGCCGCCAGGACGACGGTGGGCAGCCAGTGCCAGTTGTTCAGCCAGATGTAGAATTTGTGGCGCATCAGATCGGGGGCATATTTGCCCATGAGGCGGGTGTTATCGTGCTTCGCTTCACCAAAAATGATCCAGCCCATGTGTGACCAGAAGGCGCCGTCGTGAGGTGAATGCGGGTCGCCCTTTTGATCGGATTTCTGGTGATGGATGCGGTGGGTCGCGACCCAGAAAATGGGTCCGCCTTCGAGGGTCATGGCGCCGAACAGGCCGAAGAGATACTCGAGCGGCAGCGGAATCGCGAAAGAGCGATGGGTATGCAGGCGGTGATAGCCGAGGCTGATGCCGAGACCGATGGTCATCCAGTAGAGGACAGCGGCAACCGCCAGGGAGCGCCAGTTGAACATAAATAAGGCGGCAATCGCCCCGACATGCAAAACTCCGAGCGCGATTGCGGTCGGCCAGTTCAGGCCCTGCCGCGCAAAAATGTCGTCTTCCTGTGGAATCACCGGGCAATTTCCCTTCAACTGAAAAGTGGTGGTACGTTCTTACGCTAGCAGTGATTTGGCCTATGCTTTGTAAGACTTGTGTAATCTCAGGTCGCGCCGGCACGTATTAACCTTTGGGGTATTACCGGCGTCCGGAATTTACCGTAAGGTACGCGTACCGGACTTGACAGGGCATGCGGTTTGGACTAACCTAGCCCCCTTGGGTCCGTTTGGGCAGGTCATGTTTTGCAGGTACTCACAATGAAAAAACACATCGTATGTATAGGTGCGCTCTGTAGCGCGTTGCTGGTGAATCAACCACTTACGGCGCAGGGCCGGGGTGGAGCGCGAGGCGCGGCCGGGGCGAGCGGCGCCGCAGGACGCGGTGCAGGACGCGGCCAGGTGCCCGCGGGTCAGCGCACGAGCGGTTTTCCGCAGTACACGCGTCCGCTGGCCTCGCAGGATGAACTGGCGCGCGGCAAGGCGCTCTACGACGCCAACTGCGCCTCGTGCCATGCCGCCGATCTGCGCGGCGTGCTCGAGAAGAAGGGACCGAACCTGCTTCGGTCAACGGAGACTTTCAGCGATAAGCAGGGTGAGCGGGTTGCCGCGAGCCTGGCAAAACACAATCCTCCGGTGAATCTGCCCATGACGGACACCGTGGCGATCACCGAATATATCCACAGCATTCAGGCCCAGATGGGCGCACAGGGCAGCCCGCCCGGACGAAATCCGGTTGGCCTGACCTATAACGTGCTCGTCGGCGACCCCAAGGCAGGCGAAGCGGCATTCGGCAAGATGTGCGCCAGTTGTCATTCGGTGACCGGGGACCTTAAAGGCATCGGGACCAAGTACGACGACCCGAAGACGTTGCAGAACACCTGGGTCTCCGGCAGTGCCGGCGGCGGTGGTGGGCGCGGTGGCGCGGGCGGAGGCCAGCAGGCCACCGTGACGCTGTCAAACGGCCAGAAACTGGAGGGCCGGCTGGTGCGGAAAGACGATTTCCTGGTTGTTCTGATGCTTCCGGATGGCACCCGGAAATCAATCGCCCGGGATAACGGCGTTCCGAAGGTGGACGTGAAGGACCCGCAGGAGGCGCACAAGAAGATGCTCCTCGTGATGGACGATCCCGATAACAAGAATATGCACGACATCACCGCCTATCTGGCGACGATCAAGTAATAGAGGAGCGACGAGAGATGAAAATGAACAAACTCTTTTTTGCCACAGCCATATTGGCAGTGCCCGTTCTTCTGGTTACCCCGAATCCCCTCAGGGCACAGACGGGCGGACTCGACCCGGCGGATATTCTGAAGCCTTTATCCGATCAGTGGACCAGCTATTCCGGCGACATGACCGGCAGGCGCTACAGCGCGCTGAAACAGGTTAATACGCAGACTGTTAAGAACCTGAGTCTGCGGTGGATCAACAACAGCATTACGACTGGCTGCGGTCCGAACGGAACTGGTCCGGCCGGGGGTGCGCCCGCGGCGGATGCGGGCGGCGGCGGTGGGCGCGGTGGCCGGGGTGGGGGCGGTGCAACTGCCGGCGGCACGATTGTCGTGGGAGGTTTAGGCGATGGCAGCGTGAACACCTGCGGTCCCACGCGATTCGGGGGCGGCATTCTTTATGTGGACGGTGTTCTCTACGGCGCGTCACAGAACGATGTCTATGCCATTGACGCCCGCGACGGCGCTGTGATCTGGCATTACTACTGGAAGTACCGCGGCGGCACAACCACCGGGACGCGGGGACCCAGCATGTGGCACAACTACATCTTTTTCGAATTGCACGACGACTGGATCGTGTGCCTGGACGCGCGGAACGGCAAAGAAGTATGGAAGAAGGAAATCGCACCGTTCGACCAGCAGTACTTCTCTTCGAACGCGCCCATGGTGATCGGCAACCACGTTATCGTCGGTACTGGAAACGATACGGACGAGCCCGCGTTCCTCCAGGCGCTCGATCCCGAGACCGGCAGCGAACAGTGGAAGCTTTACTCCACGGCGCAAAAGATGGGCGACCCTGGGCTGGATACCTGGGCCAGCCTGGACGCCGCGCGGCATGGCGGCGGTACTTCGTGGATTCCCGGCTCTTATGATCCCGATACGCACCTTTATTTGTTTGGCACCGGCAACCCGACTCCCGCTTACACCCAGGGGCGCGGAGATGGCGACAACCTCTACACGTCGTGCCTGCTGGCGGTGAACGTCGACACCGGCAAGATTGTCTGGTATTTTTCAACTTCGCCGCACGATACGCACGACTGGGATTCCACCCAGACGCCTATCCTTGCCGATGCGATGTTTAACGGCCGGATGCGCAAGCTGGTGATGATGGCAACGCGTAATGGCTACTTCTACGTTCTGGATCGGACGACGGGCGAGCACCTGGTGACCAGCAAGCTGGGACTGGTGAACAATTACGCTTCGGCCGTCGCTCCGGACTCTCCGCTGCATCTGAATGCGCGTGGGGAAGTACAGCGTAATCCGAATAAAGATGCCACGATCGCCGGGTCTCTGGTGAACAGCGATGTCTTGAATTATCCGCCGCCGACATTCTCGCCGGATACGGGATTGTTCTACGTGCATGAACAGAATTCGCTGCGGATCAGTTATCTGCTGGAACCGGACCCGCGGGGCTCCATGGGCCTTGGCGGCACGGGCGGCGGCGGGGGAGCTTCGTATGGGACGTTCCTCGACGCGATTGATTACAAGACCGGCAAAGTCGTATGGCGGCACGAACTGACGAATGGAAGCGTCGGCCTGACATCGACAGCCGGGGGCGTAATCTTTCTGTCTAACGGCGGCGGCATCGAAGCGATTCAGGCCACAGATGGACGGCCGCTCTGGCATTCGGAGATTGGCGCGCTTTCCAGCCCGCCGGAAACTTTCCTGCTGGATGGCAAGCAGCATGTGCTGGCCACCGGTACGGCCGGGTTGAGCATGTTCGAACTGAATTAGAAGCAGCAGTGCCCTCGCCGAAGGACCTCGCCAGGCTTATTTCCTGCGCATTTTGACCCGCGGTTGCGCGCAAAGACGCAACCGCGGCGAGCACTCCGCAACCTGACCTGCCCGGCTTGCGGGCGCGACCTCATAAACATGCGTGCGCAGACGGTGTTGGCCGGGCAAATGCACCAGTTGCTCACGGAGGAGCCCCATGGCCCTGCCGAAAAATATTCTGTTTCCAGTCGATTTCTCCCCGCGTTGCAACGATGCATGGCCAGCGGTCGCATCCATGGCGACGCAATTGGGAATACCGGTGACGTTGATGCACGCTGTGGATATCGGGTATCCGGATGCCATGGGAACCTTTTCCGCCGAGTTGCCCGCGATTTGCGCGCGATTGAGGGAAAGGCTGGAAGAGTTTGCAACGCCGGGAGTGGAAGTTCCGCAGTGGCGTCGCGACGTATTGCCGGGCGCGACCGCCGATTGCATTGTGGAACGGGCGTCGAAGATGGAAGCGCCTTTAATCATGATGCCGACACGCGGGCATACACGCTTTCGTCAATTGCTTCTCGGCTCGGTGACGTCCGCGGTGCTGCACGATGCTCCCTGCCCGGTATGGACCGAAGCCCACACGGAGGCGCTCCCAATGCACGCGGGTGTCTGGAAATCCATCGTCTGCGCTGTCGACATGGACGACCACGCGCCGACGCTTCTGCGAGTGGCCTGCGAATTCAGTACCCGCTTCAGCGTCCCTTTGCATGTAGTGCATTCCGTGCCCGGCATTGAGCCGCGATTCCGCTCCGGGCCAGCCGAGCGCGCTCACACTTTCCTGCTGGATGAAGCGCGAGAACGCTTCCCGGCTCATTGCCGGAATGCGGGTATCGACCTGCCACTGGAAATCGTGCAGAATCCGGACATGATCAAGGGCATTGTGGAGGCCGTGTCAGCGCATGGCGCCGACCTCCTCATCATCGGAAGAGGCGTGATTCGGGGAACGCTGGGCCGGCTGCGGACCAATGCGCATGAGTTGATTCGCCGTTCACCGTGCCCTGTTCTCAGCGTATGACACCGCGAGTCGAAGCCGCCGGGTATTCGCGGGAGAACCTCGGACACGCAGTGCTTCTGCTGATCACCTGTATTGGGCTGTATCTCTGCTGGCTGCTGGCCCGGCCTTTCCTGACGGCGATCACGTGGGCTCTGGCTTTGGCTGTCATCGGCCAGCCGCTGCATCGCCGGCTTGGGCGCCTGCTAAAACCAGATGCGGCAGCTCTGCTGGCGGTGACTGCGATCACCGTGATCCTGCTGGCGCCGGGAACTTTTCTGTTTCAAAAGATCTTCGACGAGGCCGGGGATCGTCTGGTCACGATCGGCAGAAGCCTGAATCGCGAAGCGCTATACAATGCTGCGTCGCAATATCCGGTGGCGGAACGAGCACTCGCATGGCTGGAGCCGAGATTTGATCCGGGTGAGCAACTGAGCCGCCTCGCCGGGATTGTGGCGGGCCAGGTACCCAATGCGCTGAGCGGCTCCGCGCAATTCATCACTCAGTTCGTCATTATGCTGGTGACGCTCTTCTATTTCTTCCGCGACCGGAATCAGTTGCTGCAATCCCTCAGTGCTCTGATACCGCTCTCGGCACCGGAAACAACTGTCCTGTTCCGTCGTGTCGCCCAGACCATTCATGCGACCTTGTACGGCAATCTGATCGTGAAGATCGTCCAGGGCGTGCTCGGAGGACTCATGTTCTGGATACTCGGATTGCCAGCCCCCACCTTCTTCGGCGCCATGATGGTTTTGCTGGCGATGCTCCCGATAGTGGGCACTTCACTGGTATGGGGACCGGCCGCGATTTATCTCTTTCTGCACGGCAGCTGGATAAAAGCGTTGATCCTGGCGTTATGGGGAGCGCTGGTGGTGAGTCTGATCGACAACCTGCTCTACCCGATTCTGGTGGCAGGCGAGATGCGGATTCACACGCTGGGAATTCTGGTCGCGATATTTGGCGGGCTGATCGCTTTTGGACTTGCCGGAGTCGTGCTGGGGCCTCTGATTCTTGCCACGACGATGGCGTTGCTCGATATCTGGAGACTCCGGACCCAATAGGTACCTGTGACGCCATGATCTGGCATCAAATGACTCAGCACGCGGTGCTGCGGGAAGTCGCGACAGATTTCGGGACGGGGCTGAGCGATGCCGAGGCGACCCGGCGGCTCATAGAGCACGGCCGCAACGAGATATCGGCCAGCCAGATCAGAAGCCCGTGGCGCATCCTTTGGGAACAACTCATCGGCCTCATGACGGTCATCCTGATCGTCGCCGCAATTGTTTCGGCGATTCTTCGCGACTTCAAAGACGCCGCCGCAATTGCCGCCATCGTCATCCTGAATACAGTTCTGAGCTTCAGCCAGGAGTATCGCGCGGAAAGGGCGATTGCAGCATTGAAGAAGTTGGCTGCGCCGTCCGCGAAGGTCCGGCGGGATGGACGAGTCGTTGAGACGGAGCCGGCGCTGCTGGTTCCCGGCGATATTGTTCTTCTCGAAGCGGGAAACTCGGTCGCCGCCGACTGCCGCGTCATGGAGAGCGCCGACCTCCGGACGCTTGAATCCGCGCTCACCGGCGAATCCGAAACTATCCAAAAAATCACCGATGCGATTCCGGATGCGGATATTCCACTGGGTGACCGGCGCAATATGGTTTACGCCGGAACCCTGATAACCGCCGGACGCGGCCTTGCAATCGTAATCGGGACGGGGATGCGCACGGAGCTTGGCCGAATTGCCGGCATGATGCGGGATGTGGATCATGAGCCGACCCCCCTCCAGCGCAGGCTCCATCATCTGGGAAAACGCCTGGCTACCGTGGCGTTGCTGCTGGTCGGCGTGATCTTTGCCATCGGCTTGATTCGCGGCGAGGAGTTGCACCTCCTTTTTCTGACGGCGGTGAGTATCGGGGTGGCCGCGGTGCCCGAAGGCTTGCCGGCCGTGGTGACGATCGCGCTCACCCTGGGCGCGCAGCGTATGCTGTCGCGACGTGTCCTTGTGCGGCGGCTTCAGGCTGTGGAGACCCTCGGATCGGTCACAGTCATTTGCAGCGACAAAACCGGCACGCTGACTGAAAACCGAATGACCGTCACCACCCTGCAAACCGCGGGACATCGTTTCACTATGCCGGGTGACTCCCTGCCGGTTGCCGGCGAGAAACCGGAATTCTCTTTCCTGCTGGCGGGCGCCGCTCTGTGTAACGACTCGGTGGAAGTCGCGGGAAGTCTCAAGGGAGACCCTACCGAAACCGCCCTGATCGTGGCCGCCGAACGCTTCGGTCTGATGAAGGCCGATCTGGAGATGGCTTTCCCACGTATCGCTGAAGTGCCGTTCACGTCGGAACGAAAGCGAATGACCACTGTCCATCGCGTCGCGACCGCGTCAGTTCTGCTTCCGTTTGAACGCCGACTTCGGCCGGGGCATTTGTTCGCCTTCACCAAAGGAGCGGTCGACAGTCTGCTGGAAATATCCTCGACTGTCTGGATTGAGGGACGGGCAGAGCCCATCAATAATGTCAATGTGTGGCGAGAGCAGCTGAGGATTGCGCACGAAAGGCTTGCCAGTGAAGGTGCGAGAGTCCTCGGCGTAGCCTTTCGATCCTGGGACGCGGACCCCCAGGAGGCGTGGCATGATCAGGAACGCGAACTCACCTTCGTGGGCATGATCGGCATTACCGATCCACCGCGCGCCGCCGCATTGTCCGCTGTGGAGAAGTGCAGATCGGCGGGAATCCGGCCGGTCATGATCACCGGAGATCATCCGCTTACCGCCGCCTGTATTGCCCGCCAGATCGGGATTGGAGACAACGGGGCGGCCGTCACAGGCAAAGATCTGGATCGGCAGACCGCGTCGGAGCTGGAACACACATCGGAAGCGGCGGCCGTGTACGCAAGAGTTTCACCGGAGCACAAGCTGAAGATCGTGCAGGCGCTGCAGGGGCGCGGCCATGTGGTCGCGATGACGGGCGACGGGGTGAATGACGCACCGGCGCTGCGGAAAGCGAATATCGGCGTTGCCATGGGAATCGCCGGCACCGACGTGGCCAGAGCCGCGGCGGACATGATCCTGCTGGATGACAATTTCGCGAGTATCGTTGCAGCCGTAGAAGAAGGCAGAGTTGTTTATGACAATGCCCGGAAGTTCATCCGCTATATTCTGGCGACAAACTCAGCGGAGATCTGGGTCATGCTGGCCGCCCCGCTGCTGGGAATGCCGCTGCCGCTGCTGCCGCTTCAGATCCTTTGGATGAATCTGGTCACCGATGGCCTGCCGGCTTTGGCTCTGGCCGTGGAACCGGCGGAAATCGACACAATGCGGAGGCCCCCTTACCCAACGGCCGAAAGTATATTTGCGCGCGGCCTGGGGCGTCAGGTGCTGTGGGTCGGGCTGATGATGAGCGTGCTTTGCCTCGCCGCCGGGTATTGGTATTGGCGGGCGGGCAATCCGAATTGGCAGACGATTCTGCTGACGACGCTCACTTTGTCGCAGATGGCGAATGTCATGGCGGTTCGATCGGAACGCAGATCGATATTTCAGATCGGGCTGCTGTCGAACAAGCCGCTGTTGGGCGCGGTATGCCTGACCGTCTTGCTCCAACTCGGATTACTTTATGTGCCGTTTTTGAGGGAGGTGTTTAAGACTCGTGCGCTGCGGTTGTCCGAACTCGCCGTGTCGGTTGCCTTCAGCCTGATCGTCTTTGCGGCGGTGGAGCTGGAAAAACAATTCCTGCGCGATCGTGCGGCCTGAGTTACAAAGGGCGGAAGCGGCCATCGCTTCCGCCCTTTTTACTGCTATTTGAAGTTCGCCTGGGCGGAAGTATCCTTTCCGATCACAACCGTACAGGTGGGAACGGAGCTGATACAGCCGTTGGTCCAACTGACGAAGCTCAGGCCAGGCGCTGGGGTGGCAGTCAGTGTGACAGCCGTACCCTGGATAAACTTCGCCGAGCAAGTGCTGCCGCAGTTCAGAGCACGATCCGTACCCGACGGTGTCTCGGTTACGGTGCCGGAACCGCTGCGCCCCACCGACAAATTGAAGACTGTGGCAAAGTTGGCCGTGACGGCAACCTGATCGTTGACGAATACATTACAGGTGGCATCCAGGTTGGTGCACGCGCCCGACCACCCGGTGAACACGCCGTTGGAAGGAGGCGTCGCGGTCAATGTCACTACCGCTCCAGCTGCCGTTAATGCGCTGCACGTGCTGCCACAACTGATTTTGGCGCCGGTGCCGTTCACATTGCCGTTGCCAACCTTTGAAACGGTGATAGAAGGAACCCCGACGTTCGCGGCGGCGTTCTGATCGCCAATGAAGTCGCCTACTTCCGACGGATCGGCCGTGGCGCAGGTGGGATCGATACAGAGCGCGGTATGGTCGATCGGATCATACTTGCCGGTGTACTTGAAGAATTCATATCGCCGGAGAACCGAACGCGAACCGCTGTTCAGACCGCCCGAGTTTCTGAGCACGCCGCTGTTCCCGTGTGTATTGGGGTTGTATTGCAGGAGCTTCCAGGATGTTTCCAGCTGAGCATCGTTCTGAGGCACCGCCGGATTTTCCGCGATGAGTTCATCGAGCCCGACTTCACGCTGCAGCTCGGTCTTATACACGCGAACCCATTTTGCGTCGCCCATCTGGGGAACCGGCTCCGGGATCGGGGGTGGCGGCGGCGGCTCGACCTGGATCTGGAATACCACCTGAGGCGGATTTCCAATCTGCGCCGGCGGAACGATAGTAACTGTCGGCTGCGGAACCTGCACTTTGGGACCCGAATAGCGCATCAGCTGGCCGGGATTGGCAGGGTCCGCCACCAGCCAGTAATAGGCAGTCGCGGTGGGAGGAGTGGAATAGTAAACGAGCCCGAGGCCATAATGATCGCACCCAACTACCTGCGTCAGAACACAGGAGTGTCCGAAGGTAGGAGTAAACGAAGGAGGCACAACGGTGGTTGTCGTGAATGACTGAGTCGCGGAATCGTAAGGGCTCTGCCAACGGACGAGAGCACCGCCGGGGATCGCCACCGTCTTAGACGAGCCATAGCGTGTGGCGTTGAAGGTGTACGCGATCTGTGCCGGAGTGACGCCGTCGACTTCGATTTCAAAGCCGTGCGCATCCTGACCAGTATCGTTGAGGACGTCGAAATTGGAGAGAGCGCCGAAGAGTGTCACCGTTTGAGCGTGGAGCGCCATCGGCGCGGCCATCAGCGCGATCGGAAGTAATCGCCTGCCGAGCCGCGTCCAGAGGTTCTCGCGCGTGTAATTTGCAAATCGTTTCATTGCCGGATCCTTTGTTGAATGGTTTTCAATTGCCGATGATTGCTTTGCGGACGCAACCACCTCACCCATCCATCTTTGGATAATTGGAGCCGGCGTTTGTCAGGATGATGTCAACAACTTGTCAAGACTATTTATAGGGCGGAGCCTGACTGGAAGGTATATCGTAATCACGTCCGTACTTGTTCTTGTGAGGCATCAGCAGCGGAGCGGAATCGATCAGCCGAATAACGGGAAGTGTTGCGGAAGTAGCCGACACGATCACTTCCCGTGGATAGCCGCTGGCGGCATCGAGTTTCGCACGCTCATGCCAAACCGTTACGAGGTAGCGGCCGGGCGCGACGTTGGGAATGGAGAATTCGCCGCCCGCGCCGGAAACGGCATAGTACGGCGAGTCGGTCACCACGATGGCTGCACTCATCTCAGGGTGGATATTGCAGAAGATGTAGCTGACGCCTGGCCGCGCGAACGTGACGCTGTGAGAGGCCCCGGCCTCATACAGGCCGAGGTCGAACTTCTTGCCATCGAACATCGAAAACACGTTATGAAAAAAAGGGTCGAGGTTCGGGAAATCGACAATTGAGCCAACGGGTATCGCCAGGATATGCGGCTCGAAGCGTTTGTTCTGCTGGACGATCCTGAAGCGGAGCCCTGAGCGGATGTTGGCAACGGGCGGAGGTTCACCGACCGGTTTGAGCCAGACCACGGCGCCCGAATTGTCGGACTTGCCGCCGCTGCCGGTTCGGACGACCACGACAGATCCGGTCACAGTTATGGATTGTGCCGACGCGCACAAGCAGGATAGCGAAACTGCCAGGGCGAATACGAAGAGACCCTGGCGAATACACTGGCGCGAAATAATTTGCCCTGGAGACATCAGAACGAGATTCCGGAACTGACGGAAACCTGGCTGGCGGTTTGCGGTGTCAGGGAAAGCCCTGAAGTCCACAACCGCCGGTATTCCAGTGAAAAGAGCAGGCTTGAGCGCGGCTGATAGATCACGTTGGCGAAGCCACTGGCATTGCGGCCGATTGCGAATGCCGCATCTTCGCCAAACGCGGTATTGAACTCCAGCACCGCGGACGGCTTGAATTTCCATTGCGCCCAGCCACCGGCGCGCGCCAGAGGAAGGGGCGACACGCCAACGCCAAGGCCTCCGATGGAATAGCCGCGATACGCTTCGCCGGAAAGCGAGAACCACGGACCGAGGGGAACTTCCCAATCCGCCGTGGCTGCCCACGCGTTCACGCGGTGGTTGAACCCCCAATCCTGCCGGGAATAATAACCTCCGGCGCCTATATTTGCGACTTGCTCACCGGCTTTGTGCCTTGCGCCGAGCCGCATCGCGATGGCGGGCGTGCGGCTCATTTCGCCGGCAGTTGGGATGCGATTGTATTCCGGCGGCAGTTCACCTGTCAGAGGATCCAGCAGACCGGCCTGAAATGTGGCGGTATTTGTAGAAGACAATGTGAACCGGCGTTCCAGATCGATCTGCGGCGTCCACACCCAAAGGTTTCCCGCTGAGGCGAGTGCCGGGTAAGCGTAAGATGCCAGGGAAGTGGGAGAAAGCGGAGAGAAGAATGGAACATCCTGACCGGCGGTGACGGTTGTGTTGGCCCAATCCAGATTCATTTTTGCCGTTCGAAGGCGAACGAGACCGGCGGTGACACCTTCCGGATTGGAGGGGAAGCCGCCGAAGAAGTCGAAATTGAATTCGCCGCTCGTTTTGGCGCCCGCCCATTCCGGGCCCGTAACATCCAGCCGGAACAGCGATTGGCGCATGGTGCCGCCGAAACTACCCTTCGATTCACCCGCGGCCGGGCGAATAGCGAGGTGCGGCAGGTCCAGATTGTCTACCGAGCCGGCCGTACTGAAAACGTTCAGGAGAATCAGTCCGGAGAGGCGCACGCGATACCGTGACCCGCTTTCGACCTTCGTCTGGTACTGATCATCCACTTTCGCCTTAATCGTTTCCTGTTCTTCCGCGATCGCGGCCACAGCATCGGCCGTGGCCGGTGGGGCTGCCGTTCCGGAGTTGAGTCGCGTACGCAGGTCCTGAATTTCCCGTTGCGCTCCCGCGAGTTGCTGGCTCAGCTGTTCCACCGTCGTCCGCAGCTGCTGCATTTCCTCCCGGATAGCCGCAAGCGAGTCCGCGGAGGGTTGGCTCGCGGTTTGGGCCCCGACAAACCGGGCCAAGGCAAGCATGACCACAGCCTCCCGTCCGCCCTGCTTAAAGATTGTGATCCCCTTCATGCGGTTACCCCAGCAGTCTAGCCGCCACCGGGACGGGCCGCAAAGTTGCAAGTGCGGTTCCGGAGAACCAGGCGAAGGGGGCGGGTTAAAGAACTGCTGAGGATTGAAGCGGTTAAGGGCAAACACGCTTTTATGGAAAAGATTCTGGTGGTTGAAGACGACCGCGCCACTCGCAAAGCGCTTCAGCAGATGCTGCACGCGGAAGGGTACCTGGTTGAAATGGCGCAGGACGGCGCACAGGGAATAGCGCTGTTTCGAGCAAGCCGCCCCAATTTCGTCATTCTGGATCTGCGTATGCCACAGATCCAGGGGCAGGATGTTTGTCGCGAGATTCGGAAAGAATCGGAGGACGTTCCCATCCTGATCCTGACAGGCTCGGCGGAGGTGGTGGACAGAGTTCTGCTGCTGGAACTGGGCGCGGACGATTACGTGACCAAGCCATTCAGTCCCAAGGAGTTGGTGGCGCGGATCCGGGCGATTCTACGGCGCTCGCGGCGCAGCCCGGTCGTGGAGCAACTCTACTTCGGGGACGTGTCCGTCGACTTTCAAAAAATGGAAGTCTTTCGATCCGGCAAGGCGATTGCTTTAACGCCGCAGGAGTTTAAGCTTCTCAAATATCTGGCGCAGAGTCCCGAGCGTGTTGTTTCACGGGATCAGTTGCTCAGCGACGTGTGGGGCTACAACTCCTATCCCTCCACCCGAACCGTGGACTCGCACATTCTGACCCTGCGACAAAAGCTGGAGCGGGATCCCTCCAACCCGGTCCATTTTGTGACGGTGCACAACGCGGGTTATAAGTTCGTTCCCTGAGATGCGACAGGGAAGTCTCAGAACCCGCTTCTTGATGTCGCTGGCGCTGATTTCGGCTCTGGTGAGCACGGCCACGCTGCTACTGGTTCGCGAGCGCGTGCTGATCCACGTCAGAGAAGGAATTGCAGAGGATCTGCGGAATTCCGAGATTACGTTTCAGAGTTTCCAACGGCAACGCGAGACGACGCTGGAAAAGTCCGCCGCTCTGCTTGCCACACTGCCGCCATTGAAAGCGGTGATGACTTCGCAGGATCTGGCGACGATTCAGGATGCCTCCACCACCTTCTGGAATCTCAGCGGGAGTCAGTTGATGATTCTGGCGGACCGGGCCGGAAAAGTGGTCGCGCTCCACTCGACACAGCCCTGGCTAACGCCGGATCAGGCGCAGGAAGCAATGCGGAATTCGTTGACTCGTGGTGAGACCCGCGACTGGTGGTACGGAGGAGGCCACCTTTTCGAAGTTTTCCTGCAGCCGATCTACTTCGGTTCGGAGGAAGCCAGTTCGTCCATGGGGGCGATCGCAATCGGCTACGATATCGATCATCAGGTAGCGGAGGATGCGAGCCGCGTGGCAGCCAGCCGGGTGGCATTCCGCTACGGCAAGTCGCTCGTCGTCAGTACGCTTTCGGCAACGCAGAATGAGGCGCTTGCGCAGCAGAACGACGAGCCCTCTTCACGCGGCTCCGGACCTCGCGAAATACAACTGGGCGCGGAACGCTTTCTGGTGTCGTCCGTGGGGTTATCCTCCGAACCAACGCCACTGGTCACGCTGACAGTGCTCAAATCGTTTGATGAGGCGACGGCATTTCTGGAAAGCCTCAACCGATGGATTGTTGGAGTCGGGGTCGCGGGCGTGCTCGCGGGCAGCGTGCTGGTGTTTTTTGTATCCACCACTTTCACTCGTCCTCTGGCCCAGTTAGTGGAAGGTGTGCGGGCACTCGAAGAAGGAAATTTCGCTTATCCGTTGAACGCCAGGGGAGGTGAAGAAGTTGCGGCACTGACGACCGCATTTCAACGCATGCGGCTTCGTCTGCACGATACCCAGCAACAGTTACTGAACGCCGAACGGCTGGCAACCGTGGGCCGTATGGCGAGCATGATATCGCACGATCTGAGGCATCCGCTGACAGCGATTCTGGCGTACGCGGAGTTCCTCTCCGAGGGAAATCTGACCGAGACGCAACGGAAGGATTTCTATCAGGAAATCCGGATCGCGGTGAACCGAATGACGGATGAGATCGGCTCCCTGCTCGGATTTTCGAAACAACGGCAATTGCCAAGACTCTCCGAGGGTTGTTTCGAAGATGTCATTGAATGGGCCATCCACACCGTAAAAGTGCTGCCGGAGTTCGAAGCCGTGACGATCGACTTTACGCCCGGCAACGGGTGCGAAGGATATTTCGACTCCGATCAGGTGGAGCGCGCCATGCTGAATCTACTTTTCAATGCCGGCGAAGCGGTTCCGGCAGGAACAGGCCGCATCGGCGTTAGTTGCCGCCGCGTGGAGGGCGGAGTGGAGATTCTGGTTTCCGACAACGGCAGCGGAATTCCCGAGTCGATTCGCGAAAATCTGTTCCAGCCGTTTGTCAGCTTTGGGAAAGAAAAAGGAATCGGTCTGGGATTGACCGCTGTGCAGAAAATCATGCGCGACCACCGCGGGGACGTCACGGTGGAGCGAACAGGACCGCAGGGCACGATTTTCCGGCTCTTCTTTCCGGCGACTGCATAAAATTGTCGCGATCACGGATTCGCAAACGCGCCCGGTCACTGGATCGCTAATGTCACCAGGTTCGAATCCCGCCCATTAGACGTTACAATCACCGGCACTGCGTTACCGGCGGCGACGCCGTCCGGGATTTGGCAATTAATCTGATCAACGCCGGCCAGCGTGGGTGCACGCCCGGCATAGGTCACGGAGCAGGGCTGGCCGCCGACGGAGACGGCCGGTGAAATCTGCGCATAGAACAGACCGTCTCGGTTCACGGTGGCCCCGAGGCCGGTGAGATACAGGGCCACGTAGTCCCCGTGATGCAATGGAGCACTGCTGGTTACGACTGCCGCCGTCAGGCCATTGCGCGCCGCCGCAGGGCCGCTGCCGGTCCCATCCAGCGAAAAGACGCTCGGCACGGCGGGCGCCATCAGCAGATTCGTCGTGTGTCTTCCGTTGCCGTTCACGACGGTGAGTTGCGTCAAACCAGAGGACGAAGACGGATAAACGATGTTGATCTGGCCGGGGCTTACGTATTCAATCGGCACGGCCGCACCATTCACCAGCACTTGTACGTCGCCGAGCTGCGTCGGATAAATCTGTGAATTGGCGAGCAGGACGGAAGCAGAAAGGTTGGAGCCATAAATCGCGACGAACTCGCCTGGGGCCACATTGAGCGGAAACGTATTGCCGGCGGCGGGGAGTGCGCGTTGGATCAGCGGACCGGGCTTTACGTTTTGCGGTGAGTCGGTAGCGGCAGGCAGACTTATGGACGCAGTCAGCTGCGCACTGTTCGCGGCGACGACTTGCAACGTCAGACCGGTGGCGGCCGGCAAGGCTTCCGAATAAGCGATCCTGCCCGAGTTCATCGCAAGGTCCACATTGCCGGAAGGCGTCGTCACAGTTGCCTTTGAGATGGTTTGCTGTACGCCGTTTGAATCCTGCGCCTGCACGTATATTCCCCCCACACCGGATGCGGCAGCATTGGCTTCGAGAGCCTGGCCGAGATTCTGCCATTGGGTCGTTCCGGTCAGAAACGAGACGATGATCTGGCCGACGACGCTGCCCGAATCCATAATTTTGGCTATGCTGGGGCTTCCGGAACAGAGAAAGAGAGCGGTCAAGAGGCTGTCGTTACTGTGACAGAAGGGCACGACACGAGTTCGTCCGGCCCGCGCGAAACCGATGGATGCGCTGGTGAGCGTTGCCAGCCCGTCATCGAAACCGGGACGGAAAGATTCAAGGCCAGTGCCTCCGTTGCCGATGATGGCCAGCGCATCGAGGCCGCGCAGATCGTCCGTATTGTCGTTCCAGGTGTTGATGTCGAAAAGGAATTGACTTCCAATGGTCAGTTCCTGACTCTGTTTGTCGACTCCGAAAAAAGAGGTGAGAGCGGTGCCGAACTGCGGTGTCGCAAGGAAAATGATTTTACGGATGCCCGGCGCCGCGGGCGGACTGAATGTCGCGGGAGTCGCATCCTGTTTGCCTGCGAGATAACTCCGGACGATCAGACCACCCATGCTGTGAGCGACCACATCGACCTGCTGAACAGGGGTTCCGTCCGTGTATGTCAGGCCGGCGAGAAACTGGCCGAAAGCAATCCCCAGCGCCTCCAGAGACGGCTTGTCGGGCATGCTGCAGTTATTGAAGAAGACACTGTTGAGCTGAGAAGCCTGAAGGACGACATCGGCATTCCCGAACGTCGCGGCGAAAGTATTTCCAGAGCAGTTTAATTGATAGCCGTTGAGAAACACGACTGGAGGATGAGGCCCTTTCGGGATGGATTGCGCGCCGCAAAAAACCGGGACCATGAAGAGAACAGTTCTCGCCGTGATTCGCGCGAACGCTCTAAATCGCTGAAGACAAGGCATTTCGACTCCCCACGGGTTATGTTGCACGCATACGACCATCCAGTGTGAAATTCAGAGCGATGCGAGGGGTTCGGCGCGATGAACCAGCGAAAATCGCGTTGCGAGGTGGCTCACACGGAGGGGTCAAATGGCGCAGTCTGAATTCCTCCTCCGGCATCGGTTACAGATTCTAAAGGCACATCCCTGTCAGCGCGCCACGGTCCAGGAATTGCCGCGATCAAAGTGTAAGTTTTGTCAGCTCGATTCCGGCGATGCTCATCTTGTCGCGCTTCGGCCGGAGAGGTGGTTATGGCAAAGTTCGATGTTCGATCGGGAATTTGTCTGCTTTGCAGCGAATTGCTGCTTCTGAATATGGTGGGTTGCGGCGGCCACCGCATGACGCTGCCGGAGGTCAGACCAGTAGCCGCCGTCTTCGAGCCGCTGCAGGACGATCTCAGGAAATCCTACGCGACTCTGTTCGAAGTTGCGCCGACTCTGGAATACAGCGACAGTCAAATCGAGAAGATGAGGCAGTATCTCGAACAGGCACAGGATTACTGCGTGGGACGATTCGAATCCGTCGCCGGCGAATACCAGCGCCGTGTGGACGACGATCAGGCCGCACTTAAGAAGTCCTCCGTGACCGAGGAACAACGCCACACGTTGCATTGCCGGATTCAGGAAAACCGCGCTCTCAAGAGCCAGGCGGATGTAATCAGTCAGCAGGCTATCCCGGTCGCATATGACAACAGGAAAGCCAAGCTGGATCTGATTCAGAAATGGCCGGCGGAGCTAACGTCGATCCGCCAAAGCATCGCCGACGGCTCCTATAAACATCGCCGTTGGGCCGACGTGCAGGATATCGGGTTCCGCGAAGTGCAGGCGAATCAAAAAGACGATATCAAAATCGGTCAGGAAGCGGTCAAAGACCTGAAGCAATCGGGCCTGATGCCCAAGGAGATGGACAACCAGGTGGTTGTCGAATACATCAATTCGCTGGCGAAAAAACTCGCGCCGAACTCCGACCTGCAGGTGCCGCTGGTTGTCACGGTTCTCGATTCCAAAGAGATCAATGCATTTGCTCTGCCAGGTGGTTATCTGTTTCTGGAACGGGGCCTGATTGAAGCCGCGGACGACGAGGCGGAACTTGCTGGAGTGCTGACGCACGAAATGTCTCATGTGGTGGCGCGGCACGGCCACAGGCTCATGACGAAAGGGGCCATCGCCTCCATCATTTACCAGATGGCGCAGATTGCCGCCGTCGTGCTGACCGGAGGCGTGGCCGGTATCGGCACATATTATGCGCTGCAGTACGGTTTCTACGGACTCGGCCTGACGCTCAATCTGACCCTGCTCGGCGTGAACCGGGATTTCGAGATGGAAGCGGATCAGTTGGGCATGCAGTACGCCTGGAAAGCCGGTTATGATCCATCCGGCTACGTGCGGTTTTTCGACAAGATTGCCACGAAAGAAGGGTACGTCAACGGCGCCAGCTGGTTTCGTTCGCACCCACCGTTCTACCAGCGAATGGTGGAGGCCGAGCGCGAAGAGATGTACCTGCCGAAGCAGGCCAGCCCGATGGTTAACAGCGCGGATTTTATGGCGATGAAGGAAGCGCTGAAAACCGTGGTCGCGAATGCGGACCGGGAATCCAGAAAAAAGCCAAGCCTGATTGGGCCGGAACAGGGCTGTCCCGCGCCCACAAAGCTGGTTTACGAGGCCGATCAGCCGATCGAGACAATATGTTCTGCACCGCTGCAAGCTTCCAGATAGTGGCCGCTGTCGTTTTGCCTTTGGCGCTTTGCCTGCCGGCTCCGCTGCGGGCGCGGAGCAGCGGCAATGAGGCCGTTGCCCCCGACTACGCCTCTTTGTATCTGAACGTGGAAAAAAACAATCAGCTGATCATGGGCCTGGGGAAGGAGAATTTTCGGCTTTACGTGGATGGCGCGGCGGTGCCCTTCCGGCTCGAAATGCCGGAACAGCCGGCCAATATCGCGTTTCTTGTGGAATTCAGCCGAATCAGCGGTTATTACGTCGAGGACCTCAACGAAGCGGTGGGCGGAGTTTTAAAGCATGCGCCGGAAGGCAACTGGTATGCGCTCGCAACCTACTCCCGGCAGCTGAAAATCGATGTGGATTTCACTGACAGGGTCGGCGAGATTACCAATGGATATTCGCAGCTTGGCGATCCCGTGTGGAATGAGATCAATACCTACGACGCGATCTGGGAAATGCTCGATAAGATGGGACGCATTCCGGGGCGGCAAATCCTGATCGTGGTCGGATCGGGAATGGACACTTTCAGCGAACATACGCTGGAAGACGTGCGAAAGAAGATCCGCCAGGAGAATGTGACGGTCTTCGTTGCAGGTGCAGGTTCGCTTTTCCGAACCACGTATGAACCGTATCTGGACTCCCTGTCGCGCATGCGGCTGGCCCAGGCTCAGGCCTTCCTGCAAATGATGGCCGATGAAAGCGGTGGGTTTGCCTGGTTTCCGAATCAGTCAATCGTTTTCCGCGATGTGATCGATGGCGCTTTGCAAAGCGTCGCAACGCAATACCGTCTGGTGTATCCAAACCCGCCTTCGGTACCCGGCAAGCTCCACAAGATCAGAGTGGAGGCTTTTCGCATTGTGGAAGACAAGCGCGAAGATTTCAAGGTCCTGGTCCGTACTGTTTCGCGTTGATCCGCCCGGCAAGTGATTCCTTTTGCGGTTAGACTGTGAATCATGATGAAAATCGGCATTCTCGGTTCCGGCGATGTGGCGAAGGCTCTGGCAAGTGGGTTCCTGAAGCATGGTTACGAGGTGAAGCTGGGGACGAGAACCCCCGGCAAATTGTCCGAATGGCTGGCACAAAATCCCACGGGTTCGGCCGGCAGTTTCGCGGATGCGGCCGGTTTTTCAAACATCGTGGTTCTCGCGGTAAAAGGTAACGTCGCTTCCGAAGTGCTGCGAATGGCCGGCAAAGAAAATCTGGCGGGTAAGGTAGTGATCGATGCGGCCAATCCGATCGAGGAAGCTCCGCCTGTGAACGGCGTGCTGCAGTTTTTTACCAATCTGAATCGATCTCTGATGGAAGAGTTGCAGCAGGAATTTGCCAGCGCGAAATTTGTGAAGGCTTTCAACTCGGTAGGCAGTGCCCTGATGGTGAATCCTCAGTTTGAGGACGGCAGGCCAACGATGTTCATCTGCGGTAACGATGAGGATGCAAAGAAGTCAGTGTCAGGGATTCTCGATCAGTTTGGCTGGGACTCGGCGGATATGGGAAAGGCTGAGGCGGCGCGTGCGATTGAGCCTCTCTGCATGCTGTGGTGTATCCCCGGATTTACGCGAAATGAATGGGGTCACGCATTCAAGCTGATGGTTCGCAAGTAAGGCCGGAGCGGTTTCCAGAATGTTTTGGTATTCGGCAAATGCTTTAAGGACGCTCCGCTTCCCAGGCACCATCGTCTGTCAGTTGCCTGTTCGGATACCGCGACCGGGCGGGGTTGGCGATCAGAGATTCGATCAACTCCCACTGCGGGCTGCTGCTGTCAACCGGGGCCATTTCCCCGACCGGGATCCTGAATTGACGGCCTGCCCAGTTCATCGCCGCATTTCTCACCTGCTGCAGGGGATCTTTCGCCATCATCCACGTTTTTCTTTTAACCACCTGCTGAATCCCCTCCAACATTGTCAGCGGCAGGCCAAGAACGTCACCGACGAATGGCACCCATTCGAGAGAATCGGTCGGCAGTTGGCTGGCGGCCATTACCTGTTCATATCCTGGCCGCGCGGGAGAGAATCTCATGGAAGCTTTGGTCATTATGTACTGAGGGAGAAACGACCCGAGCCCGGGCGTGGTTACCCCGTTGGGCAGAGTGTTCATAAGGCTTTACAGAGTAAAAGAGGTTCAGTAAGAGTACGTAAAGTTGGTCTCTTCGATCACGTTGCAATAGTACTGCCGCACACCAAATCCGGCGCTATAGGCCCGATAGAAAAATTCTAAGGCAATTCCACTTTCAAGTGGCTGCCGCAATTGGTAAAGTGACAGTAGCTCGACCGCGAGACAAACGGGTTTTCCGGGGCAATCCCGGGACCCCTGTGTAGTTCCCACCCTTTAAGCTCCCTGCGGAGCTGACAAATAGCTAAATCAAAGATCGTCAGGCCGCCGTGCGCACCGTCGCGCAGGCAGGCATTTTTCGTGACGATAAGGAGCTCTTGTGGAAACTGCAGGATACGTGTGTCTCGAAAGGATTGGCGCATGACGGAACTTCCGCTCATGGACAGCCCGCTGTTGTACGCCGCAGGTCCATCGGCGTACCCGGCTGCGCTCGCGCCGGTTCACGGCCTCGTTGAAATCCAAACGCCCCGTGAATTGATCCCTTCGCGCGCGCTCGAAGCCGGCGAGCAGTACCGATTTCATTTCGATATGACGCTGTGCATTGGCTGCAAGTGCTGCGTCGTGGCGTGTAACGAACAGAATGGGAATCCCGCCGAACTGAACTGGCGGCGCGTTGGCGAAGTGGAAGGCGGCTACTATCCGAACACGCAGCGCCATCATCTCTCGATGGGCTGCAATCACTGTGTTGAGCCATCCTGTCTGATCGGCTGCCCGGTCGAGGCGTACACGAAAGATCCTGTCACGGGAGTCGTAATCCACAGCGCCGATGCCTGCATCGGCTGTCAGTACTGCACCTGGAATTGTTCGTATGGCGTACCGCAATACAATCCGGCGCGCGGCGTCGTTGGCAAATGCGATATGTGCCACAACCGGCTGAGCGATGGCGAGGCTCCAGCGTGCGTATCCGCCTGCCCCGAGGGTGCAATCGCCATTGAAATCGTAAACATCGCCGACTGGAGGCGCGATTATCTTTCGGCAAACGCGCCCGGGCTTCCTTCCGCCGACGACAGCATTTCCACTACGCGTGTGACCCTGCCGGACAATCTTCCGCCCGATCTGGGCCGCGTGGATACAAACCGTGTGGAACCAGAGCACCCGCACTGGCCGCTCGTGTTCATGCTCGTTATGACGCAGTTGTGCGTCGGCGCGTTTATCGCTCTCTGGATGCTGGGTTTCAGCCGCGCCGATGCCGATGTCAAGATTGCTGCGCTGGCGTCGCTGGTGCTGGCGGGCGTCAGCCTCGGTGCTTCCACGATGCATCTGGGACGTCCGATTCATGCCTGGCGGGCGATGCGGGGCCTGCGACGGTCCTGGCTGAGCCGTGAAGTGCTAACGCTCTCATTGTTCGCGGGCGCCGCCGGAGCGTTTGCCGGTATGTTGTTCTTCGGAATGCCGGGAAGAAATGCGGCGGGTTTCGCGACCGCGCTCGCCGGTCTCGCCGGCGTGACCTGTTCCGCTCGCATTTACATTGTGCGGGCACGCCCGGCCTGGTTCAGCGGCTACACACTGGCGGAATTCTTTTCGACTGCGCTGCTGCTGGGTCCGGGATTTGTCCATGCGCTGATTCCGGATGCGCCGCCTGCCGTGCTGGTCGCTTCCGTTGTGGGCGGCGCACTGCAACTCGCGGTCCAGGCGGGCAAATTCTTCTGGCTTTCACGCTCGGAAACATTTGAACTGCGGTCCTCCTCACTGCTGCTGACCGGATTGCTGCGGCCGTTCTTCATCACGCGTCTGGCGCTGCTCGTCGTTGCCGGTATCGTGATGCCTCTGACTGCTCATTCGCACTGGATTACAAACAGTGCTTTCGCCGCGATTTTGGGTGGTGAGTTTTTGGGCCGCTATCTCTTTTTCGTAAGCGTGGTGCCGAAGAACATCGCGGCCGGGTTTACTTCGGGTTCGCGGAGGGCGGCATGAACTGGAAGCGAACTATCGGTCTGGACAATCTGGCGGAGGACTATCGGTTCGCGCGCAGCGAATCCACGGGCTATACGTCGGCGCAGAAGATACCGGATTCCTGGGTCGCTACAACCTGCGGCTATTGCTCGGTGGGGTGTGGAATCCAAATCGGCGTGAAGGATGGTAAAGCGGTTTCGTCAAGGCCGAATGCCGCACACCCGGTGAATCGCAGCAAGCTTTGCCCGAAGGGTTTATCGGAACACTACACGATTGATGTGGAGAACCGCGCGAAGTATCCGCTGCTGCGCAGGAACGGCAAGCTGGAACGCGTGAGCTGGCAGGAAGCGATTTCGACGATGGTGGAACGCTTCCGCAAAGTTCAGACTACCTATCGACCGGAAGCGCTCGGTGTTATCAGCACCGGTCAGTTGGTGACGGAAGAATTTTATACGCTCGGCAAGCTGGTGCAGCTTGGGTTCGGGACGAATAACTTCGACGGCAATACGACATTGTGCATGGCGACCGCGGTTTCCGGTTACAAGTTGTCGTTTGGCAGCGATGGCCCTCCTGGCAACTATGACGATCTGGAACGTGCGGATGTGGTTCTGCTGATCGGTGCGAATATCGCGGATAATCATCCGATTCTTTGCCAGTATCTGGAAGCGAATCGCGGTAAGACGCTGGTGGTGGCCGATCCGCGCGTTACCAAGACAGCCATGATGGCGGACCTGCATCTTCCGCTGAAGCCGCGCTCCGATCTGGCTTTGCTGAATGGAATTGCCCACATTCTGATCCGCTACAACCTGATTGACCGCGCCTACGTGGACGCGCACACAACCGGATTTGCGGAACTGGAAGCGTTCCTTGCGGCCTGGACACCCGAACGCGTGGCGGAAATTACCGGCCTCAGCCAGGACATGCTTTTCAAAACAGCATTCCTGTACGGTCGGGCGAAGGCGGGGTTCATTGGCTGGACGATGGGCGTCAATCACAGCACCATCGGTACCGCGACCGTAAATGCGATTTGTAATCTGGCGCTGCTGACCGGACAGATTGGCCGGCCCGGCGCCGCCCCGTTTTCGATCACGGGCCAATGCAACGCAATGGGCACACGGGAAACCGGCTTTACTTCGGGCATGCCGGGCTACAGGAAGTTCGACGATGCGGCGGATCGGGCGGAGCTTGCGGGCCTGTTTGGCATTGATGAAGCGAGGCTGCCTGTGAAGCGCGGGCTTGCCTATCCCGACATCATCGAAGCGGCAGTAGCGAAACGCATCCGTGCCCTGTGGATTATCGGAACGAACCCGATGGTTTCTTATCCCAATCAGGGCGTGCTTCGGCAGGCGCTTGAAAACCTCGATTTTCTGGTCGTGCAGGATGGCTATCATCCGACGCCCACAACGGAGATGGCGGATCTGGTGTTGCCCGCTGCGATCTGGGGAGAGAAGGAAGGGACCTATACCAATTCCGAGCGCCGAGTCAGCAAGGTGAACAAAGCCGTGGAACCCCCGGGCGAAGCTCGCCCCGATTTCGATATCTTTCTGGCGCTGGCCGATGAACTGGGATGCCGCGAGGAATTGTTTCCCGCGTGGACAAAACCGGAAGACGCATTTAATGAATGGCGGCGCGTTTCGCGTGGCCGACTGTGCGACTACTCCGGCATCACTTATGAACTGCTGGCCACCGAATGTGGAGTGCAGTGGCCCCTTCCGGAAGGGTCGCGGCCCGCGCCCGCCTCGCGTCTTTACGCGGATGGAGTCTTCAAGACCGCCGATGGACGCGCGCGCTTGATTTGCGCGGAATGGGTTCCTTTTCCCGAACAGCCGGGGGGCGAGTATCCCTTCATCCTGAATACAGGACGAACCGTGGAGCATTGGCATACCCGCACGAAAACCAGCCAGGTGCCGATCCTGGAACACCTGTCTCCGCGGGCATGGCTTGAAATCAACCCGCGGGACGCGCAGCGTCTGGGGCTGCGCAGCCACGATTCGGTGGATGTCGTTTCACGCCGCGGCAAAACCTGCGGCATTGAACTTCGGCTGACGGAGATCACGGCTCCCGGCCAGGTATTCATGCCGTTCCATTTTTTTGAAACCAATGTCAATAAAGTCACACAGAGCGCTTTCGACCCCGTTTCGCGCGAGCCCAATTACAAGCAATGCGCGGTTCGGGTCGAACGCTCGGGAGCACGTCAATGAAACGCCTCGTAGTAGTCGGTAACGGCATGGCCGGCGTCGCCTGTGTCGAGCATATTCTCAAGCAGAATCCGGATTTCGAAATCACGATCTTCGGCGATGAGACGCACGCCAATTACAACCGCATTCTGCTTTCGATGGTGCTGGCCGGCGAGAAATCCGCGGACGAAATTATTCTGAACGATGCGGAGTGGTATCGCTCGAACAACATCCGGGCGCGCCTGGGCGAGCGAATCTCGGATATCGAGCTGGAAAACCGCGTGGTGGTCACGGAACAGGGGCGCACGACCCCTTACGACAAGCTGATTCTGGCCACCGGTAGCAGCGCCTTCATCCCGCCGATTCCCGGTGTCGACAAGGAAAATGTTCACGTCTTCCGGACACTCGACGATACCCATTCTCTGCTGGCTAAGGCCCGGCCGGGTTTGAAGGCTGTGGTAATCGGGGGCGGCTTGCTGGGTCTGGAGGCAGCGCGGGGATTGCAGGTGCGCGGTTGCGATGTCACGGTGGTTCACCTCAACGATTCGTTGATGGAGCGGCAACTGGATGCGACGGGCGGGGAGTATCTGAAGCGACGCATCGAAGACCTCGGCATCCGTGTATTGTTGCCGAAGAAAACGGCGGCGATCTGCGGAAATGGCCGGGTCAACGCCGTGCGTTTCTCGGACGAAGATCAGCTGGATGTGGAATTGGTGGTGATCGCCGCCGGAATTAAGCCGAACGCCGGGCTTGCAAGCAAGGCGGGGCTGGAGGTGAATCGGGGGATTGTAGTCAACGACTTCATGGAGACCTCCGACCCGGCCGTGTTCGCCGTCGGAGAATGCACCGAGCACCGGGGCCAGACTTTTGGCCTGGTGGCGCCGCTGTATGACCAGGCTCGCGTGCTGGCCGCAACGGTCACCGGCAACCGCGGCCCGGTCTTTTCGGCGCCCGCGCCGGCCACCAAGCTGAAGATTATGGGCATCGATCTGTTTTCGGCCGGCGAAATCGACGAAAATGCCCCCGGTATCGAGACAGTCCGTTATGAAGACCCCGCGATCGGCGCTTATAAGAAACTGTTGCTCCGCGACAACAAACTTTGCGGCATGATTCTGGTTGGCGACGTCGAAGACGAACAGACCTATCTTGACTGGATGCGCAGCGGCACGGATCTGGCGCCATTGCGGCGGCAATTGCTCTTTCCGCCGCCGCCCGGCGATACAGGGCTGGAAATCGCCGATATGCCGGACAGCGAAACGATCTGCGGCTGCAATGGCGTCCGCAAAGGCGAGATCATCCATGCGATTCACGAGCACGGCATTACAACGCTGAAGCAATTAAAACAGCGTACGAAAGCGTCGACCAGTTGCGGCAGTTGTTCCGGCCTTTGCGAAAAGCTGCTGCGGGCCGTTGCGCCGGATTTCACGGAAGAAACCAAGACGACGCTCTGCTCCTGCGTGCCGTTTTCCTACGAACGTTTGCGAGACATCGTGCGTGGCCAAAAGCTGAAATCCGTGGAAGAAGTTCTGGCGGTGTATGGTAACCGCAAAGGCTGCGAGGTGTGCAAGCCCGCGCTTAGCTACATGCTGGACATGCTTTGGTGTGGCGATCACGATGAAGATCGCTCCGCCCGCTTCATTAACGACCGCGTCCACGCAAACATTCAGAAAGACGGGACGTTTTCAGTGGTGCCTCGCATGCGTGGAGGCGTTACAACTCCCGACGAGCTGCGGCGAATCGCGGACGTGGCCGACCGGTACAGCGTGCCCATGGTTAAGGTGACGGGCAGTCAGCGGATCGATCTGCTTGGCGTTAAGAAATCCGACCTGCCGGCCGTGTGGCGGGATCTGGGAATGCCTTCGGGGCAGGCTTATGCCAAAGGCGTCCGCATGGTGAAGACCTGCGTGGGGACGGAGTTTTGCCGGTTCGGGGTGCAGGATTCCACCAATACGGGCATCGAACTGGAGCGCCGTCTGGAGAATCTGTTCACACCGCACAAATTCAAAATGGGCGTGGTGGGCTGCCCCCGAAATTGTGCGGAGGCAACGGTTAAGGATCTTGGTTTTATTGGGCAGGACGGCAGCTGGCAGGTGGTGGTCGGTGGGGCGGCGGGCAAATCTGTTCGAAAAGCGGATTTACTTGTGACGGTTGAAACGACTGCGGAGGCCCTCGAAGCCGGCGAGCTTTTCTTTCAGTATTACCGCGAAAACGGCAATTATCTGGAACGAAGCTATGACTTTGTGGAGCGACTCGGAATCGAGAAAGTCCGCAAAGAAACCGTATATGCGTCGGATGAAGAGAAACAGCAGTTGCTGGAGCGGCTGCGCCGATCGAAAGAACTTTCGCGAGATGCATGGAGCGAAGGCGCTCAGCCTGCGACTGCGACGCAGTTTGTGCAAATCCAGCCGATCGAACAACCTGTCAATCGCATCAGAGAGGAGCAGTTCGTATGACACGTGAACGAGTTTGGACGAAAATCACGGACGCGGAAAACATTCCTCCACGCGAGGGGAGGCCAGTCCGGATCGGCGATCTTGAGATTGCGATCTTCAACCTCAACGGCCGTTTTCTGACGATTGAGAATGCCTGCCCGCATAAGGGCGGGCCCTTGTGCGACGGGATCGTGACCGGAACCGCGGTAGTGTGTCCGCTGCACGGCAGGCACTTCGATCTGGAAACCGGAATGCCTGTCCGGGCATCGGAGCCCTCTTGTCTGGCCACCTTCCCCACGCGCGTGGAGGATGGCATCGTTCTCGTCGATTTAACGGCCGGCCAACGGGCGCAGGCCGCTTAAGAGTTTCACCAACTACACCTCCTCCTGGTTCGAGGACCTGTCGGAATCGCGGTGCGGATGCAAACGGGCATCCCCCGCGGGTATATGACGTCTCCCTGTCGGAGCGAACTTCAAATCAAAAAAGGGGAGCATTGTATGACACTAAAGAATAAAGCCACGCGCATCCGGCTAACCGATTTTTCGAGCGCGCCTATGCGAGCGTTCCACATGTCGTGGTTCGCGTTTTTCATCTGTTTCTTCGGATGGTTTGGCCTCGCGCCGTTGATGCCCGTCATCCGCCAGGAGTTTCACCTTACCAAAGCGCAGATCGGAAATCTGACGATTGCGTCGGTAGCGATCACCGTCCTTGTCCGGGCCGTGATCGGCTTCCTTTGCGACCGCATTGGGCCGCGGCGCGCCTATACCTGGCTGCTGATTTTGGGATCGCTGCCGGTGATGGGAGTGGGACTCGCGCATAATTACCAGACGTTTCTGCTGTTCCGGTTGGCGATCGGCGCAATCGGAGCTTCCTTTGTCATCACGCAGTACCACACGTCGGTCATGTTCGCGCCGAATGTAGTCGGAACGGCAAACGCGGCATCGGCTGGCTGGGGGAATCTTGGCGGAGGTGTTACGCAAATCGCAATGCCGCTCATCTTTACTCTCTTCCTGAGCCTTGGCGCGGATAAGTGGTGGGGCTGGCGGATGGCCATGTTTGTTCCTGGCGTTGTAATGCTGCTTACAGGTATCGCGTACTACCGGCTTACGCAGGACACTGCCGACGGGGACTTCAAAGAGTTGCGTGCCCGGAACGAAATCACGGGCGCGTCGGCTGCGAAGGGCGCTTTCGCCGCAGCCAGCCGCGATCCCCGCGTTTGGGCTCTGTTCGTAATTTACGCCGGCTGTTTCGGCATGGAGCTCACGATTGATAACATCGCGGCGTTGTATTTCACCGACAACTTTCATCTGGCGCTGACTGCGGCGGGTCTGGTTGCGGGATCTTTCGGGATGATGAACATCTTCGCCCGCGCTCTCGGCGGCATTGTCAGCGACCGCTGCCACAAGACGTGGGGATTACGCGGACGCGTGCTGCTGCTCGGCAGCACGATTTTCTGCGAGGGTCTTGCGTTGATGCTGTTCTCGCGCATGCGCTTCCTGCCCTTCGCGATTGCCGCGATGATGCTGACGGGACTTTTCATCAAGATGTCGAACGGCGCAACCTACGCGGTGGTGCCGTTTGTGAACCGGAAGGCGCTGGGCGCGGTGGCGGGTATCGTAGGAGCGGGCGGCAACGTTGGCTCTGTTCTGGCTGGCTTTCTTTTCAAGGGCAGCATGCCATGGGCTCAGGCTCTGCTGGTTCTTGGCGCATCCGTAACGGTCATCTCGGTTTTCGCGGTGACGGTTCGCTTTTCGGATGCCGAAGAGCACTCAGCTGAACGGGAGATTGCGGCACGACTTTCGGGCGAGCTGGTTACCGCGGGAGCGATGGGAGACTAACATGAAAAAACTCCTCTTCGCCATCTCTCTGATTTCAGCTGTGAACGCAGTCGCGCAGACGGCGCCGGGCGTCGTCAAACTGGGCGGCGTGGATCTCACTGCGAGCCTCCGTTCGCGTCTCTACGTCTGGGACTGGTTTCAGCCCACCGGTGCCTACGATAACCAGTACGCCTACTCGGGAAATTTGCTGCGTCTGAATTTCACGATCAAAACAGACACAACCGATTTCGATGCGGAAGTCGCAGTGCCGTTCATTCTCGGCTTGCCGAAGAACGCGACAGCACCCGCGCCTCAAGGCGCGCTGGGCTTTGGATCGAACTACTACGCCGCTAACACGAACAGCCAGTACTCTTCCATGGCGTTCGCCAAACAACTTTATCTGCGGCATCACTTCGGCAAACAGCAGACGCTGCAGGCCGGGCGATTCGAGTTCAACGATGCGTCCGAACTTACGCCGAAAAGCGCCATCCTGGCAACGCTCAAGCGGGACCGGATCAGCCAGCGCCTGATCGGCACGTTCGGCTTCTCGGATGTAGGCCGCAGCTTTGACGGGCTTCGCTATTCGTGGAATAAACCCACGGCGGATTTCACAATTGTGGCCGCAACGCCTACCCGCGGTGTTTTCCAGACCGATGGCTGGGGCTGGAACCGGATTGGTTTCGCCTACGCCGCTTTCACGAAAGACTGGGGTCACGGAGGGCACTCCGCAGATACCCGCCTGTTCGCAATCGATTACGACGATTTCCGTCACATCCTGAAAACTGACAGCCGCGCTCTGGCGGTTCGCCGGGGCGACACGGAGAACATCCACATCCAAACCTTCGGCGCGCATAGTGTGCACGCGATTACGACGAAAAGCGGCACAATCGACGTTCTCGGCTGGGGCGCCGTTCAGATGGGGCGATGGGGGACCCAGACACAGCGTGCTTATGCGCTGGATTTCGAAGGCGGATTTCAGCCCGCGATTCTGCCGCATCTGAAGCCATGGATCCGCGGCGGGTATACGATAGGCTCCGGTGACGGCAACGCCGGCGACGATAAGCACGGCACGTTTTTTCAGATACTCCCCACGCCGCGCCCTTATGCACGCTTCCCGTTCTTCAACATGATGAACACGGAAGATGCATTCGGGGCCATGATCCTGCGGCCTCACGCGAAATTGACCGCGTCCAGTGAATTTCATTCGCTGCGACTTTCCAACCCCGGCGACCTTTGGTACGCGGGCGGCGGCGCCTTTCAACCCTGGACTTTCGGCTATACGGGCCGCGCAACTTCCGGGCAGGGGTCACTGGGCAATCTCTACGACACAAGCATTGAGTACCGGGCGAGCCGGCGCATGACATTTACCGGATACCTGGGATATACACAGGGTTTGGCTGTTATGGAGAAGATCTATCCGGCGGGAAAGGACGGGCGGTTCGGCTATATCGAAGCCCTGTTTCGCATGTGAAGAAGGCCCGACCGACATACTGGAAGCAGGAGTAGTTCGCAATAGCCAATCATGCCATTTGGCGGTCTGAAGGTCCTGAGTCTCGAAAGCCGGCGTGCGAAAGAAATGGATGCGCTGATCCGTCGCGAAGGGGGCGAGCCGTTTGTCGCGCCCTCGGTGGAGGAGCGCGCGCTGGACGATCACGGCGAGGCGCTGGAATTCATCGGCCGCCTGGAGGCAGGCGAGTTCGATCTGGTCGTGTGCATGACCGGGGCCGGGCTGGCATTTCTGCGCGATCTTGCGGCTGCGGCCTCGGCTGTGGACCGCCTGGCAGCGGGACTGCGGGGGACCACGATCGTCTCCCGCGGCCCCAAACCGGTGCCGATTCTGCGCGAATTGGGAGTGCGTGCGCAGATTGTCGTCCCTGAGCCGAACACCTGGAAAGAGGTGGTGGCCGCGATTGCGACACGCCCCGAACGCCGAATCATGGTGCAGGAGTATGGCCGCCCGAATCCTGAATTGACGGCAGCGCTCGAGGCGCTGGGAGCGCGGGTCGTCCCTTTCGCGATCTACCGCTGGGTTTTGCCTCCCGACACTGAACCGCTGAAAGAGGCGGCCCGGCGTCTGGCGGCGCGCGCAATCGACGTGGTCCTGTTCACGTCATCCATTCAGCTGGATCATCTTTTTCAGATCGCGGAAGAGCTGGGAATCGGTGACGACGTTCGCGCAGCCCTGTTGGAGCATGTAGCGGTGGCCTCGGTCGGACCGATTATGACCGAAGCCCTTCGAGCGGCGAATCTGCCTGTCGATATCGTGCCAATGCATCCCAAAATGGCGAGTCTGGTCAAGGCCACCGCCGAACTATCGGCGGGAGTGCTGGCTCGCAAACGACTTACAGTCGATTGACATTTGGCGACTTAACTGCTCCGTCAAGGCTACGGACCGTATGTCGCAACTGGAATCATTGGAGTTTCAGGGATGCAGGCTTGCCTACCGGATCGACGGTTCCGGGCCGCCTCTGGTCATGATCCAGGGGGTCGGCGCATACGGCACGGTCGTAAATCCCCAGATTGAGCTTCTGTCAAAACACTATACGTGTCTGAGCTTCGATAACCGCGGAATCGGCGCCAGTCAGCCTTCGGGGAGGAAGCTGAGCGCGGAGCAAATGTCGAACGACGTGACCGCGCTGATCGATCATCAGCATTGGGATTCCGCTCATCTCGTCGGGCACTCGTTCGGAGGGCTGATCGCGATGCAGTTCGCCGCGTCGCACAAACGGCGCGTACGCAGCCTGTCTTTGCTCTGTTCCTTCGCGCGCGGGGCAGACATTTCATGGCTTTCGCTCAACATGATGCGGATATTGCTGCGGCTGCGATTCGGTTCGAGACAGGTTCGAAGATTCGCGTTCATGGAACTCGTAGTGCCCCGAGGGCACCCGGATCTGGAGTCTCCGGCGCTGGCGGGCCGCCTTTCAGCCATTGTGGGACATGACATCGCGGATATGCCGCGCATCACAGGTCAGCAACTGAGAGCCATGCGAAAGGCCGACGTATCGCCGAAATTAGGTGAGCTTGCCGGAATTCCCAGCCTGGTGATTAATGGAGAGCATGACCGGATTGCCCGGCCGGAGCTGGGTCGTGCAGTCGCCGCGGGGATTCCCCACGCACGATACATCGAGATTCCGCGGGCCGCGCATGCCTTTCCGGTTCTGGATCCGCAGCGTTGTGCCGAATTGCTGCTGGAGCATCTCTCAGTCGCGGAAGATGCCTTGAGGCGCCCGTGACGGACGCGATCCTGAACGGAATCGAACTATGGCCCGCCGGGCACCGGGCTGTCATTCGGGGGAGGCTTTTCATCCTGTCATGGTTTTTATGTGCTTTGGGCCTTTCAGCTTCCGGATGGTTCGAACGCTTTTCCGTGCCCGCATTGTTCGGTATCGGAGCACTGGTCACCCTCGCCGGATTTGCAATTTTGTATAAGCTCGAGGCCCGCTTTCGGCGAACGGAGCGAACCCGAACCCTGAGACGTCTGACATATGGACAGGTGTATCGATTTTTCGGGCTGCTGGCATTCGTCAAGGCATACCAGCACGTTCTCCCGGCACTCTTCGCCGTACCAACGGGTTTGATGGACGCGGCAATCGCCGGCACATCATTTTATGTCGCGAACAATTATGCGCCGGCTCACGGCAGAGTTTCAGCCGGTTTTTTTGTCTGGAATTATGTCGGGGTGGCGACGCTCGCGGTATCGAACGTTCTCGCGTTTATGACGTCATCAGCCGCTTTTGGTGCGACCCACGGCGGCGTTACCAGCCAGGCGCTGGCCGCGTTTCCCATGAGTCTGGTGCCGACGTTTATCGGACCTCTGGTCCTGGTTTTTCATCTGCTCGCGATCTGCGATGGGCACCGGCAGACGAGTCTGGCCTGAAGGAATCAGGCAACAATCAGCACGTTCGGCTTCACGAGCATTTTAGGCGCGTTTGGCACCGGGGTCAGTCCAAAGATTTGTTCAATGGTCAGGGGCGGCTTATCGAAATGCCCCGCTTTTTCCCATTGATTTGGAAAGAATACTTTGAGGCCCGTGAAATGAACCGCCGGATACGTCTCCCGGTTCGTCATCAGATTGTACCTTCTGATTTTTTCGGCCGGCTCACCAAGCCCGTCCGCATCGATTACCAGGTCGACCTTCGGAAACTCCTTCAATTTCGTCTTGTCGGCAATCATGTATGGCACGCGGTCATGCACAGCGGCATCGCCGAATTGATGCACAATCAGAATCTTCTTCGTTTTGAGGTGCTCGGAATCCACGTACCGATTCAGAAGATCCTGGACGTCGTTGACCTGCCCCGCAGTGACTGTACCGACCGGAATGCCGGGCGTCTCGTGTCCGGGGACACTGTGATACTCGGGGTCCAGGGCGACGTGTACGTTCTCGAATTTCAGGTAGCCCCGATCGATCATTCGCTTAACCTCTGTAAGCGGATCGGACCGTCCGATTTGCGTATCCAGGATGACGGTCCAGCCGCGAGCGGCAGCCGGTTGGATGTACTTGTCGACAAGGCCCGTGTCCGCATGCAACAAACAGTTGGCGGAGCCACCGCACGGAATTGCGAGTGCGTAGACCAGGTCGATTCCCGTGATTACGTTCTTACTGCCCGGTATGGCAGCGATCTTCCTGACCGACGGCTGGGTGTCCACAGCCATGCTTTCGATATCTTTGTAGGTTCCGAGATGACCCAGGATGGGCGCAATTCCGAAGCCCCGGCCGTAAATGGCAAACAGAATGTTGGTCTCAAGCAGGCTGGCAGGTCCCGCCGGTGTGAGCGTGGCCGGCCAAACCAGGAATACGGCGGCAACAATCAGTACAGTGGCAAATGTAATTGCCTTCACACCGTAGTTATAGCAAGTGCTGAGGGCATTTGCCACAGGAGTTTATATGAACGAAATATTCGAAGCCATCGCCGAGCCGCTTCAGACGAGTGCGACCGTGAAATCGATATTTGGGGAACCCGTCGCCGCTAATGGAAAAACGATTATCCCGGTGGCCAGAGTCGCCTATGGGTTTGGCGGCGGTTCTGGGAAGGGTAACCAAAGCGAGAGAGCCGGCGAAGGCTCTGGCGGAGGAGGAGGCGTGGTGGCGCTCCCCGTTGGCGTTTACGAAATCACCGACACGGGAAGCCGCTTTGTTGCACCGAACGACAGGCGAAAGCTGTTTGTAGCGGCGATGGCCGGCGTGGTGATTGGTGCCTTGCTGAGAAAGCGGCGAGCGAACAAGACCTGAGGTTAGAGCGGCGCGTCGGGATTCGCGATTGTGCGCCACATATGAGCGGAAGCGCTGTTATCCTGGCCGAGGCCTTCCTTTGGCTGCCTGAAATGGCGCCCGATGATGTCCGTAAACTTTTCGAGGTCAACTTTGTGATTGGGATCGAACGAGTACAAATCGTTAACGGTAACCAGGCGCGCCGCCATGTACCACTTGTGATCGCGGCAGTACTTATACGCCGCCTCTATATGGGGCGGCGGAACGTAATCGGTTCCGAAGATCACGTTGTAGAGCCGCGGGTACTCGTATCCCACGGACGGATCGGGATAGAACCGCAGCGCCTGATGATACCGAATTGCGAACGCCACCTGTTCGGACACGTAGGGCTCGAATAACTGCGCACCCCACCACCCGTGATCCGCCTTCATCAGAGTCTGCGCTACGTCGTGCAGCAGACACGCGAGCACAATCTCTTCCGGGTAGCCAGAAGTCAGCGCCTTATCGGCGCTTTGCAGGACGTGAGTGGCGGGCGCAAAACGAAGCCGGAAAAAATCGAGAAGCGTGGGACGCTGCGGCATCGGCGTCAGCCGCGATACATTAGCCGGTTCCTCTGGCACTCGATTACCGAACGGACTAGTGCCACCGGACGCGAACAGTGTCCCGATGCCTCGCCGGATCGGCCGTTGATCGATCTGGGCGTCCAACTCGCCAACCGTCATTGGACGGGCGGGTGCGCCCATCCGAAGAAATACGGCGTTGTCGAGTTGGCGCGACAGGTGATCTTCGAGGGCTTCGGCGCGCGCTTCAGGGTCCATATCGCTGAGCGCGTCAGAACCGCCGAGCGCGAGGATTACGCTATCCTGCTCGATCTCCACTATCCAAGCTTCTCAGATTTTTTCGTCTGACGCCATCGTCAGACGGCCCGTCTGAACACCAGAAACGCGAGCAGCCATACAACCAGAAATACGAAGAAGAGTATCTTCGCGATTCCAACCGCGGCGCCTGCGATCCCAGTAAAGCCGAGAAGCCCTGCTACGAGGGCGATGATGAGAAATACAAGAGACCAGTGCAACATGCCCTTGTAAAAGCAATTCGCCTGCCATCCTGCTTGGGCAAATGCGATACCGGATATCCTGTTACGGTGCGGCTGTTTATCATTGTTGCCTTAGTTTTGACGGGTTGCGGCACACCACCGGTTACTGTGACACCGCAGGACGTGACGACTGAAACGTGGTATCGCCAGGACCTTGAGCAACTCATCGCGATGAACGTGAAGGCCCTGAGTTCATTTCACGACGGGAAAGCCGATGACGCGGCGGCGTTGATCCAGCAGGGCGAGCCGCTGGCCAGCAAGCTGCTTGGTGTGGCGCGCCCAACACTCGCAGCCATGCAGGCGGCGTCCGACCTCGACGATCTTTACGGGAGAATGCTGCTCTCAAACCGCCATTACGAATGGGCGCAGTTTCAGTTCCAGAAAAACCGTGCTCGCTGGAAGTACTGGAAACCCGAGACGCCGGACACGGCTCACCGACTGGAGGTGGCGGAAGCCGCTATCGCCGAATGCGAGCGCGGGATGTCAGGGGCCTCCGGCGGGATAGGGCATGGGCGTAACACGAAGCCGAAAAAGCGCTGACGGTGTAGATTGCACTGCACGTTCCGGATGTCACTGCGTCTTTGTTAGCAGGTATTCGGCAATTTAGCAATTTAAAAGGAGTCAGAATATGCGCAGTCACATCGGGTTTGCGGCGTTTGTGGCGGTCTGCGGTGCGGTGGCCGTCTCAGCTCAGACGCCCGCGGCTCAACGCCAAACGTTCGATTTCAGCAACAAACCAACTCCGCAGAATCTTCAGGAGATGGCGACCGTACTGCGCACCGTCGGGGATATCCGCCAGTTATCTGCGGACCCGGCGGCATCGACGATCACTGTCAACGGGACCGCCGACGAATTGGCGATGAGCGGCTGGATCCTCCGTCAACTGGACCAGCCAGCCAGTTCGTCTGCACTGCAGTATCCGGTTGCAGGAAAGAGCGACGATGTCATCCGCCTGTTCCATCTGGCCAATCTGCCCACCGCTCCGCAGGTGATGCAGGAAGTTCTCACTACGCTGCGCACAGTGGCCGACGTGCAGAAGGTGTTCAACTACACACCACTACAGGACCTGATTATGCGCGGGCCGGCAGCGCAGATGGCGCTGGCAGAATACCTGATCCGCGCGCTGGATGTCGCGCCCGGTTCGACGGCGACCAATCCGGAATTTCAATATCAGGCAGCTACAGGTGGGCAGGTGGCGCGCGTTTTCTATCTGGCTACTGTGAAGGTGCCCCAGCAAATTCAGGAGATTCTCACGGTGCTGCGCACTGTGGTGGATATTCAGAAGGTTTTTTACCTGACACCGAACAGTGCAATCGCGATTCGCTGTTCCCCCGGCGATTTAGCGACCGCAGCATGGATTATTCAATCACTCGACATTCCGGCGAACCAGATACCCCTGGCTTCAGCCGGCCCTCGCGAGTTCATTATGCCGGCGGCAGCGTCTCCTCTCGGCGGCATTGTCGTACGCGTTTTCTACCCCACCCACATCGCCATACCGAAGGGGATTCAGGAAACTCTGACGATGCTTCGGACGAAGTTGTCTATTCAGAGAGTTTTCAATTACTCCGCACTCCCGGCCCTGGTGGTTCGCGGCACGGCGGATCAGATTACGAAAGCGGAACAACTGATTTCGGCGCAGGATCAGCTGGCGAAAGCAACGCCCTGATCAGAATGGTTCGTGCGGCAGTGGTGAAAGCACCGGAGTGATCTTACCCCAACCCTGGTCTTTCACCGTCTTCATGTCTTTGATGAGCTGATCCGGCAGCGTGGCATTGATTTCCGGCCGGCTATCCTGGTTCGCCAGGACCCAGGCAACAGCGCCCACCGTCTTCGACACAATCTCGATCTGCTTGTAATCGATCTTATCCGGGGTGTCGGTTGCCCGGTGATAGTCGGGGTGCAGTCCGTTTGTAAAAAACGCAATCGGGATTCCCATCTTCGCGAAGTTATAGTGATCGCTGCGGTAGAAGATCCGCTGACCGCGTGGTTGCGGACCCAGATTGTCGTGCGTCGCATCGGGCGCGGTTGTGTCGTAAAAATGATTCAATTCCAGCTTTTGGTAGCTGCCGTTGACCGTTTCCAGCGTTTTGCCCAGATCCTTGCTGCTAATGTCCGGTCCTATGACGAAAATCTCTCCTGGCTTCACCAGAACGTGGGTTGGGTCGGGATCGGCGTAACCGGGACCTTTGGTGCGGCCGATCATATCGATGTTCAGATCGGCCACAACTTTCGTCAGGTCAATCGACGGGTACTCGTTGAAATATTGCGAACCCCAGAGGCCTTTCTCTTCGCCGGCATTCCATAAGAAAACCGTGCTCCGGCGCGGCCTCATGCCCTTGGCGGCGCCTTCCGCATAGGCATGAGCCAGCGCCAACAGTCCGCTCGATCCGGACCCGTCATCGTCGGCCCCGTTGTTGATATTGTGTCCATCCGGCAGGGGCGCGCTGAAGCCGATGTGGTCGAGGTGCGCACTGATCACCACATATTCGTTCTTCAACACCGGATCGCCGCCCTCGACAATACCGATCACATTTTCACCGTGCCCGGGCTCGGTGTGGACGCCGAGGTGAAAGCTCAGCTTCTTATTCGCCCCGAGCGCGAACGAATCCTGTTTTGTGTTCGCGCCACCGGCGTAAAAGATCTGCGCCGCGTCGCGTTTTTCACCCTGAAAAATGGCTGTTGCGAGCGCCGGTCCGGCTGTAACAGTGGGAACGTTCGCGCAGGCGGGTGGCTGCACGATCTTCGGGACCGTAAACGTCGGTCCGTTGATGGGCGCATTTCCTCTGCCGGCTGGGGCCAGCGTGCTGAGCTGAGCGAAACTGGCGATGGTCACCACGGCAACAGCGCCATTCTTCGCAGCCGCCTCGTCCGGCGTCATATAGTCTTTGCAATTCTCACCGAGCGGGTTCGCAGGAGCGGCGGCTCCCCGTCCGCCGGCCGCGGTTGCAGGATCCGGAGGTGCATCTGGCGCGGCTGCTGTGGCCGTTCCACCCGTTCCACCTACCGTTCCCGATGCTCCCGCGGCGCCGCGCCCACGCCCACGTCCCGCAGCCGCCTGCTGAGCGGCTATTTCAGGGGGCAGGCCTGCGATGACGACGATCTTGCCTCTCACGTCCAGCCCTTCGTAAGGATTGATGTTACCCTTCACGACCGTATAGCCGTTACCCGCGAACACCATGCTTCCCGAAAATTCCATGGCGGGTTTGCCATTAATATCGACAGGCTGCAGCGGAGCCCCGCCGCGCCCACCCGCGGTGGTGGTCCAGTCCCGTCCATACTCAAAATCCGCCGTCCGGGGACTGCCACCGCTGGCTCCCGATGCTCCGCCTCGACCAGCGGCGGCGGCGGGGGGCGTCGTAATCGTGGCTTTGCTCTCTTCGGGCACGACCTGTTTACTGACCATTTCCATCGGCATGAAATATGGCTGCAACGGCCCATTCGTTTCGGCGGCACTTCCGCCTGGCTTTAAACCCCACTCGGCGAGATGACTGGCAACATACAGTGCCGCCGTGTCGAAGCCACGCGAGGGCAGATTACGACCTTCCAATTGATCCGATGCGAGGAAATAATCGTAGACTTTGACTTCGGCTTCGCTGATGGAATCAGCATTCCCATACGTGGCGGGCGCCGCTGCGGTTTTGCCAGGCTTTATCTTCGACTTCGGGCCTTCAGCGGCCCGCACGGAATAAAACACCGTCAGCGAAAGAAATGTGAGAGAAACCACTGCCAGTGCGATTCGGCGCATAAAGTAGTTTCCCACAAGATACACCGCCCAGGCTGCGCCGAGGCAATTCTACGGCTCGCTGGCTTCGGTGAGTTGATCCAGTGCCGAAAGCCCCGGCTCCAACTTCGTCGCCTCCACCAGATCCTTCACATGATCGATGCTGGTGGCACTCGAAATCGGCGCCGCTACTCCAGGTCGCGACATCAGCCACGCCAGCGCCAGACGCGCCGGAGTCGACTGCACTTCCTTCGCCACCGCATCCAGCGCGCCCAATACTCTGTAGCCGCGCTCATTGAGATATTTGCCAACGCCACCGCCGCGCGGGCTCTTCGTCAGATCGGCCTCGCTGCGGTACTTGCCCGTCAGAAATCCCGAGGCCAGCGAAAAATACGGAATCACTCCGAGGCCATACTCCTCCGCCACCGGAGCGAGATCCGATTCGTAAGGCTCCCGCTCCATCAGATTGTAATGCGGCTGGAGAGTCTGAAAGCGCACCAGTCCGGTACGGTTGCTGGTTTCGAGCGCTTCCTTCAACCTTGCTCCCGAGTAATTCGAAGCACCAATGAAGCGCACTTTGCCCTTCCGGACCATCGCGTCAAACGCGCCCAGCGTTTCTTCCAGCGGAACACTGGCATCGTCTTCATGGGACTGGTAAAGATCGATGCGATCGGTTTGCAGCCGGCTCAGCGAGTCATCGACAGCGCGCTCCATATATTTTGCGGAGAGCCCTTTTCTGCCGCCGCCCATGTCCATGCCGACCTTGGTCGCGATCGTTACAAGATTTCGCTTACCGCTGCGCGCGAACCATTTTCCGATAATCTGTTCGGATTCACCGCCGGTATTCCCTGGCACCCAGGTGGAATAGATGTCGGCGGTATCGATGAACGTCAGGCCGGCGTCGAACGCCGCGTCGAGAATGCGAAAGGACTCATTCTCATTCAACGTCCAGCCAAAGACGTTGCCGCCCAGCATGATGGGAGGAACCTGCAGTCCTGTTTGTCCAAGCGGGCGGTGTCTCATGTATCCCTTGTCCCATACTCAGGATGTCTTTTCAAGCCACCGGATCGGAGTGGACCCTGAAGCCTTCGGAAAAGCCGCTACGCGCGGTGCGCAATCGCAACTCGTGCGCGCCTGCTTCCAGACCCCGCATTCGCGCATTTACCTGCCACATTCCGGGTTCCGGGCGCTCCACAGACAGCAGCGGCCAGGGACGCTCGTCCACGGTCAGCTGTACTCTCGACAAATCCAGAGCGTTGTCGCTATGTGTGAAACGGCACGCGAGCGATTCATTCCGGTAGCCACGAAACGTCAGACTGCGGTCCATCGTGTTTTCCACGCGCACAAACACCGGGGGCGCGACCTCTTCCGCTCGCGCAATAAACGGAGTATCGCCATAGCGGCGTTCGGCGCCTGCCGGCAACATCTTTATTCGCACCGGGTCGCTGAAGCCCGCGGTCTTCGTACCCACGCGAACGTCATGATCTCCGGGCGAGATCCCCGGCGGAACTTTAACATTGACCTGCCAGTAACCCGCTTCGTGCCGCACCAGGATAATCGGCGGAATGCCATATTCGTCGATTCGTACCAGCACTTCGTGTTTCGTCAACGCCTCATCGCTGAGGAATGCGAGGGCCATGTACTCATCCTTGCGCGGCTGAAACACGATGTCGTTATGGCGATTGTTCACGGCTGAACAAAGAAACGGCGGCTTGCTGCCCGGCAACGATTCAACAGCCTGCCAGCGGCGATGCGCAATGAGACCGCCGCGTCGCGAATCGACATAGAGAAACTCGGCGCGCGGGAAACCGGCCGCGCGTGTCATCGAGATCAGACACTGCGTGGTGGGGCCGCACCAGTTATCGATTTGTCCGCCCAATTCGTCGGTTTCGTAAAACTCCATGTACGTACGCGCGGGATCCGGGGCATCGTCGATCACGTAGGATTCGATGAAGGCGGTTCCCCGCGTCACCGCGCAGACGTTTTCCAAACCGAGCAACGGGTGGCGCAGATGATAGAGCACACCGAAGAAGAGCACGTAATCGAACAGGCCGAAACGTTCGGGCGTGATCTCCTCCATCTCGGCGATTGCATACTCCAGTTTGGAATCGCGCAGCCGCTTCACCGCCAGCAATTCGTCATATTCCACGTAATCGACCGCGACCACTTCCGCGCCGCGCCGCTCACATTCGAAACTGTTCCAGCCGGAAGCCGCGCCGATATCGAGAACCCGCAATCCGCGCAGATCTTCCGGCAGAGGAAAACGGTCCAGCCGCGCCCGCAACTGCGGTACAGAAATAATGCCGGGGATGATGGTGCCATCGTTCAGTTCCAGGCTGTGATAGGGCGTGTTACGCGCGAAGGCTTCCGTCTGCAGCCGGATCAGGCGTTGGAATTCGGGATTACGCGCGGCGGAATCGAGTGGCATGGAAACAAAAGGATAGCAATTCGTCAGGGAACGTCTTTGCAGGAATTGCCCGACATCGTGTCGGTCTTCAGGCTGACTCCAGGTTTCGCTCCGATACAGTGCTGCGCGATTCCAAAACCCGTGATGAAGTTATTGCGAATCGTGTTGTCGCGCGTGATCGCCGGTCTTCCGGCGTTGTCGCTCAGATAAATGCCGCTGCGCAGTGCATCGGGCTCATCGGGCAAGGCGGCGCATTTGGCCGGAACAGGCTTCGTTCCGCATTTCGAAAGATTGACATTGAGGAAACGGTTGTCCTCCACCCGATTGTGGTCGCCAACCAGAAACAGCGCGCCATAGGCGAAGCCGTCAATCGTGTTGTGCGCGATCGCGACATTCGCGGACGTCATGCCTGGATCGTGGTTGCCAAACGAAATACCGAAATGCAGCCCCAGCCACTGCGCCGCCACCGCCGGATTGTTCACACAGCTGTTGCCGGTGACTTCGCCATCGTGAAAGCCATCGAGATTGAAGCACTGTCCGGCAACGTCGGTGAATTCATTGCCGGTGTAGACGGTCTGGTCCACATTACCGGCGGTATCGATCGCTACGGGCGTGGCGTACCCGGGAAAATCGACCTGCTCCACGGGAAAGCCGATGGACGATCCGCGATTCTTTTCCACCCGAACACGCGTCGCGTGGCCCACCTGAATCGCATCGCGCGCGACGGTCTGGATGAGATTGCGCCGTATCGCGCCATCCGCCTGCCGCGGCGATCTGGCATAAGAGTGGGTCCAGATGGCGTTGCCCGCTACTCGCCGGATAATCGAGTCGCGCACCTCAAACTCACTCGACCCCTCTTCGAGAAGAATGCCGCCGGTAGTGTTGTTGTAACCAGCGCTGTTCAGCGTCCCGGAATCTTCAATGGTCACCGAATCGATCAGCGATTTCGATGTAGCGTCGATAATCACGGGAAACGCGCGGATACGCGAAAAAGAAATTCCGCGAATGGTGACTGCGGCGCTGTTGCGGACGACGATGCCGTTTGCCGTGTAGTAATCCGCAAACGCAGCTTCCTGGAGCGGCAGATACCATTCGGACTTCATCTCCGCACGATTGCCAATAATCGAAAATCCCGAGAGCGTGAGATTGGAAGCGCGGTCGGCCACAATCGCCGCAGTGCCCTTGAAACCGGGGTCGAGCACGAGTGTGCTGCCTGCGGCATTACCGCGGATGACAATGTTCTTCGAGCCAGCGGGAATCGAGAGAGGCCGATCGAGGTGGAGCTCCCCGGCCGGGAGTTCAACGAGTGTCGAACCTTTTTGCAATGTGGCGCGGACTGAATCCGCATTCGAACCGTGTCCGCAACCTGCCAGCGCAAAGGCGAAAGCAGCCAGCGTTACCGAACCGCGACTGTCAGGGAGCGGCACTCAGAAATCCGAAAGAATAGCCTTGTAACGAGCGTACTCAGGCCTGCTGCGTTGCAACAGGAGCCGGAGGAGCGGCAGGTGGTTTTTCAGTGTGCTGCTTTTCTTTCGGCGCGGCCTTGACCACAGCCTTCACCGGACTCAGCAGGATGTGCGCATTGCGCCCTTCCATCCTGGGCGAACCATCCACCACGCCATATACCGTCAGATCTTCCGCAAAACGAAGAAGTAACTTACGTCCGAGATCCGTGTGGGCGATCTCGCGTCCACGAAACTGCACTACCGCCTTCACCCGATTGCCTTCCTGCAGGAACCGAATCGCGTGGTTCTTCTTGAAATCGTAATCGTGATCGTCAGTGTTCGGGCGGAATTTGAGTTCCTTCACCTGCACGACATGCTGCTTTTTTTTGGCGTCGTGCTGCTTCTTCTTCATCTCATACTGATACTGCCCGTAATCGATTGCCTTGGCCACGGGGGGCACGGCAGTAGGCGAAACCAGAACCAGATCGAGGCCCAGATCCTGCGCCTTCCGCACAGCGGCGGGGGTAGGCATGATCTCCGATGTGCCATCGGGGAAGACCGCGCGCACTTCACGCGCGCGAATCGTCTCATTTACATTTTCTCTGCGGCTGGGTTTGCGGGGTGGGAAATTACGGCCTGGAAGCATGCGTGAATATGGCTAGATCCCAACATAACACTATTGGCTGGCGTAATTGCAACCGGATGCCACTGAACAGGTTCGTGGAGGAGCGTTTTGGCTGGACCAACACGGCCCTTGAATCCGTGTAAACGCCTGTAAACACTCCATTACCGCTCTATTGTGCGGGTATATACTCAACGAGAAGGATTACTCAGACAATATGCGAAATATCTCTCGCGCAGTGGCGCTTGTCGCCGGATGCGTTTCTCTTGCGGGGCTGTCGATTGCTCAGTTCGGGCGCGGCGGCGGAAGCTGGAACACCGGCGGCGCCGATGCGCAGCGCACTTCGTGGGCACGGACGGATAACCGAATCTCCGCCACCAGCATGCCCGGCTTTTCGTTTCTCTGGAAAGTGAAAGCCACCAACGACGCAAAGCAAAGCTATTCCCTCTCCTCCGCTGTCATGGTAGACAGCTACATCGGCTATCGTGGCTTCCGGTCGTATGCCTTTCTCGGCGGCGCGTCGAATAATGCCGTCGCACTGGATACCGACGTCGGCCGTGTGGAATGGACCCAGAATTTTGGCGCCACGCCGGCGCAAAGCACAGCGGCATGTCCTGGCGGAATGACCGCGGGTGTTACACGCCCCACTCCGCTCCTCCCGCCGGCGCCAGCTGCCGGACGAGGCGGTGGTGGACGCGGCGGAGCAGCCAGCGGCGTGAGTGAGCCCGAAGCCGGCGCGATCACAATTGGACAGGGCCGCGGTGGTGGCGGCTTCGGCGGAGCGGCAGGTGGGTCGGGCGGCCGTGGTGGCCAAATTGCCGCGGCCGGTGGACGCGGCGCGGCGGGAGCTTCCGGCGCGGGTCGCGGACCCGGAGGTCCCGGCGGGTTCGGTGGTGGCGGCGCTCGCCCCCCGGATGCCGTTTATGCGGTGGCGACGGACGGCATGCTGCGAACCATGTATATCTCGAATGGAGCTGACGCCAAGCCCCCTGTTCGCTTCCTCCCCGCGAATGCCAATGCCACCGGCCTGATTCTGGTCGACAACGTGATCTACGCTTCGACGAGTGGCAATTGTGCCGGGGTAGCCAATGGCATCTGGGCCATCGATACTTCGGCGGCTTCTCCGGCCGCGATGCACTGGTCGACCAACGGCGGTGGCGTAGCCGGAACATACGGTCCGGCACTTGGAACCGATGGCACGGTTTACGCAGCTATCGCGGATGGCGATTACACTCCGGCCGCATATTCGGATTCCGTGGTCGCTCTCGAAACCAAGACCCTCAAGCTGAAGGACTGGTTCACGCCTGGTAAGTCGGATTTCACTTCTTCGCCCGTTGTTTTCTCCTTCAAAAACGGCGGCACAGACAAAGATCTGATCGCGGTCGCCAACAAGAACGGCAATCTTTATCTGCTGGACAGCGCGGCTATCGGTGGCGCAGACCATAAGACCCCACTCGCATCCGTCGCATATGCGGCATCCGGAGCAGACGCCGGCGCGCTCGCCAGTTGGGAAGACAGCACCGGTACTCGCTGGGTTCTGGTTGGCGTGACTGGCGCGCTGAACAGCGCGGCAAAATTCCCGGGCACCAACGGCGCCGCAAACAGCGGTGCAATCGCGGCATTCAAAGTCGTGGCGCAGAACGGCAAACCCACGCTGCAACCCGCCTGGGTCTCGCACGACATTGCGGCTCCCCTGCCGCCAATCGTCGTGAACGGTATCGTGTTTGCCGCCTCCAGCGGCGCGGGCGCAAAGCTTTATGCGCTTGACGGCGCGACCGGCAAGGAGCTGTACAACAGCGGATCGACCATCACGGGTTCGCTTGGGCGATCGGGTGGATTGGCGGCAAGCGCTGGTCAACTCTACTTCGCCACGTCGGACAGCACGATTTACGCGTTCGGGATTCCACTTGTCCCGCCGGATCTCGCCAAGAAAGTTCAGTAACTGGATAAGGTTCAGAAACCATGAAAATCATTTCAATCATTGCGGTAATGACCGCAGGCTGCGTTCTCGGCTGGAGCGCCGACTGGCTCGCGGGCGGCAACGACTTCGAGCGCACGCACTGGCAAAAAGACGAGAAGTTGCTCAGCCCCGCCACGGCCAAAAACATGACGCTTTTATGGAAGCTTCAGCTCGATAGCAAGCCACGCGTGATGAGCAATCTCTTCAACACGCTTGTTGCCGGTAAGGTCACGACCAAGACCGGACCGAAGGAAATCGCCATCGTGGCCGGTGTTTCCGACGATCTTTTCGCCATTGACGCCGCCAAGGGCACTATTCTCTGGAGCAAGCACTACACCAGCGACTACGTCGGCCCGGCGCCCGGACAGGATCCGCTCTGCCCCGGCGGACAAACCGCCATTCCGGCCATCGCAATGACTGCGCCTGGCAAGTACACAATCTATTCCGTGTCCTGGGATGGCCGTCTGCATCAAATCAACGCCGCCGATGGTGAAGATATCGCGCCGCCGATGAAGTTCGTGCCGGCTAACGGCAAGACGTGGTCGCTCAACCTGTACAAGGGTGTTATCTACACGCACACTTCGCAGGGCTGCGGCGGCAATCCCAACCATGGCTATGCGTTCGATCTCGCCACAAAGAAGGTCGGCAACTGGGGTCCGGCAGGTGGCGGCATGTGGGGTCGCACCGGTCCCGCAATCAGCTCGAAGACCGGGGCCATGTACACAGGAACCGGCGACGGCCAGTGGAATCCCGAAGCCGGCGTTTACGGTAACGGCATCATCGGCCTGAAGCAGGATCCGCAGACGAAAGAGCTCAAGCTTTTCGACACGTTCGGACCACCCAATGCGGCATGGCTGGTGAAGCGCGATCTGGATGCGCAGGTCACCCCCGTGATTTTCCAGTACAAGAACAAAGAACTGATGGTCAGCGGGAGCAAGGAATGCCGCCTTTGGCTGATGGACACCGCGTCCATCGGTGGCGACGATCACCGCACTGACCTGTTCACAACTCCCATGTTTTGCAATGAGGACGTCAACTTCGCCTCGGCCGGCATCTGGGGCTCGCTCGCTACCTGGCTTGATCCGAAGGGCAACCGCTGGGTGTTGAGCCCGTTCTGGGGACCGCAACACTCGCAGTTCAAATTCCCGATCACGAACGGTGAGACGAAGAAAGGCGGAGTTGCCGCATTCAAAGTCCAGGAAGTGAATGGCAAGATTACCCTTCAACCTGCCTGGATCTCACGCGATATGGATCAGGGCGAGCCGCCCGTCGTTGCCAATGGCGTGGTCTTCGCTTACGGCAGTGGCGAGAACACGGCCCAGGCGTATTACGACGTAGGTCTCGCCGACGTTGCCTCCCGCCGAATTCCCGCCTCCACTCGCGCGGTTCTCTACGCTCTGGATGGTCAGACCGGCAAAGAGCTCTGGAGCAGCGGCGACGACATTAAGTCATGGGTGCACAACGGCGAACTTTCCGTCGCCAACGGCAAGGTGTATCTCGGTACGTTCGACGGCATGCTTTACTGCTACGGCATCGCAAAATAACATCGCGTTTTAACTTTGATAGCGGGGCAGGAATATCTGCCCCGCTATTTTTTTTGCCTGGTGTTATAAGCCGACGCCCGCACCAGCGTTGGCGCTGACAGCCCGGCCCTCATGCGCCCGGAATTCGCGAGCCGTCAAATCCCAACCGCCAGACCAGCCGCGATCGATCTCAAATGCAACGTCGAGCAATTCCATCTCACTGAGTTCGTGAACTCTCTCAGCCATGTTCCATGCCTTCATGGCAACGGTCCGCGTCCCCTGCTTCACAACAACTTTCAGATGCTTCTCTTTCCAGACCTGTGGCGGGCTTACGAGTTTCACCGCCGTGACGGCGAACAGCGGAGAACGATTATCCATGCCGAACGGCCCGATCTGCTGCAACGCGAGCCACAGCGCATCGCCCAACTCCGCCAATTGCACCACCGCGTCTATATCGACTACGGGCCGCATGTCCTCCGGGGTGAGCCGCCCTGCCGCATAAACCCGGAAACGCTCGCGAAACACTTCGAGCGCGGCCGAGGGCAGTGTCAGGCCCGCCGCATGCGCGTGGCCACCAAACCGCGTGAACAGTTCGCGCATACTTTCCAGCGCTTCCAGCAGATGGAAGGCCTCGATGCTGCGGCCGGAGCCTTGCGCCACGCCATTTTCCACCCCCAGTACAATAGCCGGACGATGGAATCTGTTCACCACCCGGCTGGCCACGATGCCAACCACGCCGCGATGCCATCCCTCGCCCCAGAAAACCAGAGCGCCATCCGAATCAGCCACCGGTGTCTCAGCGCACTGCGCGAAGATAGCGTTCACGACAGCGCGCTCCGCCGTCTGCCGTTCCTGATTCATGGCGAACAACTCCTGGGCGATGACGGCAGCTTCCTCGGGATCGTTCGTCAGGAACATTCGAACGGCCTGCCCGGCGCTGTCCATCCTGCCCGAAGCGTTGATGGCGGGGGCAATCCGAAATGCGACCTCTCCCGCATCCGGCACGCGATCTCTAAAGCCCGCGGCAGCTAACAAAGCCCGCAGACCAGGATTGCGCACATCGCTCAGCCCCGCCAGACCGTGCTTTACGATGATGCGATTCTCGCCTGTCAACGGAACAATATCCGCAATCGTCGCAATCGCCACCAGCTTCAGGAACGATTCCAGAACGCGGAGAGCTTCGCATCTGTCCAGCCGGCGCGGGAGAGAATCGCGTGGGCCAGTTTGAACGCGACTCCGGCCCCGCACAAGTTCGGATTCGGATAAGTGCAATCCGTCCGGTTCGGATTCACGATCGCCACGGCCGCCGGAAGTTCATTCTCCGGCAGATGGTGATCCGTAATGATCGTCTCAACGCCCAGTTCCAGGCCGCGGGCAATTGCGGCGCCGGCGCGGATTCCGTTGTCCACGCTGACGATCAGCCGCACACCCCGTTGCGCAGCTTCTTCCACTGAAGCAACCTGCATGCCGTACCCATCGTTCAGGCGATGCGGGATATGCCACGCGGCGTTGACACCGATCAATTCCAGCGCCTTCTTCAGAATCACGGTGGAAGTCACGCCATCCACGTCGTAATCGCCGTGGATCTCCATCGCCTCGCCCCCGGCGATAGCGGTTTCAATGCGCGCTACCGCGCGATCCATATCGCGCAGCAGAAACGGATCGTGCAGATCCTCCATCCTGGGATTCAGGAACTTGCCGGCGCTGACCGCATCGCGGTAACCCCGCTTCCACAGCACTTGCGCGGCGGCAAAAGGAACCTTCAGCTCAACGCCAAGCGCGGCAACGGCGGAAGTGTGATCGCCAGTGGATAGCCCGTCATCCGCTCGCGGAAAATCCCAGCGGCTAGTTATTCGAATAGAAGCCGCCGAGGCCATCTTCGGAATCACCACCATCTCCCACAGGCAGCATTGTGGTGATTTCGTCGCAGGTCTCCAGAAACTCTTCGTACCAGTCGGGCTGTAACTCGTACACGTAAAGGTGCGAGTTGAAATCGAACGCCATCTCGAGCGAGCATGTTTCGCCGCTATGCTTGCGGGCGCTTCGAACCCGGCGCTCCAGATCGCGCTGTTCCTCATGGTTGATGGCGGCCTCTTCGATACCCTCGAGCGCCTCCTCAACTTCGATTTCTTCGAAATTCCGCGAAGCGAACAAAATCAGCTTTTGGCCCACCTTCTGCGCCGCATCCAGAAACATGCGGTAGTCGGGAAAGCGTTCCGTATCCCAGCTGATGACCGGAAGCTCTTCCAGCCCGCCCGAAAAGCTGTGGAATACGGCAAATTCCGAGGCTGCCAGGTAGTTGAGAATTTCGCCTTTGAGTGTTTCGAGGTTGAGGTCCATGTTAGCGCCGGTCCGAAATTGCTCAGACAACGTTTCGAAACCAGAATATCACCGCTCTTCAGGGTCATGGCGGCCACCGGGCACTTCAGCGGACGGGAACGGACGCGCGATAATGGTCGGTTTCGCCCCTCAGAATGAATCTAACGATTAATCACGACGCCGAGGTGTTGACGATCGATCAGCCTGGCGGCCGTCGCGATGTGCCACTCTACTCGCGCGAGGCGTTCGAGCTCATCAGCCGTGAATGGGTCCGGGTCGGCTGGTCGCTGCGCTACTACCATACGTTTTCCTGGTTCGGCCGGCCCATCCTGCAGTTACCCGAGGACCTCATCCGCCTCCAGGAAGTCGTGTACGAGATCCGCCCCGACGTAATCGTGGAAACCGGCGTGTTCGACGGTGGCTCGCTCCTGTTCCACGCTTCCCTGTGTCAGGCAATGAATAAAGGGCGCGTGATCGGCATCGATGTCGAGATACGTGCCGGAGTCCGGGAAGCCCTGTCTGAACATCCGCTTTCACACCGCATCCGGTTGATAGAAGGGAATTCCGTTGCCCCGGAAATCGTTGCGCAGGTGCATGGGTTGGTGAAGAGCGGCGAAACCGCGCTGGTGATTCTGGATTCTAATCACACCCAGGCCCACGTCGCAGCCGAACTCGAAGCGTATGCCCCACTGGTGACGCGTGGCTCGTGCATCGTCGCTGCCGATGGCATCATGCGCGACCTGTCGGATGTGCCTCACGGCGAAGCAACGTGGGCGCACGACCATCCCGCTGCTGCGGCCCGCGAATTTCTCGCCTGGCATCCGGAATTCGAAATGCGGCAACCGGAATGGAAAGTGAACACGAGCCCGTTGACGCAAAACGTCACCTACTGGCCCGATGGCTGGCTCTGGAGGAAAGCGTGACGCCGCAGGAAATTCAGCTTGGGATCGAACAATACGGGCCGTGGTTCTATCCGTTTGAATTCGGGGGAGGCCTGCGGACTACCGCGATCGTTCCGCCTTCCGTCACGGATATTTTCGACACGCGCCTGCGCATGGTCGAAGGGGCCGTCGGCAATTACTTCGGCCAGCGTGAACGCGGCCTGGAGTGCCTCGATATCGGTTGCCACGAAGGCTTTTATTCCCTGGCGATGGCGCGCCGCGGCATGCTTGTGACGGGCCTCGATGCCCGTGAGGAAAACCTCGGCCGCGCGCGCTTCGTCGCAAAAGCGATGGGTATCGACCGGGTCGAGTACCGCCAGGGCCGCGTCGAAACCCTTGCTGCCGACCGAAATCGCCAATACCCGCTCACGCTTTTTCTGGGTGTTTTGTATCACGTCGAAGATCCGATGCTGTGTCTCCGCCAGGTTGCGGCCGTTACCGGCGAAATGTGCTTGATCGAAACTCAGGTGGTGGACGAGATCGAAGGCTCAACTGAGTGGGGTTCCCGCGAATGGCTTCGTCCCTATCACGGAATCCTGGCTCTCATAGATGAAACGGGCGAGTTCGACGCAGGCGGCCGTGAAACCGGTGTCACCCCAATGGCAACCTGCCCATCGCCGAAGGCACTCCGGTTCATGCTTCGCCAGGCAGGCTTCCGGCGCATTGAGCAGATTCCGCCGCACGAAGGCGCCTACGAACAGCACGCGCGCGGCAAAAGGGTCGTCTATGCAGCCTGGAAGTAGCTTTGTAGACGACATGCGCGCGTTTTCCGGGCGCGCTCACGAACTCGGCCTCCCCGACACCAGCCGTTATTACTGGTATCACACGATCGATCTGGGCGATGGGCTTGTCACGCCCGGCATGTACGATTACCGCGAAACGATTTCGGCCTTCGAGTTCCCAGAGGACATGCGCGGCATGACGGTCCTCGATGCGGGCTCCGCCACCGGATTCTTCGCCTTCGAATTCGAAAAGCGCGGTGCACGCGTCGTATCCGTGGAATTGCCGTCCCTGATCGACCTCGATCGCTTTCCCGGGCAGGACGTCGAAGGCTCGCTGCGAAAAATCGAGCGCATGATCTTTCCCGGCGGCGAACTCAGCGCAATGCGTCGTGGCGATTCCGAACGCGAGCTTTATCGCTGCCTGCTCGAAGGTCCCTTCCAGTTCTGCCACGCAAGGCTTGGGTCGCGAGTGGAGCGCTGCTACTCCACGCTCTATGACCTGACGGCGGAAAAAGCGGGCGTCCCTGAAGGTTTCGATCTCGTGTTTGTCGGCGACGTACTGGTCCACACACTTTATCCGCTGAGAGCGCTCGCGGCCCTCGCTGCGCTTTGCCGCGGCACATTGGTTCTGGCGCAGATGCTCCCGGACGGGCCGCAGGAACCTCCCGCCATGATGTATCTCGGCGGGTCGGATCCGGATGAAGACGAAGTCTCATGGTGGCTGCCCAATCGTTCCTGCCTGATGCAGATGATGTCGAAACTCCGGTTCACGAAGGTGGAAGAAGTCGGCATGCACCACGGCGTGCTCCGCCCCGGCAATCATCCGTTTGAGCGCGTGATCCTGCGCGGCCGGAAGTAATCATGAACGCCGTCGAGGTGGTGGACGTTTCGAAGGTGTACGTGCTCGGCCACTCGCAGTGGAGCCGGGTACGCCGTATCTTCTCGCCCATGACGCATCGGCGCACTGGAGAGTCTAGTGACGAAGTTTGCGCTCTCCGCGATGTGAGCTTCTCCGTGGCCGAAGGCGAGGCCTTCGGCATCATCGGCGCAAACGGCTCCGGCAAGAGCACTCTGCTTCAAATCATCGCGGGAATCCTCCGACCGAGCACAGGCACTGTGACTCTGAACGGACGCTGCTCCACTCTGCTCGAACTCGGCTCCGGATTCGCCCCCGAATTTACCGGCCGGCAAAACGTGCACCTGAACGCCACCATACTCGGACTTTCACAGGATGAAATCGAATCGAAATTCGAAGCCATACACGATTTCTCGGGCATCGGCGATTTTATCGATCAGCCCATCCGCACCTATTCCACAGGCATGATTCTTCGCCTTGCTTTCGCGGTCGCGGCGCATTCCGAGCCACGCATCCTCATCGTCGATGAAGCCCTGGCGGTGGGCGATGTCGCGTTTCGTCAGCGCTGCATGCGCCGAATTCACGAACTCCGGGCGAACGGCGTCACCATCTTGTTTGTCTCACACGATACTACCGACGTAAAAGCTCTTTGCGAGCGCTGTCTGTGGCTGGAGCGAGGCGTGGTTCGCGGACTTGGCGAGGCCGATGAAGTGGTCGCCCATTACCTGGCGACCACGCTGGACCGCACTCAGATTCCGAAACCCGCCGGTGAAAATGTCACCGGAGATGCGCATCCGCATGCCATCGCCGAACCGGTACCCGGCACTCACCGCTTCGGCAACGGCGCGGCGGAAGTAGCGGGAGTCAGCCGCACCGAAGCCTCACTCAGGCTGAAAATCCGCGGCAAACGGCAGGTTTCCGCGCCTATTGCCGGCTTTCTTGTCCGCAACCAAAAAGGCGAAAACATCTTCGGAACCAACTCCGCCCGTGAGAATCATCCACTCCCCGCACTGGCGGCGGGTGATGAGCGCATAGTCGATTTCCGCCTCACCATGCCCCGCCTCGCTCCGGGTACCTACTCGATTTCAGTAGCGGTGAGCGATGGCAGCCTGGGCGAATTCGAAGTTTGCGACTACATCGAAGACGCCTTAACCTTTGAAATTCCGCAGGGCTCCCGGCCGGTAAGCGGCTACATGGAACTTCCCTGCAGTGCCGTAAATATTTCCTTCCATCGCTAACGCCCATAGACGGCGCTCGTCAGTTTAGAAAAGTATGTAACCAATTGCAGAAAGCCCGGTTCTCTTAAGCGAACTGGCGCAGCAACTGGCGGCATTGCAAAAACGACTGAGGCGTTTTATGAAAAAGTCCTTGATATCCGTATTCATTCTCACTACAGTTGCGCTCATCGCGCAACAATCCGCCAGTCTTCGCGGAACCCTGACGGATTCCTCAGGCGCAATCATTCCCGCGGTTAACGTGGCAATTACCGGCAAAGGCATCCAGAAGCTCGCGCAAACCCAGCCCGATGGCAGCTACGTTTTCGCAGCTCTCCCCGAAGGTGAATACAGGGTTGCGGTCACATACCCCGGCTTCGTCGCTTATGAACATGCGGTAACAATTCAGCCGGGTATCGCAACACAACTCCCCATCCAGCTCACGCCGGGGGGCGGCAAACAGGAAGTAAGCGTGACTGAAGATCATGGTCCGGAGGTCACCGTCGATCCCAGCCAGAACAAGTCCGCCGTCGTGATCAAAGACAGCGATCTCGACGCACTGCCTGACGATCCCGACGACCTCAGCGACATGCTGACTGCCCTAGCGGGCCCGTCCGCGGGCAATGGCGATGCCCCAGGCATGCTGATCGACGGCTTCAGTGGCGGCCTGCTTCCACCTAAGAAAACCATCAAGGAGATCCGCCTGAATCAGAATCCGTTTACCGCGGAATCCGAATATCTGGGCTTCGGCCGAATAGAGATCATCACGAAGCCCGGAACCGACGACCTCAAGGGGACCTTCCAGCTCACCGACAGCGACGCATTCTTTAATTCCAGAAATCCCTACGCCGCCAACAAAGCCGACTATGTCAATCGATCGTTTAACGAAACGCTGAGCGATTCCTTCAAACACAAAATCTCGTGGACACTGAACGCGACCCAGAACAAGATTGATAACGACGCAATCATCCATGCGGTCACACTCGACGAGTCGACTCTGTTGCCTTCGCCCGTGGAAGAATCCGTGATCACCCCACGCAGCAATCTGAGCGGAACGGCTCGCGTGGATTATCAGATTTCCGCCAACCACACTGCCACGGGGCGCTTTTCTTATAACCGCAACGATCGCGAGAATGGCGGCATCGGTTCGTATTCACTGCTTTCCCGCGCCTACAGCAGCGAAGGGACGTCCCAGGAAGTGCAACTGTCGGAGACCGCCGTGCTCAGCCCTGCGCTCGCAACTGAGACGCGTTTTCTCTACTCGAGGTCCAGCAACCAGCAGTATGGCGACATATCCAAACCTGCCATCAACGTAGATGGATCGTTTAATGCCGGCGCCAATCAGGTCGGCAATGCTTTCAACAGGTACCGGCGTTACGACGTGCAGAATATTTCGACGTGGGTCCACGGCACCCACACTCTGCGGTTCGGCGTGCGGTTGGTCTACAGCAGCGTCACGGATAATTCGCCTTCCAATTTTGGGGGTACTTTTACCTTCCTTGGTGTGGGTAACGCGCCGGCGCTCGATTCCAATAATCAACCCATTCCGAACACCAGTATTCAGATCAGCTCGCTCGAGCAATACCGGCGAACTCTGCTGTTCCAGAAACTTGGCTATCCCATGGCGACCATTCGGTCATTGGGCGGCGGTGCTTCGCAGTTTTCCATCGCCGGAGGTAATCCGCGCGTCAGCGTCGGCCAGAATCAGTATGAGGCGTTTGCGCAGGATGACTGGCGCATTCGTCCGAACCTGACGCTGAGCATTGGTTTTCGCCACGAACAACAGACCGATATCACGCTGGATCCGGTGCCGGTCGCGCCGCGCGTCAGCCTTGCGTGGTCGCCGGGATCGACGTCCGCCAAGCCCGGTAAGACGGTCATCCGCGTTGGCGCGGGCGTCTTCTTCGATCGCTTTGGCACCTACCCCCTCGTCCAAACGAACCGGTTCAACGGCGTCACCCAGCAGCAATACCTGGTTGCGAACCCTGATTTCTACGGCACGATCCCGGCGCTCAGCACTCTGGCCGCACAGAAGCAGCCACCGGTGACCTGGAAGTACGGTCCGGACATGAAACCGGGGATCGATACGATCGAGGCCGTCACGCTGGAACGCCAGTTGCCGCGCAAGACAAACCTGTCGGTGACTTACCTGTACATTAACGGCAACCATTTCCCGATGACTGTCAACGTCAACACGCCGTATCCGGGCACTTACAATCCAGCCCAGCCCGGTAGTGGAGTCCGTCCATATGGCAATGCCGCCGGCAATATTTACGAATACATTTCGAGCGGCGTTTACCGGCAGAAACTCACCATGGTGAAGTGGGAAACCAAAATCAGCAAAGCCGTTTCGCTCACGGCAAACTATACGCTCCAGTTCTCGAATCACGACGGCAACTGGCTCGGCGTGCCCTCGAATCCGTACAACTATATGCAGGATTTCGGCAGAGCGAGTTATGACAGGCGGCACCAGTTGAACCTTGTGGGAACGATCACGGCGCCGCTCAAACTACAATTCAGCCCAATGTTCGTGATGTCGTCCGGGGCGCCGTACGATCTCACGATCGGCCACGATCTCAATGGTGATTCATACGGCAGCGACCGCCCTGCGTTCGCGACCGATCTCACCCGGCCCAGCGTGGTCAACACACGCTTTGGCGCTTTCGATACGAATCCGATTCCAGGCCAAACGCTCGTGCCGCACAATTATCTTCAGGGAACCGGAATGTGGAATCTCAACGCCCGCCTCGGACGCACGTTCGGTTTCGGTTCCAGGCCCGCCGCGAGCGGCTCAGGCAGCAATCCGGAAAGTCGCTTCAAACTGAATTTCAACATCGACGTAAATAACGTCTTTAATCACCTGAATCCCGGCGGCTTCGTGGGTAATCTCTCATCGCCCCTGTTCGGGCAGGCCACAAGCATTCTTTTGTTCCGCGAGACTTCGAACCTGCGTCGCGTGCAGTTCGGCACTACCTTTTCGTTCTGAGGGCCAATTCGATCCGATTCGCCTTTGTATTCCAGGCTCCGTAGGCCACGTTCTCGTTCGCCAGCGCGTTCTCGGCCTCGGGCCAGCCTGAAAAATAAGCAGGCATGTTCAATCCGTGGTGCGCAATATTCCACGCAGCCGTAACGCCCCAGTGATGAAATGAGGGCGGCACGCCGTCATAGACAAAAGTCCTGATCGAAGGGTTCTTCGCCACCCACCTGTTCACCGTATCGACAAAGGCAAACACCTCGTCGTCCGCCGCCAGTTTCGCGTGCTGAAAATGTCGCGCTTCCGTCAGATTGAACGGCATCCACAAAATGAGCACGAGCCAGAGCCAGACCGGCCGGAACCGCGACGCCGCGGCGGTCACCGCAATCGTCGCGCATGCAAGAGGAAGGTAAGCGTAAGCCACATAAAGCCGTCCCGGCAGAAACAGCAGCGGCGACACAAAGCAACCTGCTGCCAGCAAGCCAAACCAGATCCGGCGATCGCGCACCATCAACAACCCGGCCAGCCACAATCCACTGCCTCGGAATAACAGAAACCGGCGCGCGTAAAACGGTACCGTCGCAGTGAGCGCCTTCCAGGTAAACCGAAACGTATATTCGTTATCCGTATTTGGATTCCGCAACAAGCCCTGAAGTCCGAATGAGAGTGAAACCAGCAGGAACGGCAATACGCGCGCGTATCGCCGCTCGCCGAACCAGTGTTCCCACGCCAACAGCACGAGCGGCAGCATTACGGCGAGTTCCTTTGACTTGTAGGCAATCCAGAATGCGGCGAAACTCAGCACAAATCTGCGATGGGCATAGAGCAGAATACTGCCCAAACAAAACGTTGTGCAGAGCAGATCGAACACATACATCGGCTTCCAGTACGCATCGAACGCCCCGGCGCTCCACGTGAAAAACGCTGCACCTGCTAAAGCGTGCCAGAGCGCCATACCCATCTTTCGCGCCAGCGCGAAAACCAGCAGTCCGTTCAGCAAATGCAGCGCGAATATCGGCGTCATCCACGGCGGAAAGTTCTCGCCGAACAACCTTCCCATGACTGCGAAATACAGATGCGCCGCCGGCCGAAAGTTGTTGACGTCGAACACCGGCTTCACAAACGCGACAACGAACTCCCTCGCGCCCACATGCGGCGCCCAACTCAGATTGTCCAGTTCGTCATCCTGAAAGAATCCATCGTAAGCACGATAGTTCATTGCAATGAAAACAAGCGCAATCGCAATCCCCGCCGCAACAGAAACGAGCAAGATCTTACGCGGAGATGTGCGCGCGGCGGGTTCGATCTAACGATTCTACATTCCGCGCCCGCTATAATCGCGGCAAAGAGTCAAATGCCCGGGCCCAACAAAAAAGCAGTCTGTCTTCTCAGCGGCGGACTGGACTCCGCCACCTGCCTCGCCCTCGCACGCCGCGATGGCTTCGATTGCTACGCGCTCTCATTCGACTATGGCCAGCGCCATCTCACAGAACTCGAAGCGGCCCGCCGCATAGCGAAATCGCTCGGCGCCACCGATCACCGTATCGCGAAGATCGATCTCCGCATCTTCGGCCACTCCGCCCTCACAGACGATATCGATGTGCCCAAATCGCGCGATGAAGCATCGATGGGCTCGGGCATTCCCGTCACCTACGTCCCGGCGCGCAATACCATTTTTCTTTCATTCGCATTAGCCTGGGCCGAAGTGCTCGAATCGAGCGATATTTTCATCGGCGTCAACGCGCTCGATTATTCGGGCTACCCGGATTGCCGCCCCGAATTCATCGAAGCTTTCGAAAAGATGAGCAACCTCGCCACGAAAACCGGTGTCGAAGAGATTACGCACATGCGGATCCACACGCCGCTGATTCGCCTTTCCAAGGCCGATATCGTTCGGCTCGGCGCGGAGCTGAATGTGCCGTTTGGGCAGACCCATAGCTGCTATGATCCCGACGCGGCCGGTAGGCCGTGCGGCCAGTGCGATTCCTGTATTCTGCGCGCGAAAGGCTTCCGCGAAGCAGGCCTGGTGGACCCGGTTTGATGCAAGATGCGAATCTCTGAAATCTTCTATTCGGTGCAGGGTGAAGGCATCCTCGCGGGTGTGCCCTCGGTCTTTGTGCGCACCAGCGGCTGCAATTTGCGGTGCTCGTGGTGCGATACGCCCTATACCTCATGGAAACCCGAAGGCGAAGATCTTTCGATCGCTGAAATTGTCGATCAGGTGCGCAGCTTTGCCGCCGCAAAACACGTAGTAATTACCGGCGGAGAGCCGATGATCGCAGCTGGCATCGTGGAATTATCGGAAAAGCTTCACGATTTGGGCTTGCACATCACATTCGAAACCGCGGGCACCGTCTTCTCGCCTGTCGTCTGCGACTTGATGAGTATTAGTCCCAAGCTTGCGAATTCCACGCCGGAAGGTGTCTTTCACGACCGGCACGAACAACTTCGCATCCAGCCCGAAATTCTGCTCCGTCTCACCCGGGAATACGATTACCAGTTGAAATTCGTGGTCGCGCGGGAGTCGGATCTGGCCGAAGTGCAGTCCATCGCGAACACACTAAAGGCGCCACCCGAAAAAATCATCCTGATGCCGGAGGGAACGTCGAGTGAAGTTCTGACCGATCGCGGTCCGTGGATTGCCGAATTATGCAAGACTCACGGCTATCGCTTTGGACCGCGACTGCACGTCTATCTCTACGGCAATCGCCGCGGCGTGTAAGTCATCGCCGGTTATGTCCCGCTTAGAATTCGAATTTATTTCCCGCGAGCACTACGAGATTCAATCGCCAAGCGCACCACGAATTTACTGAGCCGCGCGCGCAAGCAAGCGGTTCTTGCAACTTTGTGCCGAAAATCCTCTATTTGAACGAGTACTGCTGAAACACATAAAAATACCGCGGATTAATATCGCGCGTAGTTTCCTGCACGAACTGCCCCTTGAAAAAATGCCCGAACCCCGCGCCGAACAAGTGCGCCCCGCGCCTGTACGTCACAAACTCGTCCACTTCCTGCCCCACCCGCGTCCCCGCCACACCCGTCTTTGACGTGGCAATCACCCCACCGGAACTGTTGTAGAGCGAATCGAAAGCGCTGTCGAGCCAGTGATCCGTATACATCACATTCAACGCCACCGACTTTGTGATCCCCAGCGTCTCCAGGCTCTTAAACGTCCGGAGATTGCGCCACCCGAACAGATCCTCGTGCCCGAATTTATCGTGATTGGCCGGCGACAGCTGATCGAAAGTGGAACTGTTCGTCTGACCCGCCCCGGTCCCCGATGCGAGTTTGTACTCCGCTGAAATATCCAACGTTAATCCGAGCACCGTCGTCTTGCGTGATAGCCCGGCGAACCACGCGTGAGCCCGCTGATCCAAAAGGCCCAGATGCCCGGTCTGGCCGATGCCCTCCACGCTGTAAGCAACCTTCCCCGGAAACAGCCCGTAGAGCCGCGCGCCGAAAGTGTTCGTCCCGAGCGTTCCTGCCCCGGTCCAGCCGCCAATCTTGTTCTGCGAATGCCGCAGCGCGTAGGCGTCAATCGACGCTCCCCGCCACACACTGGAAAACGTGTCGTACATGCCCCAAATCCGTTCGCCGAGATTCGGAACGTTGAATCCGTCGGACAGAATCCGGACCGGAGACACCAGGAGCGCTTCGAAACGTGCTTTTGTTGTCCTGTAGTACAAGCGGCCCGTGTCGAAGGTGCGCGAAACATTGCTCCACTGCGGCGACCCGATCAGCCGGGCTTCTCCGAAATTCAGCATCTCGCGCCCGAACTCCGCGCCGAAACCAGTCTTGCGTTTCGCGAGAAGCTTCACGTAGCCTTCCTGAAGATCCATCGTGTCGCGCAGCGTATTCGGCGCACCCGCGCCGTAGAATGGAGCCCTGACATCCTGCCCCATCGCGCTCACCGTGAGCCATGATACGGGTGTGAAGTCCGCGCCGATTCGCAACCGGCTCAGCATATCCTGCTGATCCACGGCTTTGCCGAAATTCACGCCGCTTTTTTCTTCCCAGCGGGTGCGCTCCTCAAAAGTGAAACCAAAGATATTTCTGGTGGCTTTCCGCAGTTCTTTATTGAAATTCGGCAGCGGATCCTGGGCGAAAGCGGTGGGTGCCGCCAGCAGAAGCGTGGCCAGCAGACAGGCGTACTTCCCCATGGTTCTGGACACCAAATTAATATCCGGCTCGTTTATCCACCACATTTTTCAATGGTTGACCACTCCGCCACCGCCCGAACTCTTCCATGAACAACGACACCGCATCATCCAGCCAATCTTTCGTATGATCCGCCGTATGAAACGAGATCAGCACATTCTCCATGCCCCAAAGCGGGCTTTCCGCGGGCAGAGGTTCCACTTCGAACACGTCCAGCGCCGCGCCCCGGATCTGCTTCGTCTCCAGCGCCTTCACAATCGCAGCCTCGTCGATGACCGGTCCGCGGCCCACGTTCATCACAATCGCGCTCGGCTTCATCAGCGCAAACTCAGCCGCGCCGATCATGTGACGCGTCTCCGGCGTCAACGGCGCCGCGGCCACCACGTAGTCGCAAAGTGGCAGCATTGTGTGTAGGTCCGAATTGGCGAATACCTGATCCACATCCTCGTCGCCGGCCCTTGGCGCAACATCGCGTCGCAAAGCAAGCACGCGCATCCCGAAGGCCTTCGCCCGGCGCGCGATAGCCCGCCCGATATCCCCATGTCCTACAATCCCCAGCGTTTCCTGGCTGAGTTCCAGAACGTCGAAAACTTCCCAGCGCCGCGCCGCCTTCGCCCGAAGCATGCGCGGCAGATCCTTCGCAAAGTAGAGCGCGCCGCACATCACAAACTCGCCCAAAGACTGGCTGAAAGACCCGCGTCCGTTCGTCATGGGAATCGGGCTTTCGATCAACTCCGGGCAGAGAATTGCATCCAGTCCGGCATAGCGCCCGTGAATCCATTCGAGGCGCGGCGCACCGGCCATCACTTTTTTCAGCTCTTCCCGGTTTCCCGCCCACTGAAACAGAATCCGGGCGTCTTTAAGTTCAGGTTCGAGGCCATCGGCGGTATCGGCGTGCTTAAACCGGACCTCGGGACCCAACTCACTCAGGCGTTTCAGGGCGGGTTCCTGGGCTCCCCCCAGCACCACAACTGTTATTTGTTCCATCAGGAAAAAGCTATCACGCGACTGGCTGCCGATTTCGTGAACCTGTTGCTCCAACCCTGCGTATGAACAGGAAGGAGTGGCCATGAGAACACTGCTTTCCCGGCGCGGCGGCATCATTTCGGGCTTGCTTTTTGCGGGTCTGATCGTGTTTCTTGCGGTTGCCGTAGCCGGCATTTTCGTCACAAGATCCATTCATATCAGGAAGATCGACGGGACCAACGGTACCGATGTCGCCATCGAAACGCCCGGTGGCCGCCTCAATATCCGCGCGCGGGACAGGATGAATCCCGCTGTCGTCGGCGTTCCCGTCTATCCGGGCGCTTATCGCACCAAAGACGGCGGCGGCGCGAACTTCGAATGGAGTTCCTCGGATGGCGCCACGGATAAGAGTCTTTATGTCGTGGGTGGCGAATACCGCACGAAAGATAAGGTTTCCGATGTCGTCGAGTACTACCGTAAACAATTTCCCAGCCTGATGATCGTGTCGGAAAAAGACAGATCCACACGTCTTGAATACAAGGAAGGCGGCATCACGCGAATCATTTCGATCCGCGAGAGGGACGGGGAGACGCGCATCGGAGTTGCCTCCATCGGAGGGCGTGAGTCAAACTGAAATTGTGCCTGTTTCGTGACAGGCGCATCTCATGCCCGATACGCCCGAAAGATGTACGTGCGGTACCGTCGTTGTCGAAAACGCGCGTTTTTGCCACCGCTGCGGACGGCCTGTCCACGAACTGACGGCCGCCGAGCAGGAGGAGTTCGCTCCGCCGCCTCCTCCTCCACCCGCCCCGGCGGTAATCATTACGCCCGTTCCGCTGCCGATCAGTTTCGCTAACCCGATTGCCCTGCGCGTAGCTTTCATGATGTCGCTGGGGATCATGATGGCGGAGATGCTGCCGGTCGTGAACTACCTCTTCTTTGTGTGGTGGCTGCTGGCCGGATGGGGCGGCGTACGTCTCTATCGCCGGCTCACGGGCCTGCGTCTCGATGTGGCGTCCGGCGCGCGCCTGGGGTTTCTGACAGGGCTTTTTGCCTTCGTCAGCATGGCGGTAGTCTTTTCGATCACGATGGCTTCTTCTACCGGACGTGAAATGCTCGATCAGATGGTGAAACAGGATCCGCGGATGTCGGAAGTCGTCAACAATCCAACCATGCTCGGGGCCGTGCTTCTGATGGTGATGTTAATGGTGTTCGCCCTGGTGGTGGGTATCTGCGCCGCCGGTGGCGCGCTGGGCGCCAGATTTGCACCGCCCGCCAATCCCACAGCCGAACCACGCACCTAGAAGCACAAGCGGTGACTTTAGTCACTGCGCAGGATCGGTTGCCGCCCTATTCTCGAAACAGGGAGCAGGAAAGATGGCAACCACACTTGAAAAAACCGTTCGGGAAATCGCGTTGGAGAATCCGGCCAGCATCAGAATTTTTGAATCGCTGGGAATAGACTATTGCTGCGGCGGAAAAAGGCCTCTGAGTGACGCCTGTTCCCGCGCCAGCGTGGATCTTACCCGCGTCCTCGAACTTCTGGTGCAAGCCGGACAGGAGCCCGTCGGGCCGGAGGCCGCCGAGTGGACTGGCAAGCCGCTGAGCGAATTAATTGGACAGATCGTCGGAAAACATCACGCCTATGTCCGCCAGGAGACGCCGCGAATTGATGCGTTACTCGCCAGAGTTCTCGCGAGGCATGGAGCTGACCGGCCGGAGATTGGGCAGATTGAACAACTCTTCTCAGCCGTCAGCCAGGAACTCTCCACCCACATGCTCAAGGAAGAGCAGGTGCTGTTTCCTTATATCGCGAAAATGGAACAGGCGGTTCAGGCCGGCAATCCCGTGCCTCCGGCGTTCTTTGGTACAGTACAGCGGCCGATCGCGAACATGGTGGCGGAACACGACGACGCGGGCGCACTGCTGGCGCGCATTCGCGAACTTTCGAGCGGGTACAAGGCGCCGGTTGGAGCGTGCCCCACGTACCTCGGGTTATATCTCGCGCTGGAGGAGTTCGAACACGACCTCCATCAGCACATTCACCTGGAGAATAATGCCCTGTTTCCGCGTGCCGTGGAGATGGAGCAAGCCGGCTAAGGAAGGAGTTGGGCGATGATATCGCTCTCACGCAACGACACACGAGTTGATGGCACACTCCCCGCGTCCAGGCCGTCAAAGAAGCTGTTGCGGCGGGCAGGGGCGGATTACTCGCAGAAATTACGGCGAACCATTCAGTTCACCTTCCTTCTGCTGAATATCTGGATCGGAATTCAGTTCTATCTGTTTGTCCGCTTCTACGAAAGCAGCGGACAAACCGTGCGTGCCAGCCGGCCGGCCGGCGTGGAAGGCTGGTTGCCGATTGCGTCGCTGATGAACCTGAAGGTCGTTTTGCTGACTGGCCATTTGCCCGCAATCCACCCCGCCGGAACCCTGCTGCTTATCGCATTTCTCGGGGCGTCTCTGATTTTTCGAAAGAGCTTTTGTGGATGGCTGTGCCCCGTGGGAACCGTCTCGGAGTATCTCTGGCGGCTGGGACGACGGCTTTTCGGACGCAACTTCCGCCTGGCACGGTGGCTCGACATCCCCCTGCGCGGTGTCAAGTACATTCTGATGGCGCTGTTCGTTTATGTGGTCGCAGACATGTCCGTGGAAGGAATTCGCCAGTTTCTGGAAAGCCCTTATGGTCTGGTGGACGATGTCAAAATGCTCAATCTCTTCCGGGAGTTGGGTATTGCAGGCGCGACCGCGATGGTGGTTCTGGGGCTGGGATCGCTGTTTGTACAGAATTTCTGGTGCCGCTATTTTTGCCCCTATGGCGCACTGATGGGGCTGATATCGCTGGCGAGCCCTTTGCGAATTCGCCGCGATGAGGACCTTTGCGTCGATTGCGCGAGGTGCGCTAAAGCGTGTCCGTCGGCATTGCCCGTGGATCGATTGATCACAATTCAATCGGCGGAGTGCCTGGGTTGCATGCAGTGCGTGGCGGCCTGTCCGGCCGATGGAGCGTTGTTTCTGTCAGCCCAGCGCCGCCGGCGTGTACCGCCGTGGGCAATAGCGGCGGGCGTTGCCGCGTTGTTCGTCGGCACCTACATCGGAGCGCGCTGGAGTGGTCACTGGAATACACCGTTGCCCGAGCAAGTCTATTTTGAACTCGTTCCGCACGCCGACGAGCTCTCCCATCCCTGAAAAAATCCGCGCTCAGTGACTTCAGTCACTGCCTCTTTCCCGCTGAAACCGTACGCTCGAATCAGAGGCAGATTGAAATGGACAAGAGCAACGAAAAAACTCTCAGCAATGTTCAGCGCGAAGTGCAATTGCAGCGCGCGGTCATGGCGTACATCATCACCGGTATCGTATTCATGCTGCTCCCGGGGACCTTTCTCGGAGTATGGAATCTGGTCTCCATCAGCGGCAGGCATCAGCTGGATTCTCTTTCTCCCGCATGGCTCCAGGCTCACGGGCATGCCCAGATTTACGGCTGGATCGGAACCTTTGTCATCGGCATCGGCTTTTATTCTCTTTCGAAAATGGGCCGCCTGCCGCAATTCGCGGTGCGCCGGGCGTGGAGTTCCTACCTTCTCTGGACCGCCGGCGTCACGCTGCGCTGGGCCGCAAATGTCACGGGCTGGAACTGGCGCGTATCGCTCCCCCTTTCTGCCGCCATGGAACTCGCGGCGTTCCTGACTTTCTTTGCCACTGTTTCAGGACACAAGCCCGACCCCTCGGCTCCGCGTAAGCCAAGGGAGCCCTGGATGCTGGTTGTGGTTGCCGGCTCCTGCGGCTTCCTTTTCGCCCTGCTGCTGAACCTGTTCGCAACCGGGCAGGCGGCCTGGCTCGGCATATCCCCCGCGATCACACGCACGCTGGATCAGCGGATGCTTGCCGTTCCGGTCTGGGCCTTCCTTGTCCCGACGGTTTGGGGCTTTAACGCCCGCTGGTTGCCGGTCTTTGCAGGACTGCAGGCACCGGATGGCAAGCTGCTCCTGAAGGCCACCGGGCTCGCGTGGGCCGGTGTCGTCATCGCGTTGATGGGACAGGCCCTGATTTCGGCAGCGCTACTTCTGGCTTCGGCCGCGCTCGCTGCTTTCGCTTTGCGCGTTTTTCACCGCACCGTGAACCCGCCTAAGACGGCAGGGGTTCACACTTCTTTCCCGGTGTTCGTCCGCGTCGCTTATGTCTGGCTGGCCGTAGCCGGCGTACTGACCGTGTGGGCCGCGGCTGCGGATCAGGCAGGAGGAATCTGGGGCGCGTCGCGCCATTCAGTGACAGTGGGCTTTCTGGGCGTTATGGTATTCGCAATCGGCCAACGAATCCTGCCCGCGTTCTGCGGCGCGCGCGTGCTCTTCAGCAAACGCGGCATGCTCGCATCGCTGGTTCTGCTCAACGCCGGGTGCGCGCTACGCGTGATTTCCGAAATTCCGGCATACGAGGGCTTTGCGTATGCGCAGTTGTTCTGGCGGATTCTGCCGGTTTCCGCTGTCACTGAACTGACGGCTGTCAGTTTGTTCGCCGCAAACCTGCTCGTGACTTTTTGCCGCCCGCCTGCGCACTTGACCGCCGAGAGTCCACATCCCGCGCGAAGAGTTTTCGCATAGGCCGGCCGCGGGTGACCAAAGTCACTGCGAACCCGCGGAATCGCCCGTAATCTTGGATTTTGCAGTAAGCCGTTGGAGAAAACAAGTCAATGAAAAAACTATGGATCAGCTTCGCAGTTGTATTTGTGCTCTCATTCGCCGTCTTAGGCTGGATTGGCACGAGAATCTATCAGGAGATGCCGCCGATTCCCGCGCGCGTCGTGAGTACTGACGGGACAGTATTGATGGCCGAGGGCGATATCGGCAGAGGCCAGAACGTCTGGCAGGCATTGGGCGGCATGGAAGTGGGTTCCATCTGGGGACACGGAAGCTACGTCGCCCCGGACTGGACGGCCGACTGGTTGCATCGCGAAGCGACCTTCGTGCTGAACGACTGGTCCGCGGCCGAAAAGGGGAAGCCGTACGACCAGTTGAGCGCCGAGGAAAAGGCGGGCCTCCAGGGCCGTCTGGAGCAAATGTATCGCCGGAATACTTACAACTCAGCCACGAACACGATCACGATTGAGCCGGTGCGAGCCCGCGCGTTCGAAGCAACCCTGCGGCATTTTTCCGATGTCTTCATCGGCGGAAATCCCGCGTATGCGATCCGGCCCGGAACGGTCAGCAGCCCGGAACGGATGCGCCAGTTTGCCGGCTTCATCTTCTGGACATCCTGGTCGGCGGCGGCGAATCGCGTCGGCGACCACATTTCCTATACCAATAACTGGCCCTACGAACCGCTCATTGGCAACCGCCCCACCGGCGACAGTGTCATGTGGACCGGTGTCAGCATCATCATGCTGCTGGCAGGTGTATGTGCGATGGTGTGGTGGTATGCATCGCAAGAGGCTGAGGAAGTGCCTAAATCCCTGCCCCATTCCGATCCCCTGGGCCGATGGATAGCCACTCCGTCGCAGCGCGCGACCCTCAAGTACTTCTGGGTCGTTTCGGCCCTGATTGTAGTCCAGATAGGGATGGGCATCATCACGGCACATTATGGCGTCGAGGGCAATGGTTTTTACGGGATCGATATCTCTAACATACTGCCTTACAGCGTGAGCAGAACGTGGCACGTTCAGGTAGGCATCTTCTGGATCGCCACCGCCTGGCTGGCAGCCGGACTCTTTATCGGCCCGCTGGTAAGCGGCATTGAGCCAAAGTTTCAGAGCCTCGGCGTGCATGTCCTGTTCGGCGCGCTGCTTTTTGTGGTGGCCGGATCGATGGCGGGCGAATGGCTCAGCATCCACAACCGGCTATCGGATGCCAGTGCTTTCTTATGGGGACACCAGGGCTATGAATATGTCGATCTCGGCAGAGTCTGGCAGGTTCTGCTGTTCGTCGGCTTGTTGCTTTGGCTGTTTCTCGTGGTTCGATCCATCCGCCCGGCGCTCAAACAGCCCGGGGAACAAAAGCCTCTTCTTTGGCTGTTCGTACTGTCCGCAGGCGCCATCGGGCTGTTCTATGGCGCGGGGCTGACCTGGGGACAGCATACCCATCTCTCGATCGTGGAATACTGGCGCTGGTGGGTGATCCACCTTTGGGTGGAAGGCTTCTTTGAGGTCTTTGCGACCACGGTGATCGCCTTCTTCTTTACGCGGCTCGGCCTCATCCGGCCGGCACTCGCAGCGAAAGCAGCTCTCTTATCCGCAACCATTTTTCTGGCTGGCGGAATCATCGGAACATGCCATCACCTGTACTTTTCGGGTACCCCGACAGTGGCGCTGGCATGGGGTTCGGTCTTCAGCGCTCTGGAAGTGGTGCCGCTGACGATGGTGGCGTATTCGGCGCTGGACGATCTGCGCCGCGGCCGGCTGGCAGCCTGGGCTCAGCGGTATCGGTGGCCGATTAACTTTTTTGTCGCGGTGGCCTTCTGGAACATGGTGGGCGCCGGGTTGTTTGGATTCATGATCAACCCGCCTATCGCGTTGTACTTCATGCAGGGCCTGAATACGACCCCGCTGCATGGACATGCCGCACTGTTTGGCGTGTACGGAATGCTGGGCATTGGCCTGATGCTTGTATGTCTCAGGGCAATGGATCCGCAGGCCGAATGGAAGGAAAACTGGCTCCGGCTCGCGTTCTGGGGTATGAATGGCGGTCTGTTCGCCATGTGTGTCGGCAGCCTGCTTCCCGTCGGCCTGATGCAGACATGGGCTTCGGTGGAACATGGCTACTGGTATGCACGGAGTACGGAATTCCTCGGGTCGCCCCTGATGCAGCAGCTGCGATGGATGCGTGCGCCAGGCGATACCCTGTTCGCATTAGGCGCTTTGATCCTGGTTGCCTTCGTACTGACCACGCGGTCGCCAAAGAAAGTTCGGGCCAGCGCGGAAGTACCGGTGCCGGAATTCGGCGCTCGGGTTGCGGGAGATTAGGACTGGCACAGGAGATACGACATGAGTTCCGAAGCGATTCCAAATAAGAGCGAAATGCCCCAGGCGCAGGCCCTGCGCCTGGGGGAACTGGTCAATTACCAGGAAGGCGCGGTAGTCAGCCGAACACTGATGAAGCGCGGCATGGGAACAATCACGTTGTTCGCCTTCGATGACGGCCAGGGGCTGAGCGAGCATACAACGCCTTTCGATGCGATGGTTCAGATCCTGGAAGGGGACGCGGTGATTACGATATCGGGCACAGCGATAGAGACAAAGACCGGCGAAACGGTGCTGATGCCGGCCAACCAGCCGCACGCATTGAAGGCGCACGGGCGGTTCAAGATGTTGCTGACCATGATTCGAGCGTAGATGGAATAGCGTCAAGCCGGGCGAGGCCTCGCTATCGCTCCCCACCGCTAAGATAGAATGGTTAAACGTTGCGCCCGTAGCTCAGCTGGATAGAGCGTTTGCCTCCGAAGCAAAAGGTCGTGAGTTCGAATCTCGCCGGGCGCACCATATCCTTCTCATTCGCTCAATCGCTGACATGACGCCACAACCTGAGTTGAAGTTATGCTGATCCGGGAGCGGCTGGCGACCGGTAAGACATCGATCTCTTTCGAATTCTTTCCCCCGAAATCAGACGAGGCCGCCGCCCAACTGGAACGGACGATTGGGGAATTAAGTGCGCTGGAGCCTGCCTTCGTATCTGTCACGTACGGCGCCGGCGGGTCTACACGTGAGAAGACGCTGGAGGTCGTCTCCCGTATCCGCAGCCACGCAGGGATTGAGGCGATGGCTCACCTCACGTGCGTTGGTGCGACCCGGGATGAGATTGGCACCGTCGTGAACCGTCTGACGGCTGCAGGCGTGACGAATATTCTGGCCCTGCGTGGAGATCCTCCGAAGGGGGCAACCAATTTTGCCCCCGTGCCTGGCGGATTTGCTTATGCTAATGAACTTGTGGCATTTATCCGGCAAGAGCATGGAGTCTCCGTTTCAGTGGGGGGCGCCGCATACCCGGAAAAGCACGTGGAATGTCTGGATCCAAACCTGGATCTGGAGAACCTGAAGCGGAAGGTCGACGCCGGCGTGGACTTCCTGATTACCCAACTGTTTTTCGACAACAGGTGCTACTGGAGCTTTTGCGAGCGGGCGCGGGCGGCGGGAATCGAGGTGCCGATTATTCCCGGGATCATGCCGCTCAGCAATGCGGCCCAGGGCGTACGATTCGGGGCTTCGTTGCCCGGGCGCCTTTCGGCTGAGCTCGAAAGACGCAAAGAAGATCCGCAGGCATTGATGCAACTTGGAATAGCGCATGCCACAGCGCAATGCATCGACCTTCTGCGCGGCGGAGCCCCGGGAATTCATTTCTACACGTTGAACCGGAGTACGGCCACAAAGGACGTTTTTGCCGAACTGCGGGTGGCCGGACTCGCCTGATCTGGCTGGCGAGGTTGCTGCGCTATACTGGTCTGGTTGTGATCTCAGCTCTTCTCATTGTTGTTCACGTTGTGGTGTGCCTTTTCCTGATCATCGTTGTTTTGCTGCAAAGCGGCAAAGCGGCTGATCTTGCGGGGGCTTTTGGCGGCATGGGTTCCCAGACGGCTTTTGGCCCCCGGGGCTCGGCAACTCTGTTGTCGAAAGCGACGACGATTTCGGCGATTATTTTCATGCTGACGTCGATTGCGCTCTCTATCGTCGCAACGCGCGGCGCGGGAGTCTCTTCGGCGCCGGTTCTGGAACGCCATGGCGGGGCCAAGACGACGACCAGCGCGCCGGCAACACCTCAGCCTGCGCAGCAGAAGAAATAGTTACAACAAATCGCCCCAACATTGCGGAGGTGGCGGAATTGGCAGACGCACTAGCTTGAGGTGCTAGCGGGAGTAATCTCGTGGGGGTTCAAGTCCCCCTCTCCGCACCATATAAAATAAAGCAGATAATTGGGAACGGCACTAGTAATACTGGTGGCCGCTCCCATTTTGGACCTTATTGGACCTTGTGAAGCCGCGTGCGCCCGGATACTCCCCAGCTCCCCCCGCAGGATTTCGCACCCTTCAGGAGCCGTTGGGCACGTAGCGAACAGCCAACGCATCTAAACATTCCACCCCGAAAATGTCGTATCCGCAAATCTGAGTTGCTCTCGCGCCGAGAAGTTCCGCGTTAGATTATGTGCGTCAGGGATATCGGTTCACCACTAAGCCGAACATGTCGATTTGCAGTTCGAGTCGGGTATTATCTCGGTTCAAGGCAACTCTCCGGATTATCGGTATTTGCGCGAGGCAACTGTTAAAGCCGCGGATGGCTCGGCATGGAATGTCCGGATGTCCGAGCTGCAATCTGGATGATGCGCGCCCTGGTTGCCAGTATTGTCCTCTCGCGGCGGGAAGGGACCAACTTTTCGTGCCGGTCAATCCTTTAAGCGATCCCACGGCGCGACCGTCGTGCGGCTCGTTCGCCGGATACACGGGTTCGCTGCTGCAAGAGGCATTCTCTGATGTCGCAAGCTGCCGTCTGTGCTGGTGGAGCCTGATGCAGCGCCGACCCACCTGCTCCGTGCGCACGGACCACGAATAACGGCTTTCGTCCGCTCTGTACGGCAATCAGACGTTTTTCGACCTCGTCCGTCCCGTCGAAGATCCCGTCCCAAGAATCGAAGTTGTGGACGTTCCGCGCATTCGCGAAGCCGGTTAAACGCTCGTCCTTCCGAGCTTCTCGAAAATAGCCCGATGTCCCGTCAGGATGCGCGTGACCTCCTTCTCCTCGGGCGACGTATCCCAGACGCCACGCTCGTGCGTCCCGCCCAGCACGATCCCGTCCTTCCGCGGAAACATATAAAGCTCCGGCGGCAGCGTCGCGTAGTCCACTTCACTCTGCGGCAAAAGAATGGAGAGCTGGCCCTTGATGGGCGTCAACTCTTCATCCTGAAAGAGACTCTTCGCTTCCAGTCCCGTGCAGTTCACAATCAGCTTCTGAGGCAGGGCCAGCATCTCCGCCGTATCGTGGAACTCGCGATTCTCAATCCCCGCGCCCGCCAGCCGCACCTCGCTCATCATCGTCTCCAGGTAAACGGGCGGCTCGATGAACATTGTGTCGAACTGCCTCGCATAGCGGAAGGGAAACGGATGCGATCCGCGCGGCAGGTTCGCATATTCCGGCATCATGCCTGCCATTGGACCCGTGCGGCTCATGAGCCCATTGGCAGGCAGCGGCTTGTTGCTCATTTGATAGTTCGTCAGCCAGCGAATCCCGTAGTATGATCCCACAAGCGTCTGGTAGCGGTTGTATGCATAGCGGGCTGCCTGGACGAACTGTTCCTCCACCTCCCGCGTCAGTTTCTCCGGATCGTAGAACGTGAAAGGAAACCACTGGCCGCCCGCGACGCCGGAAGTCGTATTGGTCGCAAACTCACGCGCGTAAATGGTTACCCGGAATCCGCGTTCGAGCAGAATGCGCGCCGCCGTCAATCCCGATACCCCACCGCCGATGACCGCTGCATCCCGATAGTGCGTGCGGACCGCTTCGAGAGCCGCCAGATGGGCCGTCCCCCAGGACAGCGTAATCCCGGCGCCGCCGTGTCCGTAGTTATGGACAATCACTTTGCCGTCAATATTTTGGCCCCGCACCACAAAGCCAGAGGGACGGAATGGGCGCAAACCGGCGATGGTGCGGATCACGCGATCGAGCGAGACGTGCACCGGCTTCAGCACTCTGGATACCCGCGCGGCGCGCGCGCGGCAGACTAACGGCGACAGCATCGCGGCCCGCAGAAGGCCCCGCCGCGAAAAAAGAGCGGACATCACGCACCTCTCAAAAAGATGGTTGGATGCCGGACAGGGGAATTAATCGGACGGAGATTCTACTTCTGAAACTGCGCAGCCGCCAGAGCGCGGCGAATCTGACTGACTTCCGCGAGTTCCAGCGGAAGCGGCGCGCCAATCAGTTCACGGCCGGAAAGCGCCGCTTTCTGCACTCCACCATGGGCGTGATCTTCCGAACGCGTCACCATATGAACAAGCTCATGCGCGACCACGCGGCCGAGCGCGCGCCCCACCAGATAGTTCTGGCGGTCGAAGTCGCTGCCGGACATGGCGTAGCGGGCCGAACTAACCACCCGGGTGCAATCCACGTCGCCGAAAGGCTGCACTTCGCCGTTGGTTTCCCGAATACTGGCGTAAGGTCCCAATTCGTCATAAACAGGCGGCTCCGAATCGAACTGGCAACTGCCGTGGAAAGTCATCACCACGAAATTTGCGTCAGCCCCCCCTGATATAGCCTCGCCCCGCATTTTCCAGTCGATGCTCAGGCCGGCAGGACTCAAAATTCGCGCCGATTCCTTCTGCATCTCCCGCGCCGCGGGCGGAGACCACGGGCCTTTGAAGTCCATGACGACCGTCAGCCGTGAAGTACTCGCCGGAATCGCCAGTCCTGCCACCGCCACGATCGCCACAAGGATCGTGGAAACCAATACCGAACGCATCTGTACCTCCCGGTACAAGGAGCACCACGGCTCCGTTCGGCTTTATTATACGCGCGGCGGGATGAAAACGGGGCCGCGGGACAGACCGCTCCGGCGGCCCCAGTGGGTGGGGGAGACTTCGAATTACCCGATGACCCTGGTGAGCGCCTCCTGGAACTTCCCCATTTCCTCCGCTGTGCCCACGGTCACGCGGATGTGCTGCGGCCATTCGGGCCAGCGGTTGCCGGCCAATTGCACCTTATGGGTTGTCATGGCCTGTCCTATCTGCGCGCCCGTCATCCCTTTCACGGACATCATGAAGAAGTTGCCCTCGCTCGGGAGGTGCTGGACGCCCTTCTTGTCGAGGAACGAGAAAGTGTCATCGCGGATATCCATCATCTGCTTCCGGCGGGTCGGCACCAGGTCGGGCACGAGCAGACTGGCATTGGCGCAGGCCACGCCGGTGACGATCGTCATGCCGCTCGATCCATACACCCGCATCTTCGCGAGAAGGTCGGGACGCCCCATGGCGAAGCCGGCCCGTAGACCCGCCATGCCATAAATCTTGGAGAAGGTCCGGAGTACCACCACGTCTTTGCCCGCCGCCACGAGATCGCTGCACATTTTGGCGTTCGGTGAAAAGTGGATATAAGCCTCGTCCACGACGACGACCGAATCCTTCGGCTTCCTGGCCAGCAGCCAGTCGATCTTTTCCCGCGGCGTGATCGTCGCGGTCGGATTGTTGGGGTTGCAGATGTAGTAGGCTCCCGCATTCGGCTGCGATTTCAGCATCGCTTCCACATCGTGGGAGTGGTCCGCGGCCAGAGGAACGCCGACTACCTTCGAGCCGATGAACGCCGGAGCCCGGCTTCCATAGCCCGGCGCAGCCATGGTCCAGCTCCGCGTGGGCGAAGTAAACGCGCAGGTGGCGGCGTGCAGCGGTTCGCTCGAGCCGGGTGTCGTCCAGATATGATCGAGCGGCACGCCTTCGATTTTGGAAATGGTCTGCGCGAGATTGCCCATCTCGGGACCCGGGTTGTAGCGCCATCCCCTGGGCGCCACTTTGGTCAGCGCTTCCAGTCCCGCCGGATGTGGTCCCATCGGGTTCTCATTCGAACTGATGCGAATCATAGTCGGGTCGTACGGGATGCCCGCGTCGCGCGATCCGCGTACCGGCGTCTCCGCGGTTTGCGCCATCGCGAACTCGTTATAAAACGGGAGACCCGCCCCTGCCGTCAGCAGCGTGGCAATCCTGCCCAGATGCCGGCGGGAGAAGCCACGTTCGAGAAGACTGGAAGCTGCGCTTTTGGATAAAACTTCTGTTGTCTGGTTCATTGGTCTGACACTCCTTTGTATTTCGATCGAATCTTCAACGAGCGACTCCGGGCACACCGGCGATCGGCCCCGGCGTTTTCAGAGATTTTTGGTATGCATAACGAATCGCGTACAGCGAACACCCGGCCAGAACGGCGGCGACGGCATTGATCATCAGTACACCAATTGCGGTCACCAGAAACGCGCCCGCATCCACAAAGCGCATCTTCGGCAGACGCCGCCAGGTGCTGACGTCGAGCAGCGACAGTCCCATCCAGGCCGTGACGCCCGCCAGCGCGGCCATGGGAATGTGGGCCAGCGCGCCGGAGCCCATGCTTACCAGCAGGAAAAGAAACACGCCATGCATGATGTTGGTCAATTTGGTCGTCCCGCCGCAGCGGACCGCGGCTACGCTGCGCGCCGGAATCCCGATACTCATCGGGGCGCCGAAAATTCCCACCGCGAGATTCGCGATTCCATACGCTCCCATCTCGGCGTCCGCGTCGCTGCGCTTCAGATGTTTGTGGCGACCGCGGAAATGCTCAACCGCGCGCGATGTCAGCAACAAGTTGGCGGCGGAAACGAATGCAAGCATCAAACCCTGCGGCAGGACCTCGCGCATGTCGCGGGCATTCCATGAAAATCCCGCGAAATCGGGCAGAGTCAAATGGAGCGAGCCGACCTCCGGCTCATGCGAGCCGATCAGCCCGGCGGCGATGGTGGCGAGCACCACGCCAATCAGCGGTGCCGGGAGCTTCGGCCATCGGCGCATGATCAGCGCGGCCGCCAAAATGACGATTCCGCTCAGCAGCATCGGCGGCCAGCGCGACGACCCGAACTCGGTGACAACGCCCGCCAACTGGAGCAGATAGTTCCCGCCGGAGGCGGCTACGGCCCGCACGCCGAACAGCGAGTTCATCTGAGAGATAAACATGATCCCGCCGATACCGGCGGAGAAGCCCGCTACTACCGTGTGTGGAACCATCGCGGCGTAGCGTCCGAGGCGCAGTACGCAGAACACCATCATAAGAACCGAAGCAACGATCGTCACTTTCGCGGCCCCGCCGATGCCCTGCGCATGTACCGCCGCCGCGATGAACGGCACGGTCACGCTCGCTGTACCTCCGATCAGAACCGGATTGCGGCCGAGAAGGGCGGTAATCGGCGCCGTCATGATGGAAGTCATCACGCCCAGCATCGGCGGCAACCCCATCAGGGCTGCCATAGACAAACCATATGGAAGTGCGATGAGGGCGGCAATCACTCCCCCCGCGCAATCCCCCATGAACCGCTCCCAGTTATATTTCGCTGTGGATCTGATCATGTCTTCTGGTTTTCAGGATTCCTTACGTCTGCCTTCCTAGGCGTTCATCACTTTGCTAAACGCCGCCTTGAACTTGTCCATCTCAGCCTGCGTACCGATCGTGACGCGAACGTAAGTCGGCCACGCCGCCCACACGCGCCCGATGTACACGTTCTCCCTGCGAAGCGCGAGCATCACGGGATTATTCGTGTACGGCTCGCCCTTTCTGCCCGTATCCACCATTACGCAATTCGAAACCGAAGGAACATACTTGAATTTGCCCTTTTCGAAGTAATTGAATACGTCCTCGCGGACCGCGCCGATCTTCTTCCGCCGTTCCGGAATCAGGGCTGGCGATTTCAGGCTCGCCATGGCGGCCGCCACGCCTGTAATCGGCATCATGTCCAGCCGGCTGAAGCCATCTATTTTGGCGATCAGATCCGGACGCCCGAATGCCGCGCCGGCGCGAAGCCCCGCCATCCCGTAGATCTTCGAGAATGTGCGCAGAATGACGACGTCTTTGCCCTTCGCCACCAGATCGCTGCAGAAGAATCCGTTGGGCGCAATGTGGGTATAGGCTTCATCGATCATGACGACGGCGCCTTCGGGCTTGTTATTCACCAGCCACTCGATATCCGCCCGCGACGTGAGCGTTCCCGTCGGATTGTTCGGGTTGCAGACGTAGATCAGCCCAGGCGTCTTGCTGGCGGCGGCCATGCCTTTCACATCGTGCGAAAAATCTTTGAGCAGGGGAACCTTGAGCGACGGCGTGCCGATGAACTTCGCAGCGCGGTCGCCGGCTTCATATCCTGGATCGCCCGTGATGTAAGGTTTGGTCGGCGACGTGAACGCGAGAACGGCCTGATGCAGCGGCGCGCTCGAACCCGGATAGATCTTCACGTGATCAGGTTTCAGACCTTCCTGTTTCGCCAGCAGCGCCTGAAGGTTGTCGGTTTCGCTGAACAGATACCGGCCTCCCTGTATCGTGATTTTGTGTACCGCTTCCATCGCTTCGGGACTCGGCCCCAACGGGTTTTCATTCGCGTTGATCATGACGGCATCGGCCGGAGCGTTGTCGATCTTCGATAACTGCGCGAGAGCCGGTTCGTTGTAGAACGGCAGCGAGGCGCCGATTCCGGCCAGCGTGGCGATCTGCCCCAAATGACGGCGGGTGAAGCCGCGGCGCAGAAAATCTTTTTCTTCGACAGGTGTTAGTTTGACGTTCACGTTAATTGGTCTCCTTTAGACACACCACGGACACAGAGGCGCGGCTGAGGCTATCGGGGCGCGAGCCCATAGATGCCGGATGCGCGTGGCTGGACGGAAGCCAGATTGTTCTGTTTACGTGGAAAGGGGGCGCGCCGTGGCGTGGGTCAGAATACTTAGGCGGCTGGCGTAGCCGCTTCCTGAAAACGATCAGATAAGCAAATCCATCATAAATCCTGCGTAACTTAAAAGTCAACTGACTTACTCACAACTTAGTGCGGATTCAGGCAACCTTTGCAACGATGACAGCCGCCGCCTCCGGCGATCTGAAATCGATACCTTCCCATCGCGCCACCACCGCCGTCGCCAGACAATTTCCCAGCAGGTTGACAGAGGTGCGAGCCATATCCATCAGGGTATCCACGCCAAGAATGACGGCGATTCCCTCCACCGGCAGGCCGAACGTCGCCAGTGTTCCGGCAAGAATCACCAGCGAGGCGCGCGGCACTCCGGCCACGCCCTTGCTCGTCAGCATCAAAGTAAGCATCATAACGAGCTGCGTCGTAAACGGAATATGTATCCCTGCCGCCTGTGCGATAAACATGGAGGCGAGCGCGAGATAAAGCGTGGAGCCGTCCAGGTTGAAGCTATAGCCCGCGGGGAGCACAAACGCGACAATGTGCTTCGGCACCCCGAATTTCTCCATCTTTTCGAGCGCCTCAGGCAACGCCGCCTCGCTCGATGCCGTCGAGAAGGCGATCAGAAACGGTCCGCGCACAGCTTCGATAAAGCGGCGCACCGGAATGCGGGTGATCGCGGTCACCGCTCCCAGAACAACGGCCACAAAGAATATTTCCGCTCCATAAAGCGTCGCGACCAGCTTCCCGAGACTGCCCAGCACGCTGATACCTCTTTCGCCGATCGTCGCTGCCATCGCTCCGAACACGCCAATCGGCGCCGCGTACATCACATAGCCCGTGTATTTGAACATCACTTCGGATAAGGACTCGCAAAGCTCGACAACCCGCTTCGCTTTGATCCCGGCGGAGGCGCATGCCGCGCCAAACAGGAATGCGAAAATAACCAATTGCAGCACTTCTCCTTTCGCCATCGCGTCCACTACGCTGGCGGGAAAAGTGTGTTCCAGAATTGTGGCGATACCGCCCGAACTTCCCGATACGCCTGAGGATGCGCCGGCTTTGATCTGAATTCCGACGCCCGGCTGAATCAGATTGACCGCGCCTAACCCCACAAACAACGCAACCGTAGTCACAATTTCAAAATAGAGAAGAGCCTTGCCGCCGATGCGGCCCATCATCTTCAGATTGCCCGCGCCTGCAATTCCCGAAACCAATGTTCCGAACAGCAGCGGCGCGATGATCGACTTGATCAGCCGCAGGAAAATCGTTCCCAAAATGCCGCATTCCTTCGCCGCCGAGGGGGAAACGATCCCGAATACCACCCCGGCGCCGAGGCCGGCCATGATCCACGTTGTAAGCGATTTGGATTTCATCTGGTCTCCTCGGCTGAATCATTGAAAGTTGTGAGGAGCGGACACCTTTACGGCGTCCGCTCCTCCGCAGCGGACTAGAACGTGATCCGTCCTCCAAGTTGCAGCAGCCTCGGGAAGTTCGTCTGGCTTGTGATCACCCCAAACGTACTCGGACTGCTCACATTCAGAGCCGGCGAAGCAAACAGTACCGTGTTGGTCAGGTTGAGTGCTTCCGCCCGGAACTGGAACTTGAAGTGTTCCTTAAACGTGACCGTCTTGAACAGCGACGCATCGATATTGAAGAGCGGGGGGCTGTACACATTGATGCGCGGGCTGACATTTCCGAATGAATACGCCGGCGTCACTGTGAAGGCCGCGGGATTGACCCACTGATAGATGCGGTCCACCACCGAGCCCGACGTCTGCGCCGAAACACCGGTCGCCGTCGGAAGCTGCGTGCAGCCATTGCAACCCGTATTCGAATTGGTTCCCTGCGTCACCGCCAGCGGCGTGCCGGAGTGAATCAGGCTCTGGCCCTGGATCGACCAGCCGCCGAGCATCCAGTCCAGCGCTCCGCCGCGATTCACGAACATCTTGCCTTTGCCGAAAGGCAACTGATAACTGAACGACATCGAAAAGCTGTTCGGCTGATCGGTCGCGACCCTCGTCCACGTCTGCGGGACGATGGGCGATGTGTAGTCCTGCACCACGTTCGCGGACGTGCCGGACGACATACCCATCGTCCGCGACCACGTGAAAGTGGCGTTCAGTGTCAGCCCAGCCGTCATACGCCGCGATCCCTTGACGTAACCCGCGTAGTAAATGGCTCGGCCCATCGGCGTCAACAGATTCACGTTCGTGTACTGCGGATACGACAACAGCAGAGTGGACTGGGCGATCGTCGGGCCGCTTCCGAGAGAAACTGTGCTGGGCGCGAGTCCATAGAACGGGTTTGCGACGGCTTTATTCAGGACGGCCGCTCCGAGCGCGAAGTTACTCGGATTCAGCTGGTTCAAGTTGACCGTGAACGGCAACTTCAAGCTGTGCGAGCCGATGTAGCCGACCTGAATCGTCGTCTTACTATCAAGCTGGCGCTGAATGTCGAGCGACATCTGCTCCACATATCCAGCGGACCGGTAGCCCGGGTCCATCGCCGTGATCGCTTCGCCCAGCGCCGCGCCTGCTCCCAGGGAATTGCCGGCGACCGGCGTGAGCCCATTCGGATACGGATCGGTCAGCGTGGATGCCGGCGTATAGCCGCCGTCCGTTGAGCCCACGATGCTTGTCGTCTGCGAATAGCCGGTCTGATTGGTGGCCGAGAACGACTGCGGAGCCCAGAAAATTCCGAAACCGCCCCGAACCACCGTCTTCGGATCATAACTGTAAGCGAAGCCGATGCGCGGACCCACCTTCAGCGCCATCGGATTGCCGGAATGATCTGGGTTTCCGTTCACGCCCGCATAGCGCGTCTGACCCAGCAGCGTCAGGCTCGGAATGCTGGCCTGCAGCGGATTCGGCTTGCTGAGGTCGGCATTGAGAAAGTACTGGTTGTTCGATTCCGCCGGATTGCTTTCATGCTCGCCGCGGAAGCCAATATTCAGCGTCAGCTTCGGTGTAATGCGGAAGTCGTCCTGAAGGAAGAACGCCGTGTAGTAAACGTACTGGTTGTACTTCGTGCCCACTGTAATGCTGCCGCCATCGGTCGTACCTGAACCGGGATAGCCCAGCAGCATGGAGGCAAGGCCGCCGCCCGTGCCCGTCACGGTTTTCGCGGCTGACTGCGATGTAAAGCCCGAAGCAAAGGCGAAGCTCGATGGTCCGGTTGCCGTCTGGAACGCGTCCCCGATCAGCCGCCGTTCGAAACCGGCCTTGATGCTGTGCTTGCCCACGAACTTCGCGACCTCGGCGTTGAAGCTGGTGGAATGATATACGGTCCAACTCGTCGTACCGCCGCCGAAAGCCGAGAACTCACCCGCCGTGATACTCGGGAAATCCGGATTTCCCGGCGTCAGCGCGTCCACCGCGGACCGAAAGCCGAGTTCTGTGAGCTGAAAACCGTGGCTGAATTTGGGTTCGTAATCCGGGAATCGGTTGAACCCGAAGCGAGCCGTGACCACCGTCGTCGGCGTCACGGTCGCGGTCGCATTCAGCTGCGTGGCGTCCACCTGACGATAAATGATTGTCTGGCCCGGCGTCGCGATGCTGCCGGGAAACGTCTGATTGGAAGGTTCCTGGCTGCCGTAGTGCAGATACGATGCCGAAGCCCGCAGCCACGGCGCGAATTCGTGATCCAGTTTGAAGGTGCCCTGATCGGCGCGATCCTGCGTCGTAATCGAATAGATGTAATTTGCCGCGCCGTAAGACTTTGTGGGCTGGTTCGGTAGAGGATAGTACGAGGCCAGCTTCAGACCGATGGGGCTGAGCATACTCGCCGGAATGATGTTGTTCGCAAACGGCGTCCGCGCCCCTGTCGAAAGCCTCGTACTCAGAGGATCGTACATCAGCCATGGTGCCTTGGAGGGCGTAATACTCTGAGAAAAATCACCGACTCTTTCCGCCGCCGTGGGTACCGAAAGCGTTCCGCTGTTCGCATCGTACTGGCGGTAGCCCTCGGTCGTCACAAAGAAAAACGTTTTATTCAGACCGTCGTAGATTCTGGGAATCCGCACCGGGCCGCCCAGCGAATCGCCGTAGTTCTTGAAGGTTGCCTGTGCGCGAGGCTGCCCCGCTTTGTTCGAAAAGAAGTTATTGGCGCCCCAGTCGGTTTCGCGGAGCGAGCCGAAGAGCGAGCCGTGCATGCGGTTCGTACCGGACCGGAGCGTCGTATTGAAGACGCCGCCGCCGGTACGGCCCATCGAAGCGTCATACGTATTGGACTGCACCTTCATCTCCGCAACCGCTTCCTGATCGGGAATGATCACCGCTCGATTCGTGGAATCCGTGATGGAAATTCCGTCCAGCGTGTAGTTATTCGTTTGCAGCGGACCGCCAGCAATCGAAATTGCGGAAGATCCACTTTGATCCTCCATGCGATTGAATTTCGGATTGCCCGTCCACACGACTCCTTCGCTGAGCCGCGCCAGAATAAACGGATTCCGTCCCAAATTCGGCAGGTCTTCAATCTTGCCGCGATCCAGAACGGTGCCGGTCGAGGCGTCGGACGTGTTCAGCATTTCCGCCCCCGACGTCACATTGATGGTCTCGCTCACCTGCCCAAGCTCGAGCTTCACATCCCGCGCCACCGCGGTTTGTGTGGGGACAACAACATCTTTTAGTTCGGCTTTCTTGAAGCCGGGAGCCTCTACCTGAAGCATGTAGGAGGCGGGGGCCACAGCGGGAAACGAATATTCGCCCTGGCCGTTTGTTACCGTGCCGCTGCTCACATTAGTGCCGTTCTGGACCAGCGTTACTTTCGCCACCGGCACCACGGCATCCGCGGAATCCGTGACGCGGCCTCGCAAAGATCCCTGAAACGATTGGGAGAATGCCATCGCTGAAACCAGCAGAAATGTCAGAACAACTCGCATAGATAGATCTCCTTTGGATGAATGGATACAGCAGTGCGAGACGTAACACCGCGCTTAAAGGCGCAAGACGAATGCGAAGGGCTCAGATCGGAGAGCGGAGAAGAGTTAGTGCCGCTGGACTTAGCGGCGCACTAAAGCTGAATATCTTTATGCTAGACGGGAACCGCCGAAGATACAACACAAGAAAATCTATTGAGTTCATCAGAAAAACGGATAGTCAGTTCGGCGGTGCCCCGCGGCGCAGCTCATTCAAATTCCGCGGACGCCTTCTTTGTCTGCGGCACTGAACGTCAGCACTACCATTACCAGCAGTTGGTGACGGTGGGCGCTATGGACGGCTTCCTGACATTCGGGAGCGATTCACCTGGCCGTATGGTCGGGAGAAGAGCTTCTGGATCACTACGAAGGGATATCACGAATTACGCCGGTACCGGAGGAAAAGTAGTCCAGCGCCGTGTAAATGCGGCGCTGGATTTTGTGATCTCAAGTTCCAGATTTCTGTCCGGTCGATTACCTGCCGAATGCCCGGGCGACGCCGCGGTAAAGCTCATCATAGGTTCGCCACGAGCCCCCGTTGTATCGCGCCACCTGGCATTCTCCGGAATTTCCGGAGCCGTTTACCTGGCCTTTGACTTCGGTCACAGCTTTCGAAACCCACGGATCGGTGCAGGGCCCGCGCTGTCTCCATTGCGCCGTTTCGGAATTCGAGGGATTGGGCTTTACGGCTGCGGGAGCGGGCCGCGACGTCGAGGGAGCGGACGGATTGGCCAGCGGCTGAGGGCCGGAGACTATCGCCCAACGATTCAAGAACTGAAAGAGGGTCTGTCCGATGTCCAGGACCTGTCGACCATTGCCGCTACCCTGCGCGACCACATTTCCGGCGCCCTGGGAAACCGCACCCGCGCCATCGCTTGTAATCAGGTTTCCGCCACCCTGCGAGACAACCGTCGACAGCGGGACAAAATTTCCGCCACCCTGGGAAACGACGTTGCTGCCGTTGGTGTTCACCAATCCCGCGCCATTCTCGGTGAGGAGCGAAGCCCCGCCACTGCCCACCAGGCCGGTATTCACACCAACATACGCCTTATCTTTGCGGAAGATCAGGTAGTTGTTGTTGTCGCGACCGCGAAACCCTCCCACAAAACTGATCCCGTTCGCCTGCAAAGCCAGTTGAAAGCGGTATATACTCAACTTTGTTTCGAGTTCCGGAAACGTCCTGAAGGTTCCGTAGTTGCTCACATTGCAAAGCGAAGGGGTCCAGCCCGCGCGGGTTACCGGGTTCACGGAGCCCGCCGTTTCATTCCATAATGCGCTGCTCAAATAGGGGTCGGGGCACGGATTGTTTACAAATTTCCGGTCGACCGGCCCGGTCAAATTCTGCGCAGGCGCGCCCGCTGAGAACGAAAACATCAACGCGCTGACCGCACCCATCGACAGAACTGCTGCTTTTAATTTGGACATGCTTTCTCCCTGGTTTTTTGATAATCGGTTGCGTTACTGCGAGGCACGAATCCAGTTCGGGCGCTTAGGAATGTCGTCGTGTTCGGCCGCTGTGCCCTCCACGCCATCGAGTCTGATCCTGTAGCTGATGACATCGCCCAGTGGCGTTGTATTGACTTTGACGACGGTGGCCGGAACCCATTTCGTGTTTGGCGCCATCATCTGAGTCAGATTCACTTCCACGCGATCACCGGCATGCAGAGTCGCCTCCGGGCGATCCCCGTTTGGCGGCGGCGGTGCGGGAAGTCCGTTCACGGGCGGCTGATAGCCGCCGGGCGGAGGAGGAGGAGAAGGAAGCCCGTTCACCGGGGGCTGGTATCCGCCCTGCGCGTCCTGAAGGCCGCCCTGAGCGGCGTTGCCTGCCGGGAGGCGAATCCAGTTTGCGCGCCTCGGGACATTGTCGAAATCATAATTGCTCCCATCGACGGTATCGATCCTGACCTTATAACCGGCGATCTCCCCCGACGGCGTGATGTACACCTGGGTGACCGTCGCCGGATACCATTTGGTGTTCGGCGGCGCCATCTGGGCCGGATTGACCTCCACGCGGTCTCCCGCATGGAACACAGGCTGATCCGTCGCAGGGCCGTTCGCCGGCTGTGGCGGCAATTGCGCGAAGGCAATGGCGGCGGCCATACACCAGGCCAATACGCCCGCGAGATGTATGTATTGGCGCGAATGACGCATACTCATCTCACTTTTTGTCGACGGGAATCATTTTGCGTTCGCCTTCGCGGAGAGCCCGGAACTGCCCGCAATACCAGCCGTGAACATCCTCATCCACGTAGCAGGAAAAAATGCGTTGTATGCCGTTTTCCGCCTGATTGTAGGTGTGATAAAAAGTCTTCTGATTAAAGGTCACCTGGAACGTATAAGAGATGGTGTCGATGGTGGCTCCGGACCCGCGGTCCGTAAAAATATCCCAGCGATGAGAAGCGCCTGGCGTAAATGCCGTGATGTCGATCGTAGTGGCCCCATCCTGTCCAGGGGCTGACGGTTGCTCGAACAGACAGCGGATGATTGTCTTCATCAGCTCAGGTGGAGGCTGCTGGCCGTTGCGGGCAGGCCCGGTCTTCAGATTTCGGCAGTCCAGCAGGGGCCGGTCCGCGAGAACCGTGCCGAATTGATCCAGCCGCAGAGTGTCGGTCTGGATAGCCGGCGCGGGTGTCCCGCCACCCGCAGCGGCGCGAACGAAGCCGACTGACCGGCTGGAATCGCCTGAATACGTCATACCCTGTTCGGCAAGGCGCTGCGAGATAGTGACGTCCTCGGGAAGTCGCCCCGGCGTGGGATCGATTCGAATCACATAATTGGTCTGCGAGAGCGTTGAACTGAGGCGGACCACGTCAATCCTGAGGACTGTGCCCGGGGCCCACTGGGCCCTGGCGGGGTCCGAGCTCTGAATCCTGTCGAATTCGACACGCTCGCCTACCTTAAACTTCTGGGCCATCGCGCTTTGAAGCGACAAAGCGACGGCGGCAATCATAAACAGCGCGTTGAAACGCGGCATAGTCTGTTCCCCTCATCCAGTAAGGCGGAAACCGAGGTGGAGGACCGCAGTGCAATTTCAAAAAACTTCGGATTCGTTCAGTGCGCGGTCGCGTTGGCGATTTCACGCCTGATTTCGTCCGGTTTGCCGGCGTCGGCGGGATTGAGTGTGCCCTTTTGCCTGAGCGCCTCATAGATGGCGAGGCTCTTCCGCCATGCGGCGGCCGCCGCATTCCGGAATTCGCGTGACCTGTCGCCCGCAGGCTTTGCAGCGCGCGCGGACTCATAACCGCCCAGCTGGAAATACAGCATTGCCAGCGTGGTCTGGGCGCTTACATTGTTTACAGAATCCGCTACTAACGCTTCACCGATGCGGATACCCTGCCGGGCGCTTTCGGCGGCGCCGGCCAGATCCGCCATACGCGACTGAGAGCGGCTGAGCGCGAGCCAGGTGTACGCCCATTGGCGAAGAACATCCGAATTCGTGGGATCCTGCGTAGCCAACGCCGATAACATATCGAGCGCCCGGTGAAAATTAATCATCCCCTCGGCGCGATTCTCCGGTGTCAAGGCGACGCCGACATTTCTATATCCAACGGCAGCGTCCCGCCGGATTGCGGCATCGGACGGATCGGCGGCAACCAGAGACTGATAAATCGCAAGCGCTTCGCGGAATTTTGACAGAGCGCCCGGTGTATCCTTCAGACGCATCATCGATGAACCGGCATTCCCCAGTTGCACGGCGAGTTCACGGCGATACCAGGTATTCTCCGGTTCGAGACCGACCAGCTTCCGATCGATTTCCGCGGCCCTTAAGCTCGCATCAAGCGACTCTCGTTCATCGGTCGACAGCGATGCGGACATGTTGTAAAGGCTTCCGAGGAGCTGCTGATAAGAGGTAACCGCCGGATGCTCCCCGGCCAGCCGTTCCGCAACCAGGCGCGCCTTGTTGAGGAATCCGAGAGCGGCTGCGGTATTGCCCAGATTTCCCGTTGCGGGATCTCCGAGCGCCTTTCCCTTAGCCATGTAGGCGTTGACCAGCCAGTAACTGGCCGGCTCATTACGGGGGCGTGCCGCCACGCCCGGCTCGAGTATGGAAATACTCTTATCGGAATATTCGACTGTGCGCTTCGGGTGGCCGGTTAACAGATACTGCCCTGCCAGGCTGGCGTAGAGGATTCCGAGCTTATCCTGCGCGTCACGATTCGATGGTTCGCTTTCGGCCAGCTGCCGGCGGATGGCGAGCGCTTTCTCGACACTACGGACAGCGCCGGTGTGATCGCCCAGATTGGACACGGAAATCGTTCTGCCCGCGTCCGACAGTGCAAACCCGCCCTGCACCGCCCCGACCTTCTCATAGGCGTCCGCGAGTTCGCTCAACAGCGAGGGGTCGTTACCAGAATCCTTCGACAGGCTGTCGAGATACCTCAGGCCGTCCTCCACCAGCCGTTTGCGGACCGCGGTGGCGCCCGGCAGCGCGGCGATCGAATCGTGATAATCGAACAAAACCGAGTGTGCCAGCTGCCGCACGTCGCGGAATCGCCGATCGGCGCGTCGTGCCTCAAACGCCGTCGCCGCGATCCCGGCGATTAAAGTCAGCAGAACGAGCGATGCGGCAACCGCCAGGACGGCATTGCGGCGTACGAATTTCGAAATCCGGTATGCGACCGTTCCGTTCCGGGCCTGCACAGGCAACCCATCCAGATGGCGGCCGATATCTTCCGAAAGCTGTTCCACCGACGCATACCTCTCGGCGGGTTCCTTTCGCAGCGCCTTGAGAATGATCTGATCCAGATCGCCCTGCAGCGCTTTCGGCGTAACCCCTGTTTGCGCAATGCGCGTGCTCGGCTTCGGCGGTTCCCGATTGCAGACGGCGTTCATTAATTCGGCCGGTGAACCGCCCTGGAGCGAGTACGGCCCCGAACCGGTCATCAGTTCGTACAGAAGCACGCCGAGCGAATAGACGTCTGTCGCGGTGGTGACAGCTTCCCCTTTGATCTGTTCCGGACTCGCGTATTGCGGAGTCAGCGCATTCACAATAGTGACGGAGGGTTGTTCGGAACCAGCTTCGTAAAGCAGTTTTGCGATGCCGAAATCGAGCAGCTTCGGCTCGCCATCGGCTGTCACCAGAATGTTGCCCGGTTTCAGATCGCGGTGAACCACCAGGTTTTGATGAGCGTAACTGACGGCGGAGCAGATCAGCCGGAACATCCGCAAACGCTCCCTGACGGACAGCGCATGTTCCTTCGCGTAGCGGTCGAGGCGCTCCCCTTCGACATACTCCATGACGAAGAACGGCACGCCCTCCTGAGTTGTGACGGCCGCAAAGAGTTTCGCAATGTTGGGATGCTGGAGCCGCGCCAGGATCAGTCTTTCCTGGCGAAACCGGCGGAGCGCTTCCTTCGAGCGCCAGGCGCCCGGGATCAATTTGATGGCGACGTTGCGGCGGAGTTCAGGGTCCTGCGCGAGATAAACTTCGCCCATGCCGCCTTCGCCCAGCAGGCGGACGATCTCATAGCCCTCGAACTGCTGTCCGTTTGCGAGCATCTGAGCCGGCGCGTCCACAGCCTCCGCGCGAATCAGCGGCTCGTTCAGGAAGCCCTCCGCCTCGGCCGTTTCGAATCCGGTGACCAGCGCCTTCAGTTCATCGATAAAAGCGGGGTCGAAAGCAGCATCGTTTCGTGCCTGGAGATGCTCAAAAAAAGCGACGCGGCGCTCGTCCGTGAGCGCCACCGCCTCCGCAAACAGGTCGTCAATCAGCTTCTCGCGTTCTGGAGACATATTCCGGCGTGTTCATGCCATATTATCGAAGTGCGACGCCGCACGTTTCGAACATGGAAGTATTGACATCCGAGACCGTGACAAGATGGCTGGTGAAGTGGAGCGAAGGAGACTCCGCCGCACTGGAGGAAGTGACTGCGCACGTCTACCGCGACCTTCGCCGACTGGCTGGAAGTTACCTGCGCAATGAACGGCAGGAAAGCACGCTGCAGCCAACCGCGCTGGTCCACGAAGCCTGGCTGCGGATCCGTAACCTGCAGCACGTCGACTGGAAAAACCGTTCCCAGTTCATCGGCGTTGTGGCGCAGGTCATGCGTCACGTGCTTGTCGACGATGCGCGTGAGCGTCTGGCGCGGAAACGCGGCGGAGATGTGGTGAAAGTGCCGCTGGGTTTCGAAGAGCCAGTGGGGACCACGGGCCAGCCGGATTTGCTGGAACTCAATGACGCGCTGGATAAACTGGGCGCGGAATCGCCACGAAAAGCCAGGGTCGTGGAGCTGTTTTACTTTGGCGGACTCACGGCGGGCGAAATCGTTGAGGTGCTCAGCGCGGAAGAATCGCGGATTTCCCAGCGAAGCGTGGAGAACGACCTGCGGGTTGCGCGCGCCAGGCTGCGCCAGTTGATGAGCTGAAAGTGCGGGAGCTTTCCCGAAGCTTCGATAGATGGCATCTTTAGATTCGGCTGCCCCCGCGTCTTTCGCCGGATAGTACTATAACCCCTAATGTTCCTTCCTTAAGCCTGATTCTGCTACACTTGCTAGAATTGACGAAATTTTTATTTTGCCGTACGGAGGATTTGATGACCCGCATTTTTCGGCGTGAGTTCGGCAAAGTCGCTACCCTTGGCGCCCTCTGCCTGTTCGCCGCGCTTCCCGCCCAAAGCGATCTGATTCACCACTGGACGTTTGATGGCGATGTCAATGACTCCGGCTCCGTTCCCTACACCGGGACCCTCGCCGGCGCCGGCGGTCCCGTCGGCCTCCCGACAGTCAGTGGTGGCGTGCTCACGCTGGACGGCGTTGACGATTACGTGAGCTTCGGACCCACCGCATTTCTGGTACCCATCGCGCCCGAGTTCGGCCCACTCAGCTTCACGATCATGTTGAATGCAGAATTCAGCGGCTTCCCGGGCAGCGATTTCTTCTCCCAGGGTGGCGGCGGTCATGCGCTCTACATGGGACCTGACGGGACCGAGATGCGCGTCACCGATAACTACCATTTCTGGGATGACCTCGGGAAGACGCCGGTCAACGGCGGTGGCTGCGGAAGCGGCGCCGATAACTGCACCGGCATCGCGACCCCCGCTGACGGCGCGTGGCACAATTACGCACTGACCGTCGATGGTTCCAATGCCGCGTTTTATATCGACGGCATTCTTCAGGCGACCCGCGCCGGTTTCATCCTGAGCGATGGCGGCATCCCGTTCGTGCTCGGCCGTCAGTTCAATTCGAGCGAATACTTCGGCGGATCGCTCAGCGATGTGCGTATCTACGACACTGCCCTCTCCGGTGCCGAAATCACCGACGTCACGGCTGCGCCCGAGCCACAATCGTTCGTCCTGCTGTTGAGCGCGATGAGCGGCGTCATTCTCCTGCGCCGCAAGCTCCGGGCATAACGCTCGTGGTCCGCCGTTGTGTGCGGCTCAAGGTTAACGAATCGGAGTTTGAGTTCCTTCAGACGGATTCGGCCACAGGATAATAGCCGTCTTCAGTCTTGAGGCAGCGCCTTTGCCTACCTGTCTGGAGTCGACGCGTCCCCGGTAGTTATGGAACCCGCTTCTCCCGAAGTGGAGGGCCTGCAGGTCTCAGCCTTTGCGTTTCCGACGGAAACGCCGGAGGCGGACGGCACCCTCAATTGGAATGAGACGACGCTTGCGCTGGTTCACGCGGCCGACGGCGGGGCAGCGAATGGGCCTGAACCGCAGCGCTAATTTGCAGCCGGAGTCTTGACCGGCAGTGATGTCGAGTTACTCACCACGCCGGTTTGAGATACAACCAGCTTGTAAGTATGATCCGGAAGTTCGGCCGGCACCTGAATGTTGATCTGGTACAGACCAACAAGACTGGGCGTGAGTCCGGCAAACAGCGGCGTAACGGCGATTGCATCCAGCGTAACTGCCGGGGTATCCAGCACGCGGGCGGGTGGGTCGGAAGGTGACGCCTGGCCCGTGGGGACGGGAATATCAGTCGCGCCGAGACCCGTCATATAGAGCACCAGGAATTCCCCGGGGATTGCGGGAGCCGTGTCGGAAACCAACGTGCCATCGGGATGTTGAGCGATAACAAGGCCGGAAGTGAATTGCAGAAGCGCCGGCGCTCCGGCATTCAGTTGAATCTGTTCCGGGGTGGTCAGTGCACCGTTGGCATTGACGATCACCTGATATTGCTGGCCCGCCTGCAGTTCGAACGGAATTTGCGCATTGACCTGGGTGGGGCTCACATAGAAGAGCGGAGCGGTAATACCGCCGATCAATACCTGCGTTCCACCTACCTTCGTCGGCAATGGAAGCGTGTTCGCGGAAACTGCCTGGCCCGAGAGAGATGTCCCGTAGATCTGCACGATGTTCCCCGGACCGAGGCCTCCACCCACCTGCGGATGGAAAACATCCAAAGTTCCGTTCGGAACAAGCTGCGGAGCGGCGTTCGGCGTAACCTGACCCTGCACCTGCACCGAGGCAGGTGTATAGCCGGATGCGCTGGCCTGCGCTGTAATAATTGTCTGCGCGGAACTCCTGCGCGGAGTCCAGGTACCGGAGTAGAGGCCCGCCGCAGTATTGACGGGCGATAAAGCTAATGGCGGATCGCCATTCGAGAACGTCGCGACGATCTGACCTCTGCCGATCACACTGCCGCAGGTATCCACCAGCTTCAGCGTGATGGGTGTAGGCCACGAAGCGGGCGCCGCGAAATTACTAACCAGGCCTGTGGGCGCGGGCACCAGTTTGGCATTGGCGCATACCGGGGCATCGCGCGGCTTCAGGCCGCTGATGGAGGGTTCCAGCGCGGACGCTGTCGCGCTGACAGGAGTCGCCACAACCAGCGTGACGTTTGCGCTGCGAACTGCCGGACCCGACGCAAAGTTAATCGTGCCGGTGTAAACGCCGGGTGTCAGATTACTGGAATCCACCGAAACGAGAACCTGAGCCGGAGAACCAGAGCTGGTCGATCCATTGGTGGTATTGATTGCCAACCATCCCTTGCCATTGTTCATGGTGACGGAAGCCTGGAACTGAAGCGGGGTTTTGGAGCTCGCATAGACCTGTATCGTCTGCTGTGAAACGCCGGGAGTCGAGCTCAGGAAAAGAAGACCACCGGGTTGTGGATCCGGCACGACAGGCGTGGATGCAGGCAGTATGTTTAACACCACCTGGAAATCCTGCGGCGAATTGACGACGCCGCTCCCTGTTACCCGAATCGTGCCGTAGTAGGCTCCGGCGGGCAGCGCTGCAACAGCCGCGTCATCCAGCGAGAAGTTGACAGTACCCGGAGCGGAACCCGATGCAGAGCCGGCTCCCCCGCCACGAAGAAAGTCTCCGGCCACAATGGCAGCCGTATAATTAACGCTCGCCGTGCTCGAAACACTGACCAGGAACGACCCGGAGGAATTACCCGGCGTGCCGCCCTGCGGCGCCGAGAATTGTGTTCCGCCCGGTCCCAAAGTCATCGTGGCCTGACTCGATATCAGGAGTGCGACCGGAATGGATGCGTTTCCGGCGGAGCTCTTGACCGTGATCGTGGAAGTGTAATAACCCGGTTTCATTGAACCCGGGTTCGCGGTGATGGTTACCGCGCCGCCCGGGCCTGGCAACACAGACGACGGGAAGGCGCCCACAGTAAGCCAGCTGTCGGCCGAGGTGACAGCGGTGATATCCAGTTTTCCGCCACCCGAATTCTGAATACCGAGGGCAGCGGACCCCACCTGCGGATCGCCCGCCGATGCGATGAAAGAGAAGATGGAGGCACTCAGGCTCAACTGAGGCGGAGGCGCGGTGACTGTCAGCGACACGTTGATCGTCTGCGATTTTCCGGTGCACGGCCCTGAGGTGCACGTGACGACGACACTGCCGGAATACGGAGACCCGGTTGGTGAGAGGGTGAGAGCCGCATTCGACAGACCCACCGCGACAGTGGCAGGTGTTGAGCTTCCTCCGCTGACGCTGAGCCATGATGCGGACGAGGCGTCGATGGTGAAGGTGAGAGTCTGGGACGAATCGCTGGAGCTGACCGTGACCGAGCTCGCAGCGGGGACGGCCGAGGTTCCCGATGTGAGTGCGAACGACTCGCTACCAGCGGAAAGAACGAGATCCGCGACATTCGGCCGTATGGTCACCGACATATCGAGTGTGCCGGTAAGCGCGGGTGAGGATGAATCGGTTACGGCGAGAGTAAAGCTGAAACTTCCCGCTGTTCCTGGCGTGCCTGTGATCTGGCTGTTCGCGAGAGTCAGGCCGTCCGGCAGAGAGCCTTTCAGGCTGAAGGTGTAAGGCGCTGTTCCGCCGGTCGCGCTGAGCACCTGCGCGGGATAAAGTGCGCCCGCAATTCCTGAGGGAAGTTTCGCCCCGTTGGCGATCACAATCGGCGCCGGCTGGATGTTGATTGAAACCGAAGCGACAACCTGGCCTCCGGAAGTATCGTTGGCCTGTATGCCGATTGAATACGCACCTGCCTGCGTTGGTGTGCCGAAGATTGTGCCGCTGGAATTGAGACTAAGTCCAGCCGGGAGTACACCGCCGCTTTGCGTCCAGGTGTAGGCCGGAGAGCCTCCCGCGGCGCTCAGGGTTTGCGAGTAGGGCTGGCCGACGATTCCATCAGCCAGCGAGCTGGAGGTGATGTGCAGCGGTCCGGGGCCGGTGACCGTCAGGGACAGAGTAGCCGAAACGGAGAGCCCTCTCGAATCGGTTGCATTCACTGCGATGTCGAAAATTCCGGGAGCCTGAGGACGGCCGGATATGGTGGAGCCTGAGAAACCGAGTCCGGCAGGCAGACCGGTCGCGGAGAAAGTATACGGGGGCGATCCGCCCGCCGCGCTGAGTGCCGCGCTGTAGTCGGACAGCGTCGACGCGGGCGGCAGGGAGGTAGACACTAATCCAAAGGCGGAGAAGGAGACACCGAGATTGCCTGTGATCGGAGTTCCCGGCGTTGAATCGTGAACGCTGACCGTGAACACACCGTTGCCTGCGGAAGTCGTTACCCCGCTCACCTTTCCGGTCGCGTCGATAGTGAAGCCCGCTGGAGCGCCGGATAGCGACCATACATATGGCGATGTACCGCCCTGCGCCGTGTATGATCCCGAGAGATTTCCGCCAACCGAAACCGGGCCGAGATTGGTTGGCCCGCTGATAGTGATTTGCCCTGAAGCGAGGGTGAGGCTCAGTGAAGTAGTGGCGGATAATCCGGAACCGCTGTCAGACACAGTAATGCTGACGTTGCCTGAAAATGCGGCCGATGCGATTCCGCTGAGGGTTCCGGCTGTGCTGATCGAAATGCCTGCGGGCAACCCACTGGCGGACCAGGTGAAGTTTCCGGAGCCACCGCTGGCCTGCATTGTAACCGGCCCGTAAGCGGAACCTGCTTGCCCTGAGGGCAGGGTCTGAGTTGTAATGATGATCTGCGGGAAATTGACCGTTTGAGTCAGCACAGGCGACTGACTCGCTGTATCGTTGTTATCGCCTGCATAAGAGGCAATCAGCGAGTGGGGCCCGCCTGAAAGCGTGCTGGTAGTGAGCGCTGCAACACCTGCATTCAGTGTCGCGGTACCGATCACTGTTCCGTTGTCCCGGAAGGTGACGGTACCTGTCGCGCTGGAAGGCGATACGGTGGCGTTGAACGTGACGCTAACGCCGACAGTTGAAGGGTTGGTCGACGAAGTCAGGGATGTGGTGGTGGAAGCCTTAATAACTGTTTGGGTCAGGGGAGCAGATGAACTCCCGGCGTTATTGGCGTCGCCCGCATAAACGGCTGTCAGCGAATGGGTGGCAACGGAGAGCGTGGCAATGTTCAGTGTCAGCGTACCGCCGTTGAGGGTACCCGAACCGATGGGAGACGTGCCGTCATTAATCGTCACTGTACCGGATGCGGTGGCTGGCGATACGGTGACTGTCAACGTGATGGATGTTCCGAAACTGGATGAAGCCAGTGATGAGGTGAGCGCGGTGATCGTTGTCGTCTTGTTCACGGCGAACGACTGGTTCACCGGAGCCGCCGCGGAGTAATTCCCGTTGCCGGACTGCGTCGCCTGAATGGTGCAGGTTCCTGCTCCGACCAGCGTCACGGTCGATCCCGATACTGTGCAGATCGTACTGGTTGTTGAACTGAAGCTGACAGCCAGGCCTGATGATGCGGTCGCGCTGACCGTGAACGGCGCGGTTCCGAAGACCTGGGCCGAGAGTGCATTGAAGGTGATCGTCTGGCTTGCGGGGGTGACCGTGAAGCTCTGATTCACCGGTGTTGCCGCTGAGTAATTCGCATCCCCGGACTGCGTCGCCTGGATCGTGCACGTTCCGCCCGCCACCAGTGTCACAGTAGCCACGGATACCGTGCAGACGCCGGTCGTTGTGGAACTGAAGCTGACTGCCAACCCGGAAGATGCCGTGGCGCTGACCGTAAACGGCGTAGTCCCGAACACCTGATTCGACAGCGCATTAAACGTGATGGTTTGGCTTGCCGGTGTCACAGTGAAGCTCTGATTCACCGGTGTCGCCGCTGAATAATTTGCATTGCCGGACTGTGTCGCCTGGATCGTGCAGGTTCCCGCTGCCACCAGCGTCACGGTCGCCACGGATACCGTGCAGACGCCTGTCGTTGTGGAACTGAAGCTGACAGCCAGGCCGGAAGACGACGTGGCGCTCACCGCAAACGGCGGGTTTCCGAACACCTGGTTCGAGAGTGCACTGAACGTGATGGTCTGGCTTGCGGGAGTCACGGTAAAGCTCTGATTCACGGGTGCTGCCGCTGAGTAATTCGCGTCGCCCGACTGCGTCGCCTGGATCGTGCACGTTCCTCCCGCCACCAGCGTCACAGTCGTCACGGATACCGTGCAGATGCCCGTCGTTGTTGAACTGAAGCTGACAGCTAAGCCGGAAGACGACGTGGCACTCACTGTGAACGGCGCTGTTCCGAACACTTGATTCGACAGCGCATTGAAGGTGATCGTCTGGCTTGCCGGAGTTACAGTGAAGCTCTGATTTACGGGTGTTGCCGCTGAGTAGTTCGCATCGCCCGACTGTGTCGCCTGGATCGTGCAGCTTCCCGCCGTCGCCAGCGTCACGGTCGATCCGGACACTGTGCAGGCGCCGGTTGCGCTGAAACTGACCGCCAGGCCCGAGGACGCCGTCGCGACCACGGTGAACGGCGCACTTCCGAACACCTGGTTCGGCAGCGGATTAAACGTGATCGTCTGACTCGCAGGAGTCACTATGAAGCTCTGGCTTACCGGTGTTGCCGCTGAGTAATTCGCATCGCCTGATTGTGTTGCCAGAATTGTGCAGCTTCCCGATGCAACCAGAGTGACCGTCGACCCGCTTACCGTACAGGCCGGACCGGCAGAGAATAGCTGGAAGCCATTGATATCCGCTTCGCCCGCTGCCGCCGAATAGGCTATGTCGATGACGCCCGAACTGTCGGCCGTAACATTCAGCAACTCAAAATTCTGGCCATTTACGAAAGTATTGATATTGGCTGCGGGAGCCGTTGTAACGGGGGCTGAGCCGTTGACCACAAACTGTGCGCTGTGGCCTCCAGCGGCGGGATCGCCCTGCGTTATCAGAATCAGTCCATAGGGTGCGTTGGGTGTCAGACCGGAGAGGGTAATGTTCTTTGGCGTTGGGCTGGCGTTGAGCAGATACCCGCCCATCAGGTTCGCGAACTGCGTTCCCGCAAATGCGCCCGGCTGGGAACCGTCCGAATAAAACGTGTCTGAATTCCAACTGACCGTGACGGGAGATACATTTCCGGCGACATTCACCAGGGGTGCATTCGAACCGGTGGTTCCCAGTCCGCCCGTACCTGTGACCATATTCCAAACGTCGGTCGCGCTCCCAATCACACCCGCACCGGATTGCTGGACCGATGAAATGCCGCCGTTGTTTGAGAAGCAGGACGTTGCGGCCGTACAACCAAACTGGACGTCGACGAGCGCCACTGACGCGAAGGCGACGGGCAAACCGGAAGATGCCGATGCGTTCACCGTGAACGGTGCGGCTCCGAATACCTGATTCGAAAGAGCGCTGAACGAGATCGTCTGGCTCGCCGGTGTCACCGCGAAGCTCTGATTCACCGGTGTTGCCGCTGAATAATTCGCATCACCGGACTGCGTTGCCTGGATCGTGCACGTTCCCGCCGCCACCAACGTCACGGTGGAGCTGGTTACGGTGCAAACACCAGTGGTTGTTGAACTGAAGCTCACTGCCAGCCCGGACGATGCTGTCGCGCTCACCGTGAACGGCGCAGCCCCGAACACCTGGTTCGACAGCGCATTAAACGTGATCGTCTGGCTCGACGATGTCACGGTGAAGCTTTGGTTCACCGACGTTGCCGCTGAGTAATTCGCATCGCCCGACTGCGTCGCCTGGATCGTGCAGGTTCCCGCCGCGACCAGCGTCACGGTTGTCGTGGATACCGTGCAGACGCCAGTCGTCGTTGAACTGAAGCTGACTGTCAGGCCGGAAGACGACGTCGCGCTCACCGTGAACGGCGCGGTTCCGAATACCTGGTTCGAAAGTGCACTAAACGTGATGGTCTGGCTTGCCTGTGTCACCGTGAAGCTCTGGCTTACCGGTGTCGCCGCTGAGTAATTCGCATCGCCCGACTGCGTCGCCTGAATTGTGCAGGTTCCGCCCGCCACCAGCGTCACGGTTGAACCCGACACCGTGCAGATGCCGGTCGTCGTTGAACTGAAGCTGACAGCCAGGCCGGAAGACGACGTCGCGCTCACCGTGAATGGCGCCGTTCCGAACACCTGGTTCGATAGCGCACTGAACGTTATGGTCTGACTTGCTTGTGTCACCGTGAAGCTCTGATTCACCGGTGTCGCCGCTGAGTAATTCGCGTCGCCGGACTGCGTCGCCTGGATCGTGCACGTTCCGCCCGACACCAGCGTCACGGTCGCCACAGATACCGTGCAGACGCCAGTCGTTGTTGAACTGAAGCTGACCGCTAAGCCGGAAGACGCCGTCGCGCTCACCGTAAACGGAGCTGTTCCGAACACCTGATTCGACAGCGCATTAAAGGTGATCGTCTGGCTTGCCGGAGTCACAGTGAAGCTCTGATTCACCGGTGCTGCCGCTGAGTAATTCGCATTGCCCGACTGTGTCGCCTGGATCGTGCACGTTCCGCCCGACACCAGTGTCACGGTCGCCACAGATACCGTGCAGACGCCAGTCGTTGTTGAACTGAAGCTGACAGCCAATCCGGACGACGACGTCGCACTCACCGTGAACGGTGCCGTTCCGAACACCTGGTTCGATAGCGCATTAAAGGTGATGGTCTGGCTTGCGGGAGTCACCGTGAAGCTCTGATTCACCGGTGTCGCCGCTGAGTAATTCGCGTCGCCGGACTGCGTCGCCTGGATCGTGCACGTTCCGCCCGACACCAGCGTC
>JAICJH010000046.1 GCA_025928545.1 Bryobacteraceae bacterium | reverse complement strand
CGCGTCCACCAGACTCAGCGTGGTGTCCGGCGATAAGGATTTGCGCATTGCCTCGATGTATTCAGAGTCAACCGGCGAATGCACGGGCACCTGGAAACACACCTCAGACATACCCTCGGCGGGCAATCCGTTGGCCCGGGCAAGCTTTTGCAACTCCGGAACGGTAAAAACCCGTGTCGCGCCCGGCAGCGGGGTGTATCCGACCGACAGGCCGGATGGCAGTACCGAAAAAACAGTCGTGGCGGCCGCCAGCGCGCTTCCGGGTATCCGGTCGCCCGTCGCAGCCAAACAACCGCCGGAAGCACTGGCAGTCATCGCAACCGATAAAAACAGGAAGACTTTCATAAGCGCTACTGCTTCAGATTGTTGGCCTGCTGGTACATTTCGTCGGCGGCCTTCACCACTTTTGAATTGGCTTCATACGCGCGCTGACTTGTGATCATGTTGATGAACTCATCGACCACGCTCACATTGGACTGCTCAATATAGCCCTGGAGGATAGTGCCTTGCCCGTCGGTGCCGCCCGGCGCGCCGACGATGGCTGCGCCCGATGCATCTGTGGGCGAGAACAAACTGGCGCCCTGAGAACTGAGGCCGGCCGGATTCTGGAAAGTCGCAAGCGTAATCTGACCGGCATTCTGCGCCTGAGATTGGCCAGGCAGCGAGTAAGTCACCGTGCCATCGCCGGCAATGTGGACACCCTGTGCCGCGGGCGGAAGAGTAATTTGCGGCTGCACGAGGTTGCCATCCGAGGTGCACAGGCTGCCGGTGTTATCCAACTGGAACGCGCCGTTTCTCGTGTACGCCAATTCACCGTTGGCTTGTTTGATTTGAAAAAAGCCATTTCCCTGAATGACAAGATCGAGCGGATTGCTTGTGTTCGTAAAGCTTCCCTGCTGAAAAACAATCTCGTTGGAGGCCGCGCGCGTTCCGAGGCCTAATTGCAAGCCGGCGGGAATGATCGTGTTCTGCGCGGAGGACGATCCCGGCGCCACCATATTCTGGTAGAGAAGATCCTGAAACTGCGCTCGCCGCGATTTATAGCCCGTAGTATTCGCGTTGGCAAGATTGTTGGCGATATTGTCAATATTGATCTGTTGGGCGGTCATCCCGCTGGCTGCACTGTATAGAGCTCGAATCATATGTCCTCATTCCTGACTGTCAGGAAACTACGCGCGCGACTTCTTCAATGGCTTTCCTGCTGAGATCGTTGCCAATAGAAGCCGCTTTTTGCAACATTTCATATTGGCGGGTAATGGATACCAGACGAACTGCCGACTCGGCCACTCCGACGTTGGATTGTTCGAGTTTGCCCTGCACGACAGTTCCGGTTGCCGGTTTCGATATTGCACCTTGCGCAGCGATGAAATAGTTAGCACCTTCCTTGGCCAGACTGCCGGGGTCGAACGACGCCATGAGGATTTGTCCAACCGGGTTGCCCGCCTGCTGTACAGTTCCATCCGGCAAAACGTCCACTGGCAATGCCTGATTCAGGGCGATCGGCACACCAGTCTTTGACTGCACCGCACTGCCGTCCGCGGAGGAGAGAATGCCGGAAGGCGAAATATGGAAGTTGCCATTACGCGTATAACGGGTCCCGCGCGCCGTCTGAACCGCGAACAGGCCGTCGCCATTGACGGCGAGGTCAAGGGGATTCGACGTGGGCCGCAGGTCGCCAGGCGTCAGGTCGGTCCATTGCTTTTGAATCACCGGAACGGTGGTCAGGTTCTTGTTGGAATCTGCGCTCGATTCCGCGCTTGTATAGATGCTGTAAAACTCCCGATCGGCCTTATACCCACCGGTCTCGGTATTTGCGAGGTTGTTGGCCAGCAGGTCAAGCGATTCCATCCGGGATCGCATCCCGCTGGCAGCGGAAATTGAAATATTGTCCATAGTGGCCGGGCTGTTTCTGCAGGAGCCGATGCATCTCGTGCGCCGAATCGGTCAACATGGTTAAATTATTCAAATCTCTGGATCGGACGCCGATGAGTTCAATTAGGGGAGATTCCTGAGACGCCAGGAACCTGGCGATAACGAGTAGCGCCGCCAGGATTCCGTCACTTCCATAAACATTCCCGGCCTGTAACAGATTGAAAGGGCGCGTGCGGCGCTTTGGCCCAGTGTCTGCCTTATCCGGCGTGTGATCGCATTGCAAGCCAGCGCGAACCCGGTTGGGGAGGAAGTTGCCTCGTACTCAGCTGTGGCGCAGCCGACCGCTGGCGTGAAGCCCGCGCAAGGTGATACAAGAACCGCTGTCGCAGAAGCGTTCGATGAAATCCTTGAGCAGCTCTCTCCGTCAGCCATCGCCGCAACACCGGCCACTGGAACGGCGGACCGTGTAACCGTACCGGCGCAGGCCAACACTGTTACTGTCCCGCCCGCAGCACCTGTTCCGGGAACTCCCCCCAAAACGACCACCGTCTGCAAGCCGATCAATAAGAAAGACGTCGCCCCGGGCAGCGCGCCGCCGCCGAAAGATCACCAGACCGATCTTCTTTTTCCAATGGATGTGGCCGTCCCTCCGCCTGTCCCAGAGCCACTCCGGAACGATTTCGCGCAGCCCGATACATTGCAGAGAGCGGAGTCAGCCCCGGTATCTCCGATTCAGCCACATCTGCAACCTGAGCCGGCGATCACGATTGCGATCCGACATGACGACAGGGGACCCGTTGCGCCCCCGGCCCCGGTTCAATCTGAAGCGCCTATCGCATCGGCGAACGATTTCAAACTTCCATTGACACCCGCACAACCTGCAATCGCAAATTCGGGTGAAGCGGCGCAGGTCGCAGCCCCCGCGATCGCGATTTCCGGTGAACAGGCTAAAGAGCAAGAATCTGACGCTGTCACTCCAACGCCAGTTGCAGCGCCGCAAGCCGACGCTCCAGCGCCCGCCGATATTGAACACAAAAAGAACCAGACCGCCCTATCGCAAGCCGGTTCAGACGCCGATAGTATCCGTAGCACTGCCACGCAAACGAGCGTATATCAGGACGTGCCGATCAAACGGGAAGCGAACGGCCCTGAAAACACAGCGTTTCGCAACGATGCGTCGCACCAAACGACAGCGGAATCAGCGCCCGCGGACAAACCGCCCGCCCAGCCGCTCCGGTCTGTGGCACTCGAGTTCTCCCCGGATGGGTCGAAGGACGTGCGAGTGCGTTTGGCCGAACGCGGCGGAGAAGTTCACATATCGCTGCATTCGAATGACCCTGCGGTCTCCAGGAGCCTGCGGGACGGCGTGATCGACCTGTCGACTACTCTGACGAACGCCGGATACGACAACAGGTCATGGACATCCGGTCGACAGCAAGACAATCGGCAACAGCAGGAGGAGGCGCAACAGCCCCGAAGCCAGCACACCCTGGGCGGACAAGCCGCGTTTGACGACGTCCTCCAGCACGAACCCAATCAGGAGAATTCATGAGCACAATCGCCAATCCGCTAACCTTCGCTAATCCGACTGGAATGCAGAGTTCCGCCGCCCCGGCAACCAGAACTGACCCTTTGGCTACGGAGTCGACCTTTCTCACGCTCCTTGTATCGCAACTGAAGAACCAGGATCCACTTGCTCCTGCCGACAGCACCCAGTTCATTACACAGTTAACCCAATACAGCCAACTTGAGCAATTGATCGGGATCCACAAAGACACAAGCAGTCTCGAACAAACTACCCCGCCGCAGACGGACGGTACAAGCCAGTCGAATACCACCACAGGAGCGCAATAACATATGTCAACGGCCTTTTCCAATGCACTATCGGGGCTCAATGCCAACGCCCTTGCCATCAACAGTGTCAGCGGCAATCTTGCCAATCTGAATACGTCAGGCTACAAAGACAATCAGATTTCATTTAACGATCTGTTGAGCGGCAATATCGATGGGCAATCGTCATCAAGCGTTGCCGGGTCGGTAGTGGCTCAGACGAAGACCCAGTTCAATCAGGGTTCCATCGAAACGACCAGCCAGCCATTCGATGCAGCCATTCAGGGCGCAGGCTTTTTCGTCCTGAAGACAAGCTCGGGTCAGCAAACCTACACGAGAGCCGGAAACTTCTCGCTGAATGCAGCCGGCGATCTGCTGGGGCCCAGCGGCCAAAATGTGCAGGGCTGGAATGCGGTCAAGGGCCAATTAAATACCTCCGGCGCGACCTCGAACATCACACTTCCTGTCAGCGGATCGCAACAGCCGATTGCGACGACCAACTTCACAATCAGCGCCAACCTTACGGCAAACGCCACGGTGGGCGGGGCCAATGCAACTTTCAGTTCCCCCATACAGGTTTACGACGCACAGGGGACCGGCCACACGCTGACAATTACTTATAACGAGACCGCGGCGAATAATTGGTCCTACGATGTGACAATGCCGTCCGCAGAAGTCACCGGCGGCACAGGTACGGCTACCACGATTTCCTCAGGCACGTTGGTTTTTGATGGCTCGGGGCAGCTATCCAGTCCCGATCCGGCGGCTGGTCCGATCGCGATTTCGATCACTGGTTTGGCAGACGGAGCGTCGGACCTGAATCTGAACTGGAATCTGTACAATCCATCCGGCACCGGAGCGATCACGCAGTTTACCGAGGCATCCGCGAACCTCGCCAGCAGACAGGACGGCACCCCCGCCGGACAGCTTACCGGGACCAGTATCGGCGCCAACGGTCAGATCAGCGCCACGTATTCGAATGGGACGTCACTCGTGGTGGCACAAATCGCGCTGGCCTCCGTTCTCAATCCGGATTCCATGGATAATCTTGGCAACAACACATTCGGAGTGAGCGCCGCCACGGCGACGCCAATCATCGGAACTTCGTCCACCGGTTCACGGGGGCAGATCAGCGGCGGGGCTCTCGAATCTTCCACGGTCGACATCGCCAAAGAATTCACAAATCTGCTGACGTATGAGCGTGGCTATCAGGCCAACTCCAAGGTGATCACTACCGAGGACAATATCACGCAAACCACGGTCGGTCTAATCCAGTAGGCATTCACGATGACTCCGCAGGAGCAGATCGCCCCAATCGCCGACGTCCGAATCGAAGTCGAGGTGCAACTCGATCAACGATGGATGAAGCTATCGGAGATTCTCGAACTCGACGAAGGCAGCATCCTCGAGATGCGCCGGTCGGCTGGAGAAAATATCGACATTTATGTGGGCTCAAAGCTCCTGGCGTTCGGGGAGATCGTGATTATTGAAAACATCATGGGAGTTCGGATCACGGACTTCAATGTCGAAAGATAACATGCCGGAAACCGTTCAGCCGTTTGTCGCGATTCTTTTTGTTCTGGCTCTGCTGGGCGCCCTGTTGCACTTCCTACGGATCCGCGGCGTTGCCGCATTTCGCAAAACTGCGCTGCCGTTTGGGCGCCACGCAGTTTCTCGGCAACTGAGAGTAATAGAAGGGCTCTCACTCGATCCGCAGCACTCGCTCTACCTTGTGCGCGCGGGTAACAGACATCTGCTCATGGCCACCGCGCCCGGTGGATGCCAGTTAGTCGAGGCCGCCCAGATAACGGAGGACATCTCGCTGTGAGGGCTATTACCGCTGCAGTCGCGGTCGTTGTATTTGCGGAGACTGCCGGGGCAGCGACTCCGGCATCCGTTCTCCTGCCCGCGTTTCCGAAGGATCTCGGCACTCCCATGCAGATCATCATCCTGATGACTCTGTTGACGCTCCTGCCGGCGATCATTATGTCGATTACGCCATTTCTCCGGATCTCCATTGTGCTGCACTTTCTCCGGCAGGCACTTGGTACACAGACCGCACCATCGAACCAAATCCTGCTTGCTCTTTCACTGTTCCTGACTATGGTGCTCGTTGCTCCCCTTGGATCTCAGATCTATAAAGAAGCGGTGCAACCAATGGAACGTGGGGAACTGACTGCTGGCGAGGCGTGGGATACAGGAACGAAGCCCCTCAAGACATATCTGGGCCGATTTGTCCGCGACAAAGATGTCAGGTTGTTCCTTGAAATCACGCACGCCCCCCAACCGCGCACACCGGCGGATCTGGAATTGACAGTCCTCGCACCGGCTTACATGTTGTCTGAAATGCGCGCGGCGTTCCAGATAGGAGCCATCCTGTTCTTGCCGTTCCTGCTCGTTGACATTATCGTAGCTTCGGTCACGCTCTCAATCGGCATGGTTCAGCTGCCACCGGTCATGGTTTCGGCACCCTTCAAGATCCTGCTCTTCGTGCTTGTCGACGGCTGGAACCTGACGATCGGATCGCTGATGAAGGGCTTCGCCGCATGACACCCGAAGCCGTATCGCACATCGTCGGGCAGATGTTCCTTGCCGCCTTCTGGGTGTGCGCGCCGTTACTTGCGATCGGGCTTGCAACCGGGATCCTGTTCAGCCTGATCCAGATTGTCACTTCGATTCAGGACGCGGGATTCAGCGCGATCCCGCGCTTAGTGGCATTTCTCGGCGGAGCGTTGCTGCTGATGCCGTGGATGATTCACCGCGCCATGGCTTATACGACCGACATCCTGTCGAACCTGAGTCGATATGCCCGCTGAGTCACTGGTGAACGTTCCCCTGTTGCTGGGTTTCCTTTTCACTTTGGCAAGAGTGTCAGGGGTGTTCGCGTTCCTTCCTCTGGCTTCATTCCGGGCAACGCCCGACGCAGCCAAAGTTGTCTTGTCGCTCGCATTCACAGTAATGCTTTGGCCCGAATGGAAAGCGCCCATGGCGCTGGACTCCAGGACGCAGGTCTCGCGAATCGTTGCCGGCCTGGCAGGGGAAATGGCTATCGGGCTCGCCATCGGGCTCACGGTCACTGTCGTCCTTGAGTTGTTTCAGGTAGCCGCGCAGCTTGTCAGTCTGCAGGCTGGTTTTGGCTTTGCATCCACTATTGATCCGACAAGCGGAGCGGACTCAACGGTACTCATCAGCCTGGCGCAACTGACCGCCGGCCTGTTATTCTTTGCGACGGGCGGCAGTCGCATGCTGGTCAGAGTCCTCGCTGATAGTCTGCGCCTCTGTCCTCCGGAATCGTTCACCCTCAAACCGGGATGGGCGGATGCGATGGTTCGCTACTCCGCGACCATCTTTAGCGCAGGATTGCGGTTGGCCGCTCCCGTCATCGCGCTGCTGCTGCTGGCGGATTTCTCGCTTGCCGTGTTGGGGCGAATTCAGGCGCAGCTACAGCTGGTAAGTCTGACGATGCCCGTAAAGCTCGCGGCCACCATGCTGCTGCTTTCGTTCACTATGGCATTTCAGCCCGGATACATGGAATCCATGATGGCTACCGGCACCCGGCTGATTGAAACTCTTCTCAGGAGCGGTCGCTGATGGCCGATACATCGCAACAAACAGAGAAGGCTACGCCGCAACGACTGAAGAAAGCGCGCGAGAAGGGAGATTTCCCCGCATCGCGTGAGTTTGTCGCCGCCTTTCAGTTTTTCGGCTTTGTTGTGCTTGGAGCAGCCTGGTTTCCGGGGTGGCTCAGCCACGTCGAATCCGCGATGCGCATCGGAATCCGCAGTGCGTTCTCGGGCGGGGCTGCCGGGATGAGCAGCGGAGACTTGCTTGCTCTCTTTGCCGCACTGGCGCAAACGACGTTGATCCCCCTCGCGATTTTGGGCGGAATTCTGATGTCCCTGACGCTCGTCCTTCAGCTCGCATCGAACGGCATGGGGTTCAGCCTGGCTAAACTGGCGCCGAACTTCAACCGTTTGAATCCGGTCAGCCGGATGAAGGACATTCCCGGAGCCAATCTTGGCCATTTATTCCAGGCGGTATTCATGATGCCAATCATGTTCTGGTTGACGTGGTCTCTGGTGCGGGATCGCCTTCCTGAGCTACTCCGCCTGCCGCTGATGCCAGTCGCATCGGGGGCCGTGGCGGCCGGCGCACTCATTCATGACGCAATGCGTCGGGCTGCTTTCGTGCTGGCCGCGCTTGGCGCCGTCATGCTGGTCCGCGAAAGAAGCCGGTACAGAAAACGTCTGAAAATGAGCAAACAGGAAGTTCGCGATGAAGCGAAGGAAACGGATGGAAATCCGCAGATAAAAGCGCGGGTACGCCGCATTCAGCGCGATTTGCGCCGCCGCGGCATGATGAAGGACGTCGCCACCGCTACCGCCGTAATTGTGAATCCGACCCATTATGCGATCGCATTGCGATATGACCAGGGTGTCATGACAGCTCCGACGGTAGTCGCCAAAGGCCGAAACTTTCTGGCAGCGAGGATCCGCCAGCGCGCGATTCAGAATCAAGTCCCGATCATCGAGAATCCGCCGCTCGCTCAGGCACTCTATAAATCGGTTGAAGTCGGGCAGGATATTCCGCCGCACCTGTACCGCGCCGTAGCCGAGATTCTTGCATATATTTTCAGAATCATGGGTAAGGCGGCGCGGGCATGACAGCCGCACCTGCCGCCGTAAAACGGCCCTGGATGGACTTTTCGAGCGGCACAGCCGCCGAATTGCTGGTTCCAGGCGCCGTTCTTGGCATCGTGGTGGCGCTGATTACGCCGATGCCGAGCTATCTGCTTGACCTGTTGATCGTAACCGACATCATGATGTCCGTTGTCGTGATGATGGTGGCGATGTACATCACGAGGCCCGTGGACTTCAATGTGTTCCCCACAACTCTGTTACTGCTGACGCTGTTCCGGCTCGCGTTGAATGTTTCGAGTTCGCGTCTGATTTTGTTGAATGGCCACGCGGGAACCACCGCCGCGGGCAATGTAATTCAGGCCTTTGGCAACTTTGTTGTCGGCGGCAATTACATTGTTGGCACCGTAATTTTCCTGGTATTGATCGCGATCCAGTATGTGGTGATTAACCACGGCGCAGTTCGCATTTCTGAAGTAACCGCCAGGTTTACACTGGATGCCCTGCCGGGCAAACAGATGTCGATCGATTCCGATCTCAACGCCGGCCTGATCGATGAAGCCGCAGCCCGGCAACGCCGCAAGCAACTGGCCGCGGAGGCGGAATTCTTCGGCGCAATGGACGGGGCCAGCCGGTTTACGCAGCGGGACGCGATTGCAGGTGTTTTGATCACCGCCATCAACATCGTCGCTGGGTTGCTCATTGGAGTGGTGCAGCATGGTCTCGATATCAACAAAGCACTGGAAACATATACTGTCCTCACGATTGGCGACGGGTTGGTGACGGTCATTCCGGCTCTGATGATTTCGATTTCCGGGGCCATGATCATTACTCGCGCGAGTTCGGACAATCGCCTGGGTGTCGAGTTCCAGCGTCAGATTTTCGGGGCCGCTCAGCCGCTCATGCTGTCGAGCGGCGTGCTGGTGGCGCTGGCTGCGTTTCCGGGTCTGCCTGGAGTCCCGTTCCTTCTGCTGGGCGCGGGACTTGGAACGGTGGCGTGGCGTATGAAGAAGAAGGCGGCGCTGCCTTCTGCGGACACCACATCCGCACAGCCCAAAGTACACGAAAACCTGGAAGACCTGCTCCGGATCGAGCCGCTTTCGATCGAAGTCGGCGTCGGGCTGATCTCGTTTCTGACGGGCGGCGCGAATTCGGCACTGTTACGCAGGATAGCCGGCATTCGGAAGCAGCTGGCCACTGAGCTCGGGTTCATCATCCCACCTGTTCGAGTCGCCGATAATCTATCGCTGCGTGCGCGGGAATACTCCATTTGTGTGAAAGGTGTAGAAGTGGCACGCTTTGAATTGCCTCCAGGAGCCGAACTGGCGATTGCGTTGACCGGCACTGAAAAGCCTCCGGAAGGCAAACCGACCAAAGACCCGGCATTCGGCGTTGCGGCGTGGTGGGTTCCGTCCTCGCTGGCCGAAAAGACGAGGTCACTCGGCTACACGGTCATCGATCCATTAAGCGTTATCAGTACGCATGTGGCGGAGCTTATTAAGCGAATGTCTTACGAACTCTTCTCGCGGCAGGAGGCCAAGCGTCTCGTGGACCGCGTCACCACCGACAATCCCAAAGTTGTTGAGGACCTGATTCCCAAACTCCTGTCGCTGGCCATCGTGCAGCGGGTCTTCCAGAATCTGCTGCGGGAGCGGGTATCGATTCGGGATGCTGTGTCGATTCTGGAGGCATTGGGCGAAGCTGCGCCAACAACGAGAAACCCGGTGTTGCTGACTGATTACGTGCGCCAGTCGATCAGGCGCGTTGTGGTGAAGCCTTATTTACAGGCCAACGGCGATCTCCGGGCGTGGTTTCTCGATCAGCCAATCGAGAGAGTGGTGGAAGGCGGGGTGGAGCATGGAGAATCCAACAGCTCTCTGGCCCTCGCCCCCAATGTACTTCGAGATGTGTCGGATCGCATTCAACGGGGAGTGGGGCCGCTGGAATCTCCGACAGTCATTATTGCGGCATCCTCCTGCCGGTATTTCCTGCGGCAGGCGCTGGAATCGTCAATGCCCAATCTGTTTTTCCTGGGCCACAGTGAAATTCCCGCAGGAGTCAAGGTAGTGTCGCTGGGAGTCATCCAGTAAACGAAGAGTTTCACTAAACAGGAAGCATCGGACCAATATGGAAACCAAAACATACTTTGCCAGCAGTGTACAGGCGGCCATGGAAGTCGCGCGGCGCGAGTTGGGGGCTGACGCGATGCTCGTAGCGTCCCGGACGACGGTCGATCAAGCGAAGCAGTTCGGCCGTCTCGAAGTCACATTCGCATGGGAGCCTCCTGCTACCGCGCCCGGAATTCCCGCCATCACGGCTTTCAATACTCCTAAAACAAAACAGCTATCCGGCCTTGAAGACATACGTCTCGAAATTTCCGCGCTACGCGCGGCCATCGGCCGGCAACCTGGGCCCGCCCAGGCTGGCGAAGCCGCGGTTCTACCCGTAATCGATCCGGAAGCGATGCGCACACTCTGTGATACCGGTCTTCGGACGGAACTAGCCCGCGAAATCCTGATGGCTGCGCGGAGCGCCGGGAATGTACGGGAAGGAATTCTGCGGGAGCTCAAGTCGCGCATACCGGACTCCGGGTTTACCCCGCTGAAACCCGACGAGAGCCGCGCGCTTGCTTTTGTAGGCCCTTCTGGCAGAGGCAAGACGACAAGTTTGGTCAAAATTGCAGTTCGCTATGGTTTGGCGGCACGAATACCAGTCCGAATATTCTCGGCCGGGGCACATGGTGTGGGCGCGGTCGAGCAGATGGCGCGTTATGCAGGCATTCTGGGAGTTCCGTTCCAGGCGCTGGAGTCGTTCGAAGGTTTGAATCTGGCACTGCAGGGTGAGCGATGGAAAGGCTTGGTCCTGATCGATACACCTGCTTTCGGCTCGGGCGATGGGATCGAGATAGAGGAAATGGCGAGATTCTTCCACCGGCGTACCGATATTGAAACGCACCTGGTCCTAAGGGCGGAGGCCTGTTCCGCCGATATGGAGTATATGGTGTCGCATTACACGCCGGTTCGTTTATCTCGCCTCTTATTTACCGGTGTAGATGAGGTTCGGGGGCTGGGCGCTGCGGCGGGAACGATGATCCGCAGCGGGCTGGGCGCCACATTTTTTGGTACAGGAAACCGGATTCCAGAGGATCTGGAAGAGGTCAGCATTCCCCGTCTGACGCGATCCCTGTGGGCAGCAAATGAATTGGCCGCGCGCGCTGCCTGAGTGAGGCGGCGGAAGGCCACCGAGTTGCGTTCTGCGCGCGCCGAAGAAAAGGCAGATGAAATAACGTGGCTGTACCGGCACATTACTATCGGTCGGAAGAGGTCTCGGGAGACGAACGGGAACGGCTCATTATAGAGCACTTGCCCCAGGTTCGCCTGATCGCACGCAAGATTCATGAGCGGCTGCCCGAATCGGTGACTCTCGACGACCTGCTCTCAGCTGGAGTACTGGGGCTCATTCACGCGATTGATAATTTTGACCCGGCTCAGAATGTCAAATTGCGGACCTACGCGGAATATCGCATTCGCGGCGCGATCCTGGACAGTTTGCGAGCCAGCGACTGGGCGCCGCGTATGAAGCGCAAGCTGGCCCGAACACTCGAGGCGGGCCTTGCCAGAGCGGAACAGCGTTGGGGCAGAGCGCCGGAAGAAGCTGAAATCGCCGCAGAGCTGGGAATTCCTGTCGAGGAATACCGCCAGAAACTCGGGGAGGTTGCGGCGCTGGATATCGGCGAGCTGGAGTTCCTGCGCGACGAACGCGAGACTCCCATTCTGCTCAAGTATGTTTCAACGCCGGAGGAAGACTCGCCGGCTATGCAACTCGAAAAGGTCGAACTGGAGCGGCTGATAGCCGGCGCCATCGATCACATTCCGGCTGCGGAGCGAACAGTGCTGAGCTTGTACTTTTACGAAGAGCTCACCTTGCGCGAAATTGCAGATATCATGGGCATTCACTTTTCCCGGGTCTCACAGATCAAGTCGCAGGCGGTTCTTCGTCTGCGCAATGCTATTGGGCACCGCTGGCCGGGCGTACGTAGCGGGGGCGCGTGATGAGCCTTCAACCCTCCGCGTCCGAGGCGACAATTCGCTCCCGGATCGGTACTTCCTGTGCCGATGCGCTTCGCAACTCACTCACCAGTCTGACCGGAACCGACTTTCAGGTAAAGCTTCACCACGGAGTCGACCCAGAAAAGCCGAAAGATCCGATTATCTGGCGGCAGGCTTTCTCAGTGGCCGAAGGCGCGCTCGCTTGGCTGGCTACGGGGCGAGACCTTTGGGAAACCGCGGGACGGATGATATTGGGCGGAGCCGGAGCCGATCCGGTATCGGACGAAGACTGCCGTTCTACGTGGCAGGAAATTGCGGTGCAAACCATGAGTGGCATCGCGCAGGCAGCCTCGTCCCAACTGGGCCGCGAAATCCTGGCTGAGCGGGGCGAGCAGGATTCGGCTGGTCCTGGCGATCAAAACTTCAACGTCTGCCTCGAAATTTGTGACGGCACCCAAACATGGCACGTTCATGTAGCGTGGAGCGGCGCGCTTGAGGATGCTTTCGCGGTACCGGCACAGCAATCGGAAAAACTGCCGGCAGGCACACAGGAGACCGCCGCCTCAAAGACGTTGGACCTTCTGCTGGATGTTGCGCTGCCGGTCAGCGTCTCTTTTGGTAAGACAACGCTCCATATCCGTGAAGTCCTGAAGCTCAATACAGGCTCCGTTGTGGAGTTGGACCGTCTTGTGTCGGAGCCGGTCGAGGTAATCGTGAATGACTGCGTCATCGCGCGCGGCGAGGTAGTCGTTGTCGATGGCAACTATGGCGTCCGAGTGCTCCACCTGGCGACTCGCGCAGAACGCCTGCGATCGGGAATGAGTGAAGCCGCATCCAGACTGGGTATCGGAGCGAAATGATAATTACTGTCAGCGACGCAATCAATGGGGGGGCCCTGGCTGTAGGCCTGTTTAGCCTGGTTTGGAATTTGCGCCTTCGTTCCGATAACAAACGAGCCACGAATGCTCTGCGGACGGAGATGAACCGCGCCCACATCGATTGTGTGGCGCAAATCGGTCGTGTGGCCGAGGATTTGGCGACAGCGGAACGGAATGCCCAGTCGAGTCTTGAGTTGCTGCGCGACGGGCGGCTTGCGGTCCCGGCGAGATCGCGGGCTCTCAGGATGCTGCGATCGGGTATGTCGCCAGAAACGGCCGCGTCCGAATTGGGGATGGCCCGGAATGAGGTGAGCCTGCTTCAGAAGGTCGCAATAGCGCTGGCTCCGCGAAGCTGATTCGTGACTCGACTAGCAGAGCTGGTTTAACGGGATTTGGCGTCCCAGAGAGAAACGCCCATGGGGATACAGGCCGCTATCGTGAAGACGACGGACCGTGCAAATGCACCGCACTCGAACCTGCCTTAAGCAGCTATGACTTTAGTTCTAAGCCGCAAGTAAAGGGAAGCGCGCTTCCAGGGCCTTCATTTTGGCTGCCAGAGTCGTCCGTTTCAGACCCAAAAGATCGGCGGCGGCTGTCTTGTTTCCGCGAACCCTGGTCAGGGCCTGCCGTAGAAGTCCGACTTCAAAATCCTCAAGAGCCCGCTGATAGTCCATGCCTTCCGCAGGCAGCGAGGTATTCTGCGCCCGCTCCGTGACCGGAACTGCGGAACGAACGAAGCGAAGATCGGAGGCGAAGATGACCGCGCGCTCGCGGCTCATGATCACGGCCGTTTCAATCGTATTTTCCAGTTCCCGCACGTTGCCCGGCCAGTTCTGAGCACGCAGGCGATCGAGAGCGGATCTGTCCAGCATTTTGATAGGGATGCGTTCATTCGTGCAGATTTTTTTCACGAAGTGACGAGCCAATGCCGCAACATCATCCGGTCTGTCGCGAAGCGCGGGCAGGCTGATTTGAAATACGTTAAGGCGGTAAAAAAGATCCTGGCGGAACCGGCCTTCTTTAACCCGCGCCGCCAGATCCACATTAGTCGCGGCGATTACGCGAATGTTCAGGCGGATACGCTCGTTGCCGCCAAGGCGCTCGATTTCGCGTTCCTGAAGGACTCGCAGCAACTTGGCCTGGACTCCAATGGGCATATCTCCGATCTCATCAAGGAAGATAGTACCGTTATTTGCGGCCTCGAACTTGCCGGCACGGGATTGCTGCGCCCCTGTAAACGCACCCTTGAGGTATCCAAACAACTCGGCCTCCAGCAGTGGCTCCGGAATAGCACTGCAATTCACTGCAACCCACGGGCCACGGCTCCTGTTGCCGGCCGAATGAATCTCACGGGCCACGACTTCCTTGCCGGTGCCCGTCTCACCTTCGATCAAAACATTGCAGTTGCGATCGCCAACCATCCGGATAGCCGCCTGCACGTCTCGCATGCTTCTGCTGTCGCCGATCATATTCGTTGAGACGGAACGCACCGCATTGCACTCTGGATCGAGCAGATCCCTGACATTTGCGCTGCTTCCGTTATGGGCGTCGAACAGTTCCATTGTCAGCTCCGGATCGTCGAGCGATAGGGCAACCTGAGATGCACCGTACTTTATCCAGGCAACCGACGAACTGACCGTGGCCGCTGGATCCAGTATCCATACCGGAATGGAACGGACTCGCTGTTCCAATATATTGACGGCCCGCTCTGAATCCGCTTGGCAGGCGATCTCCAGAATGATCGCTGAATTCTGATCGGGGATCTCTTCCAAAGAACCGACCATTCTGATTTGGGGCCACTCTGCCGGCGGCAGCGCCTGATTTGCGGTGAAGGAAGAAAGCCAGAAGAATTGCATAAGTTCTCTTGTCAATCGGCTGCGCCGCAGAATTCTTTAGATCTAATTCACAACAAAAAATTTTTTCGAGTCCACTAAACAAGATCAACGTATGAGCCGATACATCCAGTGGGCGATGCAGGTCTCTTTGGCAGGAACATCCGCCGACGAGCGTCGACAGGAGAAGAACAAGCGATGCGACTTCATCTGGATACTAACAGTGCAGCAGGCGCGAATGCCGCTGCCGCAAGTACTCCGCCCGCTTCAACGGGGAAACCCAACGCGGGTGGCGGCATAACGTTGTCGGGAGATTCCCGCTCGCGCGACCACGTCGCCGTTTCGAACGCCTCAAGCGCCTGGTCTGCTTCGTTTGCCGACCGGGCTGCGAAGGTGGAGCAACTATCGGCCGCTGTCCGCGGCGGAACCTATCATGTGTCGAGCGCGGCCATCAGCCAGTCAATCGTGGCCAGCGCGGCCAGCGGCAGATGACGTCGCTGCTCTCATCTTTGCAAGGTGTCTCGAATGCCCTTACCGCGTTCAATCAGGCGCTGGGCGCTGAACAGCGCAATGTGTCCAATTCCGCCACGTCTGGCTATGCCGCCGTCCGACCGGTCATCCAGCCGGTCGGATTCGGAGCCAACGGCGGGACGGACAATGTTGTCATCCAATCGGCAGGCAACGACCATGCGGATGCCACTGTGCAGGCGGCCACCTCGCAGGCATCCGACAGCCAGACGCGCTCCCGGCAACTGGACTCCGTCAATCAGCAGTTCGATATCACAGGGTCAACCGGTATTCTGGCCGCTTTCCAGAAATTCAGCACCGCCTTTGCGAACCTCAGCGTGACTCCCGGAAGCCCTTCAGCGGCAGCGAGTGCGCTGTTCGCGGCGGGCAGCGTAGCAGATGCATTCAATGCCGTTGCGCGAAACCTGGACGCGCAGACTCAGGACCTGAAGGGCGACACTCAGAGCGCTATCTCTCAAATCAATGGATTGTCATCGGAGATCGCCCACCTCAACGTCCGGATTCGGGGCGAATCAGGAGTCGATGCGGGCGCCGACGCCGCGCGGCGTTCTGCCCTGACGCAGCTTTCGTCACTTGTTGGAATCACCGTCAACCAGAACGTCGACGGCACTGTTAATGTGCTCGCCGGCGGCTCGCTCCCGCTGGTCCTGGGCGATCAGGCTTACTCGTTGACCGCGAATTTGGCTGCCGCCCCGGGGAGCCAGGTCGGCTCTTCCGGGGGTGGCGCCGGTCCTTCCTCCTTTTCAGGCACACTCGGTGGTCTGGTCGATACTTTCAACACCACTATCACGCCGATTCTGGGCGGCAATGGGCAGACAGGCAGTCTGAATAAGCTCGCACTGGGCTTCGCATCCGCAGTGAATTCCCTCTTAACTTCGGGAGTAACCGATGCGGGTGCTCCCGGCATTCCGATTTTTACATATGATCACGCAAACAATTCCAACGTTGCGCGTTCGCTTTCCATCGATTCGAATCTCAGTCCCGATCAATTGGCCACCGGAACTAGGGGCGCGCAGGGGCAATCGAACGGAGTTGCAAATCAACTCGCCGCGTTGATCGGATCGGGCACTGCCGATACCCAGATCGACGGATTAACGCTGCAGGACTACTACGCTGCGATCGCCCAAAGCGTAGGACAGCAGCTTTCCGACGCAACAAGTCAATCGTCGCACGATGAGACCACCCTGACCTCCGCCCGCGCCGGGCAGACAGCCCTCGAAGGCGTCGCTCTTGACCAGGAGGCCGTGAACATTGCTGCCTATCAGCGCGCGTGGCAGGCATCGGCCAAGCTGGTCGGCGTTCTGGATAACCTCACACTAAACGCCGTGAATCTCATCGGTCAACAGGATTCGTAGGAGAACACAGATGATCGTCAATTCCGCGACAATCGGCGCCGATTGGTTTCTCAACGGACTCGACAACCTCCAGGCACGTCAGCTAAAGACCCAGAAAGAACTCTCGTCCGGTTACGCGGTATCGACCGCCGCGGATAATCCGGCCGCAACCCACGATCTGGTGAACCTTGGCTCGTCACTCACAGCAGCTCAGACCTACCAATCGAACCTGATCAACGTTCAGGCGGAGGCAACTGCGGCGGACGGAGCTATCAGTTCAGCGATTGGCCTGCTGCAGAGCGCGCAGTCGATAGCGACGCGGGGAGCGTCTTCAACATCCACCGCAACCGTGCGTCAAAGCTTTGCGGTACAGGTACAAGCGATCCAGCAGCAGTTGGTATCGCTGGCCAACACCAATGTAGGCGGAAGATTCATTTTCGGCGGTGATCGGGATGGGAGCGCGCCTTATCGCTTCACGGGTTCAGGACCGGCCGGGACAGACGTCCTGAGCAGCACGGAAGCCACCCGCGTTATCGTCAATCCATCGGGCCAGCAAGTGTATCAACCACTGAGAGCCGCTGCCATCTTCGACCCATCGGCCGCGGGAACTCCGACCGCGGGAAACTCTTTTGTTGCGCTGCAGAGTCTTCAGGCCGCCCTCGTGGCAAACGATCCCGCCGGGATCGGAACCGCGCTCGCGTCTTTAGGAGACGCATTCTCGTGGCTCAACCGACAGCAAGTTTATTATGGCGCGGCGGAGCAGCGGCTTTCCGCGGAACAAAACGCCGTCGGTATCCAGCTCACAAGACTTGAGACCAACATGGGCGATATCCGGGATGCGAATATCGCGCAGGCCGCCACGGATCTGGCGCAGGAATCGACGAGTCTGCAGGCCGCATTGGCGGCGCAGGCCGCAATCCCGCGAAAAAGCCTGTTTGACTACCTGGGGTGACTCACCGAAAACGACAAACTATGGCCACGCAACTCAGTCAGCAGGAAATCAACGACGTATTTCAGAACGCACGCGACGTTCGACCGGAGGCACCGAGCAACAAACCCGCGGTGGCTTTCGATTTCCGGCGGCCCGATCGCATTTCGAAGGCGCAGCTGCGAGCTATTCACCAGTTGCACGATAACTTCGTTCGTGCGCTCGCCTCCAGTCTTTCGGCGTACCTGCGCTCCTACGTCATCGTAAACCTTGTGAGCGTGGAACAGCTCTCTTATTCCGAATTCCTTGAATGCCTGCCTTCACCCACGTGCCTGGCCGCACTAGGGCTGAAGCCCTACGACGGCAATGCCATTCTCGAATTGAATTCAGCTCTGATCTTTCCGGTCATCGAAATACTGCTGGGCGGCGATGGCAAGCTCCAGTTCAGTTCGCAACGCGAAGTGACGGAGATAGAACAGGTGCTGCTGGGCGGTTTCCTTGGCTTGGTTCTGCGTGATCTGCACGATGCCTGGAAGTTTGTCACATTGCTCGACTTTACTATTGAAAGGCTTGAAACAGAACCGCAGTTCCTTCAGATCATGTCGCCGTCCGAGGCCGTGGTCGCGGTGGCAATCGAAATCCGGATTGGCGATGCCGTGGGCATGATGAACATAGCCATGCCGTCCATCATCGTCAAGATGATGCGGCAGAAGTTTGATCAGCAATGGCTCTTACGTAAGGCCGCTTCCACAGAGCTGGAACAGGCCCGGGTCCTGCAACTGATCGAATCTTCCGAATTGCACACAGAGGCGCTGCTCACCGGTCCAAACATGATGCTGCGCGACCTGATCGATCTGGAGGAGGGAGACGTGCTCGGCCTTGAATTCCCGGTTGGCCAACCGCTCGATCTGCTGCTGAGCGGGTCGCGGAAATACTGCGGAGAAGTCGTGAATTCCGGAAGCCGCGCGGCGTTCCGCGTGAGCGCGCAGTGTGAAAGTACAGCCAATGTTCGAAAACACTGAACGTATTACATCTCGCTGGCTCGGCGAAATTCACTGGGGCCTCGGATGCGAACTCGAGTTCCCGGCCGGACTACCCGGATTCGAGCAAGAGACGCGCATTATTCCGGTGGAGATTCCGTTGCAGCGGCCGTTGATCTATTTGCAAAGTGCCCGTCAGCCCGATATTTGCTTCCTGGCTCTTCCGGTATTGGCGGTTTGCCCGGAATTCGAGCTCCAACTCTCTGACGACGACCGGTCGCTGCTGGAATTCGATTCGGCCGCGGACCAAACGAAAACGTTTCCCGCGCTCGGGACAGACGTGTTTTGTCTCGCGCTTCTGACGCCCTGGAAACACAGCGTACAGACCAATCTCGATGCGCCAATTGTGATCAATCTGCATAACAGGCGTGGTATCCAGGCTGTTTCACCGAGTTGCGTGGCCGGTTCCTGTCGGCTTGGTGAGGATGGCACATGGGAGGCTGTGTGTTAATCCTGCGCCGACGCGTGGGCGAAATCATCCTGGTTGGCGGTAATGTCGAGATTGAAGTAATTGAAATCTCGCGCACCCGCGTAAAGCTCGGCGTTCGGGCACCGGTACACGTCCCTGTGATCAGGAATGAAACCGTTGCGGTTTCACGGGAGAATCAACAGGCGTCGCATCTGCTTCCCGGTCGGGGCAGCGATGGAGTGGAGAAGTTACTGCAGTTGCTGAACCGGGCCGCCGTGAAGCAAACGCATTCGCCTGGTATACGGTACGCAGGCAATCGAGTCATAAGAAGGATCGCAGTGAAGACTTCTCAACGAAACCTCGAAGACGCCGATATGTAACTTCGGAAAGATACAGCGGGTATCGCCACAATCGCGAGAACCCGCACCCGGTAAGAAGCCAGGCAAGTATCCACCCAGGGAACTAAACCATGTCGATATCCATCCAAACCAACGTTGCCTCGCTGAGCGCACAGTTCTACATCGGGCAGAATCAAAGATTTCAAAGTACTGCCATTCAGCAACTTTCCTCCGGCTATAAAATCAACTCCTCGGCCGACGATCCTGCCGGGCTGGCGGTTGCAAATCAGTATGCCGGCGAAATCACTCAGCTCACGGCCGGCGTGCAGAACGCGGCGGACGGTGTCAGCACCCTGCAGATCGCCGACGGTGGTATCAGTAACATCGCCCAGATTCTCGGGCGTCTCCAGACGCTCGCCTCCGAATCGGCCTCCGGCACCTTCCAGGGCAACCGGACTACGGTAAATAACGAGTTCCAGGGGCTGTTGAGCGAAATCAATCGTCAGGCCGCCAATATCGGCCTCAATACGGGCGGCGTGAACAATACGAATCTCACGGTTTACACGGGTGGAGGCAGCACGCAGGGTAACGCTCAGGTAACGGTGAACCTGAGCGGCGCCAATAACGCCGTCGATACAACTGCCCTGGGCATCGCAACCGCCAGCGTCGCCGGCGGAGGAACCGGGATCGGTGGCAACACCATTAATCTCAACAACACTGCAACCACTTTCCTTGCAACTACCAGCCAGAGTTTCACCTTCCATGAGAACAACGGATCCGGCAACCAGGATCTCACTATCACGGTGTCCGGGGGTGGCGGAGGGCTGAGTGGTGCTCAGGTCATCAGCAGCCTGAATAATCAGTTGCAGGCCTACGGTATTACCGCATCCATCGGCAGCAACGGCGCAGTCCAGTTCGGCGGTTCGACTGCCTTTACCGTGAGTACGGTGGCAGCCGGCACGGGGCCGATTTCCGCAACGGGTTCAGCCATCAACAGCGCGAATTATTCCATCAACGCCGCCGCACCGGCTGTAACGGGCAGCGCGGAAACATTTACCGTGCAGAATGCGGGTGGAACCTACAACGTGTCCCTCGATGCCACAACGGGTGCCACTCAGGCCTCCGCCTTAACTGCTATAAACTCGGCGCTTTCCGGCTCGGGAATCTTCGCGGTGAAGGACACTGCCGGGACCGGCCTTACGCTGCAAAGCGCCAGCGCCTTCAGCATCACTGAGACGGCATTGGCGGGCGCCGGCACCGGAGCGTTCGCCGGTCTCGGGGGACAGGCGGTCACAGTCGCGTCCAATGCGGCTTCATCCACGGGTAACGCGTTGGCTGCCCTCACCGCCCTCACAAACGCCATCGGGAATCTGGGTCTTGTCCAGGGTCAGGTCGGCGCGGGCGAGAACAAGTTGCAGTACGCGACGAATCTGGCGCAGTCTCAGATCACAAACGTTTCGGCTGCGGAAGCCGGCATTCGGGATGCGGATGTCGCATCTGCGGCCGCTAATCTGACCAAAGCCCAGGTTCTGCAACAAACGTCGCTGGCGGCACTCTCCCAGGCCAACTCCGCTCCGCAGGCTGTACTCTCGCTCCTGAAGAACCTTTAGTGGTGCTCCGGGCCGGAGTTGAGTAGCAGCTCCGGCCCGGACAATAACAAATTATGTCAACTACGGCAGCCATCTCCAATTTCAGCGGCCAGAGTCAGTTTGCAGCCAGCCTGCAGGAGGTGATCACCCGGGCCGTTCGGATAGCCGGACTTCCCCTTGCTGCCGACGAGGCGACGCTGACAACACTGAACAGCCGGCAAGCCGCGCTCAAGGGGCTCGATACAGATTTTTCGAACCTGCAGTCATCTGTGTTTCTACTTCAAACGGCCCTTTCGTTCGAATCTCAAGCTACGTCGGTTTCCGATGGAGGTGTTGTCAAAGCGACCATCGGCACCGGGGCTGCGTCTGGCAATTACTCGATTCATGTCACAGATCTCGGCGCCTATTCGACCGCTCTGACCAATGCGGGTGCTCCTGCCGTTACAGATCCGACGATTCAGGGCATCAGCGACTCGGGGCAGTGGACTCTGAACGTCAACGGCACCGCGACGACAATTACACCGGCGACTACCTCTCTAGCCGATCTGGCGGCAGCCATCAATTCCCAGGCCGGCGATCAGGTGCAGGCCACGCTCGTCAATGTGGGTTCCAATAGTGCACCGGATTACCGGCTGTCCCTCAGCGCAGTCCATCTGGGGGATCTCTCTCTTGATCTGGAAGATGGTCCGGCTGCCAGTGTCATCGCGGAGTCTCACAACGGCTCGCTGGCGAGCTATGAAGTGGGAGGGCTCAGCACGTCGCTCACCAGCGACTCGCGCACGGTCACACTAGCACCGGGCCTCACCGTGGAATTGCTCGGGCAGAGCCCATCTGCTGCCTCCACTACCGTAACCGTCAGGAACGATCCTTCAGCGCTCGCATCCGCCTTCAGTTCGTTTGCGAAAACCTATAACCAGGCGGTGACGGACCTTGCCGCGCATCACGGCAAGAACGGTGGCGTGCTCGAAGGCGACAGCATCGTGACTACACTGACGAACGTTCTGCGGCAGCTCTCCGCATACAGCAGCGGGAGTCCCGATTCCGCTTTGGCCAACTACGGGATCACGGTCAATGCCTCCGGTCAATTGTCCGTCAACACGGCTGCTTTCACATCCGCAGCGAATTCGAATTTCAGCGGCTTGATCGCCACCCTCGGCGGTACGACTACGGGCGGCTTTCTTCAGGCCGCTACCACCGCATTGAATAGCGTCGAGGACCTGACCGCGGGCTCATTGAAAATCGAAGAACATACAATTGCCGCTAATATCGCGGCCCAGAATACCAGCATTTCAAATGAACAGGCGAAAATCGCGCTATTACAAAAGAACCTGACGGCTGAGATCGTGAAAGCAGATGCCGCCATCTCCAGCCTCGAGAGCAAGCTTTCCTACGTCAATGGACTCTTCTTCTCCATCACCGGGAACAACAACAATCCGAACAGCAGCTCAGTTGCATAAGCCATCTGAAAGCGTTCGCCTGCTGGATCGTTGCCTCCGGCTGGGTGACTGGGACTCCATGGCCGAGTTGACCGCCAGACTCTCGGCTGAGTGTCCGCTGGATGCCGAGGCGCTCGCGGAATACCTGGCCGCCATTCGGGAGCTGTTGGCAAGAGCTCGGACAGCCCGCGCTATCCTCGGCGTTTCACTCGCTCGGGTCCGCGCAGCAGCCGAATTCACCCAGACGCTCGCGGGTCAGACCCGCCAGGATCTTGCCGTTCCGCCAGAATTATGACAGGCCCGAATACCTACCTGTCTGCCTGCTGAACAACTTAACGGTGGCTCTCCGTTTGCACCCTCACCGGCATGTCTCTCGGCAGCATTAATCTCGACCTCGGCGCGTATCTGACGTATCTGACCCGGCGCCAGGAGGTGGTCGCCTCCAATATTGCGAACGCGGATACCCCTGGTTACAAGACCAGAGATGTCGATATGCCCGGCGACTTCAGGGCAGTCTTCGCAAACTTTACAGCCCTGCCTTCCGAGACGCCGGGACTTCAAAGCCGCAACGACGGCAATAACGTCAATATCGATCGCGAATCGCAGCTGCTTGCCGAAAACGATATCCATTTCAACCTCGCTACCCAACTCCTGAAAGGCCAGATCAAGGATCTCCGCTCCGCCATTGAAGAAGGGCGCGCATCATGAGTCTTTTCGGAGCAATCTCAGTCAGTTCATCCGGTATGGCGGCTCAGAGAATCCGCGCCGAGCTCATCACGGAAAACCTGGCAAACGCCGACACCACCCGGACCCCCGACGGAGGTCCCTACCGCCGAAAAGACGCTGTATTCAGCGCGTCTCCCATCGGAAATTCATTTGCCGGAACACTGGCTGAATTCACCGCCGGAGGCTCTCAGGGCGTTAACGTTTCGAGCATCAGCGTCGATCAGAGCGATCCCGAGCGACGGTATCTTCCCGGTCATCCCGATGCCGATGCCGATGGCTACGTGGCGTTTCCAAAAATCAGTCCGTCCGAAGAAATGGTTGACCTTATGAGCGCCTCGCGCGGCTATGAGGCCAATGTTGCGGCCATCTCAACCGTGAAGGACATGATTGGCCGTTCTCTCGATCTCTTTAAATAGACTCCTGACTTGAGCATCTTATGAATATTTCTCTTTCCAATCTGGCTTCTCCGGTCGTCAACCTCACGCCGGCGGGAAGTTCTTCCAGGACCGGCGGTTTTGCCGAAGCAATCGGTTCCGCGATTGGCAATGTGGAGAACGCGCAGTCTCAGGCTCAGTCGGCGGCGTCCGACCTCCTTTTGCACGGAAATGGAGACGTTCACACGGTAGCTCTCGCGGCCCAGAGTGCGGAACTCTCACTGGAGCTCTTTCAGCAGGTCCGAAATAAGTTCGTCGCGGCATACCAGGAAATCATGAAGATGCCGATGTAGTACCTGGTTGCGCAGGCGCGCGTAGATAAGCGGTCGATATGCCGCTGCAAATCGCGCCCGTGCGGCCACAGACAGCAGACCCAATGAATCAGATCAACCGGCTTTGGAACTCCTTCAGTGTGGCGCAACGCGTCTCTCTGGTTCTGGTTCCTCTGCTCCTCGCGGCGTGTGTTGTAGCGGGAATTCGCTGGAAGCACGACGCCGGATTTCGCACTCTTTACTCAGCGCTGGCCCCCGAAGATGCCTCGGCGGTAACGCAGAAGATTCGCGAAGCGGGAATCGAGTACAAGCTGGATGAGACCGGAGCTACGGTTCTGGTTCCTGCCGACCGCATCGCGGAAGTGCGGTTAGCGCTCGCTGGCTCCGGCATGCCGCGATCCGGCCGAATCGGGTTCGAGTTGTTCGATCGCACGAACCTCGGCGCAAGCGATTTCACCGAACAGGTCAATTACCAGCGAGCACTCGAAGGCGAACTGGAACGTACGGTCGCCACGCTGGCCGAGGTGGAACAGGCGCGAATCCATATCACGCCGGGCAAGGAATCCGTGTTTCTCGATGCTCGACAGCCGGCCAAAGCCACTATTGTCCTCAAACTGCGAAGAGAGGTCAGGATTCAGCAATCCAGTGTGACTGCAATTGCCAACCTGGTCGCCAGTGCCGTAGATGGGCTCGCTCCTGAATCCGTCTCCATCATCGACAACGCCGGCCGGTTGCTGAACCGACCGCGAGCCAGTGACGGCGAAGCCAAAGCCGCCGAAACGAATCTCGCCTACCGCCAGCAACTGGAGGCCGAACTTCAGGCGAAACTCGGAAGCGCGCTCGAACCGCTCCTCGGAGCCGGAAAATTCCGCACCGGTGTGAATGTGGATTGCGATTTGACCAGCGTTGATCAGAATGACGAGATCTACGATCCCAGCCAATCCGCCACAGTGACATCGCAGGTTACCGAAGAATCGACCGGTACCGGCGCGCCCGGCAGTTCCTCCGGCGGTGTGCCGGGTACGGCTTCGAATTTGCCTTCGCCGCCGGCAAAGTCGTCGGGGGGAAATTCCTCCGGCATTGTCCGCCGAACCGAAAACGTTTCTTATCAGCCGAGCCGGACTGTTCGCCACACAGTAAATCCCGGTGGGTCAGTCAGAAAGATTTCAACCATTGTCCTGATAGATCACACGGTCCGCTGGGAGGGCACAGGCACGAAAGCCAGGAGGACGATTGTCGCTCCCTCATCGGAAGTTCTCAAAGCGGTGCACGATGTAGTGGCGGGAATCGTCGCCTATAACGAACCGCGGGGCGATCAAATCACGGTCGAATCCCTGCCCTTCGAAAGTACAGTGGATGCGGAACCCCCGCTTTCCCCCGCGCCCGATCTCAGACAGAAAACTCAGGCACCGCAAAAGCAGCAACTAATGCTCATCGTGGCAGCAGCGCTTCTTGTCTTCTTAGTGTTGGCTGGAGCGATCTTTGTTATGCGCCGGCGCTCCTTCCGGGCGGCGCGGGCGGTCGATGTGGCGCCAGTTGCAGTTGCGGGACAGCACCCCCCTTCTGCCCTGCAGCCAACTCAACCCGACGCAAATGCAGCGGCCCGCACCGCCGAAGCGGCACTGGAGCAATCGAAGATTGAGGCGGAGGTCCTGAATAGAATCAAGCTGCCGGAAGCCACCAGAACTACTGAAGTACTGCTCCGTCACATCCGTGAGAGTGCCGGGAAAGACCCGGCCACCGCTGCTAACGTGTTACGCACCTGGATTAATGAAGCCGAGGGCCGGTCGTCGTGACAACTACAGCCGGAGGTTTGCGAAAGGCGGCGATCCTTCTGATCCTGCTTGGTGAGGAGAATAGCGCAGGAATCCTCCGCGAGCTCAGCGAAATAGAGGTGCAGCAGGTTGCGCGCGAAATCGCCCGCGTCGAGGCTCTCACGTCGGAACAAACCGAAGGCGCCCTTGAAGAGTTTTATCAGATGGTTATGGGGCACGATTTCGTGGTGCGCGGTGGGCTTGACTACGCGAAACGAATGCTCCTCAAAGCGTTCGGGCCCGATGCCGGCAAGAAAATCACCGATCGCCTGGTCATGATGATGGGCGGTGAATACGTCCATCTCGATGTTCTCCAGAAAGCCGACCCTCAACAGCTCGCTCGGTTCATCCACAACGAGCATCCCCAAACGATCGCACTTGTTCTGTCGCATCTAAACTCCAGCTCCGCCGCCGGTTTGCTCTCCTCCCTGCCTGCCGAACTGCGGCCGGAAGTTGCACTCAGAATGGCAAACCTTGATGAAATCACGCCTGAAATCGTCAATAAGATCGCGAAAGTGATCGGCGACAAACTCCAGGTCGTGGGGCAGTTTAGTCGCGAATCCTATGGGGGCGCGCGCGCGATCGCGGAGATATTTAATCAACTCGACAACGGCACCAGCCAGGAGATCCTCGGGTCCATTGAACTTCACAACCCGAATCTTGTGGAAACGATCCGGCAATTGATGTTTGTTTTTGAGGACCTTGGTGGAATTGAAGTGAACCAGCTGAAAGAAATACTCTCCCGCGTTGACCGCAAGATTCTGACCGTGGCCCTGAAAGGCACGAGCGCTAAACTCCGGGAACTGTTCTACTCGACCATGTCTGCGCGTGGCGTTGAAATGCTCAAAGACGACATTGAGGCGATGGGGCCCGTGAAGATCAAGGACGTGGAAGGGGCCCAGCAGCAGATCATTGCCGTTGTACGGCAACTGGAAAGTGAAGGCGTGATTTCCCTGAAAGCAGGCGGAACGGAACAGTATGTTGTCTAAAGTGCTGAAAGGCAGCGGCGCCAGACACATTCCGGCTATGACCTTCGCGGAAGCTCTCGCTCCGGTGCGACAGCCGCGCCCGGACAGTTCCACGACCCCCGCCAGCGAAGAGCAATCGGTCCTCCTCAACAGGATTCGCACCCTCGAAGCCGAACTCGCCGCCACCCGGCAAGCGGCATTCGAAAGCGGCCGGATAAAAGGCGAACAGGATGCAAGTGCCGCAATCGCTCCACTCATCGCGCGACTGAATGCCTCGATCGCTGACGTTATGGCTCTGCGTCCCGAACTGAGGCGCGGAGCCGAAAAAGATGCTGTGGACCTTGCGCTGAAAATTGCCCGCCGCATCCTCCACAGAGAACTGAGCGTCGACGCAAACGCCCTGAATGCCCTGGCACGCGTCGTATTCGACCGGCTGACCCGGGCCGAAAACTGGCAACTGACGGTGAATCCCCGTTTTGCGGATGCAATCCGCGGCGCACTTCCCGCCACAGCGATGGACCGGGTGCAGATCAAAATCGATCCGGGCTGTGACGCTGGAACGCTTATCATGAGCTGCGCAGAGGGCGTGATCGACGCATCCATCGAAAGCCAACTGGCTGAAATCTCTTCCGGGCTGACGGACAGGTTGAACCAATGACTGCCCATACCACTCTCGATCTAGGTCGGATTTCCGATTTCCTCGATCGTATCGAGCCGGTTTGCATGTCCGGCGAAGTCGTGGAACTCGTAGGCCTGCTCGTGGAATCGCGTGGCCCGGCCGCCGCAATCGGAGACTTTTGCGAGATCCGCACCCGCTCCGGAAGAACCATTCGCACTCAGGTCGTAGGGTTTCGCAGTGGCCGCGTGCTTTCCATGCCGCTCGAAGAAACCGGCGGCCTCAGCCTTGGCGATTCAATCGTCGCCCGCGGCGGTGAATCCACGGTCAACGTATCGCCAGAACTTCTCGGCCGGGTGCTGGACGGCTTCGGAGCGCCCATGGATCAGGGTTCGCCCATCGCTTCGCACGAGAGCCGCCCTCTTTACGCTGCGCCTCCCAACGCTCTGGAGAGAGAGCATATCAGCGAAAAACTCATCACCGGCATTCGTGTCATCGACAGCATGTTGCCGTGCGGCAAGGGCCAGCGAATTGGAATCTTCGGGGGCAGCGGAGTCGGGAAGAGCACCCTGCTGGGATCCATGGCGCGATCCAGTTCAGCCGGGGTGAACGTGATCGCCCTCATCGGAGAACGCAATCGCGAGGTGAGAGAGTTCATCGAGCACGATCTGGGCCCCGAGGGCATGCGCCGCTCGGTTGTGATTGTCGCGACTTCCGACAGGCCCGCGCCGCTCCGTGTACGCGCCTGTTTCGTCGCACTCGCCGTCGCCGAATACTTTCGCGATCTCGGCGAAGACGTTCTGCTGGTTATGGACTCGATCACCCGCCTAGCCATGGCCCAGCGCGAAATCGGCCTCGCCGCCGGTGAACCACCCAGCCAAAAAGGCTACACACCCTCCGTCTTCAGCCTGCTACCGAAAATCTGTGAACGGGCCGGCAATTTCGATAAAGGCTCGATCACCGCCTTCTTTACCGTGCTCGTGGAAGGAGACGATTTCAACGAGCCGATCTGCGACGCCGTTCGCGCTATTCTCGACGGGCACATCACTCTTTCACGAGACCTTGGCTCGGCCGGGCACTATCCCGCCATTCAGGTTCTGGAGTCCGTCAGCCGTCTGCAATCGAAGCTGTGCACGACGCAGGAATCCGAAGCCGCCCGCCGCATCCGTGAAGCCCTGGCGCTCTATCGTCAGTCGGAGGACCTGATCAACCTGGGTGCGTATGTTTCCGGCTCCAATTCCCGGCTCGATTCCGCCATTCGTTCGCGGGACGAGATCATGAGCTTCCTCCGCCAGCAGCCGAACGACAAATCAAGCGCCGAGGAAACGACGAAACGAATGGAAGCGCTGGCAGGAATGGTATGAGTCTTTGAAGCCTTTTCACTTCCACCTCGATCCGGCCCTCCGCTGGCGCACGACTCAGCTTCGCATCCAACAGGAAAACATGTCTGGCGCGGCACAAAAGCTCGCCGCGCTGCAGGCGGAGCTCCGAGAGTGTCATTCTGCCCTGCGGGCGGGTGCTGGTGAACTTGCATCGGCCGGCAGCGCCGCCTTTGAAGCATGGGCGGCCTACTCCGAACGTTGCCGCCGCCGTATCAAAAGCCTCGGCGATCAAATCCCCGAAGCACAAAAAGCCTTGGCATTACAGCAGCACAAGATGATGGAAGCGCACCGCAATCTACGAGTGCTCGAAAACCTGAAACGCGACGAAAAAGAGGATTGGAACAGAGAGCTGGACAGGGAAACCGGCAAACTCGCAGACGAATCGTTTCATGCAAGACTGCTGAGCGTCCAACGCCTTGCGCCGCGTGCTGCGGCTCCGGCCGCCCCTGCTGCTGCTCCCGACGGACTCGCGCGCTAGAATTGAAAAGCGGACGGGCGCGTAGCTCAGTTGGATAGAGCACCGGCCTTCTAAGCCGGTGGTCGCAGGTTCGAATCCTGCCGCGCCTACCAAATTCCAGAACGTCCACGCCCCCGCAGCCTCTACCTTTCAAGCAATTGTCGTAATTTTCGGCCCAGGGTCTCGCCCGAAAAAGGCTTTGCCAGAAGAGCATCACCTCCCGGAATTATTGACGGAGATGCATGCGCACCGGAATAACCCGTAGTGAAAAGCACACGAAGGTGCGGTTGTTTGTCGCGCAGTCGTTGTACAAGCGACAAGGCGCTTCCGCCGTCAACGGCCCACTCCATAACCAGAACATCGAACGCCTGGCCATTTGTGATACGTTCAGCTTCGGCTGCACTACCGGCCAGGAGTATTCGGAAGCCCTGACGCTCCAGCATGTCCCGGCTGAGTTCGCGCACCAGCGGATCTTCTTCGATCAACAGGACCGTACCGGAATTGCCGCTCTTCGCAGCGCCCGGACTCCCCTCCGCAGCCAACGGCAGATGCAGCGAGTGTCGCACACCACCCGATTCTTTTCCCCGCAGTTCGGTAACCAGCGTCCCGCCATATTGCGCGAGAATCGCTTTCGCAGTCGCCATCCCGATCCAGGGGCTTTTCCGGCCTCCGTCATTGGAGACTGATAAACAAACATACGACCCTTTACCGCCGGCCGACCCACTGACAACAATCTCAGTCTTGAGTTCGATCACCCCTGCGGCCCCCGTGCCCAGAGTGTGACTAACGAGATCCGTCACAATCTGCCGCAGTTGGGCGGAATCCGCTGTTACCCGTGTCGTTCCGTCGCAAAGCGACAATACAATCTGTGTCTCCCCATTGACCAGTCGGCGCATGTCGGGCTGGATACTTACCAGCAGAGCATTGACATCGAAATCGGCTCCCTCTCCGAAAATACCTTTTCGTACTCCCGCCTGACGTTCGCTGAAATCCAGAATCTGATCAGTCAGCAACTCGGCGCTTTGCATCGATTTGGCGATGGCGTCCAGGCTCGGTCTGGCCTCGCTCTCCGGCGGAAGCAGGGAAAACGCCTCCTGCAATCGCGAAATCATGACGCCGCCAATGCTCCGGAAATCCCGTGCAATTCCTCCCGCAAGGCGTCCCAGTGCCTCCATCTCCTGAGCGCGGCGCAAATGATTTTCGAGCCGGATCTTCTCGGTAATATCGGTCAGCGAGCCCTCGTAATAAAGAACTGTTCCGTTCTCATCCCGCACGACGCGCGCATTCTCCCGGACCGTAATGATTCGGCCGTCGCGCGCGCGCAGCTGAAATTCCACGTTGGCGTAGCTGCCATCGCGCTCCAGTCGCTCATGGAGACTCTGCCGCAACCCCGCGTCGACAAACGTTGCCCCCACCGCTCCCACCACATTCAGTTCTTCGTAACTGGAAAAACCCAGCATGCGCAGCAACTCCGGATTAGCCGCCAGTATCCGGCCATCCGGCGAAGTCTGATAGACCCCTTCCCGAATGTTCTCGAACAAGTCGCGAAACTTGCGCTCGGAATTGCGAAGCGCATATTCCGCCATTTTTCGCTCCGTGATGTCCGTCATCATCGTCAACAGGCCTGCGTCCTTACCGTTTGCAGCGTATGGGCTGGAACAAGCCAGCGTCCATGCCTCGGAACCATCGGTGCGCCGCAAACGGCGGTCGTATTGGTTCCTCACTCCGGGGCGCCGATTCTGAAACCGAATGCGCTCAGCCGGCAGGTCTTCGGGGAAAAGAAAATCGTCGAATTTTCGCCCCTCGATCTGCTTCACGGTACATCCCAGAATTTCCGCCATGCGCAGATTCGCGAAACTGACAACCCCATCGGGATCCACCATCCAGATACCTTCACCCGCCGTCTGGATCAGGTGACGTTGCCACCCTTCGCCCTCCGCTGCCCGGCCTGTTGCAAGGCGTAGTTGCCAGCCGTAATAACATAAAGCACAAGCCTCCGCCAGATAGAGTCCGGCGGGGATCCACTGATACTGAGTGCCGCCGAAAGAATCCTGGATATACCAACCCGTAGTCAGCACCGTTGCCATGATGGCCGGTCCGATGCCCGCGATCCAAATGCTGGCAAGTACAGCCGCCAGTCCGCACAGCGGGAGCGAGACGCGAGTTTGAAGTGACTGACTTGCTTCCAGCCGAAACGCCACCGCGAGTCCGCTGAAGAGCAGCGCGAGCATATAGCCGGTCCACGCCGTTCTGGCGGATTTGGTGATATACGAAGATCGAGAGCCAGACTTCGCCAGGGCTCGCAACGGCAGATTCATGCCGGGCCTTCCCGTTGATTCAGTCTCGAGAGCAGCACGCCGAATATCACTACGACCACCGCGCCGATCACGTTATACCAAAGGAAAGCAATCCTCGTAAATATGGCGCAGGCGACGATTGTCGCCTCTCCAATCAGCAGCGCCCAAAATGCCGCTCCCCCTTGTACACGCTGGAAGAAGAAGCCCAGGATAAACGTTCCCAGCATGACCGGATAAAAGAACGAGCCCACCTGGTTCACCGCTTCGACGAGCGATCCAAGGTGTCTGGCATATTGCGCGAATGCCACCGCCCACAAACCCCACAGCGCCGTGAATACGCGCGAAGCCATTAAGTAATGCCGGTCGGACGCGTTTGGTTTGAAATGCCGCCTGTAAATGTCCATGACACTGACCGCTGCCAGCGAATTGAGCTCCCCGGCACTGGAAGACATTGCCGCGGTGAAGATCACGGCGATTACCAGTCCGATGAATCCGATCGGAAAATAAGTCGTGACGAACGATAGAAAGATGTAATTGGTATCGCTGAAAGCGTTCTGCCCCTCCGTCTTCTGATAAAGGCTGATCCCTGCGCTTCGCGCGCTGTCGGCATCGTGCTGCGCTGAACGATAGTCCGCCACGGCCGCTGTCAGCGCGGCGTCATCGCCCTTTTTTCGCGCGGCATTCAGAGATTCCGCCGCGCGTTTACGCTTCGCAAAGGCGGTGTCGAATTGATCTTGAATCTGGGTATAGCCAGGCTGCTTCGCCAGCGCCTTCATCGCGCCCTTCTGGAAAAGCAATGGCGGCTGAACGAACAGATAGAAAACAAACACCATGGCTCCGACGAAAAGAATAAAGAACTGCATCGGAACTTTCGCCATCGCGTTGAACAGCAGGCTCAGACGGCTCTGTGCAATAGATTTACCCGTCAGGAAACGCTGCACTTGCGATTGGTCGCATCCGAAGTACCCGAGAAAAAGGAACGTTCCGCCGACCAGGCCGCTCCACAAGTTATAGCGGTTATTCCAGTCGAGTTTGAGATCCACCACGTTAAGCTTGCCGACCGCGCCGGCCAGATACACTGCATCGCCGAAACTCACGCTGTGCGGCATCAAATAAACAACTGTCATGACGGCCAGTATCAGGCCCGACATGATAACCGTCATCTGCAACACGTCGGTCCAGGTGACTGCGGGAATGCCGCCCGTGGTGGTGTAGATGACGCAGACCAGTCCGATAATCAGCGTGGTGACGCGATCCTGCCAGCCGAATATCGAACTCATTACAATTGCGGGCGCATAAATTGCAATGCCGGCCGCCATCCCGCGTGAAACAAGAAATACAATCGAAGTCAGCGCCCGGGTCTTGGCGTCGAAGCGGCGCTCCAGGTATTCGTACGCTGTATAAACCCCGGCCCTGTGAAAAATCGGGACAGCCGTCGCTGCCAGAATCACCATCGCGACGGGCAATCCAAAATAGAACTGCACGAAGCGCATGCCATCGACGTACGCCTGGCCGGTAGTTGCAATAAAAGTGATGGCGCTCGCCTGCGTCGCCATGATCGAAAGCCCCATGGCATACCAGGGCATCGACTTGCTGGCGAGCAAATAGTCATTCACGTTGCGCCGGTTGAGTCGCCCTCGCCATAGGCCAAAGGCGGGGATGGCGATCATGGCCAGAACCATAACCACCCAATCGACATGGCTCATTGCGAGAAGTACCGCGTAAAACAATAGAAGACTAAAATCAGGATCGCCAGCCAGGCGAGCGTGGCGACGTAAATATTTCCCCACGAACCAAGTACCGGCGGCGGTTCAGGGTCGTACGTGGACTCGGGCAATTTGAACTTCATTCTGCGATCAACTCTCCCCGCAAAACGGTGACTGCCTGGCCGGAGAGAAATACGCGATCTTCCACCGGGCGCACTTTAACGAACCCGCCCCGGTGTGATGCCTGGTATCCCGTCATCTCGGCCTTGCCGGTTCGCTTCGCCCAGTAGGGAGCCAGCGCGCAATGGGCCGACCCCGTGACGGGATCCTCATCGACGCCTGAGCCCGGCGCGAAGAAGCGCGAAACGAAATCGTAATCGTGCGGGTGAGCCGCGTCCGCGAGTGCCGTCGCGATAATTCCCCGAACCGGTAATTGCCGCAGCAGCGAATGGTTCGGCTCTAGTTCACGTACCGTGCGCTCATCCGCAACTTCCACCAGGTAATCGAACTTACTCCGCCCCACAAACCTGAATTCGGTTCCGATAGCCTCCGCAAGTTGCGGCGGTGCGTCGGCAGGCTCCACGAACGTCGCCGGAAAATCCATCTCGATCCAGTGCCCGCTTCGCATGCACGTTAAGAGCCCGCTCTTCGTGTGGAAACGTGCGACAGCGTGCGGCGCCAGGCGGCCTTGCTCCCAGAGAACGTGTGCGCTTGCCAGCGTCGCATGGCCGCAGAGGGCAACTTCCACTGTTGGGGTAAACCAGCGCAGCTGAAATGCGCCATGGTCGGTTTCATCGGGAACCAGGAAGGCAGTCTCCGACAGGTTCATTTCCCGCGCAACCTGAGACATCCACTTTTCCTCACGCGGCCCGTTGAGAACACAGACAGCCGCGGGATTTCCACGAAACGGCGTGGCGCTGAAAGCGTCGACCTGCACGATTGACAGGGGCATCTTTAAATTATGTCCGATTGCCGCTGCCGGAAGTAATGACCTAAGCCCGCGCGCCGATCTCGCGCAGACACCGGTCGATCCACAGCTTGGTCAGTTTTTCCTGAGCGCCGTTCTGCATCAGTCGCGTCCGCAGGTTACCGAAATCGACTTTATCCAGCGGCTGATCCTGATTGAAGCACGAGAAGACCACCGTCTCCTCACCCGTGAGCGGATCTCGATGTGTCTGCAGACATTGTGCGCAGATCTCCTTCATCATGCACTGCATCGGAGAGTTGATACTGCCGATAGCCTCATGATCCGGATTCAGGAACTCCGCGAGCACGCCATGACGGGCCTGCTGTACCGCCCGCATCATGCCGTCCGATCCAATTGCGAGCAGACGGTTCACCGTATTAAGCGGGATCGCCGGCTTTCCGAGCCGTCCGCTGCCGTACGCCGCCATCGCATCCACGATGTTGCCCACAAACGATGAGTCTCCGGGGCGGGTCGCTGTAAAGCCGGGCGCTTCGTCGCAGCACCAGACCACCACATCCGCCGCGCGCTCAATCTCATCCACCTTGTAACGGTCGATAATCTTCTTATAGCCGGCGAAGTAAACAACGCGCGATCCCTGCTGACGCAGCTTCTGTCCGATTGAAAACAGCACCGCATTTCCCAGACCGCCGCCCACCAGCAAAGCGGTTTCTTCAGGCGGTGTTTCGCTGGGCGTTCCGGTCGGGCCCATCAGAATAACCGGCTCACCTTTCTTCAAAAGGATGCACAGGTCGGACGAACCGCCCATCTCAAGAACGATGGTCGAGAGCAGTCCCTTCTCCATATCCACCGACGCACCCGTGAGTGCCAGCCCTTCCATCCCGAGCACCGTGTCTTTCGTCCGTGCAGCCAGCGATTCATAGTTCTGCAGGCGGTAGAACTGCCCCGGCTGGAAAGCCCGCGCGGCAATCGGTGCCCGAACCACAACTTCTACGATATTCGGCGTCAGACGAATGACATCCTCAACTACCGGACGCAGTTCATCGTCCAGTTTTGTCGCCAAAGCCTCGGGACTCGGTTCGGAAGCGGAAATCTTCGACAGCATCCGCGAAACAACCGGATATCCCTGCTTAGCGCTCGACATCGCTTTCACCACATTACCCGCGAAAGACGGGTGCAGGTCGCCGAAGAAGCTGATGGATCGGCCGTCCTCCCGCACCGACATCAGCACGTACACTGTTCCGGGCTTGGTGATTCTCTCCGGCTTCACGTGCTTGCCGTCTTCACCATAAGCCTGAAAATACTTGCCATCCAGCATGACGTTGTGGTCGTCTTCGCGCGCCAGAACGGTGTTCGGCTGCGTACCCGCAGCCACCAGAATCGTTTTCGCGGGAAGTGTTACCGTTTCGCCGGACCGCACCAGCTTGCCCGCCGCATCATCCCAGTGATATTTCTGGAACCTCAGCGCATTCGCTGCCCCGGCGGCATCCACTTCCACTTCTTCCGGTGTCAGTGATTCGGCAAACCGCACGCCCTCTTCGAACGCCTTTGTGACTTCCTCGTGATTGAGCGTATAGCTGGGCGCGTCGATCAATCGCCGGCGATATGCCAGTGTGACGCCGCCCCACGAATTCAACAGATCGATAAACCGCGGCCGCCGACCCTCGCGCGCAGCCGCCGCTCGCTCGGCCCGGATCGCGCGCGCATGCGTCAGAAACTCCGACGCGATCTCCGCTTCTTCCGGCGTCCACTGCCGTCGCACATTCGCCTCGCCCATCTCATGGGACAGCACCTCGTGCCGCTTGAGGAATTTTTCCACCTGCACAACGTAGTACGCCAGCGATTCGGTCGCTGTGTCGATCGCCGTCAAACCTCCGCCAATGACCACGATTGGCAATCTGACCTGCAGGTTCGCCAGAGAATCGGGCTTCGCCGCCCCGGTCAGCTGCAACGCCATCAAAAAGTCGGAAGCCTGCCGCACGCCGCGAACCAACCCGTTCTTCATCGGGATGACCGTAGGTCGTCCCGCGCCGGCGCAGAGAGCGATGTGGTCGAACCCAAGCTCAAACGCATTGTCCACAGTCAAAGTTCCGCCGAAGCGCACCCCGCCATACATATGGAACTCGCTGCGCCGTTCAATGAGTAGGCGCACCACCTTCAGGAAGTTCTTATTCCACCGGACTGTAATGCCGTACTCGGCAACTCCGCCGAAGCCGGCCATCACTCGCTCATCCAGCCGTTCATAGATATCGGACACGTCGCGCAGCGGCCGGAAAGGCACACGACGTCCATGCGGATCGACCCCGGAAATTTCAGCCGGCAGCGGCTCGATCTTGAGGCCGTCCGTTGCAAACACAGTATGGCCGTCGTTCATCAAATGATGCGACAGAGTGAAACCCGAGGGTCCCAGACCAACCACCAGAACTTTCTTGCCTGTGGCCGTGCGCGGAAACGGCCGTTCGAAGTTGAGCGGATTCCAGCGCGTGAGCAACCCATAAATCTCGAAGCCCCATGGCAGTTCCAGAACATCCTTCAATGTCCGCGTTTCTACCTGCGGAATATCCACCGGCTCCTGCTTCTGGAATATGCACGACTTCATGCAGTCGTTGCAGATGCGATGTCCGGTTGCCGCGGCCATCGGGTTGTCGATCACCACCACCGCGAGCGCGCCGATCGGTACGCCCTCGCCTTTCAGAAGATTCATTTCCGAAATCTTCTCTTCGAGCGGACAGCCTGCCAGCTTCACTCCGAACACGCTGGCTTTGAACGAACCGTCTTTTTCCTTCAGCCCGTGCGAGCAGGAATCCTTGCCCTGGTTGTGGCACTTAATGCAGTAGTTTGCCTGGTCGAGAGCGCCGGTGAGATCCGTTCCGGCATCGGTCAATTGAAAGCCTTCGCGATTTCGCCACTGGTCCGCCCGAAACTGAAGTTGCACCAGACCGTGATTCTCAATAGCGGTCGAGGGCACCAGGTGCATCATGTCGAGCTTGTGCGGTTGCCGGAACAGAATTCCGGAATGATGCTTTTTCTTGCCTTCAGGGGTCAGCACTGCCCACGCGCCATAGAGAGCGGCCAGGCGCAGCGCCTCCGCGTGTGCCGGTTCGTCCTCCAGCCAGCGGGACACATGCTCCGCATAGCTGCGTTCGGTCAAAGGTTCGAGCGTGAAAGCTTCCAGCTCGGCGGCGATCTTGAAGCCATCAATCAGCGCAGCCTTTTCCGGCGTGTAGCCGGTCAGAGCTTTCTTCTGGATGAACTTGCGCTTCACGGCATAGAGCGGAGCCAGTTCGTTATGTCGCCCCTGCAATTCATGCAGCGCACCGTCAATACCAAATAGCCTGCCGACGAAGTCATCCAGATGGGGAGCGACTGCAATGATCAGTTCGGACGCCTGCTTCAGAGCAAGTGAGGAAGGATCCTGGCGAGCGGCCAGAAGTTGACCGTGCAGCTCCGGTGCCGCTTCCTGAAGTTGCGACAGGAAAACGCCATCCAGCCTGACAAGAGCCTCCTGGCTGTACAGGTCCTCGAATGAGAATCCAAAGGACAGAGAAAGAGCGCGGTGACTCCGCGTATCGGTTGGCTTGTTCACGATGGGCAGGCGTCGCGGCGGGCGTCCGGATCAACAGCGCGGAAGCCAAAGCCGCATTTCCTATTTTGACAGATGCCTTCGCCTGATGAATTCTTCCCGCCGCAACTCGCGATTCTTCGAACTTCCCGTCCCGGCCCGGCGTAAACTCAGGTGAAGGCGATCTGAAATGGTGAAATTTCTGCTTTGGTGCATCTTGCTGGTTGTTTGCTGGCCGCTGGCCTTGGTGGCGCTTATCCTCTTTCCCTTCATCTGGCTGATTCTATTGCCATTTCGTCTGGTCGGCATCGCCGTCGGTTCGGCTTTCTTCATCGTTCGGGAGATTTTCATGCTGCCCGCGCGCGTGATTCGTGCGCTTTAATTCAGAGGACTTTCAAACTATGGCAATGAACCACGTAATCGAAGAAATCAAAGTGATGAGCCATGAACTGGCCGACAAAGTCAAAGCCCTGATTCACGAGGGCAACGTCAACCGGATCATCATCAAGGACGAAAAGGGCAATACCTTCGTCGAGATCCCCGTCACAGTCGCAGCCGTAGGCGCGGTCCTCGCACCCGTTGTGGCCGCGGTCGGCGCTATCGCCGCCATGGCGGCTAAATTCACGATTGTAGTGGAAAAGACGGCTCCGGGCGATCAACCGAAGCCTTAGATTCAATCGAAGCCTGCCACCACGATCCGGCGAAGGCCGCAGCCAAAATCATCGCGCCACCCGCCAGCGCCCTGCCGCTCGGGTACTCGCCATGAATAAGCCAGGCCCAGATCGGATTCAGGACAGGTTCAATCAGCAGTAGCGTCGCCGCATCAATGGCAGCTACATGCCGGATAGACTTCGTGAAGCACACGTAGGCGAGCCCAACCTGAAATATTCCCAGATAAAGGATCATCGCCCCGGACCCGGCACCCACTTTCGGCCCGCCGATCGCCAGCGGCAGGCACGCCACGAATGCGATCAAATTGCCAGCTATCGCCACTGAGCCGCCCGCATCTGCCTGCGGATTTCGCTTGCCGATCCACCGCAATGTGGCAATCGTCAGCGCCCAGGCAAGTCCTGAACCCGCCGCGACAATGTTGCCCCGAATCGGATCGGGCGCCGTGGCTACGACATTTTCCGATCCGGAAAACAGCACTGCGGCCCCCACTACAACTCCTGTCACAACCGCGACATCCACGGTGCGAAGTTTTTCTTTCAGGAAAAGGGGACCCAGCAGAAGCAGATAGAGCGGCGAAGTGGATTGCAGCAGGATCGCGTTTGCCGCAGTAGTCAGCTTGTTCGATATAACAAACGAAACGACGACCGCCGCGTAAACGGCTCCCCCCGCGAAGGTGCGCCAGGTCCAGCTCCGCCGCGCCGAGGGCAAAACCAGCCACATAAACACCGCCGCCACGCCGGAGCGGTAGCTGGCTACCTGCCAGCCGGAAAGCGCCGCCATTTTGATAGCGGCGCCGCCGGTGGAAAACAGTATCGCCGTCAGAAGCAGCAGTAGCCGATTCGTCTGGCTGTGATTTAGCTCGCGCAGAATTGGTCGAACGCGCTCGTCAGCAGCGCTGCGATTTCCGGTGCCTGACGCGGTTCAATGTCCCGTCGGTGCACCATATACACAGGCTTACCGTCCTTGAACAACGCAATGGACGGAGAAGAAGGCGGAAAGTCCGAGAGAATGTTGCGAAGGTGCGCAACTGCGGCATCGTCGCCGCCGGCGAAAACAGTTGCAGACCGGTCGGGCTTCACAGAGTGTTGCAGTGCCATCCCGATACCCGGGCGCGCCCGGCCAGCCGCGCAGCCGCAGACGGAATTCACCACCATCAGTGTTGTACCAGGCGCAGCCAGAATCCGGTCGACATCCGCCGGTGTTCGGGCCTCTTCCAGACCAAACCTGGTCAGGTCTTCGCGCATGGGTGTAATCAGCATTTCGGGATAGGGCATAAATCTTATTATCGCGCATTGTGAAATACTGGAAGGTATGGTGACTCCAACCCGCTTCGTGGCGGTTTCCGCGCTCGCGCTTCTGGCGATTTTTGGCGGTGCCGCAGCTAAAATCGCGCCGCCTGCCGTGAGCCTCATCCGCGTCCCCGCCGGAGGCATCCAGCCCGAGGTGGAACTCAGCGATGGCGTCGTCCACCTGCTTTATTTTTCGGGCGAGGCCGAGCATGGCGACCTGAATTACGTCCGGTCTCGCGACTATGGCCGTACTTTTTCCGCGCCTCTTCGGGTCAACAGTTCTCCCGGTACCGCCATTGCGGTTGGCGCCATCCGCGGCGCCCAGTTGACCGTCGGACGGAATGGGCGCGTACACGTTGCCTGGAACGGCTCCGATGTCGCTCAACCACGTAAAGACAAGGAGCCGCCGATGCTCTATGCTCGGCTGAACGACGCTGGCACGGGTTTCGAACCCGAGCGCAATCTGATTACTTCGGCATGGGGACTCAACGGCGGTGGCACCCTCGCCTCCGACAAACAGGGCAATGTCTATGTTTTCTGGCACGCTCCCCCTGCCGGCATCAGCGCAAATGAGGCGAACCGCCGAGTCTGGATGGCCAAATCATCTGACGACGGCAAGACCTTTGCACCCGAAACGATCGCTTTCGATTCCCCCACAGGCGTTTGCGGCTGCTGTGGCATGCACGCCTACGCCGGCAGTGATGGAGTGCTTCGCGTCCTCTTTCGTACCGCGTTCGAAACGGTGCATCGAGACATGTACCTCCTGACCTCCCGTGATCACGGGCGCTCCTTCCAGGCCGCCAATGTTTCCAAATGGAATATCGGTGCCTGCGTGATGAGTTCCGAAGCCTTCGCTCAGGCCAAAGATGTCACGCTGGCGGCATGGGAAACCGAGAAGCAGGTGTACTTCGGCAAAGTAGCCGGGGATTCCGTTCCCCAACCGATCGGCGCGCCCGGTAAAGGTGAAAACCGTAAGTACCCGGCCTTAGCCATGAATTCCCGTGGGGAAACCCTCCTCGCCTGGACCGAAGGGACTGCGTGGAAAAAAGGCGGCTCACTCCACTGGCAGACTTACGATCAGGATCTGAAACCAGCCTCCGATCCCGGCAATTCCGAGGGCAGCCCTGTCTGGAGTTTCCCTGCGGCCTTTGCCCGCCCGGACGGCGGCTTTGTGGTTCTCTATTAAAGCCTGCGGTGATTAGCGCCCTCAATCGCCGCATATTTTGCGTCGAATACTGATATAATAACCGCAGGACATGCGGTGAATGTATATCTACGAACTACCAGAGTGGCCCCGCTTCACTTGGAACAGCGAACGTCTTGCCGCGCCTTTGGCCGACGTGCGGCATCGCCAGGGTCGTCTGATCGGGCGCATGGAAGCCCTTGGATTCAGCCTGCGCCAGGACGCCGCTTTTCAAACCTTAACGACGGACGTGCTCAAAACGAGCGAAATCGAGGGCGAACACCTCGATGTGGCCCAGGTGCGCTCGTCGATTGCGCGTCATCTCGGCATTGACATCGGCGCGCTGACCCGGTCGGATCGCAATGTGGATGGCATCGTGGAAATGATGCTCGACGCCACCGGGCAATATGACGCGCCGCTAACCGCCGAGCGTCTGTTCGAATGGCACGCGCTGCTGGTCCCGGACGCGCGGAGTGGCTTCCATATAATTCGAACCGGAGCCTGGCGCGACGATCGAAATGGTCCCATGCAGGTGGTGTCGGGGCCGCTGGGGAATGAGCAGGTGCACTACGAAGCACCCCAGGCGAAGCTGCTCGATGAGGAAATGGGGCAGTTTTTAACCTGGTTCGATTCCAGTGATGCCGCGCTCGATCCGGTGACAAAGGCAGGATTGGCGCACCTCTGGTTCGTCACCATACATCCATTCGACGACGGCAACGGCCGCATCGCGCGCGCCATCGCGGATATGGCTCTCTCCCGTTCGGAGCACAGCGCGCAGCGCTTCTACAGCATGTCGGCCCAGATCCGGAACGAGCGGTCAACTTACTACGGCATGCTCGAGAAAACTCAACACGGCACGATGGATGTCACGTTCTGGCTGGAGTGGTTCATCGCATGTCTCGGGCGCGCTATCGACAACGCGCAGAGCGCCCTCGCGTCGGTGATAAGTACAGCGCGGTTTTGGGAAGCCATACAGGGGATCCCGTTGTCTGAACGCCAGACCCTTGTGCTGAAGCGGCTGCTCGATGGCTTCGAGGGAAAACTAACCACGTCGAAATATGCCAAACTCGCCAAATGCTCCGAGGACACGGCCTTGCGGGATATCACTTATCTGGCCGGGCACGGAATCCTGGTGCGAGGCTCGGAACGCGGGCGAAGCACAAGTTACGCGCTGAGATTTGATTAAGCGGAAGTCACGTGAGGCGCGGCCAACGTTGCCGGCCGGCCATCGATCCCGACAATAGTGCCCGGTTGCGCAATCTGCGCCCGGACGATCGCCAGACCATAGAAGTTGCCCTCCACAGCCACTGCGGATGTCACCTCGCCGTCTTCTTTGCCGCCATACGCGACCTTGGTGCCCGGCGCGGGCGCGTGCTCCGAATGTCCGGTGAATCCTATCAGCAGCTTGTTCACATGCCCGCGCGACCGCACGCGTTCCACAATTTCCTGGCCCAGATAGCAGCCCTTCTGGAAATGCACCGCACGCGTCTGCTGCGTCTCCTGCGGAAGCGAGTGATCGGTAATATCCCTGCCGTACCGGGGAATGAACTGCATGATCCGCCAGGTCTCCGCATCTTCAGCGGTCGCTTGAATCCCTCCGGCCGCAATCAACCGGCTGCCGATATCTTCCTTCTCCGTTGCCCGCCCATAAACTCTCCGGCCAGCAACTCCGGCGGCACCGGCGACACGTTGGGCTTCAGGTCCTTCCACCGCGAAAGCGAAGGTTTCACTCGTCACATCTTCCAGCGTCACATCGTCGGCAATGATGAACCGGTCCAGATGTTCGTAGAGCGAGTGCCTGGTCTCCGGCTCCACATCCAGCAGGAAATGATCCTCGAAACAAAATATCCACGCATCGGCCTGAATCTGCCCCTGTGCGTTGAGGAAGAAAGTATACTGCACTTCGCCAGGTTTCATCCCCTGCACGTGATTCGTACTCATGGCATGCAGCAATCGCGCCCTGTCCTCGCCGGTAACGCGAATGCGTCCCCGACCGGACAGATCGATAAATGCCGCCGAGTGAGTTAAAGCCTCAAGACCTGGTGTCATCAAACCCACCGGAAAGCCGCGGAAATCACTACAATCACCACGCCACTGATCACGATGCCGGTCAGTTGCCGGCCCCGGCGGTCATTGTTCGGGCGGGCCGCCAAAATCGCAACCGCGAAAACGTGCAGCGCCAGGAGCATCTTAATGCCGAACAGCATGTGGAAGGTTTTGGTCTGCACCGGCCGGTGCATGAGGTTATATATCCCCGTAATCAGCAATCCGCCAATCGCGGAAATCGCAATCGGACGCCATGCCGCCGCAATGGCGCTATCCACCCTGGAACGGATGCCTTCGTCTACGCTTTGAAGTCCGGGAACAGCCCCGTATCGCCACATGATCGCGCCACCCACAAGAGCCACGGCGCCAAGAACATGTAGCGCCAGCATGACAAAACTGAGATAGTCCATCGGTACCTTTATCTTAGTAGCATGCACTCGGAAAATGCTCTTATTCACGAGACCCTGCCCGTGGGAGCCCTCGGATGCAACTGCTCCATCCTCGGCGATTTGCTGACCCGCGAGGCCATGGTCATCGATCCCGGCGATGATATTCAGGAAATCGTCGCAATCCTCGAACGCCATCAGCTAACCGTGAAAATGATCGTGATCACGCACGCCCATATCGATCACATCGGCGGAGCTCACAAACTCCGCGCCCTGACCGGCGCTCCCGTTTACATGAATGAAGCCGATACATTCCTGGCCGACAATCTCGCCATGCAGGCAGCCTGGCTCGGCATTCCCATACCGCAAAATCCAGGCATCGACACCCAGGCGCATGAGGGCGACATTCTTCGCGCCGGCAGCATCGAAGCTCACGTGCTCCACACTCCAGGCCACACCCCTGGCAGCATCTCGCTCTACATTCCTGAACACGCGAAGCTCATTGCGGGCGATACGCTTTTCAAAGGAAGTGTGGGCCGCACGGATCTTCCGGGCGGAGACTCAGGCCAAATCGCCAGTTCGATTCGCGGCAAGCTCTACACGCTGCCCGAAAACACGATCGTCTTTCCCGGCCATGGTGAACCTACGGACATCAGAACCGAAAAGCGATCAAACCCTTTCGTTCGAATGTAGCTTCAGCTCATTCATGACGCCGCTGATCAACTCCTTGGCGTCTGTGATCGATTTCGAAATCACCTGAATATCCATCGCCGGTTTGCCGGGCTGCCGAGAGCTTTGGCAATACACACCGTGCTGCCCCACCAGTACCAGCGCGTCGGTCAGCACGTCGAGCGTCACCGCGAGGCGGCCGCGCGGCACGCCCATCATCATCTCGTGCTTCTCCAACTCTTCGCGCCGTTCCCGATAAACATTCATCAACAACTATTCTAGGGGAATGGGCACACCTTCATGGCCTGTTTCCGGCGCGCGCGAACGCGAGCTTCTCGATGAAGTTCTCGCCAGCGACCGCTGGGGCGGCTATCACCCTTTCGTCGCGCGCTTCGAACAGGAATTCGCCGCCTTCCAGCAGTGCCGCTTTGGCTTGAGCGCCTGCAATGGCACCGTGACCCTCGAAATGGCTCTCGAAGCTCTCGGAATCGGCGAAGGCGATGAAGTGATCGTGCCGGCAATTTCCTTCATCTCCTCGGCAACCGCGGTTTCCCGGGTTGGGGCAACTCCCGTCTTCGTCGATATCGAACCGGATACCTTCAATATCGATCCGGAATCCATCCAGGCAGCCATCACCTCTAAAACCCGGGCGATCATGCCGGTCCATTTCGGCGGACCCATGGCGAACATGGATGCAATCACCGCCATCGCCAGCGCACACGGCCTGCCCATCCTCGAAGATGCCGCGCACGCCCACGGTTCCGAATGGAACGGTACGCGCGCGGGCAGTATCGGCGCCATCAGCTCATTCAGCTTTCAGAACGGCAAGGTAATGACCGCGGGCGAAGGTGGAATTCTGCTCTCGAACGACGAGGCGCTGATTGACCGCGCCCGGCAGATTCTCGATCAGGGGCGTCGCAAAGGCGAAGGCTGGTTCTTCCACTACTCGCTGGGCACGAATTACCGGATTACCGCGTGGCAGTCAGCTGTTCTGATCGCCCAGCTGGAACGCTTGCCCGAGCAGAACCAACGCCGAGCCCGCAATGTGAAGATCATCCGCGAGAGCCTGGACGACCTTCGCAACCTGCACTTCCAGCGCATTCCGGAAGCCGCGCGCGTCCACACGAACTATCTGCTGTTGGGTTGGGTGGATGGTGATCGCAGTGCCTTCCACAGGAAACTGACTTCAGCCGGCTTTCCGTGCACGCCGTTTTATCCGCACACTCTCTACGAAAACCCGCTCTATAGCGATCGAACGAACTGCCGCGTCATGCCGAGTCCAAACGCGGAAGCCCGCATCAAAGACGCCTTCTGGATTCCCCACCGCGCGCTTCTCGGCAGCGAGGAAGACTCCGCGAGCCTGGCTGCGGCCATTCGCAACAGCCTCTAGCGGCTAATGCTGAATAACTTCGTCCTTCTCAACCTTGCCATCGCGAATATGCACCACGCGATGGGCATGTTGCGCAATATCGTTTTCATGCGTCACCAGGACGATCGTATTGCCTTCCCGGTATAGCCGTTCGAACAGCGCCATGATTTCGTTGCCGGTCGCAGTATCCAGGTTACCGGTCGGCTCATCCGCGAGGATGATGGAAGGACTATTCACCAGCGCGCGCGCAATCGCCACGCGTTGGCGCTGACCACCGGATAATTCATTCGGCTTATGCAGCATACGCTGCTCCAGATCCACCTGGGAGAGCGCCTTCCTGGCCTTCTCAATTCGCGCCGCCGGCGGAGTACCGTTATAAATCAGCGGCAACTCCACATTGTGAAGGGCGCTCGCGCGGGGCAGCAGATTGAACGTCTGGAATACAAACCCGATTTCCTTATTCCGGATCTGCGCCAGTTCGTCGTCTTCCATTTCGCTGACCAGGCGCCCATTGATGAAGTACTCGCCCTTTGAAGGAGAGTCCAGGCAACCGATCAGATTCATCAGGGTGGATTTGCCGGAGCCCGAAGGCCCCATCAGCGCGACGTACTCGCCCCGGCGAATCTCCAGATCAATGCCGGCAACCGCATTGATGGTCTGATCGCCCATCACATAAGTCTTCCAGAGATCGTAGGTGCGGATGACAATGCCGTCGCGCTTGAGCTTCTCGCCCTTTTCCGCCGCGCTATCCAGAACAGCCTGTGCCATTAGCTTGCCTTCTTCACCGGAGGTTTATTGTCGATCTTGATCACCGCTCCATTCTTGATGGTACGGATCGTCTGGTAACTGCCAGTCACAATCTCATCGCCCGGATTGAGCCCGCTGAGCACTTCGATCTCGGTTGCCCCCGTGATGCCTGTCTCCACCTTGCGGAACTCGACTTTGTTCCCCTTCACGATAAAGACACCCTGCGATTCTTCCTTGTTCGCCTTTACCGTGGCGGGATCCGGATTGATTGGCTTATCCTTATCCGGAATCAGGTCGCCTTTGGTGCGCGACGTCAGAGCCTGAATCGGGATCGCGGTCACGTTTTTCCGCGTAGCAGTCGTGATTTTAGTTGCGCAGGACAGACCGGGGCGGATTTCATCCGGTGGAGCATCCATGGCGACAACAACTTTGAAGTCCTTCGCTTCCTGGCTCGACGTATTGCTGGTGGAAGCCGCCAGACCGGTAGACCGCAGAATCGCCGTGTTGCCGATTTCTATTACATGGCCGGCAAAAGTCTTGTTCGGAATCGCATCCACCGTAATCTCGGCCGGTTGGCCCATCTTGATGTTCACGATATCGGTCTCGTCGATCTTCACTTCCGCCGTCACAATGGACATGTCCGCGATCGTCATGATCGTGCTCGCAGCCGAGTTCTGAACGCCAGGCACCACCGTTTCGCCCACCCGCACAGGTAAGTACGTTACAAGTCCCGCGATAGGTGCAATCGTATCGTGTTTTTTCAAAATGTCGCTGGACCGGTTCAGACCCGCCTGAGCCTGGGCGATCTTCTTCTGCGTCCCGACATACTGCGCCTGTGCCCCGAGAAACTGAGCATTGAGCTGCTTCAACTGCGCCTCAGCCTGCACGATTCGCGATTGCGCTTCCGCCATCGCCGCCTTCTGCCCTTCGAAAGCCGCTACCCGCTGATCGTAATCCGATTTCGAAATCAGCTTGTCCTTATAAAGCTGGTCGCCGCGCTTGAAGTCGGATTCGTAACGGTCGAGATCGGCCTTGGTCCTGTTCAGTGTTGCCTTCAGGGTTGCGATGTTTTCCTGGCCGGCTTTGTAGGCCTCTTCGCTGGCTGCCGCGCTGGCTTTACTGGCGGCCGCATCGGCTTCGGCCGAATCCAGGGCCGCGCGCTGCGCAGCCACGTCCGATGCCGACTGGGCGCTGTCGATCTTAGCCAACAGTTGTCCCTTCTGAACGTGGTCGCCTTCCTTCACAAGGATGTCCGTTATCTGTCCCTGATACTCGGCGCCGATGCTGATATAAGTTCGCGGATTGATTTCGCCCGAGGCGGTAACCACACTCGCCAGATCTTCCTGGATTACTTTGCCGGTCTGAATCGTGACAATGTCCCGTTGCGAGTACTTAATGCTGGCGAAAACACCGCCCCCGACCAAAACCAGGGCGCCAACGCCGATCAAAATTTTCCATTTACCTTGCACGATTTGAGGTACTCCGTTGATTGTGGGAAGAAACGATGCGGTTCAACCGAAATAAACGACTCGGCGCGTCCGTTTGTTCACGAAATCTGCATTCAGAATAACACGGCGAAGCGAGAATTAACCGTAAACTATTGAAAACAGGTGCCTACTACTTCCATTTCAGGCTGACAGGGTTGGTGTTCCGGCAATTGGAAAACCCGCCCGCGCCCAGATCGGAACAGGCCGATTCCGTCGCAATCCGCTGCGCTTCCTGCTTCGTGGATGCCGCGCCATTCCGGCAAACGGTCGCTCCATTGAACGCGATGCAGATTTCGCAGTGGTATTTCGCCTCGGTGGAAGTCGACAGCATCATCGCGGCGATAAAACCCACAATGAACACGATCCCGGCGATCACCGGCCATTTCTTCTTCGAATTTGCCATGTCGATCTGCTATCCGAGAAAGAAGTTCCCCATCTTGCGGAACTTCTCGTAGCGTGTCTGCAGCAACTCCGTTGTGTTCAGCTTGCCCAACTCGCTCAGCGTTCTCAGCAGGCGCTCTTTCAGTAAGCGCGCAGCTTCATCGTAGTTTTCATGGGCGCCGCCCGGCGGCTCGGGAATCACGTCATCCACCAGCCCAAGTTTCACCATGTCCGGGCCAGTCATTCGCAAAGCGGCAGCGGCCAATTCCGCCTTCGCCGAATCCCGCCAAACGATCGCCGCGCAGCTTTCCGGCGAAATGACGCTGTAGACGGCATTTTCCAGCATAAACACAAAATTGCCGACGCCCAGCGCTAAAGCACCGCCGCTGCCGCCCTCGCCGATACAAACCGAGATCACCGGCACGGGAAGGCGCGCCATTTCCTTCAAATTCCTCGCGATCGCTTCGGCTTGCCCGCGCTCCTCGGCATCGATCCCCGGGTATGCCCCAGGTGTATCCATCAGGGTGACGATCGGCCGGTTGAACTTCGCCGCCAGCTGCATGGCCCGCAGAGCCTTGCGATAACCCTCGGGCTTGGGCATGCCAAAGTTTCGGTGCAGCTTCTGCCGGGTGTCGCGCCCCTTCTGCTCTCCGATCAGCATGATGGACTGGCCGTCCAGCTTTCCAAACCCGCAGACGATTGCGGGATCGTCTCCAAAGAGCCGGTCACCGTGAATTTCCTGAAAATCAGTCAGAATCCGCTGGATGTAATCGAGCGTGTGGGGGCGCTTCGGGTGGCGGGCGTTCTGCACCCTCTGCCACGCGGTTCCCTGCTGGGCGTTCTGGCCGGTTTCCGCCTCGGATGGCATCCCTATCACTATACTGAACCCCGTTCAACCGATTTGCCGGCGAGTGCGAAAGTCAATCGGTGATAATGATGCGACGTGACCAGGGCGCGATCAAACACGGTTCGACGGCGTTTGGCCGCCCTGCTCGCTGTCCTTATAGCCCTCAAGTGCGCTCTGGTCATTGTCGACGGAAATCCCTCCGCATTCATGGGGGACACCGGCGCTTATCTTTACACGGCCCTCCATGGTTACCTTCCTCACGACCGTGGTTTCTTTTACGGTTTCCTGCTTCGTCCTTTGGCGATCTGGCCTCATTCCCTGCGTTTTCTGGTCTTTGCTCAGGCCGCGATGTCCGCAGTTTCCGCCTGGCTGATCGCGGTGAATTTAACGCGAGTTTTCGCGATCCCGTTTCGATGGGCGGCGCTCGCAAGTTCTCTTTGCGCGCTGGAGCCCCTGCAACTGCTCTCCGAACGGTACATCATGACCGACACAACAGCGTTGTTCGTGTTCGCGATTCTGGTTACAACCACTCTGTCGTTCATCCAACAGCGCACCGGAATCCGGCTGGCCCTCGTTCTCTTCATCGGAGCGGTTCTGATCGGAATTCGAATCAGCTACCTGCCCCTTGTGCTGCTCAACTCCGTGGTCCTGCCGATTCTCTGGTACCGCCGTCGGTTCGTTTTGTCAAAACAGCGTTTGAGACTGACTGCGGCGCTGCTGCTCTGGTTTGGCCTTGGGCAGCTGTTCCTTTACGGTTACCGGCGTCTCAACGCCGCAGTTTTAGAGGTAGCGACCCCGGAGTACTTCTACACGGACGGTTTTATCCTGCTGGCGGACGTTGCTCCCCTCGTCACCGCGGCCGATTTTCCCGACGGCGTTCCCGGAAGGAAAGTGTTGCGCGAGGTTGAACCGTCTCTCACCGATCCTGAGCTTCGGGAGGCCCAGATATTCGCACCGAACGGGCTCCGCGAGACGATTCGCCGAATGGTCGTCGACGACGAATACCAGGCCAACAGGCTTGCAAAGAGAATCGCCCTGAGCGCCATTCGGAACCATCCTCTGTCACTTGCCCGGCTCGCCATCCACACCTGGACTGAGTTCTTCGACATTCCGCAGCTCCAGGCGTTTCTGCTGCTGGACGAAGGGGGAATCCGCGCGACGGATCAAGCCTTTCGTGAAGAGATCCGTCAAAGCCTGGGTACCGATCTGGCTGCGCCGTCAGGGAACAATCTCATCCGGATCTGGCATCGGGCGGCAATTCCCTGGTACTGGTTCGTGCTGGCGATGCCTCTCGGAATCCCCTTTTTGTTGCTCGGATTCAGACGACGCATCGATGCTCCGGTCGCGCTGATCGGCTGCTACAGCATGATTTTCTTTGCTCAAAACATCCTCTTTGTCACTCACGCAATCCCCCGTTATCTAATGGGGCCAGCCTGGCTGACCTTCCTCTGGTTTGGCGCCTTCCTCAGTTTGATTTCCCGAACGACCGACGCTCCAGCGGACCTTCCGGAATCTGGAGGTTAAACAGGCACACATGATCGAATGCCCACAAATTATTGACCCGGATGCCGGCGCCCAAAGCCAGCCCTAACTCCCGCACCCAGGGGCTCGCTGTGCCGAACACTGGCACCAGATAACGAATCCGGTCCAGCGGCCAACCGAACGACGGGAAAAGCTCGATGGCTTCGCGCGCCAGGTTGAGGTTCCTCAGGCCCGAGCTAAACGCCAGCGCTTCCACTTTGATCCGGTCCAGACCGCTGGCGGGGTGAGTCTTCCATTCCGCCGGCAAATTGACCCTGTGGTTGAGCCGCCCGCCAAGCGAAGAGCCTGGTACGTTAGACGGGTAGTTCACATCATAGGGCCACAGCAGCTCGAAAATCGTATTCGAAAAAACTGACCCAATTTCGGCCACCAGCTCCGCCAGATGGTCACGTAACCTGTTGGAAAGAAACAGGGCATCCGCGCCATCATTCACGTCTGGATCGTCGTCCTGGCGGGTGAATACGTGCAGCGGGCGGCCCAGGGCGGCCAGGGCAGCCGCCGTGGTTTCCGTATCGTAATAAGCCATGCCGCCGCCCGGCTTTTCGAAATACCACCACAGAAACTCGCCAAACTGAAGGCAGGGGATGCATCCAGCCCCCGCCTGGAGCCCGGCGAGACATCGGTAAACGGATTTCTGAAAATCCAGGACCGCCCGGTTTCCGACGGCGCACTGCGTGGATGCCAGCGAGCCGAAACCAGTGGCCGTGAGCACTGCCGTCCCATCCGGATATCTTGATGCGTATCCTTCGGGAGGATTCACCAGTTCCAGCGAACACGACGTCGCCACTTCCCGGCTCCGGCTCGCGCACAACGAATAGAAGTCGGCATGCCAGTCGCGGGCCGCCCGATTCAGCGGCGGAGCCACACTATCGTCGATCACCCACGTTCCCGCCTGCCCAGGTTGCGGCGCCACCGTGATCGACGCCGTACCAAGCGCGGAAGTGGTCGAAACGGTAATAGCCACGGCATATGCGGGATCGGTCGACCGCCCGATGATCGTCAACACTGGCCCGGCCGCGGTTGACCGCACCCCCACGAACGCTCCGTTGATCATGGCGCTGAAATGCAATGCAATCGTATCCGCCGAATCTTCGGGAAAGACCGCTTTGCCGAGCGCCGTGCCGTTGAGATTCAGGTAAACGGCATCGCCCTCTGCAAACGTGCCGCCGAAAGTCACCTCGCCCGTCGAAATCGACGCACCCACCCGCTTTCGCTCGTTCCACCAGAAAACGCCCAGATACTCGTTCATCGGCCCGGCATAGCCGAGCTTGTCCGTCATCCACATCAGACGAGCAGGCGAAAGTTTGTAGGTGTGGTCCGTATCGAAATCGAGAGCCGGCGAGATGCCGGATCTTGCCGGCAGTGCATCCGGCACAGCGGATGGGACCACTGCTTCGAGGAAGTTGAAGTAAAAGAAGCCGCTGGTGGTGGGGCGGATGGTGACGGTATGGCGGCCGGCGGCAACGGCAGCCCTTGCCCGACGCCTCGTCACAATCGCGGCACCGGTCGCGAGCTGGCAGATCAGCGGAGTTCCGGCGTCGCTATCGATGCTGATCTCCGCATTTGCCCGATCCGAGTAGAGCGACGTGCCAATCCAGAGTTCGTGTTCGAATTGACAGATGTACGTGATCGTGACTGCGGAACTGACGTCCCACGCTTCCGCCGTAACAGACGTGCCGCTCACGGTTGCGAGTCCGGCACTCCCCCGTGCAACGGACCATGCGACTCCGGTTCCCGAAGCCGCTGCCGAGGTTAATGTCAGGTGCCGTGAAGATTCGACGCTCGCCACGGTGTAGTCCAGACCCGCAACCGAGATTGCAGACCCGTTCGAAAGCCCGGAGAAGGGTGCCGGCGCTACGTTGGCAAAATATTTCGAATAGAATCCGGCCTCCTCGCTCCAGGTTCCGCTGAAGGTGCAGGCGCTATCACTCTGTTCAATGCGTACACTGCCTGGACCCGGCACCCGGAGTTCCTGTTTCGCCGGCGGACCGCTCAATTGCCAGTTGGAAAAAGTCGCAACCCATTCCTTCGCGGCACTTGCCTCGCTCAACAGGGCCGGCGCGAAAGTCAGCCAGCATTGCCGCAACCGATCGATTCCGAGAGCCGTGAAGTCGAGCGAACAGTTCCACGTTACATTCGAACTGCCGCCGGTCAACTGGTAGTGTGTGTGGTCGAAGCAAAGACTGCTCGTCTTCGCCAGCGAATAGAGCTCAATCAGATTTCCGTCATGTCCGCCTCGCGGCGCCACCCATGCTATTCCGGTACCTGCGGCCGCAGGATTCAGGAGCGTGAGCTGCCTGGGAGATTGCACGCTTGCCACAGTATTCTCAACGCCGTCGACAAGGATGGGAGAGCCCGGTACGATTCCCGAGAAGACGGTCACGGTGGCGGTAGAGTCCGGAATCGTCAACAATGTTCCCGCCACGTCGGCGGAGCCATAGCGTCCGGCTGTTACCGTGATTGCGGCCCCGCTTGCGGAAGCCATCAAAGCATGCGGCGTATTTGCAGCTCGCCAGTCGGTCGAATTGATTTGCTCCGCAATTTTTCCAGCCGCGAACTCCGCCGAGGTGTAACGCATGGTGGCTGGGTTGTTCCCATCGCTGGCGCTCACATCGAAAGGAATGCCATCCGTGGACGGTTTCACGGTCAGCAGCACAGTATTTGCCGTGCTTCCCAACGTGACGGTCACGTGCGGATTACTCGTTCCGATAGCCGTGATGAGGGCATTGGCCTGATCCGCGCTGCTTTCGCCTAACGGGTTTGCCTCTGCGTGGGAGTATGTCGAGTCCGCGATCGTGATCGAATGAACCGTCCCCGTGCCCTGCGCGAAGAACGCGAACTCCACAGTCTGCCTGCCGGCCGGCACGATGTAGTCGAATGCCAGATTCTGATACCAAAGCGTGGCGCGGTCGAACGCGAGCGCGCCGCCACTCACCGAAAGCAGATTGCACGTCGCGGACGCGGCCGGAAATTCCGAACCCGCCAGCATGGAATGATCGAACAGACGCACCTGCGCCGTTGTGCCGTCCTCGCGGATGCAATCGAGTGTCGCCCAGTCGATCCAGTTGTATTTCGGCGAGTCGATCGGTTGCAGGCCATCGCTGTAATTCAGATCGAAGCTGAGGGTCAGCGCCGACAGGTCGAAATCCGGAAGATAGCGGATTCGCGGATGCTCATAGTAGTTGTCGGCGTCATAAAGGACTACCACCGCAAAATCTGCCGCATCCCGGAACGTTCCGCTTACGGAGAAACCAGTAGCGGAAGCGGAATGAACTGCCGCAGCCGCGGCAAACGTGTTGAACCCACGTAAATAGACCGTGCGGTCGGGCTGGAATTTATAAATTGTTTCGGGCACCTGCGGTACAACCTCCGGTCCGATTCTGCCATCGGGCATGCCGGAAACCGCTTCGGAAACCGCTGTCCGGACAGTACGTTGGCTGCGGTTCGCGCTGTGTTTTCAGGGGTTTTCGGGGAATCGAAAATTTCTGAATTTTGTTGTGACTGGCACTTCGGGGCTACATCAATTTGGCGGTTTCCGTCAGAATCATGCGCTGCGCAGGCAACCCCGATCTCTCGCAGATTTTCAGGTAAATGGCCCGCAGCGTGCACCGCCCGGCACGGTATGCCGACTACTACTCAGCCTTTTCTTACAGATGTCAAAGCACTTCGCTCACGCGCCCGCGCCAGCATTCAGGATGGTGCGGTGACACCCGCGTATCGCGGCGATGTAAAGCAGGCAATTGAAATCCTGCAATCCGTTTTGGCCACGGAAATCGTCTGTGTTTTGCGTTACACCATGAACGCCGTGGCGGCCGCCGGAATCTCCAGCGACAGTGTCAAAGAAGAATTCGACGAACACGCTAAAGAGGAACGGGGCCACATGCGGATGGTTGCTGAGCGCATCAATCAACTGGGCGGGAAACCGAATTTCAATCCGGAAGGTCTTGCGTCGCGCGCGGCTTCGCAGTATGTGGAAGGCTCCAATCTGGTGGAAATGATCCGCGAAAACCTGATCGCGGAACGGATTGCCTGCGAGCACTATCGCGAATTAATCCGTTTCTTCGCCGAGAACGATCCCACAACGCGCGTGATGCTGGAAGGGATTCTGGTGAACGAAGAAGAGCATGCCAACGATATGCATGACCTGCTGGTATCACATGAAGGCAAGCCGATGCTTCCACCGCAGTAGCTTAAATTTCTAACCATAGCCACCCATAGCGCCGTTACGACGTTCTTCGTAATACGCGATAGTCGGGAATACTCCTGACACACTCCGGTTTTCTATTCCACGCCCCGCCAGGTGCGCAAGCCGCCTCGGCGCGTCTAGAATAGAAAGTTGACTATGCGAACTATATTCCTGGGATTGATTATTGGCGCAGTTGCTTTCGCTCAAACAACGCCGCCGCCAGTTTCGAAGAGCACTGCCGCCAGAAGTACCGCAACAAAGAGTACCGCTGCAAAGACAACGGCCAGCCGCGGTTCCGTGATCGCACTCGATCCGGAGACCGGCAAGGTGAAGGCGCTGCACACTCCGGCGAAGAGAACCTCTCCTGTTGCGTCCGCCGCAAAAGCGCCCGCCGCGAAAGGGAATCTGCTGCAGCCTGCAACGCTGAACGCCAAAGCTCCCGCCGAATTCAGCGTCCGGATGAATACCAGCAAAGGACCGGTGACCATCCAGGTGACGCGCGCGTGGGCTCCGTTGGGAGCCGATCGTTTCTACAATCTGGTGCGAGCCGGTTTCTTTACCGACATGTATTTCTTCCGCGTTATTCCGAATTTCATGGCCCAGTTCGGCATGAGCTCGAACCCGGAAATATCCAAGGCCTGGTTCCAGGCGACGATAACCGACGATCCGGTTGTCCAGAGCAACAAACGCGGCATGGTCACGTTTGCCAAGACCGGAGCGCCGAACAGCCGTTCGACTCAGTTCTTCATTAACTTCGGCGACAATTCGCAGCTGGACCGGCAGGGGTTTGCTCCGTTCGGCCAGGTTGTCGAAGGGATGGACGTGGTGGATCAGCTGTATTCCGGTTACGCGGAAGCCTCCAATAACCAGGACGCAATTCGCTCGCAGGGGAAAGCGTTTTTCGCCGCGAATTATCCCAAGCTGGATAAGATCGTGACCGCAACCATCATTCCCGCAGCTTCGGCCGCGAGCGATCCTCGTCGCAGTTCGGGACGGCCTTCGCGACTTCTCGTGGCCGGATACCAAGCCAGAGCTCGCACCGACCGTTGGCAAGGCTCTATATGAGGAGATGGCGAGCCAAGGGTGGGAGGGAGCGAGAGCCTGGCGAAAAACGGCACGCACGATCGCGCCAACGCTCGTCGGCGG
>JAICJH010000169.1 GCA_025928545.1 Bryobacteraceae bacterium | reverse complement strand
GGATTCACCGGAACCAGAGTGCTCGCTCCCGGCTGCCCCGGCGAGCCGCTCGACGCCGTCGCCGGGCCACCACGACCGCGATGATGACGCCATCCGTCCGGAACTCCGTCGTGATTGCGATCCCAATTGCCGTGTCCCTGCCAACGGCCTCGGTGGATGGGTACCGAAACCACGGGCGCATACGCCACCGCACCCGGACCGAAGAATCCCCAGCCGAAAGGACTGAAAAACGCGCCATCTCCCGGCAGCCAGGCCCAGGAGTTAAATCCGGCGTTCCACATCCATCCGCCTGCAAAACCGTAGCCATAGCCATTCACAGGGGCTGCTCTGGCAGCCTGATAAGTCAGGCTGGCATTGTATTGGGAACGCACGTTGCTCCAGGCGTACAGCTCATCCTCCTTCTTGCGGTCGAATTTCTCCGGCTTCAGCAGATCGCCGAGCACGACCTCCTTGCCTTTGCCTAACTTGACCTTTTGATCGCCCAGGTAGACTTCCGCCTTGCCGTCTACTACCGCGACACGCGGTGCATCGTCGGCGTTAAAGCGATATAAGCCATTCTTTTCAATCAGAACGGAAGCGCCGTGATTGAGCACCGAAATGCGGCAATCGTCGACAATTTGATCCACTTCGATCATGGCTTCGCCGCGCCGCAGCTCCAGTTGCGTGTCGATGAGCGAGGGCGAAATCATATGCACTTCGGAGTTGCTTCCCAGCCGCAGAAAGACACCGGGTGTGAGCAAGACTTCGGCTTTACCGGCTTCTGTTGACAGCACGTCGCCCGCGTTGAGAGCGCTGGACCGAAGATCGCTGGACGAGATTGGCCGCCCGTTCAGGGAAGCGTTTCCCTCGAGATAATTGACAACCCCAGGTTTGGCGGAAACGGTGAAGGCCTGCGGCAATGCCGGCGTGACGGCGAAGCAGAGCCCGGTCAGGATGCAGGCCGTAGAAAACCAAGTGCGGTTCATGATTCCTCCCCCTGGATTGTTCGATGTGCCACGAAGGTCTCCAGGTTACAACTGCCCCGGCTTTATTGTACGCCCAAAATAGTACGTAAGCGCTTAACCGATGCGGTACAATCGCCACGGGTACGGGAGTCCTCCTTTGACACTCAGAGCGATCGACTACGTCAGTCTGGCCATCTACTTCCTTTTTGTCCTGGGGATTGGGTGGCTGGCCAAACGCAAAATCACCACCAGCGAAGATTTCCTGACCTCGCGCCATTCCGTTCCGGTCTGGATCACCAGCCTGGCGTTCATCGCCGCCAATCTCGGCGCGCAGGAAATGATCGGCATGTGCGCTTCCGGCGCCAAGTACGGCATCATGACGGCGCATTTCTATTGGTTAGGCGCAGTGCCGGCAATGGTCTTCGTGGGTGTATTCATGATGCCCTTCTACTATGGGAGCCGCGCTCGCAGTGTTCCGGAGTACCTGAAACTCCGCTTCGATGAAAAGACGCGCGGGCTGAACGCGATTACGTTCGCGGTCATGACGATCTTTTCGTCCGGCATCAGTATGTACGCTTTGGGGCGGCTGTTTCAATTAGTACTGGGATGGAACTTTACCAGCTCAGTACTGCTATCGGCGGCGATCGTACTGATTTACACACTGCTCGGCGGTTTGACGAGCGCCATCTATAACGAAGTCGTTCAGTTCTTTTTAATTGTGCTCGGATTCGCGCCGCTTTCGCTGCTGGCGGTGGAGAAGGCCGGCGGCTGGAGCGGCATTGCGGGACGGCTGCAGCCGGTGATGACGCACTCCTGGCGCTACGCCGTGCATTCGACCGAGAATCCGATGGGGGTCGAAATCTTCGGGTTGGTGGCTGGGCTGGGCTTTGTGCTGTCGTTCGGCTACTGGTGTACAAACTTTCTGGTTGTCCAGCGCGCGATGGCGGCCGATAGTATGCACGGCGCGCGGCAGACGCCATTGATCGCCGCCTTCCCGAAAATCCTCATGCCGTTTGTGGTGATTCTGCCGGGTATCGCGGCGGTGGCGCTCATGCAGATGTCGAGCGGTTATCAACTGCCGATTAAAGCGGGCGGAACGGGTTACGACTACGACCAGGTGCTCACGACCTTGATGGCGCAGTTTTATCCTTCCGGGATGCTGGGAATCGGATTGACGGCGCTGATGGCGTCGTTCATGTCGGGTATGGCCGGCAATGTGACGGCCTTCAATACGGTATT
>JAICJH010000067.1 GCA_025928545.1 Bryobacteraceae bacterium | reverse complement strand
CGTTTTGAAATTCAAGCTGGCCGGCGATCCGCAGACCCACATAGAAGGCGCGACGCGGATGAAAATCGACGGACGCGGCAACCTCGTCCTCTATAAAGGATGCGGCGAAGATGCCGAGCAGCTTGAGCTTCGGAATGTTCGGTCGTTCAGTATTCACCCGGTAGGACTCGCGCACGCCGATCTGGCGGCGTGAGTTTTGTCAGGCGCGTCGTCTCGCCGGCGAGTCTCCACACCATCGCCATGGACGCAAACATGACCAGCGCGGTCACCTCACTATCCGCACGGGCAACGTAATATTGCGCAATCGTAACAGCGCCCATTACCGCGGCTCCTACCGCTAAAGATGCGGTCCATCGCATTCCGGCGCGATTGAGTAGAAACAGCAGCGTCCCCGCACGGAAAACGCCGGCGAAGAACGATGGAATGGCCGTTTGCGGCTCCGCCAGCAGCAGACCGTAAAAGGGCAGCCAGTGAAATTGGTGTGTCGCATGGTGCGGCTGGCGTAGCGCATCCACCGAGAGCGCTATCACAAAGACCGCCAAAATCACGCGTGCGCGGATCTTCCACCGAAACAGGCCGCATGCCCAGAGGAGCGCCGCAGCGGCTGCAGCAGCTACTTCGGGCGGCCACAGGATGATCGTGTCGATCAGAATCCGGGCGGCGAGTGTAGCCGCGATCAAGAGTGGAAAACCAACGCGCCGGAAGTAGCCGGCGGTGATCTCTTCCAGGATGAGGCCCATAGCGAGCCAAACCACCAATTGGTCGAAGAATGCTGCCGCCGAAAACTCCACCTGAAACAGAAGGCGTACCGCGCGCCAGTATTTGTGTAGATCGATTACGGGAGCATAGGGGAAGAAACGATACCCCGCCCAGCAGACGGCAAGTAAGAGCGGGTAGGGGCGCAGGCGCAGCGGCGTTTGCGGCACGGGTTTCCAAAGCCGCTCGAAGATCAGGCCGGCCGCGGTTCCCAGCACCGCGCCGGCAATATTCGAACGCACGTCCGACATGGTTGCCCAGCGGCTCATGTCGAATAACTGAAGGAACTCCAGCGACAGTGAAAGGACGATGCCGGCCATGATCGCGGCGAGCGCGCGAAGCGGCCGCGGACCACGCCAACACAGCACCGCAGTGAAGCCGAACGGAATATAGAGCAGGATATTCGCCAGGAGATCGCCGGTGCTTGTCCGCTCCGGCCAGGTAGACAGAAGAGTATGGAAAGCGCCGCCGGGGAATTCGATAACGGCGAAATCGAAGGGGTAAAGGGAGCCGTAGACGATCAGCCCAATCAGTCCGGCCAAAACGATGGCGAAGCGACGCCGGATCACAGAAGCCGGCGCGCCATCACGTCGACAATCCGGGCGCTCGCGTTACCGTCCCAGAGCTCCGGCACACGGCCCCCGGCAAAGCCGTTGGATAAAATCCGGTCGACGGCGGCCCGGGCGGCCTCGGGATCGGGGCCCATTAAACGGTTTGTTCCCTCTTCCACAGTGATCGGCCTCTCCGTATTCTCACGCAGCGTCAGGCAAGGCACGCCGAGCACGGTGGTCTCCTCCTGAATGCCGCCCGAGTCGGTCAGCACGAAGCGGCAGTCGGCCATGAGGCGGAGAAAATCCAAATACCCGAGCGGTGGCGTGAGGATCAGGCGCTCGGAGGAGATGCCGCTATCCGCCATGCGCTGGCGTGTTCGCGGATGAATCGGGAAGACGATGGGCAGGCGGTCTGCGACGCCGCTCAGGAATTCCGCCATGCGGCGCAACTGCTCAGGATGGTCGACATTCGAAGGGCGGTGCAAGGTGACGAGCGCGTAGCCTTTGGGAGCGACGCCCAGGCGTTCCAGGATATCGGACTGCATGGCGCGATCGCGAAAACGCAGCAGGCTGTCGATCATCACATTGCCGACGAAGAAGACTTTTTCATCAGGCACGCCTTCCGCGCGGAGATTGCGGAGGCCGCTCGGCTCGCTGACAAACAGGTAGTCCGATACCGCATCGGTCACCAGGCGGTTGATTTCTTCCGGCATGCGGCGGTCGAAGCTGCGAAGTCCCGCCTCGACGTGGGCCACGGGAATTTCGAGTTTTACGGCGACGAGCGCGGCCGCAAGCGTCGAGGTGACATCCCCGACCACGATCACCAGATCGGGCCTGGTTTTTAAGAACGATGCTTCCAGCGCGCGCATCATGGACGCGGTTTGCTCCGTCTGCGAGCCAGGGGGAACGCCCAGGTATTCATCCGGCTCCGGCATTCCCAAATCGCGGAAGAACGCGTCTGACATTTCGGGCGAGAAGTGCTGCCCGGTGTGAATCAGCCGTGGGTGAAATCGCTGATCCTGGCGGAGCTGCTCCATGATGGGAGCAATTTTCATGAAGTTGGGTCGCGCCCCTACAATACACGCGATCGATTTTCTGGTTGAATCTAGCGCAGACATTGCAATCCGTTGGCGGTCATCTTACGCGCCTGCATGTGTCGGCTGGGTGACTTGGCCGTAAACGCGAGCGAATGTTGAAAACTGAAAATCCGCAAGGAGCTGGTCGAGTTTGCGGCGCATCCGTCCGAGCCCGCAATAGGTGCGTGCCCGCGCGATCGTGCCGGTGGCGAGGCGCGGTTGCCCGGCGTCGATCTCCCAGGGATGAAAGTAGATGCACACCGGCTTGTGCTCTTTGAAATTGACCCGCCGGATGCCTGCCGCCGTATAGCGGTACGGGAGGAGCCGCAAATAGCCGCCGCCGCCGATAGGAATGACTTTGCCGCCGGAGAGCTCCGCGGTAGCGATGGGGACTTCGACAATAGGACCGGCTGGCGTCGCAATGGTATGCGGGTGACGTTCGGAGCCCGGAATCCCATAACGATCGTGGGAGATCGGATAGATGCTCGAATCATGCGTGAACCCGCACTCCACGAGCACTTCCAGCGCCCACATGGAGTCGCGCGTTATGGAATAGCTCGGCGCCCGATAAATTCTTGGGGTGATGCCGACGGCATCCGCGATGGCCGCCACGGCCCGCTGGGTGTCGCGCCGGAACGCCTCCGGGGTCAGACGGTAGATCAGTTGGTGCGCATAGCTGTGACAGGCGATCTCATGCCCGGCGCCGGCGATGGCGCGGATGAGAGCCGGCTGCCTTTCGGCTACCCAGCCGAGGACAAAAAACGTAGCTTTCGAATTGCGTGAGGCGAGAAGATCGAGAAGGTCATTCGTCTGGGCGACGACCCTGGACGGGAGGTTCGACCATTCCTCACTTGTAACGAACGGCTGAACTTCCGTCGGGTGGAAGTATTCTTCTAAGTCGATGGTGAGGGCGTTCAGCATCCCGGGCGGCTCACGCTGTGCGGCGGCGTTTCAGCAGCAATACGGCCGCGGAGTAGAGCAAGGACACCAGCCCCAGTACGATGGCATCGCCGATGCGTTCTCGCAGGGTCATTTAGAGCTGTCGTTAGAGCATCTTCCGGGCCAAACATGCCCGTTTTTGGGCCCAATGCTCAGATCCAGCCTCGCAGGCAATACCAGCCTAAGGCCAGGAGTTCGTGCAAATTACGTTCGCTGCGGCGAATTGCTTTCCAGTTCGGGAGTAGATCGTCAGCCGACAATTCAATCTGACCAAACTGACAGGGCGCGGGAATCACTTCGAGTCCCTCTTTGCGGAAACAGGCGGCCGCGCGGCGCATACTGTGGGCATCCGTCACCAGAGCGATCTGCCGAATGCCGTGCTGCCGCAGAATTTTCGCCCCGAATACGGCGTTTTGGTGCGTGTTGAGGGACATCTCCTCAGTCCAGATGAAGTCATCGGCGACGCCGGCTCCCCGGAGCAGTTCCCGCATGACGGAAGCATGAGGGGCGTGACCTCCCTCGCAGGCAAGCACCGGCATGGGGCCGATCTCGTTGTAGATCCACGCGGCCAGCATGGAGTGCTCAAACGTATCGGTATTGGCAAGCGGGTATGGACGCCCGCGATCCGGCGGAGCAGACGCGCTCCCGAGAACGACGAGAGCTGCGGGTTTAACCACCGGCCGGAAGGGGCGGACGGGGTATGCGCCCTCGAGCGGTCGGGATAGGAGCCATTCGGTGGGGGGCCAGGAAATCAGAAACAATCCCGCGACTCCGATCGCGAGCATTCTTCTGCTCCTTGAATCGCGGCAACGCCGTACACATGCGACGACACACAACGTGAGAAACAGCGATAGCAGGGGCTCAATGTATGTCATTCGGGACCAGTATAACGGCCCGCATCGGAAGAGCCTTTGAACCGGATGACGCTAATTGGGAGTGCTGCTCTCGATGTGATGGCCTGCGAGGACGCGCTCAATGCAGTTCATCCAACCGGCCAATGCGTCATCGTCGAACGTGACGGGTTTAGGATGGGCGGCGTCCACGCCGGGAATGCTGAGGACCTGCTGGGGATCGGTCAAAATTGCGATTACGCGGATTTCTTTGTGTTGCCGGTGCGAAGCGGCAATGAATTCGAGACCACCGGACAGCGCTGGATTAATGATCAGCAACTCCACGGTGAGGTCGAGCTGCAACATGAGAAGTGCGGCATCGGAAACACTTCGGGCGGGTACGGCCGAGAACTGACTCTCATCGAGCATATGCCCGAGCCAGAACACGAACCCTAAATCGTCATCGAGAATAAGGGCTGTTTTCAGAAGGGGTTCTTCCCCCACGCAACCGCAATGTTTAAGTTATCAGTACGTTAATACTTCTCCCCCGGCACAATTATCCGGAGGGTTCCCCAGAGGAAAATACAGCAATTCATATTCCACGTGTCTAACGTGTGCAGAATGACAAAAGACGAGTTACGGGATGAGAAAAATTTAAAAACACAAGGCAAATTAATGTGTTTAAGTCCTAGTACCAAAGATTTGCGTTTTAGGACGGAAACTTTCTGCGTCAACTGGTAAACGCCCCACCCGCAGCGGATAATCGCGTTTGAAGGATCTCGTAATTGGCACATTCACAGAAAGCGAAATCCGGGGAAGGCGACAGGCGAACCGCTAGACGGTACCACGTGGAGGCGCAAGTTCGTTTCCGGCCCGCAAGGGAAGCAACGGAAGCAGAAAACGGATATCCATTCTATGGCCGGATGGTAAATATCTCCCAGACGGGCCTAATGTTGGAATGTGAGCCCCAAAATTTGGAAATCGGAATCGCCATCGAGATGGTTATTCCATGGGTGGCGAACAAAGGGCTCCCGCCGATGCACCTCCATGCGTTCGGGCAGATTGTCCGCACTCACGGGAAACTCGCCGCCGTCAGAATTGACGCGGGCGCCTTTCGAATGGCGTGAAAACTTGATGCCTGCCAGTTATCCGCCGGCGGATTTCGCCGCGGGACGACTTACAACGTCAGGACCGGTTTCACGCGACGCCTCGGAACGGATCCTTCGGACAACCGCGACGCGCTGCGTTCCCCGCCCGATCCCACAGTAGTCGAAGCCCGCGCTGCGAACGTCATCCGCATTGAATGCATTCCGCCCATCGACGATTACGGACCCCCTCATGCGGGAAGCGAGCGCCGGAAAGCTGAGTTCTTGAAAATCGGCCCACTCCGTCACAAGCACCAGGGCATCGGCATTGTCGGCAAGTTCCTCGACCGAATTGCAATAGTGAATAGCCAACTCCGGATATTCGCGTTTGCAGGCATCCATTGCAACCGGGTCATAAGCGCGCACACGGGCGCCCATCTCCTGCAGGCGTTTTGCGATCGTCAGGCTCGGCGCATCCCGGAGATCGTCCGTTTCCGGTTTGAAAGCCAAACCCAGAAGGCCGATGGTGCGGCCTTTCAAAATTTTCAGACGCTCTTGGAGCTTTTGAATAATCAACTGCCGTTGGCGGCGGTTCACTTCCTGGGTGGCATCCAGGAGCAGGGACTTACACCCATATTCAGCGGCGGTGTGGGTGAGCGATTGGAGATCCTTCCCGAAACAACTGCCGCCCCATCCGATTCCGGCGCTTAGGAAACGGCCGCCGATTCGCGAGTCGAGTCCGATTCCCAGCGTCACATCCGCAACCTCCGCCCCCACTCGTTCGCAGATATTTGCGATTTCGTTCGCAAAACTGATCTTCATCGCGAGAAATGCGTTGGCCGCGTACTTTACCATTTCCGCGCTGGGCAGCGTCGTTTTGACGAGAGGTACGGGATTGAGGCCGGCCGGGCGCTCGAGGAACGGGGGAGCAATGAAGCTCTGGTCTAAAATCGGCCGGTACAACAGTTCCATGATGGCGTGCGTTTCGGGATCGTCGGCGCCGACGACGATACGATCCGGAAAGAGCGAATCCGAGATCGCGCTTCCTTCACGTAGGAATTCGGGATTGCTTGCGACAGCGAATTGGATTTCGGGGTCGTGAGTGGCTCCGTCCCGGACCAGCATTCCCACCAGGTTTCCGCTGCCGATCGGTACGGTCGATTTGTTGACGATCACGCGGCGCCGGCTGGCGTCCATGGCGCTGCCAATTTGGCGGGCCGCCGCTTCGACGAAACGAAGATCGGAAGCGCCCGTAGCCAGTGGCGGCGTTCCGACCGCGATGAAAACGACGTCGCTTCGCTTTACGCTGTCCGCCGGATCGGTGGTGAATTCAATACCGCCTCTCTGGCGGGCCAAAGCGATCAGTTCGACCAGGTGCGGCTCATAGATAGGGATGGCGCCATTGAGGAGTTCGGCGATTTTGGCGCCATTCGAATCGACGCACGTGACATGGTGGCCGATATATGCGAGACAAGCGCCTGTTACGAGGCCTACATAGCCCGCACCGATGACGGTGATTTCGAGGGGCGGGCACGTCTGGGCACACGTATCGTCCGGGGCAGCGTGTAAGGGCATCTCAGGTTTTCTCCGATGACGAGGAAACCTTAAAGCAATTGGCTACCCATTACCCCCCATGGCGGCGACCTTAGCGGGAGCCGGCGGGGCGGGGGCCGGGAATGCCGCCTGCTTGTCCTCCACGCCGAGTTTCTTCATTTTATAGAGCAGCGCCTTGTAGTCGATCTTCAGGAGGACAGCGGCCTGCTTTCGATTCCAGCGGGTGGAGTTCAGGGCGGCCAGAATGGCCTCGGTTTCCGCCTGTTGCTTGGCTTTGGTCACCTGCTCCAGGATGGGAGTCGCCGCGGGATTCTCCGCCGGTGCCCCATGCGCATCCGGCAAGGGCGAGCTTGTGAGCGCCTTGCGGACCATTTTGGAGCGCAACTCGCGTCCAAGCAGCTCGGGATCCTTCAGGATGAGATATTTTCGGATGAAGTTTTCCAGCTCGCGAACATTTCCGGGCCAACGGTGACCGAGCATGGCATGCCGCAGGTCGGTGGTGATGATCGGAGTGGCCGCTCCCTGGGGTGCATGTTTTTTCATCAGGAACTCGGCCATCGGAATGATGTCTTCGGTGCGCTCCCGAAGGGGAGGCAGCACGATGTTGATGACATTCAGGCGATAGTAGAGATCCTCGCGGAAATTTCGTTCAGCGATGCCGATTTCCAGATCGCGGTGAGTGGCCGCCATAACGCGGACATCCACTTTGATGGTTTCTTTGCCGCCGATGCGCTGGAATTCGTGATCCTGCAGGACCTGGAGGAGCTTAGCTTGCAGCCGCACGTCCATGTCGCCGATTTCGTCCAGGAGAATCGTGCCGCCGTCGGCCATCTCGAACAAACCGGCTTTCTTCTGAAACGCGCCGGTGAATGCGCCGCGTTCGTAGCCGAATAGCTCGCTTTCGACGAGCTCCGAGGGGAGCGCCGCACAATTGAGCTTCAGGAAGGGCTTACTCGCGCGAGGCGATTGGGCGTGTAGCTCGCGGGCAATCACTTCCTTGCCGCTGCCGGTCTCTCCCTGGATCAATACCGGCGCTTCCGACCAGCCGATCTGCCCAACCAGCGAATGAATCTCCTTCATTCGGGCATTTCGTCCCAGGAAGGCCTTGGATGCCGGAGCGGAATTCCGAGGGAGTGGGGCCAGCCGCGCACCAACGCCCTGCAAAGCTCGGGTTACAGCTTTCCGCAGATCTTCATGTGCGACGGGCTTGCACAGAAAGTCGGTTGCGCCCGTTTTCATGGCGGTGACGACGTTCAAGGTCGACGCCGCGCCGGAAACGATGATCACGGGTAGGGTGGGGTCCAGACGCCGGATTTCCCGCAACGTATCCATCCCGTCGCGATTCGGCATCATGATGTCCAAAATGACGGCTGCGAAATCGGATTGCGAGGACTGGAGACAGGCCAATACTTCATCGCCGTCCTGAGCCAATTCGACGGAGTATCCGAGGCACTTCAATGCCATTTCCAGATAACCGCGTACTTCAAGTTCGTCTTCGCCAACGAGAATGGTTCGTCCATTCTTCATATCTGCATCCCTCCAAATCCTCCAACAACACTGGACCATCCCGCGGTCCAAATCCCCGAAGCGGCTCGTACAATTTGCCGAGGGTTTTTACCTTAACGCCAAACTTCAGGTCGCCCAAGCCCCAAACCAAAATCCAGATTCACCGTTTTTTGGCGATCCGATTTTTGGGATCGAGGCCAATATCTTTTCGACCAAAACTTTGGCAGAGGTGATTAGGATATGGTGCAACTATATCGGTCGTCAAGAGGGAGAACCGCAAAACGGTCTCAGACTTTAGAACGGAAAGTACTGGTATTGGTCAGGGTTATCCTAGGCTCGCCTGTTTTGATGCGATCCACTCACTCGATGGATTCGAGCGCATCGGTTCCCAATTTCTCGACTCACAAACGGTGGTGAAGAATTCGTCAAAGCCGCGCTGGGCGCGGTCCTCAGATGAAGTTGGCGGCTGGTTCCGATTGCGCGGCGGCGGGCTATCTCTGTAGTCGGGGCGCGAAAGAAGAGCTTCGATTGGTTGAACGTGAGGCCTCGCCTGAGCACGCGACAGACTCCGCTGCGTTCTAGTACTGGAATTTTCCGACCCAGTTTTCCACTGGCTTTCCACACCGGCCTACAGTCGAACGATGTGGGCGCCTGTGACACCGCGTAAAGCGTTGCGAGTGTCGACGACGAGCGGGGCGATCGCGGCCAAGGCTCGATGGTCGACGTTGGAGTGATCGGTGACGATGGCCGCGCAGTCGGTCTGCGAGACTGCGGCGGCAGCGTCGGTCGAGAAAAGAAGTTCGTCTTCGATGCGGATCGAGGGAACGTACGGGTCGCTGTACGTGACAGTGGCGCCCCTTCGCCGGAGGAGGTGAATGATATCGAGTGCCGGGGATTCCCTGACGTCATCGATATCGCGCTTGTATGCCACGCCGAGAATATGGATGCGGGAGCCTTTCACGGCCTTTCCATGTTCGTTCAGCGCGTTCTGGATCTTCTCGACAACGAAGTGCGGCATCTGCCCGTTGATGTAGCCGGCGAGCTCGATGAAGCGCGCTTCGATGCCCGCCTGTTTGGTTTTCCACGAGAGATAAAACGGGTCGATCGGGATGCAGTGGCCGCCCAGGCCGGGGCCGGGATAAAACGGCATAAAGCCGAACGGCTTGGTCGCGGCCGCATCGATGACTTCCCAGATGTTGATGCCCATCCGGTCGCACATGATGGCGAGCTCGTTCACGAGTCCGATATTGATCATCCGGAAAGTGTTTTCGAGCAACTTCACCATCTCGGCGACCTGGGTGGACCGGACGGGAACCACCTTCTGGAGGGCCTGAGCATAGAACAGCGCACCCATCTCCGTGCAGGTCGGAGTGACGCCACCTACGACCTTGGGGATATTCCGGGTCTGAAAATTGGGATTCCCCGGATCGACGCGTTCGGGAGAAAAACACAAAAAATAGTCACGCCCTACCTGCAAGCCGGAGTTAGATAACATCGGCAGAACCAACTCGTCGGTAGTGCCGGGGTAAGTCGTGGATTCGAGAATTGCGAGCATGCCCGGATGAAACGCTTTTGCGATTTCCTGGCATGCCGACACGATGTAACTCATGTCGGGATCCTTAGTCTTCCGCAGCGGGGTCGGGACGCAGATGTTGACTGTATCCAACTCGGCAATCAACCCGAAATCGGTCGTGGCGCGGAGCTTCCCCTGGTCGACCAATGCGGCCACCTCGGCTGCCGGCACATCCTGGATGTACGATCCGCCCGCGTTGATGGTGTCGACTTTGGAATGGACAAGGTCGATCCCGGTAACCGAAAATCCGGCCTTGGCGAATTCCAGCGCTAAGGGGAGGCCTACGTATCCAAGACCTACGATTCCGACTCGGGCAGTCCGGTTCGATATCTTCAGCGCCAGCGTACTGGCATGAGTGGCGTTCTCAGCAGCAATCGTTGCGATCAAATCTTAATCTCCGCTGTCGGCGTAAGGTGAGCGAAAGCAATCACGCCGTTTGTTGTTGAACATGTTCCAGGGCACGAACCGACTCGGAGCGGTAGATCGGAAGAACGATGGAAAACAGCGGACCGAACTCTGTATTTTCGGCCCAGATCTTACCGTCGTGCTGGTTGACGATCATTCTCGAAATCGCCAGGCCAAGGCCGCCGCCGGAGCGATCGCGGCCGCCGGAATACGAGGTGTACTCCTCGAAGATATGGTCGAGGTTCTCCGCCGGGATGGAGTTCCCGGAGTCGCGAACGTCGATGCGGTAGGCATTGGGTTCCTGCCTATCGTTGAAGCGCCGTTCCGCGGAAGACGGAAGCGTGGGCCTGGATTCGCGGCGCTCCCAAAAGAACGGGTACCCGCGTACTTCAATAACGCCCGCCTTCGGAGTAAATTTACAGGCATTGTCCAGTATGTTGATGAGCACCTGTTCAATCTGCCCGGCTTCGAAGAAGAGGGGGAGCTCGGACGGCGCCAGGTCAGCGGTGATCGCGATCGATTTATCGTCTGCGAACGGGGTGATTTCATGTAGCGCCTGTTCGAGGCACTCCCGCAGATCGCCGCGCTGCAGGTCTGGCCGCCGTTTCACATGCCGGCCGACGCTTAATTGGAACATCGCTCCCGCCATGCGGGAGAGCCGCTTCGCGCTGTGCTGCATGCGGCGGAGCACTTCCCTCTGGTTTTCGGTGAGCGGCCCGAGAGGTTCGCTGAGCAAAAGACCGCAATACCCGCTGAGGGCTGTGAGCGGGGCGCGAAAGTCATGTACGGCGCGCGCGAGGAAGGTCGTGCGGTCCTGGTCGTATTCCTGAAGCCGCAAGTTGGCCTGGATGAAGCACTGCAGAATGTCGTCACGGTCGGCGCGAAGCGAGATGTCGGTGGACAGCCTGTGTTCGCACGTAGCTACCGCAAGTCCGAGAAAAGCGCCCAGCGTAGCGCGTGTAACCGGCTTCAGCAGAATGTGGGCTTCCACCGCGCCAGTCTGTTCGTGAAAACAGGCGAGGTCTTTTCGTTGAACCAGGAAGAGATGCTTCGAGGGACTCTCCGCGATGCAATCCGGCAAAGGCATGTCGGGGTAGTAATCCCACAACGAGATGTCCGCGTCGGTGTGGCCACCGGCCTCGTGAGCCGCAAGGGTATAGAGGTCGCAATACCCGCCGCGAGTTTCGGACAGAACCTCGCGGCATAGTTTATAGAGGTCACGATCGTCGGAAATGAGTCGAACGTCCATTGATTTGTCTGCAGCTATTAGCAACCCCATCTCCACAACGCAGAAACCCAACTCCTGTAAGGACCTGGGAGAGGCATAGGCGCTCGATTGCAGAGCGGATGGTTATTTTATTGGGTTGGATTTCGTCGATATCCAAAGTTTTGGATTCGGCGTACGGCGTTTCGGCGCGCTCCCCCGGCTTAAGAAAGTTGCTGCAAGCGAGACACGCAACATCGAGAAACTCCACTTTCGCTACTCCAGGTTCATCTCCGATGAAGCTGATGCAACTTATTCGTGGTGCGCCAATATATTCCCCGAGGATGGTACGGGCCGATGGAAGCGAACGTGCAAACGGGCGGTAGCACCTATCTATATGTCGGCCAATCCACTGGAACTGTTTTCGGCCTATGGCGCCGTAAGCCACCCCGCGGAACTGGAGAGATCGGGTTCAACGGAGCGCCGGAAGAGAGCGCGCACGCGACTGCACTGGCCGGTATTGTTGTTCCGGAATCAGACAGCGGACGCTATCGAGAGTCAGACGCGCGATCTCAGTAGCGATGGCTTCTACTGTGTTGCAAACTCCTCCTTCGCCCCCGGCGAACTGCTGATATGTACCCTCAAAGTCCCAACTCACGACCCGAATGGAAAGCATTTGGAACGAAATCTGGAGTGTAAGGTTCGTGTGATGAGGGTTGAACCACAAGAGACCGACGGGTCCTTCGGGGTTGCTTGCCGCATTGAAGATTACTGCTTCGCTCGACTGACCGACCCCGAACGAACGCAGTAGTCGACACGCAGAATTCCTCAGCGTCCGCGGCCGTTTCTCGCCGTCAAAACCTGATCGCCCTTGAACGTGTTCGCGTCGGACCACGCCCGGCGGCGATGGCTTTTTGCAAAATATTCAGAAGAGTTCCTACTGTTTGTCCGGTGGGGTTTGGGCGGTTAACGTCAACATTCCAAAGCCCGGATGCCGTTGGTCTTGTACGTGCAAACTGGAAGTTTTCCGACGTTTAGTTTCTTCTCATGCGCATTCAAGAAGCGGGACCAAATTTCCCCATCATCCAATTTTCGAATCGCTTTCGAGCGATAGTGCGGCTCTTCAGCACGGCGTTAATACTGCTGACGGCATGCAGTTTGGCTGTACAGGCCCAAGTCTCCGGGGCTGCGTATCGCGTGTTAGGGCAGCCGGACCTCCGAGGCAACGGCTTAAACACGATTCAGGGAACCGAGCTGAACACCCCGCTCGGTGTTGCCCTCGACAGTAGAGGCGGCCAGACGCATCTCTATATCGCGGATACGGCCAACTCCCGCGTGTTGGCTTGGGCGGATGTCAACTCGTATCAAGCCGGCGACTCGCCCGCCCTCATTCTGGGGCAGCCGGGCCCGCAGTATTCCATTCCACTGGGCATCGGAGTGAAAGGCTTCAACGGCCCGATCGGGCTTGCGGTCGATCCGACCACCGGGAACCTATACGTTGCCGATACGGGCGATAATCGCGTCGTTCGTTATCTCTCGCCCTTTGACAATCCGACCCGCATTGAACCCGACGCCGTCTATGGCCAGCCCAACTTTACGAATCGTACCGCAGGCGCGGTCTCGAGCAGTTCCATGAACCAGCCGCGGAGCGTGACGGTCGATTCGGCTGGGAACCTATGGGTCGCCGATACGGGCAATCATCGCGTGTTGCGGTTCAACGTATCCACGCTGAACACTCCCGCTCCGGTCGCGGCGGATACCGTCGTCGGCCAGAAGGACTTTTTCGGGAGCGCCGCGAATGCCGGAGGCGCCACGTCCGCACAGGGCTTCGATACCCCTATCGGACTCGCGCTCGACGCGCAGGCCAACCTCTATGTGGCCGATTTTCGAAATTCACGCGTGCTGCGGTTCTCCGCTCCAGGAGGCTCCTCAGGCGGCGCTGCGGCCACCGCGGTATGGGGTCAAAGCAATTTCTCCGCGAAAGGAGCTCCGCAGCAGGCAACTGCTTCGAGCCTCGCGGGCCCACAGGGCATCTCCGTCGATAACGGCGGCAACTTGTACGTAGCCGATAGCGGCGACAGCCGCATTCTTGTGTTTCCGACCAGCACGACCCTCGGCGCGGCAGCCAAGAGCGTCATCGGCCAGGCCGACTTCTCTACGTCCACACCCAATACGGGGATCACGCCGCTCGCATCTCCGAATACCTTATCCACGCCGGCGGACGTGAAGACAGACGCGAGTGGAAATTTATTTGTGGTGGACACCGGTAATCACCGCGTCCTGGAGTTCCCCAACGGGGCGAAATCGGCGACTCGCGTTTGGGGGCAGCTCGATATGACCTCCAACGGAGCGAATCAAATCAAGCCCGGGAGTGTCAACCTTCCATACAGCATTGCCATCGACTACTCCACCGCACCCTACGCGCTGTACCTTTCGGATACGAGCAACCACCGCGTTCTGATCTGGAGAGACTCGGTGCGATTCCGTAATGGCGACCCCGCGGATCTGGTCATCGGGCAGCCGAACCTGCGGACCGCGATCGCCAATGTCGATACACAGGGGACGCCGAATCCTTCCCCAACCTCTTTATCCTCGCCGGAAGGTCTCGCGCTCAAGAGTGATGGAACGTTGTTCGTGGCCGACTCCGGCAACAATCGAATCCTGCGCTACCCGCGCCCTGTCGGCCAGGTGGGGCGAATCACTCCCGATGCCGTCATCGGACAGGTGGACTTCACCAGTTCCGCGTCGGCGGCCGTTAGCGCCTCGACGTTGAATTCGCCGGGCGGACTGGCGATCGGCCCGAATGGCGATCTCTTTGTAGCCGACACCGGCAACAATCGCGTGTTGGAATATTCCGCCAGCGCCGGGAATGGCGCGGCCGCCATCCGCGTCTACGGCCAGGCGAGCATGAACACCTCTGTGCGGCCGACGCAGGCATCGCCGCAGACGCTGAGCGGACCGCAAGGTGTCGCGGTGGACCAGGGTTCCGACCTGTACGTCGCCGATACGTCCGCGAACCGCGTACTGGTCTTTCCGAATACCCAAAATGCTCCTCCGGCGGGCGCCGGGGCGAGTTATGTAATCGGGCAGAATAGCTTTTCGGCGGCCGCAGCCGGCGCGTTAAGAGCGCCTGCCGGAGTAGCGGTCGACAGCAACGGAAACATCTATGTCGCCGATACCGGCAACAACCGGATTCTCGTCTACTCCTCGTTTGTTTTCCTGCCAATCGCCGGCGCGACCGCGATAGGAGTCATCGGGCAGCAGAATGCCGGCGGCACGAGCGCGAATTTTAATTCGCCCGATGGTCTCGCAACGCCCGAAGGCCTCTTCAGCCCCGTAGGTCTCTACGTCGACCGCAGAGACACGCTTTATGCCGGTGACGCGGGGAACCACCGTGTCGTACAGTTTCTGAAACCGGCCGCGGTGGTGAATGCGGCGACTTTTCAGGCCAGCGTGCCCGTAGCCCCGGGAGCCCTCGCGACACTTTTCAGCAACGGCCTGACGACCGACAAGACGACCGTCTCCGCGACCACCTGGCCGCGAACGCTATCCAATCGCGAGTTGGTGATCAACGATTCGCTGTCGTCGCCGATTTATTACCTCGACGGCAACCAGGTGAACTTCCAGGTTCCTTCGAATGCGCCCATCGGAACGGATCGAATCGCAGTCCGGGCGACGGATACAGGAGAACTCATCGCCGGCGGCAGTCTTCTGATGGCCAGCGCGTCCCCGGGCATCTTCACCGTTTCCCAAAACGGCGCCGGCCAGGCGGCCGTGCAGAATCAGGACACCACTCAAAACTCGACCGGCAATCCCGCGCCCGCGGGTTCGGTCATCGTCCTCTACGGAACTGGTCAGGGGCAGGTTAGTCCGGCGGTTGCGGATGGCTCCGCGGCGCCGTTCGGCGGTCTTTCGAACACCGTCGCGGTCCCCACTTCCGACCAGAAGACCTGCCTGAACAATCAGCCGTCGATGTGTGTGGTAGTTGGAACCGTGTTGGGGACCGTTAAATACTCAGGCCTCGCGCCGGGGTATATCGGCCTCTGGCAGATCAACGTCCAACTTCCGCCGGGCGTAACGGGAAACGCGGTTCCAGTGCGCGTCATTATTAATGGCACGCCCAGCAATACGGTATCGGTAGCAGTGCGGTAGAAGGTATGCCACGAAAATGGATCCAAGAAAAACGGCCCGCAACAACTACATCCTGATCGTTTTCGATAGCTGCCGCTACGATTCGTTCCAACGCGCTCGTCCCAAAACCATCAAACGTCTCGGCCCTGTCCAGAAGCGATGGTCGTATGCCTCCTGGACATCGCCGTCGCATTACAACCTGCTAATCGGGCTGATGCCTCACACGAGTCCCAAGCACGTTTACGCGTCGGAGTATTACAAAAAGGACTTCCTGCAGTTCAACGAACGCCTGGGTTGCGACGACATCGAGTTCAAGTCGATCGTTCCCAAGATGTTCCTGCCGAGCTTTTTGCGCGACACTCTCGGCTACCGCACCAACGCCATGGTCTCGCTGCCGGTCCTGAACCCCAAGACGATTCTGAACACCGGGTTCGATCAATACCGGCTCATGGACAAGCACAACGACATGCGGGCCATGATCCCGCAGATGAAGTTCTCCGAGGAGCAGCCTTCCTTCTACCTTTTGAATGTCGGCGAGACGCACTATCCGTATGCGCTCCCCGACGAGCCGCAGGATCAGTGGCCGCGCATCAGCGGCGTCCACGGCGTTTTCAAGCATTTGGATGACGAAGTGGTGGGCGGCAAGCTGCTGGTCCGGAAAGAGAAGTTTTTCGACAACAAGAAAATGGAGATGCTGCGCGATCGCCAGGTGGCGGCAGTGAAATATCTCGATCGCGTAGTCGAAGAACTGTTCGACGTGGTTCCGAAGAACACCTACATCACGATCCTGGCGGATCACGGTGAGTTGTTCGGCGAAGACGGCTACTTCGGTCACGGACCCATTTACCACGAGAAAGTCTGGGAAGTGCCGTTCGTCGAGGGGAAGCTGCGATGAAGCGGCCGGTCCTCCGCCATATTTTTCTGGCGGGCTGTCTCGTCCTGGCGCTGCTCTACGACGGTCACACGCACGGCGTCCGCTTCGCCTATGTCGGTCCCGGCGCGGGTTTCGCGTTTTTGGGTTCGTTCCTTAGCGTTCTTGCCGGCTTTCTACTCAGCTTCTTTTCGCTGCTCATCTGGCCGTTCCGAATGGTGTGGCGGCTGGCGCGCCGCCGGACCGGCTTCGCCCATGCGCGCGTCAAGAAAGTAATCTTCCTCGGGCTCGATGGTCTCGATCCGAAGCTCACGGAGCGCTTTCTTCTCGAAGGCAAGCTCCCCAATTTGGCGAAGTTGAAGGAGCAGGGGTCGTACTCGCGCCTTCGCACCACGTTTCCCGCGCTGTCGCCGGTCGCCTGGTCGACGTTTGCCACGGGCGTCAATCCCGCCAAGCACAACATCTTCGATTTCCTGAACCGGAACATGAAGAGCTATGTTCCGGAGCTCGCGGCCGCCAAGGTTCACAAGCCCGCGCGCATCCTGAAACTGGGACGGCTGCGGATTCCTCTCTCGCAAGCGCACGTCGAGCTGAAGCGCAAGAGCCAGCCGTTTTGGAAACTCCTCGGCCAGCAGCAAATCGGGTCCACGATCATCCGGGTGCCGATTACGTTCCCGCCCGACAAGTTCAACGGCCGCCTGCTCTCCGCGATGTCAACACCCGACCTCCGTGGGACGCAAGGAAGCTTCTCGCAATTCACCACGCGCATCGGCGCGGCGACGTTCGAAAGTGGCAGCCGCTATCCGCTGAAACGAACCGCCGAGGGCTTTGAGGGAACGCTGGAGGGCCCCGAAGATGCACTCCTCGAAAACGGCGGGACGATGCAGATCCCTTTCCGCATCCGCATCGACGGAAAAACGCCCGTCATCGACATCCAAGACGGATCGTTCAAGCTCGAGCCCGGCGCCTACACTCCGTGGGTCAAGCTCAAATTCAAGGCGGCGCTCGGCATCAAAGTAAATGGGATCGCCCGTTTTCTGGTGACCGAAACCACGCCGCATTTTTCGGTTTACGTTTCGCCCATCCAGATCGACCCCGAAAAGCCGGCTCTCCCGATCAGCCATCCGCCATATTACGCAGCCTACCTCGCGAAACTCATCGGCACGTTTTCGACGTTGGGAATGGCAGAGGATACGTGGGCGCTCAACGAAGGCGTCATCGATGAAGACGAGTTTCTGAAACAGTCGTACCTCCTGATGGAAGAACGCGAAGCCATGTTTCGCAATGCGCTGGCAAAGACTCGCCGCGGCGTAGTGGCTTGCGTCTTCGATACCAGCGATCGCGTGCAGCACATGTTCTATCGCTTCCTGCACGAAGATCAGAGCGGCTCGCCTTACGCCGGCACCATTGCGGACCTCTACCAGCGGATGGACCGGCTGGTGGGACTGGCGCTCGAGCATGTCGACCCCGACACGGTATTGTTCGTCCTTTCGGATCATGGATTCTGCTCGTTCCACCGCGGCATCAATCTGAACGCCTGGCTCCGCGACAACGGATACCTCGTCATGGAGAACGGCGCGAAGGAAAGCGATCGTTATTTCAAGGGCGTCGACTGGAGCCGGACCCGCGCGTACACGCTTGGGCTTGGCGGGCTCTACCTGAACCTGAAAGGGCGTGAAGCGCAAGGCGTCGTCAATCCGGGCGCCGAGGCCGAGGCCTTGAAGCAGGAAATCATCGACAAGCTCAAGAACCTGCAGGACACCGAGAGGGGCGCCACCGGCATCCGAACCGTCTACGCGACGAATGCGCTTTATCGCGGACCTTACCTGGCCGAAGCGCCCGATCTGATCGTGGGGTATAACGAGGGCTATCGCACTTCGTGGGACGCCGCCGTCGGCAAAGTCACGGCGGACGTATTCGAAGACAATTGCAAAGCGTGGAGCGGCGATCATTCCGTGGATCCGGAGCTCGTGCCCGGCGTTCTGTTCTCCAACCGCAAAATCGAGGCGCAAGATCCGGGGATCGAAGATATGGCGCCGACCGTTCTGCAACTATTTGGCGTGGCGCGTCCCGGCTGGATGGAAGGGCGGCCGGTGTTCAGTGAGTCGTAAGTCAATGGCGGTACATTTCAAAGTCGTCCCTCTCTTGATCGCCGCGGCGGCATTGGGCTCGTTCGGTTGCGCGCGACATACAGCGAACGCCGCGGGGAAGAGTGTCGTGGTGCTGGGGATCGACGGCATGGATCCGAACTTTCTGGAGCGCCACTGGGACGTCCTGCCCAACCTCAACCAACTCCGTCAGGAAGGCGAATTCAAGCGGCTCGAAACCACCATGCCGCCGCAGAGCCCCGTAGCCTGGTCCACCTTCATCACCGGCAGGGACCCCGGCGGTCACGGCATTTTCGATTTCGTGCACCGCGATCCGCAAACCATGGCGCCCATTTCGGCCATGTCGATGGCGGCGCAAGGCTCGAAGACGCTATCGCTCGGAGCGTACGAGCTGCCGCTCACCTCCGGGAAAGTGGTTTCGTTTCGCAAAGGGAAGCCGTTTTGGCAGATTCTGTCCGAGCATCACATCCCCACCGACATCGTCCGGATGCCGACTGACTTTCCGCCGGTCCACTGCGACGACGGATTTTCGGTGGCCGGCATGGGCACTCCCGACCTGCGCGGCAGCTACGGAACGTTCTCCTACTACACGGACGATCCTTCGCAGAAGGCTCGAACCGTCTCCGGCGGACAGATTATCAGGGTTGAGTTGAAGGATCACGCCGCGGTATTGCGCATTCAAGGCCCCGACAATTCGCTACGCAAGGACAAGGCGCAGACCTCCGTCGAGATGACCATCCACGTCGACCCCGAACAGCCGGCCGCACGCTTCGATATCGGCGGAGAACAAGTGGTGCTGAGGGAAGGCGAATGGTCCGGCTGGATTCAGGCGAAGTTCCCGATGATTCCCGGACTCAAGAGCGCGGCCGGCATGTTCCGCCTCTACGCCAAGCGTCTGCACCCGCACTTCGAGCTGTACGTTTCGCCCATCAATATCGATCCTTCCGATCCCGACCTTCCGGTCACCGCGCCGGAGTCCTATAGTAAGCAGCTCACGAAATCCATCGGGCTGTTTTACACCCAGGGCATGGCGCAGGATACGAAGGCCTACCAGTCGGGCGTTTTCGACCGCGCGGACTATATCGCGCAGAGCCGCCAGGTGTCACTCGATCATTTGAAACTGCTGCGCTACAGCCTGGATCATTTTCGCGGCGGCTTTCTGTTCTTCCATTTCTTTGGCGTCGACCAGGATTCGCACATGTTGTGGGGAAAGTACGACAACGATCTGCTGGACACCTACCGGATGGTGGATCAAACGATTGGATGGGTGCGCCAGAAGATCGGCGATGCCACTTTAATCGTGATGTCGGATCATGGCTTTTCGACTTTCGATCGCGCCGTCAATCTGAACACCTGGCTGATGAAGGAAGGCTTCCTGACGCTCGACGACCCCAAAAATACGAGCGACGAAGAGGTCTTTCCGCACGTGGACTGGTCCAGGACACAGGCTTACGCCGTGGGGCTGAACGGGCTGTATCTCAATCTGCAAGGCCGGGAGCGCGAAGGCATTGTCGCGCCGGGCGAAGAAGCGGATGCGCTGCTGAAAAAGATCGCGGAGAAACTGAAAAACGCCAAGGACCCGCAGACCGGCAAACCGATGGTTGGCGGCGTGACCCTCACGCGGAGCGAATTTCATGGCGACATGGTGGGGCACGGTCCGGACATGATTGTCGGTTACATGCCAGGCTATCGTTCGTCATGGCAAACGGTGCTGGGCGCAGTCCCCGCCCTTCAGGTGGAAGACAACACCGACGCCTGGCGCGCCGATCACTGCATCGACTCGCGCTATGTGCCGGGCGTGCTCATCAGCAATCGTAAGAGCCGCGCCGCCGATCCCCATCTCTACGATCTGACGGTATCGCTGCTGCAGCAGTTCGGGATTGGATCGGGCGCCGGCATGATCGGGCAGTCCATTTATTGAGGTTTCTATGTTCAATACGACGGTGAAGCTGAAGAAGGCGACGTGGCAGCGGGTGAAACGCTGCAGCGAGGCGGCAGGATATTCGTCGCCCGAGGAATTCGTGGAGCACGTGCTCGACAAAGAGCTCGCGAAATTGGAAGACGCCGAGTCCGATGCCGAAATCGTGAAGAAGCTGCAGGGTCTCGGCTACCTGGAGTAAACCGGGGGAATGGAAATGGGAACCCAAATCGCCACCCGGATAGTCGCCGCGGCGCTGGCGCCGCTCAGCGGACACGATGCCATCATCAGCCTGCTGCCGCTGAGCGTTCTGCTCGCGATGGGGATGCTTTGGGTATTCCGGCGAACGTCGAATCCGGAGGCGATCGGAAAAGCGAAGGCGCGTGCGGCAGCTCATCTCTACGAAATGCGCCTCTTTGCGGACGAGCCGGTGCTGATCTGGAGAGCGCAATGGGACCTCCTGAAAGCCAACGCCCGGTATATCGGCCTGATGCTCGTGCCGGCGATCGTGATGACCATCCCGATGGTGTTTCTGTTTTCGGAGCTCGAGTGTTTTTACGGGCTTCGACCGCTGGAACCCGGAAAGGAAGCCATCCTCACGGTCCAGTTGAAGTCCCCTTCGACCGCCGCCGCGCCCCAAGTCCGCACTCCGGACGGCATAGCGGTTGAGACCGATGGCGTGCGCTTGGACGGCGGCCGCCAGATCAGTTGGCGGCTTCGGGCAACACGACCCACCGCCGGCCGGCTGCAGATCGCTTTTCCCGGTGAGACGGTGGAGAAAAGTGTGGAGGTGGGGGAGGGACCGCGTTACCTCTCCGACCGGCGTGTCAGTTCGTTGGGCGATTTCATCGGGCATCCGGCGGAACGGCTGCTTCCGCCCGGCCGTGTCGACTGGATCGAACTTCGGTACCCGGACGCATCCGTCCAGGTGCTCGGCCTCGATCTCCCGTGGCTCGCCTGGATGCTTCTGGTGTCGATGATCAGCGCCTTGGCGTTGAAGCGGCGCTTCCGGGTCACCTTCTGATTCAGAAGCCGGCCCGACGTTTACCGAAAATTGAGAAACAGTCGGAAGGATTGCGACGCATTCTCCTTCGTGATCCGGAAGTAGCCAAAGTACAAAGACTTAGCTGAGATTAGGCGCACTGGGTCGGGGTTCTTCAGGATGGTCCCGAACGTGCAAAAATAGCGGTACTTTTTCAGGAAACTGAGTCAGGCAGGTTTAAAGCATGTTTATGCGTGGATCGGCTCTTATCGCTTTCGGTTTGGTCTTAGGCGCTCTTCATTTTCCAGCGGTCGCCCAGGGCGAGAAGGGAATTCCCAAAGAACTCGTCCAGTATGTTCGCGATGCGCAGAAGGCCGGGATCAAGACGCCGCAGATTCGCCAGAATGCCCTCGTCGCCGGGTGGCCCGAAGGGACCGTCGATCAGGCGATCGGGTCGGTAGGCGGAAGTCCGAAGACGGAGGCCGCTGCGCCGCCCAATGCGGCGAAGATGGTGGCCGAGAAAGAGATTCCGCAAGAGCCATCGCCCGCGGCCGCCCCTGCGGCAACGGAGACGCCGGCGACGGCAGCAACCGATACCACGGTACCGAAAACGGCGCCCCCCGACGCCAAACCGGCAGGTGCACCCGAAGCGGTGGCGCAGCCCACCGGAACTCCGGCCGCTGACCCAGGCAGCGTGAAGGCCAAAGCGCCGGCCGAGGGGATCCGAGGCGACGACTATTTGATCGGTGAAGGCGACGTCCTCCAGATTTCCGTGTTCGGCGAGCCTACCGCTTCCGTTCCCGGCGCCACCGTCCGCCCCGACGGCAAGATTTCGATGCCGCTCGTCAAGGACGTCCTGGTCGCGGGGTTGACGCCGGCGAAAGTGGAATCCATCCTTCAGGAGCAGTTATCGAAATCCATCCGCGCTCCAGATGTCACGGTCATCGTTTCGCAAATCAACAGCAAGAAAATCTTCCTTACCGGCGCGGTCAAGAGGGAAGGCCCGCTGAAGTACACCTATCGCATGACCGTTCTTCAGGCGATCAGCGAAGCAGGCGGCTTGAGCGACTACGCCAAGCGAAAGAAGATTTATATCCTCCATTACGAGAACGGGCGGCAGTACCGGCTTCCGTTTGATTACATCGCCGTCTTAAAGGGAGAGCATATGGAGCAGAATATTCTGCTCTCTCCCGGCGACACGATTGTCGTCCCGTAAAGGGCCGGCCTGCGAGTATCGTATGTTCTCTGAAATCGACGTGTGTCTTCTGGTTTGAGCATGCCGGGAAAAGCGATCATCATCGGCGCTGGACCGGCGGGGTTGACGGCGGCGTACGAGCTGCTGACACGCGCAGGCATCCAGCCGATTGTTCTCGAGAAGAGCGAAGATATGGGCGGCCTCTCGAAGACGGTCGTCTATAAAGGAAACCGGATCGACATCGGCGGCCACCGCTTCTTCTCGAAGTCGGATCGGGTGATGAAGTGGTGGCTCTCCATGATGCCGCTGGAAAATGGCGCCGGCCAAGCTGCCATTCGGTATCACGGCATGCAGACGCACGTTGCCGCCAATGGCGCCGGCAGCATGGCGGATCCCGAGAAAACCGAATCCATCATGCTGTTGAGGGACCGGACGTCCCGCATCTATTTCCTCCGGAAGTTATTCGAATACCCCATCAGCCTGAGCAAAGACACTCTCGTGAAACTCGGGCTGCCGCGCACGTTCCGTATCGGAATGAGCTACATGAAAAGCGCGATGTTTCCTCTAAAGAAGGAGGAGACGCTCGAGCAATTCTTAATCAACCGTTTCGGCAAGGAACTCTACCGAACGTTCTTCGAGTCCTACACGGAGAAGGTCTGGGGTGTGCCGTGCAGCCGGATCGACGCAGCCTGGGGCGCTCAGCGGATCAAGGGACTGTCGCTTTCGAAAACCCTCCTGCACGCGGCGAAGAAGATTCTCACGCCGGCGCGCAAAGGAGACATTGCACAAAAGGAAACGGAGACGTCGCTCATCGAGAAGTTCCTGTACCCCAAGCTGGGACCGGGGCAGATGTGGCAGGAAGCGGCCCGCAAGGTGACGGAACTCGGCGGAGCCATTCGGACGTCGCAACGCGTCGATGGCGTCGTCACGGAGAACAACCGGGTACGCGCGATCCGCGTGACGGATACCAAAACGGGGAAGACCGAGCTGTTGGAAGGCGACTATTTCTTCTCGACGATGCCGGTCAAAGAGCTCATCCGCGGGATGGAGCCGCAACCCCCCGCCAACGTTCGCGACGTCGCGGGCGGATTAATCTATCGCGATTTCATCACCGTCGGGCTGCTGGTATCGCGCCTCAAGGTGAAGGAGAACGGTCGCAACGGGCAGAAACTCATCCGCGACAACTGGATCTACGTTCAGGAGCCGGACGTGATGGTGGGCCGCCTGCAGATCTTCAATAACTGGAGCCCCTACATGGTGGCCGACCCGAACACCGTCTGGCTCGGCCTGGAATATTTCTGCAACGAATCCGATAAACTCTGGTGCACTTCGGATGAGGGTCTGATGAAACTGGGTCGCGAGGAGCTGCACCGCATCGGGATCATCGACGACGCGGATGTTCTCGACGGCACCGTGATCCGCATGGAGAAGACCTACCCCGCATATTTCGGGGCCTACAATCGCTTCGACGAGATCCGGGAGTATGTCGACCGTTTCGAAAACCTCTTCCTGCTGGGCCGGAACGGGATGCACCGCTACAATAATCAGGACCACTCGATGCTGACCGCGATGGTTGCGGTGGATAACATTCTGGCCGGCGAGACGGGCAAGGCGAACCTCTGGGACATCAACACCGAGCAGGAATACCACGAAGAAGCGAAGAACTGAGCCGTCGGAGGAATCCCGAATGAAAACGTTCGTCCGTTGTTTGCCGCTGGGATTCGCACTGGCATGCTGCGCGCCGGTATCCGGTCAGATGCTGGTCGTCGATCGGGCAATGCCGTCCGGCGGTGTGTGGCTCGGCCGGACGCAGGCTCCCGGCTTTGTCGCCGACCATTTTAAGATCGGCGCCCCTGGCGAGGTTTGGATTGTTGATGCCATTCGGACCTGGGCATCGGCCGATCGAAACGGCAGCCCGGTGAGACTGGGCGATGTTTTTGAGAAGGTCACGCTGTTCGGTGGAATTGAAGCGGCGCCACCCGACCCCACCCAACCTCCGCAACCGGAGTGCGACTGCCACAACCTGATGACCATCAAGAGCGGCAGCTTAGGCCAAGGCGGATCCGATGTGCGTGTCTCAACGGCGACCAGCGGCGGCTGGCAATTGGATTTTCAAAATATACACTGGTCGATCCCCGGCGGTGTTCCGATTCAGTTCGGCGTTATGGGCGTCCCGCGAGGGACTGCCGTTTGGTATAACCACGCGGCTCAAGCTGCGGACGTGCACGAACTAAAGGCGTTCGACGATAAAGGGAAGCTCGACGGCCCGTATACCGGCGTCGACAGCAAGACTGGGATCAGCGTTCAGGTTTGGGCGCATAAAACTGCGCCCGTGACGATTCGGTCGGCCGCGAAGACTATCGAAGTGACGCTTCGCAGTGACAAGTCGTTTGATGCTACGAAAGCGGATCCGGCGAGCTTGCGTTTTGGTGTCGGGCAAGTAGGTTCCATCGGGACACGCCTGGAAACGGTGGAAGGAAAGGCTGCCCTGGTTGCTCGGTTTCGCAATGCCGATGAGGGGAATCAAGGGAAGACTGTCAGCCTATGCATGACCGGCCGCCTGCAGGACGGGGTACCGTTCGAAGGCTGCGACGTCGTGACCATTAAATAGGGCGAGAAATGGCAGATGACGTCTACGACGGAACTGGATGCGGCCTGAACGTACGTCCGCCGTCGAGAACTCCGTCTTCCCGCAATTCATCCTTCCTCCCGATGCGGCGCCCGTCACACTAAAGCAGACGCTCGACGCCGGCGACGAGGCATGAACCCCATACCTGCTCGGTCCTGAATTCGCTCGAGTGGCCCATAGCGCTACGATTGGCTGGCGGATAAGAAGACGCCGTGCAAAAAAGAAGAGGGGCGCCGAACAGGCGCCCCTCTTCTCTCATTCGGGTTGTGTTCGCTGCTATTGCAGGAAGCCGCCGTTGCTGGAGCAATTATCGTAGTTGCCGTTGTAATTGCCGAGCATGGTTGTCAGTTGCGCGACCGTGATGCCGTACGGTGTCAACACCCCGGTGTTGCCGCTGAGAGCGGCTTCAGCGAGGGCGAGCACTTGCGTCATCGTCAGGCCGGCGAGCGGTCCGGACACTACCTTCTTCGTGCTGAAGCCCGGCTTGATGATGCCCTTGCTCGAGAAATCGACATTGAACTGCAATGCCGTTACTTGAGTTCCGAACTCACCAGATTCGGTGCTTGACGGGTTGTTGTAGTTCCTCAAGAGCACTCCCGGCGTTCCGCCATCGGGGAGATACGTCGTCACCGAGGTAGCATACTGCAAGGTGATGCCGTAGTACGGCTTCACGCCGCCGATCAGCACGCCCTTGGGATACAGAGCGGGGAAGTAATTATACAGGGTAACAGCGATGTTGCCGCCGTTCGGCGGAGCGCCCCAACCACCCGGGGTGTAGGAGCAGAACGTCCCCACCTGGGCATTGGTGTACGTGCAGCTTACGGTTCCACCGGATGCTAGAGAGATGGATGCCTTGGAGCCGTTAATCGTGAAGCTCGAACCAGGCGTCGCGGTACAGCTAAGGTCGAGCAGGTTCCAACCATTCAGCGAACCCTCAGTTACCGAATAGGACCCGGGCAACAATCCGCTAACGGTGTTGGTTCCGCCGTTCTTCAGATTGAAACTGGTGTATCCCGTTCCGGTGGTACTGAACGTAAAGCTGGTGGTCGTATCCGTATTCGGGTTCGTCACCTTTTTAACGATGATCGTTCCAGGCGAGCTAATCGTGATGCCGCAGTTGCTGGTGGTCGCGACTGCGTGTACGCCCAGTGTCGAATCGGTCACCTTCACGGTGAAGGAGAACGAGCCCGCGGACATCGGCGTACCGCTGATCTGGCCCGTGGTGGTGTTCAGGGTCAGGCCGGTAGGCAGAGAGCCGGAAGCCAGTGCGAACGTGAACGGCGACGTGCCGCCGGTAACCGTGATGTAGGAGCTATACGGCGTGCCCACCATGCCGGTGATTACAGATACGCATTTTGCCGTCATGCTCGGCGGCGCGATGGTGATGCCGCAATTGGAGGTCGTGGTCGTCGCGTGGACACCCGGAGTGGAGTCAGTGACCGACACGGTAAAGGAGAACGGACCGGCCGTGGTCGGGGTACCGCTGATGACGCCGGTGGTGGTATTGAGCGTCAGGCCCGGAGGCAGAGAGCCGGAAGCCAGGGCGAAGGTGAATGGCCCGTTGCCGCCGGTGACGACGATCGAAGAGCTATAGGGCGAACCGACTGTGCCAGTAGTCGCGGAGACGCACTGAGCGGAGATGGTCGGGGGTGCGATGGTGATGCCGCAATTGGAGGTCGTCGCTGTTGCGTGGACACCCGGAGTGGAGTCGGTGACCGACACGGTAAAGGAGAACGGACCGGCCGTGGTCGGCGTCCCGGTGATCGCGCCGGTGGTGGTGTCAAGGGTCAGACCCGGAGGCAGTGCGCCGGAAGCGATCGCGAAGGTATAGGGCGCTTTACCGCCGGTGACGACGATGGAGGAGCTATACGAAGTACCGACGGTGCCGGTAGTCGCGGAAACGCACTGAGCGGAAATGGTCGGCGGCGCGATGGTGATGCCGCAATTTCCCGTCGTGGTCGTCGCGTGAACGCCCGGAGTCGAATCCGTGACGGTCACCGCAAACGTGAATGGCCCGGCTGTCGTCGGAGTACCTGTAATAGCGCCGGTGGTGGAGTCGAGTGTTAAGCCGGGAGGCAGCGCGCCCGAGGTGACCGTAAACGTGTACGGACTCGTGCCGCCGGTGACCGTGATCGACGAATTATACGGAGTCCCGACAGTGCCGGTAGTCGCTGCGGCGCAGAGAGCCGTAATGTCCGGCGGGGCGACGTTGATGCCGCAGTTGGAGGTAGTCGCTGTGGCGGTGCCGCCAGGCGTAGAATCAGTGACCTTGACGCTGAAGTTGAACTGACCAGCCGATGTGGGCGTGCCGCTGATTTCGCCGGTGGTGGGGTTCAGGGTCAAGCCAGCCGGCAGAGAGCCGGAAGCGACAGTGAACGCGTAGGGCGCGGTGCCGCCGGTGACCGTGATAAACGAACTGTAGGCTACGCCGACCTTGCCGGTGGTCGCGCTAGCGCATTGCGCGGTCATGTCCGGCGGTGCGATGGTGATCCCGCAATTGGAGGTGGTGGCCGTGGCGTGTTGGCCCGGCGTGTTATCGGTGACTTTGACGGTGAATGAGAAGGAGCCGGTTGTGGTCGGAGTTCCGCTGATGACGCCCGTGGTGGGGTTCAACGTCAAGCCGGGCGGAAGCGAGCCGGAATCGATAGTGAACGCGTAGGGCGAGGTTCCGCCGGTGACCGCGATGCTCGATGTATAAGGTACGTTGACCTTGCCCGTGGTGACCGAGACGCAAAGCGCCGACATGTCGGGTGGGTTGATCGTGATACCGCAATCCTTGGTAACCGTTCCGGCGGCCAGGCCGCTGGAATCTTTCACCCCGATGGTAAAAGTGAACGGTCCAGCAGCCGTGGGAGTGCCGGTGAGAGCGCCGGTGCTGGTATTCAGGGTCAATCCGGGGGGTAAAGTTCCGCTGACGAGCGAGAAGGTGAAGGGCGAAACGCCGCCGGTCACCGGGAAGCTGGAAGTATAGGGCTGGCCGACCTGGCCGGTGCTGGCGGCGCACTGCACAATGATCGGGCTGGGTGCGAAGAAGCCGAAGTCAATGGTTTCATCGGTCGAGCTATCGGTAGGAAGCGTGACGGGGGCGGGATTGACGTTGCTGTCGGCGGCGGTATTGCCACCCTGTAACGTGAGGGAAGGCAGATAACCGGAGAGCACCGGCTGAGTGGTGTCGACTACGACATTATAGGTTCCCTGGCAAAGGCCGGTGAACTGGTAATACCCGGCGCCATTGGCCCCCGGAGGCGAGAAGCCATAGCCTCCGGGAGCGGTCCCGGTAATAACGGTGGTGATGAGATTGGCGGGGATAACCGCCCCGTTATAGAGCTGAACAGTGACGCCATTGATTCCGAGCTCGCCGGCGTCCTGAATTCCATGATTGTTGGTGTCGCTCCAGACGAAGTCGCCAATTGCGCCCGAGCAGGCGTGCGCTTTGTTGGCGAAGTCGGTGAACAAAGCGGGAGTAGTGATGGATCCGTTCGGACCGAAAACGGGATCGTCAAGGTGGATCGTTCCGTTATAAACGAACGTTGTGTTGGCGGGAAGTCCGAAGAATGAGACCAGGCGGGAATCTTTGGTATCGGAGCCGGTAACGATAGTAAGACTGCGATTAATCGGATTGTATGTGGCAGCGACCGCGGGGGCGGTGACGAGATTGGTTCCTGCTGGAATCGAGGCGGCGGGGAAAGCGCCGCTAATGGTGAGAAAGCCGCCGCTGGCGAAGGTGTAGACGCCCGTTGTGGAATCAAACGAGGCAAGATTGCCCGTCGAGAAATTTATCACTGCCCCGGTGATGGGAAAGACAGCCGCATTACTCGGCGTAAAAATGCCGGCTACTGTTCCGACGGTAATGTTGCTTCCGACCAAGGGTCCGCCAGTGCCGTTGTAACTGATAGTGCCGCTGCAACACGTAGCGGTAGAAAAATCGATCACAGGCTGAGCCTGAACTGTCGCGGCGGCTAGTACTATCAGAACCGCCAGTAACATCATCTTAGTTCTCACACAAGTCTCCTAATCTTCGCGCGTCATTGCGGACACTATTCGTCGAAACCGACCCCGAACGCACGTAGTGCGTAGGTGCGGGTGGGCTAAAGATGGGTGTCCGGGCAAACAGAATGGGCATTTTTGCGTCCATCCTGATTATGGATTTGAAACAATAACTTACGGGCATATGTAGAAGATCGTCGTGACACTTTGCGGGAATCTTGACCTAAACATCTAAAACAAATTCATGTGGGATTCGTAGTTTGGTGGGGCGGAACTTTAGACAAGAACGTAGGAGATGAGGGACAATTCGGAACACACGAACACGAAAAAGCCCTTGTCTGCTGCCAGACAAGGGCTCTCGGTATCTCGTGCCGATTCGGTCAGATTCGGGAGAACGGATCTATGCCTTCGTCGCGTTGCGCTTCACCAACCGGGTGACTCCAAACAGGACCGAACCCAACAGCAGGATCGATGCCGGTTCCGGAACATAGGAATTCGGAACGTCCGTGCTGAAGGTGTCCGCCGTGTATGCACCGCCCGTGCCGCCCGTCGCGTTCGTGAGGTGGGTCGTTCCGCTCTTGAACTGGAACAAGTTGGGATTGCACGTCGGACAGAAGAAACTGACGAGCGCCGCATTTTTGACGTCGGTACCGTTGGCGAGAATGATCTCACCCGAAATCGGGTCGACCGTCAGTGATGAAATCGTGCCGTTCAGCAATGTACCAGTTGCACCCGCTGCGGCTACGGTTCCGGTGATGGCGTAGGTTCCCCCGGTGTACGTGTATATCCCACCGGAAAACGAACCGCCAGTCGCGTTAATTGTGAGAGCGCCATTCGTGACGGCGAATGAGCCATTGTTTTGCGGCGCGCCGCTGGCGAACACCGTATCGATGAATATCGGATTTACGGTATTCATCACTGAAGCGTTGCCGGCGATCGAGCCCCCGTTATTCGGTGTCCCCGAAAAATCGATTTTGAAGGCGGCGAATGACGGGATACTCAACACGGCGCTGCACACAAGAAGTTTCAGAAATCGGCTAGAAACCATGGTAAAACCATCCTCCCTAAAGTTAACAACGGCGGATAGTAAGCAATTTCAAGCCCAGCCGATAACTGATTATAAATCAATTATTTAGTATGCTATCGCCAACCCGAATCTATTCCGGAATTTGAGACTTGTGGCAACAGAGTTGGGTCTCTTCCCGGATTCCCCTGGTTAGCGGAAGAGCTCCTGGGCTGTCTTGGCTTCGGGGAGTTTTGGGTCCATTCGAAGCGCTGCGTCCAAAAGAGTGCGTCCACGAGTCTTGTCGCCGTTTCCGGCATAGGCCATCGCGAGATGGACCTTCTGCAGGGCCGTGCCTTCGCGGGAGTTCGCCATCTCGAGGTACTTTATGGCCATTGGGTATACCCCCTTACGGTACAGAACCCAACCCAACGTATCTTGGATATACGCGGCGTCCGGCGACGCTTCCTGGGCCTTTTGCGCGTACTTCAGCGCCTCGTCCTTCTGGTCTTTATATTCCGCCAACAGAAACGCGAGATTGTTCAACGCCAAGGGATTATTCGGATCCACTTCGAGGACTTTGCGAAACGCGGTAATCGCCGCGTCATGGTTTCCCGCGGACTCTTCGGCCATCCCCAGCCACGATCGCGCCAACGGGTTGTCGCCTTCCGTGGAGAGAATTTCGGTCAGTTTCTGGCGCGCATCGTTCCAGTTCGCCTGCTGGAGACTCGCTCGGGCAAGCTCCAGGCTGGCGGGAACATACGACGGGTCGAGAGTACGGACGGTGGTGAACGCCTGCTGTGCGTCAGCTTTGTTGCCGGTCTTTAGCAGCAGATTTCCGAGGAAAAACTGAACTTCCGGCGATTTCGGCCGCGTTTGGGCATACGCGCGGACAGCCGCGACGCCAGCGGGCACCTGCTTTTCGGCGATATAGCTCCGCATGAGTATGTTCAATGCGCGAACATCGTCCGGCGCGATTGCGGACGCCTCTTTGAGTTCCTGACGGGCTTCGGAGAACTTCCCGCTGTTGATCTTGAGGAGAGCGTCCTGGAACAGGAGGTCGAGGCTTCGCTGCTGCTTTAAAGCCGGTTCCACCCCGCGCTGCATATTAGCGAAGTCCTGCATGCTGTAGAACGCCCAGTTCCGCTGTTCGACGACTGCCAGCAGCATCTTTTGGTTGGCCGGCGTTTCGTCCAGGACGGCTAGCGCCGCTTTCCCCGAGTTTCCGGCGATTAACGATTGAGCGAGTTCAATACGCGCCGCCAGCAGACGCGGGTTAAGGTGCAGAACCTCGTTCAGACTTTGTCGATACGCCAGCACGGCGCCACGCGAGAGATACACCTTCGCCATCCCATAATGGGCTTCCGGGGAGTCGGGCCGGGCATGCAGGACACGGGTAAGGTCCGCCTCCGCGTCGCCGAATTTCTTAACGTTTAGCGCGAACTCGCCCCGCGCCAACAGCGCGTCGAGGTCTTTCGGGTTCTTCTTGAGGGCGTTCTCGATAACCCGTTGTGCGTCGGCTGGGCGGTTCATGGCCTGATACGCCGTGAGCAACCGCGCCCGGGCGAGGCGATCGTCCGGGTCGGCCTTTACCTTTCGCTCGAACTCGCGAATTGCATCTTCACGCTTCCCCTCTTGAAACAGGTACACCCCATACAGCGACTGGAATTCATTCAGCGGTGACTGTTCCAACTGTTTAAATGCGCGCTCCGCTTCCTGCGTGCGGCCGCTATCCGCCAGCAGCATGGCGAGGTTGATGAGGGCAGCGGTGCTCTTTGAGTCGACGCTCAGAGCTCGCCGATATTGCTCCTCCGCTCTCGCCGTATCCTTTTGAGACAAATAGAAACGTCCCAGCATAACGCGCGCATCCGCCGATTTCGGGGACTTGTCGCAGGCCTGCTTCAGGATCGCTTCGGCTCCCTGGAAATCTTTTTGTTGTAGCTTGGCCTGCGCCAACGTTGCGGCAATTGCCCAATCTTCGGGAGAGATCTCAAATGCGCGTTGAAGGTGGTCCAGCGCTTCTCTGGACGCGCCCAGCTTCAACTCCGTAAGACCAAGTGCGTGCATAGCGTTCGAGTTCTCCGGAGCGTCGCGCAGAAACGCTTCGAGTGTGGCGGCGGCGAACTTCAGCGCATCAGGATCGTCCGTGCCGGCCAACAACTCGGCCATCCGGAGTCTTGCGCCCGCGTGTTTCTCATTCAATTCAAGCGCTCTCCGAAAGTACGCGGCTGCCCTGACCGTGTCTTGAAATTGCAGGTAAGCCATACCGAGCTGAAAGTACGCCTCCGCATTGCGAGGCGTGGCCTGCACGGCGTTGCGAAACTGCAGAATGGCGCGGGGAGCATCGTGCTGCTGAAGCAGCTTAATGCCGGTCGCGATGTATTTAGCGCTCTTCTCGGCGGGCGACTGCTGGCAGGCTGCCAGTAGGAATGTCAAAGCGACGATAACGTAAAGCTTGTGTGTTTTCACTAAGATTCTCATTTGCGCTCCTCCGGTTCAACATCGCGCATACCCGGCGACGTATGTCTCGAATTCGGCGCCCACCCGAACGAAATACGGACGGCGTCACCGGTCACGTTATTGGCGAGACTAAGAAAAACGCCCTGACTGCGAAAGTGGCTATATGATGCCTGAAGTAGAAGATTGTTCGCGATCCGCTGCGAAAAACCAGCCATTGCCTGCCAGCCCGACAGGGTTGCATATCCCGTACTTCCGGTTTCCGTCCGATTGAAGCTTGCATGAAGCCCCCAGTTCCTGCGGGGAGAGTGCCAATTCCAGGCCGCCGAACTTGTGGTACTTGTGCCGACCGCGCCGGCAGTGAGATCGTATCCGGATCGGGTATACGAGGCCAATAGTGTGTGGGAATAAGTTTGAAAGCCGATCGATCCCGCACCTATAACCTGGCGGGTTGCGGGTGTCCCGGCGAGTTGGTTCAGGGTATGCGCAAAATAGCCGCCGCCATACCCATGCAGAAACCAATGCTGCCCCATTTTACGGCCGAAACCAGCGGTACCATTTGTTCCAAGAGACCGCTGGAAGACGGTCGTCATATAGTTCTCGGTGACGCCGAAGTCAATCTCTGTCCGAGGACTTAATGCGTATGTGAGAGAAGCCGACGCCTCGCCACCAATCGTCTTCGGCATTACGTAGTTCAGTTGGACGCCGGGAATATTGTTGTTATTGCCGGTCCGCCTCTCCCCACCCAAGGCAAACGATCCGAAGTGAAAGCTTAACCGCGATGAATGGGCATACGATACACCAGCGTGGACGCCGTAGCTGAGGATCTGACTTCCGAACAGGACAGCGGTGGCCGGAGTGGTAAGCGTCGTAGTTGAACTCCCCAAAAGCAATCCGCTCTGCGCACTGGTGTATTGTCCGACGGACATTGACGCGGCAAGATTATCGAAACTGGCTGGAGTTTGCGATACAGAACCGAGAACCGAATTCTGCCAAATCAGCTGTTGCAGGGAAATATCTTGTCCGTTTGCAGAGAGGTCGATTTCCCAACGATGTCCAAGCTGCCTCGTCAGGGTGAAGTCCAAAGTGTGGTTAAGGCTGTTGAGATTCGATTGGTGAGCGTCGCCGTAGTATGTGCCGGAATAACGAATCGAAAAGTTTGTACGGCCGTGAAAGCGTTGCCAGCCGGCCGAACCGGTTACTCCATAATTCGTGTGAGCGGTGATGGATGAGGTCGCCGCATTGGGTATTGTGAAGTTGGAGTAACCCAAAAAGGTAGAAATGCCATACAGCCGGATGCCTTCGATCTCCGCGTGTGAGAAGTCCAGCGAATCAGCTTGGGTTTGACTCCACGCGTTTATTCCCAGGACAATTCCTAGAACTGCGATGTTCAAGCTTCTACGTTGCATGCGGGTTTTACCCGGCCTTCCTGCCATGGTTGAATGTCCGATACGTTGAAACGAAACCGGAGGTACGCAATTTTCCGGCCATGCAAAAAACCCGTGTAAACAACCCGTCTGGCCCCGGGAAGTCGGTTTATTTGCACAAAATGCTAAGGTTTCGCGTACGCGGTGAAAGGCCGCGCGGGACGCTCGATTTCGCGGTCCTGCGCATTGGCGCTCGACGTGCAACAGTGCCGCCTGTTTCATGGGGAGTGCGATCGCTGTTTCATCTCGCGAGCAGAGTGCCCGTCTGTCTACATGGGCCCTCGCAGGGGCTTTGACGGCGGTGGTTGCGTTGCTATACGCCGATGTCATCGGCGACTTAGCGGCAGAATGGTGGACGCGACCGGAATCATCGTATGGGATGTTGATCCCGCCGTTTGCGTTATATGTCGCCTACTTAAAGCGGCATAACACCCTTTCAATCCGTCCCCAACCCGAATTCCAGGGCATCGCGGTCACAGCCGCGGCGTGCCTGATGCTGATTACGGGCAAACTCGCCTCCGAATTCTTCTTGTCGCGGATCTCATTTGTTTTCCTCCTGACCGGGCTCGTGTGGACATTCTGGGGAAGGGCTCGGATGCAGTCCGTTGGCTTTCCGTTACTCCTGCTGATGACCATGGTGCCGCCACCGGCAATTGTCTACAACGCTGCGTCTGCTCCCCTACAACTATTTGCGTCGAAAGTGGCAACAGACATGGCGCAGATGTTGGGTGTCTCGATTTTTCGGGACGGCAATATCATCCATCTCGCGAGCACATCGCTGGGCGTTGCCGAGGCATGTAGTGGGCTGCAGTCGTTATCGGCTTTAATGGTTGCGGCGCTGCTGCTTGGATTCCTGGAAAATGCCTCGCTGGTCGGGCGCATTGCGATCTTCGTTCTCTCCGTGCCCCTGGCCGTCGCGGTTAACGTTCTGCGGGTCACGGGAACGGCGATTATCGCGGACTCCAGGCCGGAACTCGCATTAGGCTACTACCATTCTTTTTCGGGATGGTTGATCTTCGTGGTTGGTTTCGGCATGCTTTGGGTTCTTGCAAGAGTCACTTTCCGGATGACGCGGAGGAGCGCGTGAGCGGATTGCGGCGGCGCGGCGCGACGGGGCACGCGGTCTGTGTATTCCTACTGCTCACGAGTACTCTAATTGCCGCGAAGCTAACGTCTTACCGCCATCCGGGAATCCTGGGCCAATCGCTCGACACGATTCCGTACGAGTTGGCAGGCTTCATCGCAACGGCGAATCCTCCTCTTCAGGAGGGCGTATTGAAAGAATTGAAGGCGACGAGTTACATCGCTCGGACGTACCGCAAGAGGGATTTGGACGCCGACGTATTTGTCGCGTACTACGCCCAGCAGCGGGCCGGTGAGAGCATGCATTCGCCTAAGCATTGCCTTCCCG
>JAICJH010000019.1 GCA_025928545.1 Bryobacteraceae bacterium | reverse complement strand
ATTTGCCCGCGACAGGGCTTCTGCAATCAGGTGTTTCTCATGCTGCTCGAAGGTTTCGGTGTCGTTGATTGGCACCACAGTCATCGTCGAAGCCGTTTGTGGCTCACGGCCTGGAAACCGCAGGTACTCCGGCAGATCCTGAACATCGGCGGTGCTGCCCTGCGCCATCATGCAGGCGTGGCCCAGCACGTTTTCCAGTTCGCGCACATTCCCCGGCCAGCTATGTCTCGCCAGCACAATATGCGCGCGCTGCGTCAGACCGCGAATCTCTTTCCGGAACTGCGACGCAAAGCGATCGACGAAGTACCGGATCAGCAGCGGCAGATCCTCCTGGCGATCGGTCAGCGAAGGCACGTGCACTTCGACCATCGAGAGCCGGTAGTACAGATCTTCGCGGAACGTCTTGTTGCCGATGGAAGCTTTCAGATCGCGATGCGTGGCGGCAATCACGTGAACATCCACCCGGCGCGGTGTCAGCGAACCAACCCGCAGCACTTCCTGATTTTGCAGTGTGCGCAGAAGCTTGGCCTGCGTGCCCAGCGGCATGTCGCCGATTTCATCGAGAAAAATTGTGCCGCGGTCCGCATATTCGAACAGGCCCATCTTGTCCTGTGTGGCTCCGGTGAAGGAGCCGCGCACATGGCCGAAAAGCTCGCTCTCGAACAGAGTTTCCACAACCGCCGAGCAGTTCAACACCACGAACCTGCCGCTCGAAACAGGGCTGAGATTATGCAGCGCCTTGGCCGCCAGTTCTTTTCCGGTTCCGGTTTCTCCGGTCACCAGCACGTTGCGGTAATGCGGCGCCACGCGGCGAATACGGGAAAACATCTCCACCATCGCCGGGCTGCGGCCCACCATATCTTCGAACCGCGCGTTTGCCAGCAGTTCATTTTCCAGCACGGTCGCGCGCTGCCGCCGCTGGGCATCCTCAATCAGACGCGTGATGCGTTCCCGCAGCGCCACAATCGAAATGGGCTTGTTGAGGTAGTCCGACGCACCTTTGCGAATCGCCTCCACAGCCGATTCGCTCGTGTAATGCGCGGTCATCAGCACAACGTCGATCGCGGGATCGAAATCCACCACACGCTCCAGAACGTCGAGGCCCGAGAGGCCGGGCATCACGAGGTCGGTGAGCACAATCTGGGGGTGTTCGCGGAAGACGATTTCAAGGCCTTCTTCGGGATCGTTCGCGGTGAAGATGGTGAGGGCTTCGCGCTCGAGCGCGGCTGACAGCATTTCGAGACTGCCGGCGTTATCGTCGATAATCACCAGGACGATATTCTGTGCAATCGGTACAGGTGCAGTCATGGTCGATTCTCCAGTAGCCGGGCGATCTCGCGCCGCAGCAATGACATGTTGACGGGCTTGCTGATGTATTCGGAAAAACCCGCGGCAAGCACGCTGTCACGGTCGCCGGCCATGGCGCTGGCGGTCAAGGCAATCACAGGAACGGTTGCGTAAGCGGGATTTGCCCGCAGACGCGCAATCACGCCATACCCATCGAGCCGAGGCATGTGAATATCCAGAATCACAAGATCTGCCTGTCTTTCCGAGGCGCAAACAAGCGCTTCCTCACCGTCCGCGGCCTGTATAACTTCATAGCCCGCGGCGGTGAGAACAATATTCAGTAACTCGCGGCTGGCGTCGCGATCTTCGGCAACCAGGATGGTCTTCATCTCGTCATGAGGGCGGCGTCGGAGTCGAATTCGCGGAACTGAGTTTGGTGAACAGCGCCGGGCAGTGCTGCCGCAAAGCCCGAACCAGAAGATCCCGCTTCAGCGGTTTGCGCAGGTACGCCGTCGCGCCTGCGTCCATCGCCGATTGTTCCTCATCCAGCACGGAGATGACGATAACCGGGATGCCCGAAGTATCCGTTAATTGCCGAAGATCGCGCAGCACATTCCAGCCCGTGCCGCCGGGAAGCAGGAGATCGAGAGTAATTACGTCCGGACGCAACTCACGTGCGCGGGAGACTCCTTCGCGCGCGTTTCTCGCCATTTCCACGCGAATTCCCAGAGGCTCGAGGTAATTCTGCATCAGCTCGCGCGCCGATGGTTCATCTTCAATAATGAGGACAGTTGGTTGCCCTGAGTCCGTTGCGTGGCTGACAGGCATGGTAAAGCTGAACCGGCTGCCCTTGTTTCGCTCGCTTTCGAGGCGAATGGTGCCGCCATGCATTTCCACCAGCCGTTTTACGATGGCCAGGCCCAGTCCGGTACCTTCGCGCACACCGCGAGTTGTGGGGCTCACCTGACGGAACGTATCGAAGACGGCGTCGTGATCTTCCGGGGCGATGCCAATGCCGGTGTCGCCGACCGAGAAACACACCACGTCGTCCGGCGCGGGCTCGCGCTCGATCCACACGTTGCCGTGCTCGGGAGTGAACTTGATGGCATTACTCAGCAGGTTCGTCACAATCTCGCGGAAACGAACCCGGTCGGCAAAAACGGGTAGTGGGCCTTTGATGCGGTTCGCCAGAACGATCTGCTTGGCGTCGGCCATCGGGCGGAACGATCCCACCACGTCTTTGATCACTTCACACGTGTCGAACAGTTCGAGCTGAAGCTCCAGGCCGCCTGCTTCGATTTTGCTGAGATCCAGCACGTCGTTAATCAGTTCCAGAAGATGCAGGGCATCCTGATGGACGTGTTTCACAAAGCGGGACTGGCGCTCGTTCAGGGCGCCTTCCACTCCTTCGGCGAGCAGTTCGCTGAAGCCGATAATTGTATGGAGCGGGGTGCGCAATTCGTGGCTCATGCTGGCCAGGAATTCGCTCTTCAGCCGATTGGCGCGCTCCACCTCGCGATTTCGCTGCTCGAGCTGGAGATTGGCGGCTTTGATTTTTTCTTCCGACTGCCGCTTCATCGAAACATCACGGATGATGGCCGTGACACGGAACGTCTTGCCGGACTTGACGGGACTCAGGCTGATTTCGACGGGAAATTCGCTGCCGTCTTTGCGACGAGCCTGGAGCGTAATGCCCTCACCCATCGGGCGCGTCTGGGGATTCGCCCAGTAGTTCGCCCTGTGTGCGGCATGCCGGCCGCGGGCGGAATCGGGGATGAGCGCATCGACCGTCTTGCCGAGAAGTTCTTCCCTGGTGTAGCCGAAAAGTTTCTCGGTTACGGCGTTCAGTAACACGATATGCCCGTGCCGGTCTACTTCGATGATGGCGTCGGGCGCGGCTTCGAGAAGTTCGCGGAATCGCCCTTCGGCAAATTCACGGACCTTCGGTTCGCGCGCGATTTGAATGGCGCCCTCCGTCCGCTGCTGTTCGGTTGTATCCACGGTGAGTTCGTCTGTCGCCGTCAGGAGCCATCCCGAAGGGTCACGCGCCGCGATATGGAACTCAATATGCGCGGGCACATCGTCGCCGGGACGGCGAATCTCGTATACGGGCTTCTCCTTCTGGTGCAAGGCGAGTTCCACATCCAGTTCAAAAGGCAGGGGCTGATTGAGGACGTCCTCTACCTTCCAGCCCAAAAGTTGCTCGGCAGCAAGGTTCCAGACGTCCACACGGCCCTTTTCGTCGAGTCCGATTAATACGACGGGAGCGCTGAATGCCAGTTCGTGAAGTGGATTGGGGGAGGTCGGCACTACTGCACAGGTTAGCGCATCTGCGTCATATAGCGCACCTATCTACGCGTCAGGACGCAGGTTTACTCTCCGACGATGATTTCACCTGGAATAATGGGGCGCGTTCGGGGCAGGAGGCCCATCGCTGCGCTGATCCCGATGGCGACGAGAGCGGCAGCATAAACGCCGAATTTCAGCCAGTCGGCAGTTCGGCCGGGAGGCACGGTTTTCCACAGGATGAGTTCCAGAGTCTGGGCAAACGTCACGGCCCAGACGGAGCCGTAAAAATAGCGGCGCTCGGTGCCTTCGCCTTTCGTGGAAGGGCGAACCCGGGGCAGGATGCCGGATGCGCCGAGGATCAGGATGGCGCCGTAGAGCGGGAAGTAGCCATAGTCGTAGATCTGTTTCATGCGCCAAGCGCCGGTGACGGCGGCGTAGGCCAGTCCGGCGAGGTTGAGGGACGCGAAGGTGACCACATCGCTCCAGGCGAAGGTGTAACAGATGCGGCGGTAAAGCGGATTGGGGCGATCCTCTGTGAAGCGGAGGATATAGGGGGCTGGTTCGACTCCCGGCAATTTGCCGCGTATACCTGCGATGCCCGTTCCGGCAAGGACACAGACCAGCCACGCGAGATTGCCGCGGCTGAAGCCGTGCGCGAACAGGTCGAAAGTGAGCGGACCCGGAGCCAGAAAGAATACCCAGATCCAGATGGGCCAGTGGGAAACACGGTAGATTTTCTTGTTGAAGGCGCGGATTTTGATTCGCTGGCCTTCGTATTCAACCTGGACGGGGAGCGGCATTTGCTCTTCTTAAATTAGCGCCCTTCGCCGCGTCATGGGTTCCGGGCGCGGGGGAGGCGTCGGGAAGGGAAGGTTTAGATTGGTACTTGCAAACAAGTAAGCACTTACTTACAATAGGGGAATGACCCCGCCTCCCGCCCGAATGTCTGCTGTCGAACGGCGCAGGCAGCTTATCGAGGTCGCTATCGATCTCTTTTCCCGGAAAGGCTTTGGCGGGACCACCACCCGCGAAATTGCGGCTGCGGCGGGGGTTACGGAAGCTATCATTTTTCGCCATTTTGCAACGAAGCAAGAGCTTTATAAGGCGATTCTCGACACGCGTTTTGCTGCAGCGGACGTCCAGGGCTGGTTTTCTGAAATGCGTCGGCAGATGGAAGACAACAACGACGAAGGGCTGTTTCGCTCCCTTATTTCCACCGTGATCCGGTCCAAACGTGAAGATCCCCGTTTTGAACGGCTGCTGCTGTATGCGGTTCTCGAAGGTCACGAACTCGCCGTCATGCACCACAATCAGTGCGCCATGCCCATCGGGGCTCAGTTTGTCGAATACGTGACGCGGCGTCAAAAGGAAGGGGCGATTCGCCAGATGGATCCAAAAGCCGTGATCTTCGCCGTGGCGGGCATTGCCCAGTTTTACGCGCAACAGAAGTACATTTACCAGGCAGCAGCTATTCCGATGTCCGACGAGGATGTCGTTGAAGTTTATCTCGACATCCTCATGAAAGGTCTTAAGTAGATGAAATCCGTTTTCACGCGTGCGATGTTTTTTGGGCCGATGGTCCTGATGCTGAGCTCGTGCGGTTCCAAAGAAGCAGTTCAGACAAAGACGACCGCCCCGGCTCCTGTCAGCGTGACTACCGCGACAGCGACCGTGCGCGAAGTGGCGGCCGACTTCGAAGAAACCGGTTCGTTCGTTGCGGACGAAAGCTCGCTGATTGCGCCCGTAGTTCCAGGCCGCGTGATTGCCACGCCGGTCAATGTAGGGACGTGGGTGAACAAGGGCGATGTGGTGTGCGAACTGGACCCACGCGACGCACAACTCCGCCTCGATCAGGCGCGCGCTCAGCTTCAGGAGGCGACGGCGAGTGTGCGGCAGATGCAATCGCGCATTGGTGTTTCCGCCACAAACGCTTTCGATCCGGAGAAGGTGCCGGAAGTCGCTGCCGCGCGCGCGAACTACGAATCGGCCCAGGCGAATGCGCGCATGGCGACCGCCGATGCGCAACGGTACATCAATCTCGCGGCGACAGGAGATGTTTCGCAAAGCGCGCTGCAGCGTGCCCGCACGCAGCAGGAAACGACGCAGGCGCAGGTCAACGCGGCCAGGCAGCAGTATGAGGCCGCGGCCAACACGGCGCGCCAAAGCTCCGAGATGATTTCCACATCGCAGGCAACGCTGGAAGGCGTGAAGGCTCAGGTGGCGCAGGCCGAGAAGGCGCTGGCCGACAGCAAAATCCGGGCACCCTTCGATGGGTTCATTACGGCGCGGCCAGTCGCGGTGGGCGAATATGTCGGTCTGGCGGATAAAATCGCGACGATCGTCCGTATCAGCAGGGTCAAACTCGACCTGCAGACACCGGAACAGCGGGCTTCGCTGGCCCATGTCGGGGACAAAGTTGTGGCGAGGGTGGCGGCGTTTCCGAACCGTGAATTCCAGGGTAGGGTAATCGCGGTGAACGCTTCGGTGGATCCGAACTCGCGGGCGTTCATTCTGGAAGCGGCATTCGAAAACAAAGATGCGGCATTGAAGCCTGGCATGTTCGCCACCGCGCGGGTTCAGTTGCCGGGAACGGCGAAAGCAGTCTTCGTGCCGAAGGCCGCGGTCTTGCGCGACAAGACTACGGATTCCAACCAGGTTTTCACGATCAGCGAGGGCAAGGCTCATCTTCATGTGGTGGCAATTCAGGATGCCAGCGGCGATCACACGCGCCTGGCTTCCGGCCTCACCGGCGGGGAAGTGGTCGCAACCGGCAATCTGAGCCAGTTGTTCGACGGCGCGCCGGTTACCGAAGGGGGCAAGTAAGAGAATGCACGCACTCGCTCAACTTTGTATTCGCCGCCCCGTGCTGGCGACGATGCTGATTCTCTCGCTGGTGGTGACGGGCATCTTCTCGTATTTCAATCTCGGCGTCGATCTTTTCCCGACTATCGACATTCCGTCGGTCATCATCACGACTTCCGATCCTGGCGCGTCGCCCGAGGCTGTGGAAACCGAGATCACGAAGAAGATCGAAGATTCAGTCAACACGATCAGCCAGATCGATGAACTGCGGTCTACCTCTTCGGAAGGGCAGTCGCTGGTGCTGATTCAGTTCGATCTTTCAAAGAACGGCGACGTGGCGGCGGAGGAAGTCCAGAACCATCTGAGCCTGGTGAGCAACGATCTGCCGCGGACCGCGCGCACTCCGGTGGTCATCAAATTCGATCCCGACGCGACGCCGATTCTGCAGATCGCAGTCTCCGCGGCCAGGCCGCTGCGCGATCTGACGATGATCGCGGATAAGCTGATCAAGCAAAAGCTGGAGAACGCGAAGGGCGTGGGGCAGGTCAAGATCATCGGCGGCGCGCGGCGTGAGATTCACATCCTGCCGGATCCGGATAAGCTGCGCGCTTACAACCTGACCATCACGGATGTGTTCAATGCCATGCGAGCGCAGAATCTGGAACTGCCCGGCGGCAGTCTTCAGGCGGGCGCGAGGGAACTGACTGTACGAACCACGGGGCGCATTACGGATGCCGCCCAGTTCAACCAGCTTGCGATCGTCAATCGCAATGGCTATACGGTCAAGGTGAGCGATATCGGAACCGCGGAAGACAGCTATGAAGAACCGGCGTCGGCGGCCCGTCTGGATGGCCGTCCGGCAGTCACGCTGGTTGTGTCGAAGCAATCGGGCGCGAATTCAGTCGCTACATCCGACGACGTGAAAGAGCGGCTGGCCGCGATCATGCCCACTCTGCCGAAAGACGTTTCCACTCAGATCATTTCGGATCAATCGGTCTTCACGAAAGCGGCGATCAAGAACATTCAGCACCACATGATTGTGGGGAGCCTGCTTGCTTCGGCCATTATTCTGATGTTCCTGACTAACTGGCGCACGACGCTGATTGCATCGCTGGCGATCCCGACTTCGATTGTTTCGGCGTTCACACTGATGTCGGCGATGGGCCTTTCGATGAACTCGATTACGATGCTGGCGCTGACGCTGATTGTGGGAATTGTGATCGACGACGCCATCATCGTGATCGAAAACATTTTCCGGTTTATGGAAGAGAAGGGAATGGGGCCGTTCGAGGCGGCGATCCAGGGAACCAAAGAAATCGGCTTCGCTGTGATGGCTACGACGCTGTCACTGCTGGCCGTCTTCCTCCCGGTTGGCTTCATGGGCGGAATTGTCGGCCGCTTCATGAGCTCATTTGGATTTACCGCTGCGTTCGCGATTGCGGTGTCGCTGCTCGTCTCATTCACGCTGACGCCCATGCTGTGCGCGCGTTTTGTGAAGCCGCCATCGACGCACGGCAAGGATCACCATTCTTCCAAGAATTCGCCCATTTTTCATTGGCTGGATCTTCGCTATACGAGCATGCTGGCATGGGCCATGGCGCACCGCAAGACCGTTGTCGCTATGTGCGTGCTGGTGGTATTCAGCTCGGTGCCGCTGTTCATGTTCGTGGGCAAGAACTTTCTTCCGGCAGACGACCAGTCTCAGTTCAACGTGATCGTGCGTACTCCGGAAGGAACTTCGCTGGCATCGACAACAGCGCTGGCCGAGCAGATCGCCGCCGATGTTCGCCGGATGCCGGGAGTGAATCACACGTTGCTGACCGTCGGCAACAGCGCCGACGCATCGGTCAATTCGGGCGCGATTTACGTGAAGCTGACAGATGCGGAAGACCGCTCCGCGAAACAGATCGACATCATGCAGCAGACGCGCGAGATGCTGAAGAAATATCCGAAGAACATTCACGCCGGCGTGGAACTGATTTCCCAGGTGGGCGGCAATCAGAGCAACGCGGAAGTGCAGTTCTATATTCAGGGTCCGGATCTCAACAAGCTGGCCGAGTACTCCGGCGCGATCTTCGAAAAGATGAAGACCATGCCGGGTGTGGCGGATCCCGACACTACACTGCGGTCGGGCAAGCCGGAAGTCCGCATCGATATCGATCGCGCGCGCGCTGCCGATCTCGGCGTTTCGGTAATAGATATTGAAGATGCGATCAACACGCTGGTGTCGGGCCAGGTGGCTTCGACTTTCAACTCCGGCGACGACCAGTTCGACGTTCGGGTTCGCGCTCCGGAAAGTTTTCGCAGCAGCGAACAGGGGCTGAGCCGGCTGACCGTGCCATCTTCAAAGCGCGGCAGCGTGGGGCTGGATGAGGTTGTTTCCATGCACACGGCTGCGGGACCTTCGTCGGTGAATCGCATTAACCGGCAGCGCCAGGTCACGCTGACCTGCAACATTCTGCCCGGTGCGTCGCAGGCCGCCGTGCTTGGTTTGCTGGATCAGGCTGCTTCGGATCTCCATATGGAAGCCGGCTACAGTTCGGGCCGCGCGGGCGCTTCGAAGGAACTTGCGCGCACCGGTTACTACTTCCTGCTGGCATTTTCGCTGACGTTCATCTTCATGTACATCGTACTGGCGGCGCAGTTCGAATCGTTCATCCATCCGATTACGATTCTGCTGACGCTTCCGCTGGCGATCCCATTCGGAATTCTGTCGCTGCTGGTGACGGGACAAACCGTGAACATTTTTTCAGGCCTCGGCTTGTTGCTGTTGTTCGGAATCGTGAAGAAGAATGCGATTCTGCAGATCGATCACATGAACGGGCTACGGCGCGAAGGCATGCCGCGTCATGAAGCGATCATGCAGGCGAATCGCGACCGGTTGAGACCGATTCTGATGACGACCATCGCGCTGGTGGCGGGCATGTTGCCGCTGGTGATTTCGAATGGCACGGGTGCGGCGACGAACCGGTCGATCGGCGTGCTGGTGGTGGGCGGGCAATCGCTGTGCCTGCTGCTGACGCTGCTCGCAGTACCGGTTTTCTATTCGTACTTCGAGGACATACAGGAGAGCACATTACTGCGCCGGATTGGCGCGAGGTTCCGCCGGCCGAAAGCCGTGCTGGCAGGCGGAGGTGCGGCATGAGAAAGTCTGGTTTCGCATTCTGCCTTTCCGCCGTGCTCGCGTTTGCGCAGCAGGCCCCGGTGGTTGCGCCGGACCGCGTCGGTATCGCGGGCAGCGTTAATCTGACACTCAACGAGGCAATCGAAAAAGTGCTGGCCAACGATCAGGCTCTGGTGATCGCGCGCATCGATAGGAGCGAAGCAGATCGGAATCTTAGCGGTGCGAAAGGCGCCTGGGATCCGAGGGCTGGTTTTACGGGCGGGCGCACGCGAGCGGTGACGCCGGTGGGATCTTTGTTTGGCGGCTCCGCCAGCGGTAAGCTGACCACCGAAACCTGGCAAGCCGACCCACAGGTGAGCGGGCTGTTTCCCGCGATCGGCGGCAGCTACAAACTGGATTTCAATTCCTCGCGGCAAGTCACGGACAGCCAATTCACATTCCTGAATCCGCTGTACAACACGGCTCTGAATCTTGGCCTGACGCAGCCGCTGTGGCGCGGACTTCGGTTCGACGACAATCGATATCGCGTGCAGGTGGCGCGCCGCAACATCGATCTCTCAGTGGAAGAACTGCGGCAGCATCTGATCGAAACCGTCACGCAGACGGTGCAGGCTTATTGGGAGCTGGAGTTCGCGCGTTGGAATCTGGATGTGCAGACGCAGGCGGTACGGCTGGCTGAGCAGCAGGATTCCAGTAATCGTCGTCAGGTGGAGCAGGGTCTTCTGGCGCCCGTGGATGTGGTGCAGACGCAAACTCAGATCGCTACGTTTCAGCAGAGCATGCTGACAGCGCAGCAATCGGTGACGGCTGCAGAGAACGCGCTGAAAGTGCTGATGCTGGCGGACCGTCGCGATCCGCTCTGGAATATGGCGATCACGCCTGAGCAACTTCCGGAGGATCGCGCGCCGGCGATGCTGCTGGACGATGCGGTGAAAGCGGCGCTGAATAACAGGCCGGAACTGAAGCAGAATATGATTGCGCTGAGTGTTAATTATCTGGATGTGAAACGTACGCGGGAGTTGGCGAAGCCGCAGATCGATGCGACGGCGAATCTGAGCACGGTGGGACTGGCCGGCTTGCTGACGCCTTCCGCCTCATCGAGCGCACTCTCGTCGTTCCTGCCTCCCGGGACCACGATTTCGCCGGTGCTGGTGGGCGGTTATGGGCAGTCGTTAAGCGACCTGACCAGCGGACACTTCACGACGGCGTCGGTTGGGGTTACGATGTCGCTTCCGATTCGCAATCGCGCGGCGCTGGCTCAGTCCGCTGTGGCGGCACTGGAAACGAAACGGCTGGAAGCGTTGCGAAAACAGGTAGAACTGGCGATCGAGCAGGAAGTGCGCAATGCGCTGCAGATTGCGAGCACTGCCGCTGCCCGGCAGGACGCCGCGGCTAACGCACGGCGGTATGCGGAAGATCAGTACGCGAGTGAGCAGCGACAGTTTCAGGCCGGGACTTCGACGGTGTTTCTGGTGCTGCAAAGGCAGACGGATTTGATTGCGGCGCGCACGCGCGAGGCCAGGGCGCGGGCGGATCTGGGGGAAGCCTATGCGAATCTGGATCGGGCTACGGCGCGGACTTTGGAGGCGAGGAAGATTGAGGTTCGGTAGGCCAGGGGGCCGGCGTCCGAATGAGCGCCGCGGGCAAAATTCTGCGAATCAGAGCAAAGGCGTTATGCGCAGCCATCTTTGCCATTGAAGTTATCCGGCCGGTCTGACCAACCAATGACGCCATTCGGAAGTCTTACTTTGACCCACCAGACGGGGTTCTTTCGTTTTGCTTCCGGAAATAACGTTTCGGCCCCGCAGCTGTCTGAAACGTGTAAGCAATATTTCTCGTAAACGAGAAAAGTGCTGACAATCTTTCCTCGCGTGTACACACTCCAATATCCCTCGCCTCCATAGTCGAGAACGAACGCGATACTGTTTTTCGGCAGATCTCCACCCGTTAACACGATAACTGGCTCCGGTGTCAAATGGACTTCGCCGGTAAGGCCCACAACTCGGTCGCCGTTGCGGGCATTCCCGACGACGCGTTTGCTTCCGGGTGCAGCGAACAGATCGGTATCATTGTCAACCGTCCAGTTGCCGTATTGACAACACTCAAACGGGCACGCTCCCTTCGCAATGTAATTCGCCGGTGGTCTTCGATTTGCGGGAATGCTCTTCAGTATTTCGCGAAACCGCACGCGTCGGGCGTCCGAGATATGTATGAGGTGTTGAATTCTGATTCCGGGCCTTGATGCCTTAAACAGGGGATCGTCTATGAATTGTTTCACGAAAGGAAAAGTCAATTCGAGACCGCGCGAGTCCATCTCCTCGACCACAGAGACTGCCTCGTGTCGTCGCCCGGCTTTTATTAGTGCTTCAGCGAGCTTTTCCCAACGGTATTCGACGGCGCAGCCATCACGCACGCTTTGCTTTTGCAGGGCAACCAGGCGATCCCAGTCGCCAGCGTGTTCGGCAGCAAGGCTTTCCACCACACCAACGCCCAGATTGTCTTTGCAGGGGCCACCCAAATCGTAGTGTTGTTCTGGAGGCTTTCCTGAACGCGCTGGTTGGAAGGCCGAGCAGAAAAGAAGGCAGACTAAGGTCGCGAACGAGGTATTTAAGGTGGAGCTTTTCATTCCATGGGCCATTCGGGCTATGGTTATTCTCGCGCTCTCCCATGTGTGCGGAGGTAATTGAGGGTTTCTCCGAAGGGTTTTGTGCTATGGGCGGAAAACTACGCAGGACAGCCCGCGAATCGAACGGAAGTGTTTGGAGTTTCCTGTGCAAAGGGGGCGACCGAACTCCATGGCCGTGGCTGCGATCAGAGCGTCGGCCACTTGAATGCCGTGGGCGAGCGCGTGCTGTTCGATGAGGGCCGCGGCCGTGCCGCCGATAGCTTCAGAAAGGGGCAGTATTCGAAATTGGAGCTGCCGGAGGGACTGCTGAATCTGACGGGCTTCCAGCCTGGATCGCGCGCCCTGAAGAAGTTCCATAAAAGAGACGATGGCGAGGGCGCGATCCGGCGCGGAGTCGATCGCGCGGGCTGCGTTTACGTTGCCACGGGACGCCCAGATCAGAACATCTGTATCGAATATCATTTCGGCTTTCGCGTGTGCCGTAACTTCTTGACGCTGGGTTGAGCGGGAACCCGGCGGGGCAGGCGTAAGTTGCGAATGTAGGAAGCCGGATCGTTCATGTCGTCGCGATCTTTCCAAAGGCCAAACAGCGACTGATCCTCGGTCTTCGGCGCGCCGCTGTCCGGGGCCGACGGGACAGGCATCAGTACGGCTTTTTCTTTTCCGCGATAGAGCACAGTGACCGTTTCACCCCTGTCGATCGCGCGAAGCACGTGCTTCATGCGGTAGCGGAGATCGACTATGGTTGCATTCATGAAATGTCTCTTTACAAGTATACAGTGTTTTGGATGCATTGGCAGTGTCCTCAAGAAAAAGCCTTGCCAAACACTGGGTGTCTCAACTACCCATTGCAACAAAAGAATCATGAACGCGAGCGAGATTTTCGTCGGCCCGGTGGCTCAGCGCGATATTCCGCACAGCTTTTACAACATCCCGAGTCAGAGGGACTCACGGAAGTGCGTCTTTCAACTCCGAGAAGATGTCCCAGTCCGATTCGTCGGATGCGGGCGCCACGATATCGCCCGTGATTTTACCTGTGCCCGCCATGCACCCCAGCCAATTCGCGGGTTTAGGCGATTCCGCGGGCGGGACAACTTCGGCGATGGGTTTCTTCATTCCCCGCACTCCTCAGAAATCCAGGCTATCGACATTCTTTTTGTCGATCACCAGCGGCGCGCCCAGAATAATTTCATCCCCGCGAACTTCGATTTTGCCGAGCCGCCCGCCATCCATTGACGTTGCGCCGGGCGCGAGCTTTCCTGAAACAACCTGCGCGCTGGCCACTACCGCGAGATAGCCAAGGTCGTGCGTATTCCACAGCGCAATCATCGGCACGACGCCGTCGTGGATATACGTCTTGCAGATGCTCGGCAATGACAGGCCGATCACCGCGACATCCTTCCGCCCCGCCTGCTTCACGGCTTCCGCGGAACCTGGCACGGCGGGAGCCGAGATGGCCATCATCAGCTTGACGTTCGGATAAACCTTCAGCAGCGTCTGGGTTTCGGAGAAGGCTTTATCGCGATCGTCGTCGCTGGGACGGATTGTGATCAGATTCAGGCCAGGATATTTTGCCAGCCGCTTTTTGATGAACGCAATCCACTCGTTTTGATTCGTGGCCGTCAGCGCGCCGGTGATGATCGCGAAGTCTCCCTTGCCGCCCAGAATTTTTGCCGCGGCATCCGTCAGAGTGTTGGCGATACCTTCCGAGGTGGCCTGATTGACCAGAAAGTCCCGGGCATCCTTTTCGGCGTCGGCGTCCCACGTCAGAACCTTGATGCCCTTTTCACGAGCTTTCTTCAGCACGGTCGATATGCCGCCCTTATTTTCCACGGCCACTGCGATCGCATCCACCTTACGCGTGATCCAGTTCTCGACGAGTTCGTTTTGTTTGGCGGCGTCGAGCCCGGTGGGACCGTCCCAGATCATTTCGATGCCAAGCTCTTTTGCCGCCTCTTCCGCGCCGCTTCGTACGCTCACGAAATAAGGATCGCCTTTGGCCTTTGGCATCACGGCAATCACGGGCTTGTGCGCGGAGGGGGCGGTTGCGCCGGGTGTGGCGGATTCGCCCGCATGCGGGTTCAGCGTTCGTACCAGCCAGACATTCGTCGAGGCGACAATCAGCGCCCCGGCAAGTACCGCTCCACACAGAACCGCAACCTGGCTGTTTTTCACGTCGTCATTCTCCTCATTGTTTCGTTCATTTGGACTCGCTGCGATCCTGGGGGCAGCGTGTTTGCGCAAGCGCCAGCGGTCAAAGCCGATTATCAGTACCAGAAGGGTTCCGGTCAAGACTCCCGTCAGTTCCGAAGGCAGAGCGGCAAGGTGAAGGCCGTTCTGGAGAACCGAGAGAAAGAACAGGCCGAAGAGCGTCCCCCACAGCGTACCTCGCCCGCCGAATACGCTGGTGCCGCCGAGCACCACGGCAGTGATCGCGTCCAGTTCATAACCCATACCAGCCGACGACTTCGCCTGCCCCAGATGCGCCACATAAATAATCGCAGCCAGGCTGGACACGAGCCCCGACAGCAAATAAACCAGGCCCACGCGCTTCGCGACCGGGATGCCCGCGTACCTCGCGCCCGCCGCTCCGAAACCAATTGCGTAGAGACCGCGTCCGATGGCGGAGCGATGCAGCAGGATGGCGTAAGCGATGGCTGCGATGACGAAGATCGGTACCTGAACCGGCATGACGCCCCACAAGTAACCCTGGCCCAGATACAGAAACGAAGGCGGGAAATCCGTATAGTTCACGGCTCCGTGCGTGATTCCTTCCGCAATGCCCCTGTACATCGAGAACGTTCCGAGCGTCACGATCAGCGGCGGCAGTTTCAGGCGCGAAATCAGCACCGCATTGAGCGCGCCTCCAGCGCATCCGGTCGCCAGCGCGGCCAGCACCGCAACGGCAATCGGCAGATGCAGATCCTGGGAAGCCGCTCCGAACACTACAGCGGCAAGCCCCATCATGGAGCCGACGGAGAGGTCAATGCCGCCGGTCACAATCACAGGCGTCAGTGCAATGGCGAGGAGGCCCAACTCGACGCTGAACCGGACCACTTCGAAGAAATTGCCCTGCGTGAAGAAGTTTTGGGCTATGGCGGAGAATATTGCCACCAGTGCGGCCAGCGCGGCAAGCAGCACCCATTCGCCGTTGGGGAATGCACGCGCGAATCCGCCTTTACGCATGCGACACCCGTTTCTCCGCCCGCTCACGAATCAGTTCGACGACCACTGCGGCGAGAATAATCGCACCCTGCAATGCGCGCTCCCAGTAAGCACTGACGCCGAGGAACGTCAGGGCGGGGCCAATCGCACCCATCAGAATCACTCCCAGTACCGTTCCCGCCGTGCTGCCCGAACCGCCCGTGATCGATGTCCCGCCCACCACTACAGCGGCGATTACTTTCATCTCCAGCCCGAGGCCCGCGTTGCTCGGAATCTGATTGAACCGCACGGAATTCAGCACCGCCGCAATTCCGGTGAGCGCGCCAGTCATTGCAAACACCGAGAACGTCACCATATTCGTGTCGATTCCGGCAAGTCTGCCGGCTTCCGCGTTCGAGCCGGTGGCGTAAACCGTGCGGCCCGCGGCCAGGTTGCGCAGGCCCCAGCCGATGGCCGCCACGAACAATACGGCCGAGACCGCGATGAGAATCGGATAGGATCCCTGGGATAATCCCAGCCACTGGAAATCCGGCGGAAGATCGGAGACCCACGCGCCCTGTGTCGCCCATCGCAGGCCGTCGCGCAGGGCCACCATTGTTGCGAGCGTCACCACGATCGAGGGGATCCGCACATATGCGACGAGAGCACCATTGACTGCGCCCATTACGACCCCTGCCGCAACCGCTCCCGCCGCCGCGGCCAACACCGGCATACCCGCTTTCGAAAGTACTCCGGCAACAATGCCGCAGACGGCGAAAATAGAACCCACCGAAATATCGATCTGTCCGGTGAGGATGACCATATTCATCCCCAGAGCGATCAGCAGCACCGGCATGTTCGCCAAAAACAAATCCGAAAGGTTTTCACCGGAGAAGTAACCGGGCGTCACAATGGCCAGAACAACTGCCAGGATGAGTATCGAAACAGCGACCGAAAGTTCCCTGGCGTACCGTTTTCTCATTCGCCATGCCCCAGTGCCAGCGCCAGAAGTTTTTCCTGTGTCGCTTCCGCCCGAGTCAGTTCGCCCGCATTCCGGCCATTGCGCATCACCAGTATCCGGTCGCTCATCCCGAGCACTTCCGGCAGTTCGGAAGAGATCATGACGACCGCCATGCCATCCGCCGCAAGATCCATCATGATGGCGTGGATCTCCGATTTCGATCCCACGTCAACACCCTGAGTCGGTTCATCCAGAATCAGCACTCCTGGATTGATCGCAAGCCAGCGGGACAAAGCCACCTTCTGCTGATTGCCGCCGGAAAGCGTGCCGGCTTCCACCTCAACGCCGGACGCCTTCACGCGCAACCGCTCCGCGTAGCGACTGGCCAGTTGATGCTCTTCGCGCCGCTCAATCAACCCATGTCGCGAAACCGAATCCAGACAGCTCAGCGAAATATTCGCCGCGATGGGAAACTCGAGCACCACTCCGTGCTGCCGGCGATCTTCCGGAACATAACCGATCCCGTGAGCAATGGCATCCGCCGGAGATTCAATCCGCACGCGCTCGCCATGCAGAATGATTTGACCGCTATCCGCCGGAGTCAGCCCAAACACGGTCCCGGCCAACTGCGTTCGGCCCGAACCAACCAGGCCCGCGATCCCCAGAATCTCTCCCTTGCGCACGGTCAGCGATACGTCGGAGATCCCGGCCGCGCGGCTTCCCAATCCGCGAAGCTCCATCGCGATGGCGCCGATCGGGACTTCGCGTTTCGGATACACAGCGGAAACTTCGCGGCCCACCATCATGGCGATCAGCTGATCTCTGCCCACTTCGCTCGCCTCCCGGGTCCCGATAGATTCCCCGTCGCGCAGTACCGTGATCCGGTCGGCAATAGCGGCAATCTCCTCAAGACGGTGCGAAATATAGATGATTCCGGCGCCCTGAGTTTTGAGACTTTCAATCACCCGGAACAAACTAGAAACTTCCGTTTCGGTCAGGGAGGCTGTCGGCTCATCCATGATCACGATGTTTGCGTCCGCGCCGATTGCCTTTGCAATCTCGACAATTTGCTGCTCGGGCATGCTGAGGGTCGATACCCTGCGATCGGGATCGATGGTCGCGCCCGCGCGCACGATCAATTCGCTGGCTCGTTCGTAGCGCGCAGCCCAGTCCACACGGCGCCAATTGCCAGCTGCCTCCAGGGTCAGCGCGATGTTTTCCGCAACCGTGAGATCTGGAAATAATGCGGGCTGCTGATAAATCGCCGCGATTCCCAGGGAGCGCGCCACTCCAGGATCGTTGTGGAGCACCACCTGGCCGCTGACGCGCAACTCACCGGAATCCGCGCTGACAGCCCCGGTAATGACTTTGATCAATGTGGATTTGCCCGCGCCATTCTCCCCGACGAGCGCATGGACTTCGCCCGCGCGCAATTCCATCGAAACGCCACGCAAAGCCCGGACGCCGGCAAACGATTTAGTAATCGCCGTAGCCTGCAGCAGCAAACGTTTCACTTGCGCCGCTCAACAGCCATGCCGTTCAGGTAAGTGAGGAAACATACATATGGTGAAACGGCGGTCATCGGGCTGTTCGGAAATTATGATACCTTGACCTGAGGAGGATTTTAGATGGTCCGTATTATCACAGTTGGATTGGTAATTTTTGGTTGCACCGCGGTTGCATTCGGAGGCACCGTTTCATCTCCCGAGATTGACGCAAGTTCAGCAGCCGGCGCAGTCGCTTTACTCGGCGGCGCGGTTCTGATTCTCCGCGGCAGACGTCGCGCTCGTTAGTGGCCGGAACCGCGCGGCCAGCAGGTGCGGAACTGAAAGCGTATCGACACCCCTGCATTCTCTGAGGCCGACTACGATATCGACGGGTCCGTGAGCCGGCTGGCTCGCGTAGGTGCCGAAAAGGCGATCCCACCATGGGAACACCTCGCCGAAATTCAGATTCTGATTCTCGATTTCTTCCGAATGATGAATGCGGTGCAGGTCCGGCGTAACCATGATCCGGCGAAGTATCCGTTCGCCCGCGGGTGGAAGCGATTGATTGGCGTGTACGAACAGATTCTCCACCGCCACTAAGAGCCCATAGGCTAGAGCGGCTGCGACTGGCGGCGCCAGCAACGCGATCGCCCCCAGATAAATCGAGTGCCTGATCACCAGTTCCACGGGATGGAACCGCATCGCGGTGGAAACATCGAAATCGCGATCGGAATGGTGCACTCGATGCACGCGCCAGAATATTTCCACGGCGTGACATAGACGGTGCGATCCGTAGTGGCACAAATCCAGCGCCAAAAAAGCAATTACAACCTTCAGCCAGTACGGAATCACGGCATGATTCAGCAGTCCAGAATGTGAGTGAGCGACCGCCAACGCCACGAAGACAGGGCTGACTCTGATCAGCAACCCGACGCAGCCAATGGAAACGACGTAGAACATCGCGTGCCGGCTCCAGCGGTAGCCCGCGGCAGACGTAAGCTGACGCAGCGGGCGAGCCGACTCCCATGCCGCAACCGCCAGAAATGCAGCGACGAAAGCGATCACGGACGCGCGGCTTTCAATTCGCAGCCAATCCATGAGCCTCAGGATACCGCGTAGCGAACAACAGTTGACAGATTATTTTCCTGCCCGGCGCGCCGCGACGAAGCGAGCCGGCCGCACTTTCTCCTGCACGTGTTTGATGTAACTCGCGGCCTGAGCCCGTGTCTGAATCGACTTCACTCGATCCACAATAGCCGGCCGCTGGCCGGGAGAGGCCTGCAGATCCTGCTGCATTGCCGAATGCACCACAGCGGGCAGATTGCCGGCGTTCGCCGTATCCGCGGGACGCGTGACCGTGACTGTGGGGACATCCGGCGGCGGAGTGTTGAATTGCGGAACCGGCTGTGAAGAATCCGCAGGGACGGGAAGCGCGATTGGCGCATCGCCGCGCGGCACACCGAGCGTCAGCAATGCGGTGAGTTCCGCTGCGTTGCGATCGCGTTCCGTCAGATGGTAAAGCCCAAACAGCGATTCCGCCAGCTTCGGAATACAGGAATGATCGTAAACCCGGTGATCGATCAGATTCCTGGGAATACGCGGAGAAATAACGATCGCAGGCACGCGGGCGCCGTATTGCTGAAAGGTAAATCCGTTGTTGTTGTATTGCGAATTCGGAACAGTATCGCCCGGAGCGAGAGCGGGCGGCGGGACTGCGTGATCGTAAAAACCGCCATGTTCGTCCCAGGTGACAATCAGGATGCTGTTGTTCCACACCGCGGAGTTGCGTATAGACTCATACGTCTCCTTGATCAGCCATTCCCCCGCGGTTACATCGCCCAGCGGATGCTGCGACGTTCCCGCCTTATAATCGTGCAACACGTCGTAACTCGGCTCAATGAAGACGTAGGTATATGGATAATTACGCTGCGCGAGATCGCCGCGCAGCTGGCTGTAATGCCTGATATCCCCCAGCCCAATGCCCTTCAGTGCCGCGACCATGGGGAAATCGTCGCCTCCGTAAAGACACCGGCTGACACCTGCGCCGCTCAGGCGATCGTATATATTTCCGTGCTGAAACGCGAAACCGTGGAAAGTCTCCCAATCCGCGATCTCCGCCACCTTCGGGCTGTGATCCAGACCTCCCGACGATCCCGCATGCACAAACATACGGTTCGGCCACGTCGGACCTGGCACGGAGCAGTACCAGTTGTCGCAGAGCACGAATTCGCGCGCCAGGGCATTAAGCACCGGCAACTGCTCGGCGGCGTAGCAATTCATTACCTCGCCAGGGGAACCACTGCCCGCGCTCGGCGCGTACGCAGCCACATAGCCGCTGTTATTGATCGCCGGATATTGACCGCCGGGCGGATACGCCGTGCCAGGGCCGCAAAGCTGATGCACAATATCCGTAAACTCATGATGAGGATCCGCCGGCATGCGGTAATTCGCTCCACGCGACACCGTATAATTCCTGCCGCCATACGAATTGGATTCGTTTCCGGCAAGCCCGTTCATCCGGGTTGCCTGACCCGTCACTGCATCGTTCCCCGCAATGCCGGAGTAGCCCAGCATGTGATCGAACGAGCGGTTTTCCATCATCAGAATAAAGACGTGTTGAATTCCCAGGGCGGCGGCCGAACCAGGCATAATTTCTCCTGAAGAAATAATATCCGAAAATTTCCGGGGTGCCCTGAAAAATGAAGCTAAACGCTTCGCAGCTTTGCGCGATTTGCCACGAACCATTCCTGGCTGTCCAGGGAACCGCGTCCGGTTGCGTAAGTGCCGTCCGGCCTTCCGATTCTCACCTTGCGCGTATCCGCCAGATATTTGTCGATCACAACATCTTTGAGATAGCGCACAATTTTTTCGCTCAGCACGGGAAACAGCAACTCGATCCGGCGGTCCAGGTTGCGCGGCATCAGATCCGGACTGCCGGAGTAAATCTCTTCGTTGCCATCATTACCGAAATAATAGATCCGGCTGTGCTCAAGGAAGCGCCCGACAATGCTTCGCACCGTAATGTTCTCGCTGACTCCAGGCAGGCCAGGACGCAGGCAGCAGATGCCCCGCACAATTAAATCGATCTTCACGCCCGCCCGCGAAGCTTCATACAGCAACTGAATCGTCTCTTTATCTTCGAGCGCATTGGTTTTGAAAATCAGCCGCCCGCGCTCGCCCAGCTCAATCTCCCGCCGGATGAGTTCTTCGAGTTTGTTGCGCATCGTGAGCGGCGCCACCAGGAGCCGCCGGAAATCCGCCTTGTGCGAATAGCCAGTCAGCTGATTGAACAAATCCGAAGCGTCCATGCTGATTTCTTCGTTAGCCGTAAACAGGCTGAGATCCGTGTAAAGACGCGCCGTCGCCGGATTGTAGTTTCCCGTCCCCAGGTGCACATAGCGCCGGATGCCATCGGCTTCACGGCGCACGATGAGCGCGATTTTGCAATGCACCTTCAGCCCCACCAGCCCATAAACCACATGGACGCCTTCACGCTCCAGCGCGCGCGCCCATTCGATATTGCTTTCCTCATCGAACCGGGCCTTGAGTTCCACCAGCACCGCGACCTGCTTGCCGTGTTCAACCGCGTCCAGCAACGCCTTGACGATCGGTGAATTCTTGCCCACGCGATACAGCGTCATCTTAATGGCAAGCACGTCCGGATCGATCGCCGCCTTACGCAGCAACTCCACCACGGGCTGAAAAGAATCGTACGGATGATGCAGCAAACGGTCGCCGTGCCGGATGACGGAGAACATGTCCTCTTCCGATTGAGAAGAGAAAATCTCGGGCGTCCACGGCTCGAACGGAGTGTCGCAAAGTTCGGGACGGTCCAGCATCGGCAGCTGGCGCAACCGCGCGAGATCGATCGGCCCCTTGATCCTGAACAGATCGCTCTGCTCCACGGCCAGGTTCTCCACAAGAATTTCCAGCACCCGGCCGGAAATCCCAATGTCGGTCTGTAGTCTCACGGGCTTTCGGAATCGTCTGCGCCAGACGGCTTCTTCCACCGTTTCGAGAAGATCGTCGCTCTCCAGTTCCTTAATCGCCACCTCGGCGTCCCTCGTCACATGGAACGGGTGCGACTCCACGACTTCCAGCCCGGGAAACAAACTCTCCAGGTTAGCCGCGATCAAATCCTCAATCCAGACGAACTTACGCGCGTGAGTCGATTTTCGCGGCGTCCGCAGCATCGGCACGTTTACCAGTTGCGGCAACCGTTCCGGAACTTTCAGGCGCGCGAAGTGCTCGCGCCCATCGATATCGTTCAGAACCACAGCCAGATTCATGCTGAGATTCGAAATATGCGGAAATGGCCGCCCGGGATCGACCGCGAGCGGCGTCAGAACGGGGAAAACCGTTTCCTCGTAATAAGTCTTCAGTGCCGCCCGCTCCCGCTCATCCAGCGATTCCCATGTCACGATTCGGATTCCGGAGTGCATCAGCGCGGGCAGCAGTTGCTTGTGGAAGCAATCGTAGATTTCCTTCATCAGCTCGGCGATGCGCGTTCGCACCACACTCAATTGCTCCGCGACCGTCTTCCCGTCTACGCTCAGATCCTGGGTGCCCGCCTTCAGCTTCTGCTTCAGCGCGGCAATCCGGATCATGAAAAATTCATCCAGATTGGAACTGACAATCGAGAGAAATTTAACGCGCTCCAGCAGTTTGTTCCGCTCGTCCTGCGCTTCTTCCAGAACGCGACGCTGGAACTCAAGCAGACTTAGTTCGCGATTGAAGTAAAGCGTCGGATCGTCGGGCGTTAACTCGTCGAACCGCGCCGATGGCATCTCCAGTACCTTCACGCCCGTTTTCTTCTTCGGATTTGCAGCTACCTTGCGCCTTGTTGTTTCAACCGATGCCACTACCCTATTCTCCTCCGTCCAATGAAGCCGCGCGCGCTTCCGAACGCGGCGGAAAGCTGAGCGTAAACGTGGAGCCGTGGCCCAGCCGGCTTTCTACTGCGATGGAGCCGTCCATCCGCTCCACTACATGTTTCACAATCGAAAGCCCTAACCCCGTACCCCCCACTTCGCGCGATCGCGCTCTGTCGACGCGATAAAACCGCTCGAATATTCTCGACACCTCCGTTGACGGAATGCCCGCCCCGGTGTCGGTGATGGAAATCACAATTCGACCGTCTTTCTCGGCACTGGCATCTATCCGGACATCCCCACCTGGCTTATTAAACTTGATGGCGTTATCCAACAGATTCACGAGCGCCTGCTCCAGGCGGATCGCATGCCCGGTCACGAGCGAATCGTGAATCATTCCCCGGATGAGGTTCACACCGCGTATCTTTGCTTCGGTTTCCACTGTCAGCAACGCCGTGTTGATGGCATCTTCCACCGATACGGGAGCAAACTCCGTGTCCCGTCGGCCGGATTCCAGATCGGATAGCGTCAGGAGGTCGGTTGCAATGTTGTTCAGTCGGATCGCCTGCGCCTGAATGATCTCCACAAAGCGGCGATTGTGTTCGGCGTCTTCCAGCGCGCCACCCAGCAGTGTTTCCGCATAACCGCGGATTGCGGCCAAAGGCGTTCGCAACTCGTGCGAGACGTTGGCGACAAAATCCCGCCGTATGCGTTCCAGCCGCTCGATTCCGGTAATATCGTGCAGAATCGCCAGCGCGCCCCAGTGGGGAGGGACCGCGAAGGGCGAGGCGTGCGCTTCGAAGATCGCCGATTCCGCACCGCTTAATTGCAGCCGGCAGGTCGCGGGAGTTCTTGTCGATATGACGCCGGAAATCAGGCTCAGAAATGCCGGATCCCGAACGACACCGGCGAGTGGGGTGTCCCGCGCCACCGGCGTCTTCAAGCCAAGTGCGTTTTCCAGAGCCTGATTGGCGAACTGCACACGCATCTGGTGATCCACGGCCAGCACACCTTCGCGCATGCTTTTCAGGATTGCGTCCAGCCGGTTCGATTCCTCGCTGAGCCGTTCCACCAGTTCGTGGATCCGCCCGGCCATGCGTCGCAGCGATTGATTCAACGCTCGTGTCGCGTCATCTTCGCCCGCCAGCGACACTTCGGATTGCGAAGCTTCCAGAAGATTATCCGTAAAGGAACGCAGATGCTCTATCCGCCGTGCCAGCGCCCCGGAAAAGATGGAACTCATCGCCGCCGCGCCGAGCCCGCAGAGGCAGAACTCCAGAATTATCAACAGGATAATGTTGATCGACCGGCCAAAATCCACCAGGACCACGATGCCGCCCATCAGGAGAAAACAGGTAAAAAACAGGCGTAAGCGAATCGACGTCGGCACTGAAGGTTGAGTCCAGTTTAACCTCAGGACGATGACAATTCGGTTTCAATTGAGATAAAGCTCATGTTTCGAGCGACAAAAGTGCTGTAACAAGGCGAAATCGGTTTACACTAGGTAGCAGTACTTGAAGTACCGGTCCGGGAAGCCAACTCGGCGGGTCCGACAGTAGGAATTCATCGTAACGAGGGATATCTTTCATGAAGCTAAAGCAGGGTCTGACACCTTTCGTAATCGCATCCGCGGTAGCCATACTTGCCCTGGGTACCGGGAACACCGTAGTACATGGCGAAGCCGGCGGTCCTCCCGAAATCATTCTCCACCCGGTCAACCCGCATTTCGGTCAGGCGCCGACGGCAGGTTCGACATCGCAAATGACACCGAGAATCGGCTTTCACGGCGGACCCGTAATGGGCACGCCGACCATTTACATGATCTGGTACGGCAACTGGAATTCGACGAACGGCACCGATACTCCCGCCGGCCAATCGCTTCTGACAGGCTTCCTGCAAAATCTCGGCGGCTCGCCCTACTACCAGACCAACGGTTCCTATACGGGTGTTTCCGGAGTGATTAATGTTGGCCCGTCGTATTCCGACAATTATTCCCACGGCACGGTGCTCACGGATGCGGCGATTCAGGCGATCGTCTCGAGCGCCATCGGTACAGGAACAGGCCCGCTTGGCGCCGCCGATAAGAACGGCATCTATCTGGTCCTCACCTCATCCGATGTGACGGAATCCTCCGGCTTCTGCACCAAGTATTGCGGCTGGCACACGCATGGAACCATCGCCGGTCTGGATGTTAAATATGCGTTCGTCGGCAATGCGAACCAGTGCCTGAACGCCTGCGCGATTCAGACAACCAGCCCGAACGGCAACGCGGGAGTCGATGGCATGATTTCGGTCGTCGCCCATGAAGTGGAAGAGACCAACACGGATCCGGACCTGAACGCCTGGTTCAACGCCAAAGGCGCCGAGGATGCCGATATGTGCGCCTGGACGTTTGGACATTCCCAGACCCAGCTTCCCAGCGGCGCGTGGTTCAATATGACGATGAGCGGCGTCAACTACATGGTGCAGCGCGAACTCGACGTCAACAGCAAGTGTTATGTGAATTACGCGACGCGGGCGCAATAAGCCAGCGTCGGATCCGTTTGCCAGATGAAAGCCGCCTTGCCTGACCGGGCAAGGCGGCTTTTTACTTCTCCGGCGTCTTAGCTAGCTGCTGCTTCGTCCACGCCCGGTCCGGATCCAGCGCTAATGACTTCACCAAAGCCTCATGCGCCTTCGCATGCTGATTCTGCTTCCGCAACGCGATCCCCATCCACAAATACGCATCGGCCGATTTCGGATCCAGGGCAATCGCCTTCTGAAAATCCTTAATCGCATTCACCGGGCCCCCGCCGAAGTTCTCCGGCAGGTAGTAATACCCCACTCCATGCGCCAAAAACGCTTGTGACGACTTCGGATCCAGCGCAACCGCCTTATCCAGCGCTTCTTTCGCCTTCTTACCGTAGATCAGAATCCCCGCCATCGGATTCGCAGGCACCACCTGGCCGCACAAGGTCCCCATCACCCGGTAATACTCGGCATTGCGTCCGTTGATATCGATAGCCTTCTCCGCCATTGCTACTCCGGCTTCCGCCGCTCTCTTCGACCCGCCCTTATCGCCCAGCTCCATCGCGACCTCGGCCGCATACGAATATGCAATCGCGGCTCGGTACCAGCCATCGGCATCCCGGGGGCGCTTTTCCGCTGCCTGCTGCAATGCCAGAGCCCGGGATTCCAGCTGCTTTCTATCCTGATGATCGCGGAGGGCGGTGAGCTCATCGGCTGCGCCGCAGGGCACGGTCAATAAAGACAACATCAACAGCATGGGAGTAATTCGCATGGGCGTGGACAATCGCTTCCTCGATTTTAACGATGCGCGACGCCGCCGATTGGGTTCCTGAAATTTGTACTACAGCGCTGCCACGCGGCGCTGCACCAGCAGGAAGTACAAACCGAGTGACAGCAGCACCACACCATTGATGGATAGTACGGTGGGCGCGGTCAACATGGGTACAAGCCATCCTGTCAGGATGCTGCCGAAAGGCATGCCCCCGCGAAACGCCACGTTGTAAACGCTCATGACCCGTCCACGCATGTCGTTCGGCGTGATCAGCTGCACGAGCGATGCAATCATCGCAAAGGCGCACATCAGCACCGACCCGGTAAAGAACAGCATCACGCAGCTCAGCACCATTGATTTCGACTGCGCAAAGCCCACCATCCCGATCCCCATGATCGCGAGCGCCGTCAACGCCACTCTGCCCTTGTTGTGGATATCGCCCATCCACGCCACCGTCAGCGCACCCGTGATGGAACCGAGCCCGCTGGCCACCAGGAACAGCGTGTACGTCATTGCGTCGCCCGCGAACACAATCTTCGCGAAGACGGGCAGAAATGTGATGGTGGGAATGCCGAGCAGCGTCATGCAGAAAGCAATCAGAATCAGTGTCACCATGGCGCCCTGTGCGCGTATGAAGGTGAAACCCTGCTTCATGCTCGTCATGATCGATTCGCCCGTTCGCGGTGGCTTGAAATTGATGTGCAGCCGCGAAAGAGAAATAATCACGGCCAGAAACGAAAGCGAATTCAGCGCGAAGCACCACGCCGCTCCCGTGTATTTCATCGCCAGCCCGCCGATCACCGGCCCGATCACGCGCGCCAGGTTGAACTGAATCGAATTCAGCGCAATCGCATTCGGCACATCTTCTTTTTCAACCAGACTGGGCACCAACGCCGAGTAAGCCGGGCCCCCGAACGATTGCGCCGTTCCCACGACGAACGAGAGGATCAGGATATGCCAGATCTGCACATGATTCGTCCAGATCAGAATCGCCAGCAGCGCCGCCGAAATCATCTGCACGACCTGCGAACCAATCAGAATGTAGCGCCGGTCGATGCGGTCCGCCAATACTCCGCCAACCAGCGAAAACAGAAATATCGGGATATCGCCCAGAAAAGCGTCCAGCCCCAGCAGGAATGGCGAATTCGTCAGCTGCAGAACCAGCCAGTTCTGCGCAATCTCCTGCATCCACGTGCCGATCGTCGAAGTGCAGGCGCCGATCCAGAGGATGCGGAAATCGCGGTATTGAAACGCTTTGAAGACGCGTTGCAGCAAGTGTGTGGATCCGGGCTTACGGCAACGGCTTTTCGCGCTTGATCAGGTGGACCAGGTTGCCGTCGGCGTCGTTGAAAAACGCCAGCCGGTTACCCTGTGTTTCAACCGGTTCCCCGACCATGCGGACGCCCTTCGCCTTCAGCGCGGCGACACCGGCGTCGAAGTCGTCGACCGCAATCGCCAGATGCCGGAAGCCGGCGTCCTTGTTATTGGCGACCGTCTGCGGTTGTGCGAGCGAGTTGGCCGACGGGATGATCTCGATCACACCGCCGTTGATGGCGCGCACGAAATAATTGCCGGCATAGGTGAAGTTGATGTGAAACTCCAGATTGTCGACATACCATTGCGCAAGTTTTTCCGGATTGGGCGATGAAATCGCCAGATGTTCGATTCCCTGAAACATAAACGATGATTGTAGCGCGTGAGGAGAGCGGGCCGGCTTCGGCCAACCCGTCTTTCCGTTCAGCTCACCAGGATTACGTCCAGAAAGCGCGGTCCGTGAACACCCTTCACGCGCGACATTTCAATATCCGCCGTTGCCGACGGTCCCGAAACCGTGGTCAGCGGCAGCAATTCCAGACCTCGCAGCCTCTCGAAACCTTCCGGCACAGTTTCCACCACCTGCTCCGCGAAAACCACGCAAAGGTGGTAATCGGGAATCAGCGAGAGTGCGCGCCTGCCATCGCGAATTCCATGCTGCAGGATGATCGTTCCGGTGAAAGCGATCGCCGCCACGCATCCGGTGATCACGCCTTCACCCTTGTCGATCTCCGCATACGCAAGTCCGTCTACCGGGGGGAAATTTCCGCTGGAAGGCAGCCATTCCTGCGGCAGATGTTCCGGCCGCAGCAGGCTCGTCTTGCCTCGTGCCGCCATCGCCGCGGCCACAGTAGCGGCGATATCCTGCCGCGCACAGGGATAGACCAGCGCATCGTAATCATGCAGCCGCCGGGCCAGCAGATTCAATTTCTCGTCTTTGGAACCCTGTCCCTCGCGCCTGTAATCGCGCGGTATTGCCCTGTATTCCGCGTCGCGAACCGCCGAATGCTCGCCCACCGCCGCACGCACCTTCGCGAGGATTCCGTCGCGTGCCCTGGCTGTGCCATTCACGGCGCTCACGACATTTTCTCCCTCTTGCGTTTGGCCCACCATTGCCGGAAAGACTCCGCCGGTATGGAAGGCATGTCGCGGGTGGTTGTCCACGCACTCATCATGCCGGGAAGACGATGAATCGATCCGTTATTGGCAAATGGCAGCTGCGCAATCCTGCCCAGCGAACGCGCGGTCGAGAGATTCGCCGCATCGGACATTGCCCATGACGCCATCTTCATCCCCATCCGTTCGCCGGCCGGACCGTCGCCGTTCTCAACGATCTTGCTTCGCAGATGGATCAGAATCTCTGGAATGTTGATCTTCACCGGGCAGACTTCATAGCAGGCGCCGCATAACGATGAAGCGTACGGCAGCGTCTGCGAATGCTCCATCGATTGCAATTGCGGCGTCAGAATCGCGCCGATCGGTCCCGCATAAATCGAGCCGTAAGCGTGCCCGCCCGTCTGCCGGTATACAGGGCACGCATTGAGACAGGCCCCGCAGCGAATGCAATCCAGCGTTTCGCGCGATTCGGAATCCGCCAGCACCCTGGTGCGGCCGTTATCCAGCAGAATAACGTGGAATTCCTCAGGCCCGTCACCCGGCGCGACTCCCGTCCAGATCGAATTGTAGGGATTCATGCGTTCCCCGGTAGCCGATCGCGACAGCAGCTGGAGGAACACTTCCAGATCCGCGAATTTTGGGATAATCTTTTCAATCCCCACCACGCTGATCAGCACCCGCGGCAGCGAGACGCACATGCGGCCGTTGCCTTCCGACTCCACTACGCAGATTGAACCCGTTTCCGCCACTGCGAAATTGGCTCCGCTGATCGCTACCGGCACCCGCAGGAACTTCTCCCGAAGATACAGGCGCGCGGCTTCCGCGATGTCTTCCGGCCGCGTCCCCAGTTCCGCCAGCCCCATCGTCCGCATGAAAAGCTCGCGGATTTCCATCTTGTTGCGATGCAGCGCCGGCACTACGATGTGCGACGGCTTATCGTTACCCAACTGCACGATCAGATCGGCCAGATCCGTCTCGTAGGGCGTGATTCCGGCGGCTTCGAGAGATCGGTTCATGCCGATCTCATCCGATGTCATCGTCTTAACCTTGATGACTTCCTTCTCGTTGTGCGATTGGATGATCCCGATGGCGATGGCGTTGGCTTCGTCCGCATCGCGCGCCCAATGCACGCGACCGCCCGCCCGGGTACAATTTTCTTCGAACTGCGTCAGATAGCCGCTCAGGTGCCGCAGCGTATGCTCTTTGATTGCGTGAGCCGTGTCGCGGAGTTGCTGCCAGTCCGGCATTTCCCCCACAACTCCCGCACGCTTATTCCGAATGACTTCCGTCGCGTTGCGAACATTGCGGCGCAACTGCTGATTGCCCATCAGGGTCTTCGCGGCCACCGCGAAGTCAGGGGCGCTGGCGGCTTCGCCGACTCTGACGCTCACGCGCGCACGCTCCCGCCACCGGTATTTTCCGTCGCCGCCAGGATTTCGGCCAGATGGACGGTCCGCGTTCCCGTACTCATGCGATTCAGTGCCCCGCCGATCTGCATCAGGCAGGAATTATCGATCGCAGCGCACACTTCGGCGTTTGTATCCACCACGCAGCGCGCCTTCTCCGCCACCATCGCTGAGGAAACATCGGCATTCTTCACCGAGAATGTACCCCCAAAGCCGCAGCACTGATCGGCATCGGCCAGCGCAACATAGGTCAGCCCGCGAACGTTCCTGAGCAGACGGACCGGTTTATCTCCCACATGCAGCGAACGCAGAGAGTGGCATGACGGATGATACGTCACCGAATGCGGGAAGTAGGCGCCCGTATCTTCCACCTGCAGCTTATCCACCAGAAGTTCGGAAAATTCAAAGACGCGCGGCAGCAGCGCCGATATTTCGCGGATCAGTTCGGGGTCGCCATTCTTCTGCGCCATCAGCGGATAATGCTCCCGGATCATCGCAACGCACGATGAAGACGGTATGCAGATCACTTCCGCATCGCGGAAATCCGCCAGAAATTTTTCCATCAGCGGAAACGCTTCCGCCCGATAGCCGGTGTTGTAGTGCATCTGGCCGCAGCAAGTCTGCGCCTCGCGGAATTCGACGTTGTGACCCAGTCGTTCCAGCACAGTGACGACGGCCTTTCCCGTCTTTGGAAACAGAGTGTCGTTATAGCAGGTGATGAAGAGCGAAATGCGCAACCTTCAATGTATCGCAAACCAACCCGCGGAGCGCATGAATTCCTCATCTATTCAAGGACTTAATGGTTGGTCCATTGGATCGTATAGAATCGAAAACGGTATGCGAATCATGAACACGTTTCGATTGACTTTCCTTGCAACTGTCGCCGTTTCCTCGGCCCTCGGACAAGCCGCCGGCGAACATTGGGTAGCAACCTGGGCGACCTCGGCCCAGATCTATCGCGCGGCGCCCACTCCGCCCGCCACCCCGGTCGCCGCCCCGGTCGCTACCCCCGCCGCAACCCCGCCGGCCACGAGTGCCGCTCCCGCTCCCGCAGCCCCGGCTACGCCACCGCGCCCCCGCGCTCCCCAGTCGTTCAGTAACCAGACCGTTCGGATGATTGTCCACACCAGCATTGGCGGACGCCGTCTGCGCCTCCAGCTCACCAATCCTTTCGGCAGCGTCCCGGTCGAGGTAGGCTCGGCGCATATCGCCCTGCGCGACAAAGACTCGGCTATTTTTCCCGCCAGCGACCGCTCCATTACAGTCAACGGCAGCAAAACCTTCCGAATGATTCCGGGAAATACCCTCATTACCGATCCCGTTGACCTCGAATTCGCCCCCCTGTCCGACCTCGCCGTGAGTCTCTATTTCCCCGCGTCGACCGGCCCCCTGGCCACTCACTCCCTCGGTCTGCACACAACCTATATTTCAGGCGAGGGCGATTTCACGGCCCAACCCGCCATCGCGGAACCCATTACTACCGCCGCGTATTACTGGATCTCCGCAATCGACGTGATGGCGCCCGCCAGCGCGGCGGCGATCGTCACCCTCGGCGATTCCATTACCGACGGCGCTGCCTCCACTCCGAATACCGACCGCATGTGGCCCGCCCGCCTTGCCGCGCGCCTCCAGGCCAACAAAGCCACCGCCAACATTGCGGTGATCAATGAGGGCATCTCCGGCAACCGCCTGCTGATGGATGGCTCCGGCGTTGCCGCGCTCGCACGTCTCGATCACGATGTGCTGGTGCAATCCGGCGCGAAGTGGCTGATGGTGCTCGAAGGCATTAACGATATCGGCAACCAGACCCGCGTGAATACGGGCCTCACTTCGGCCGATCTGATTGGCGCTCTGAAGCAGATCGTGGAGCGCGCGCATGCCCTCGGCATCAAGGTTGTCGGCTGCACTCTGACGCCATACGGCGGCGCGGGCTACGCTTCCGAAGCAGGCGAGGTGATGCGCCAGGCCGAGAACGATTTCATTCGCAAAAGTGGCGTCTTCGACGCGGTCGTAGATTTCGATGCAGCCGTCCGCGATCCTCAGGACCCGAAGCAGTTTCGCGCCGACATGCATTCCGGCGATCATCTCCATCCGAGCGACGCCGGCTATCAGGTGATGGCAGATGCCATAGATCTGTCAATCTTCAAATAAAACGCATTTCACTGCGCGATCGAGATCACAATTCCCGTCTGACTCGACGCCCCGTGAATCTTCATGACAACGCTCGATTGAGCGGGAAACTTAAAACCCGGATTCGTCGTCGCAAACAGCACCGCCGGATTCGGTACATAGACGGTGATCCGGTATAAGTTCCCTGGCAAACCGTTCACCGCACCCAGCGTCGCCGCAACGCCCGCGCAATAGACTCCGTCGATGAACATGTCCACCGGATAGTCCGTGACCGCATAGCCCTGCGTCAGCGTCAACGGACCAACCCCGGTAGCCATGATCGTGATCCTCTCTCCAGTCGCCGCCGGATTCGCAGGCGCATTCAGCGTCCCGTCTTTGTTGAGAATGTAACCCTGGCCATACCCTGTCCCGTTGGCGGAAAAGATGCCGGGAGAAAGAATTGCCGTGGGCATCAGCACAGGATTGGAATTCTTGCCGCCCGATTGCACTTGCACCAGAGCGGCGCCAGTAGGTACACTCGCCGGCACTGTCGCAGCCATCGCGGTGGGCGTAATCGAAACAGGCACTATCGCTTCATCGCCGATCAGAACCCGCGCGTCACTGCCGAATCCGGCGCCGGTGATCAGGATGACTTCGCCCGCCGAAAGCGGCCCGTCCAGCAGGCTGGCGGCATTCTCCACCGCATCGATGCGCAATGCCGGCGGCGGCGTAAGAGCCAGGCTGTTCAGCCAGAGATTCGCTGGACGCCCAGCCGGCCCGTTGCCCTGGCCGGTGACGCCTCCTATGACCACCCTTCCGTTCGGTCCTGTTCCAACGCCCGAAACCGTGAAATTTTCGTTGTCGCCGAAGTAGCTGGAAAAGAGTAACGCAGAGAGATCGCTGGAAAAGCTGCTTAGAAACCCGGTGGTAGACGCGAAGCCCCCCGCGAACGGCGTGCGCGTCGGCAGGCCCAGCGCCGCCGTGCTTCCCCCGACATATAGATTCCCCGCGTCATCCAGCGCAATTTTGGAAACCTGATCCGAGAAGACATTGCTGAAGTACGTCGCGTCAATCACGCCCTTCAGTCCCGCATCGACGCGCTCAATTGCAATCTGAGAACTCGAAACCGCCAGGTTCGGGAGCGTGGGCTGAAAAGCTCCCGCCGTGGTTTGAAACCGCCCTCCGGGCGTGCCCGCGAGATAAAGACTGCCATCGCGCGCGATTGTCATCGCCGCCGGGTTCACGCCGGACGCCATCGACGAGAGCAGGGAAGAGCCGGTCGCATCGATATGAAAGATGCCGGCCGCCCCGCCCAGATACGCGGTGCCATCCGATGCGACGGCCAGTGCACCCGCCGGATTCAGCGTTCCGAGAACCGACGTAACACTCGACCCTGGAACGTAGGTGGAAAAAATCAGACCGGAGCCGGCGCTGTCGAAGCGGGTCAGCGAAGCCTCGTCCGAAACGATCGGCGGCCCGGTTGAGATAAATCCGGGGTCGCAGCAGAACGTGGCTGAAAGTGCGCCGGGCGTAACCGGCAACTCCCCCAGGCTGACTCCTGCAAGCCAGGCCGATCCGCTGCCATCCGTTGCAATCGCTGCCGGCGTCGTGCCGCTGAAATGAGTGGAGTAGGCGAGCGAGCCATCCCGGGTCAGCTTGAAAAGGAAGATGTTGCCCGAAGCCGCATAGGCGCCCTTGCTGACCGGAAAATCCAGCGAGTCGGTTTTCCCTGCGACAAACACATTGCCGTCGGCATCCACCGTCATCGCCATTGCCGAATCGTCCGCGCTTCCTCCGAAGTACGTGGAGTAAACGATGTTGCCGAGTGGATCGAGCTTGGTCACGAACACGTCGGCGGAGCCGCCATTTGCCGCATACAACTGACCGTTGGCTACCGCGAGCGCTGTCACAAAGGCGGTTGCCGACGGGCCGACAGGCGTGACGGTCTCCAGATCCCCTGAGATCCGCAGGACGCTCTTGTCGTTGCCGCCCGCCGCATAGAATACGCCGTTCTGCCAGTCGGGAGTAAGGTTCGGCCATACCGCCGTTGCAGACTTCCGGACCCAGCTTGCGCCTCCGTCCGAACTCACGAAAAGACCCGCGGGTCCGGCGCCGATCAGCTGTCCTGGATGGTTCTGGTCGGGCAGCACTTCTGATACCGATGGTGCGATGAAGGAACTGAACGTCTCACCGTAATCGGTGCTCTTGAAAAACCCGGCATGAAAGCTTTTCACATAGACAACGCCCGCCTGGCTGCCCGTGCCGAACGTAATGTCCTGAATATTGTCCGTCATACTTGTCGGTTGCCACGTGGCCGCGCTGTCCGCTGTTCGCACGAGTCCGCCCGGAGTCTGCGCCAGGATCACTGCCGGATTGGCCGGATCGATCCACAGATTCTGAACCGTGGTCGGGCTCTTGGTCGTGGTCCACGTCGCACCGCCATCGGCGCTCTTCAGCACGCCCAGATCGTATGTTCCGGCGAAGAGTAACTGGTCGTTTTGGGGCGAGATGGCAATGGAACCCGCCTGAGAACTCGGAAGGCCGGTGGACGCGAAGGAAGCCCCGCCATCGCTGCTTTTCAGCAGCGCGCTGGACGCTACGGCGTAGACGGTCGCGGGGTTTTGCGCACTGGCGGCGAACGCCGAGACGGATTTAAGCGAGAGCGGAGTCCAGGCCGTTCCGTTGATCCGGAATAAGCCGGAGGATGCCGCGCTTGCCTGGACCGCCCCCTGAACCGGAAAGTTCCGCGAAAGAGTGCTGCCCGCGAGGTAGATATTCCCCTGTGCGTCTGTCCTCAACCCCGCGAGCGAGTCACTACCCGACGCGTCTACCTGTTTAGCCCACTCAAAGCTGGGGAGAGTCTGAGAAACAGCCAGTGAAACGAACGCGAAGGCGGAGATAATCAGGCGGGTAGCCATAGCGGGGCTTGACAGCAATTCTTGCACCAGGTTCAAGTCAATGATCTCGTACGCATCGGCAGCGCCTGGTGGGGGCGTTCCGACACAGGGCGAGGACCAGCCGCCACGTGTGGGCTGCGTCGGTACGGAGCGACGGAATCAATGCACCTGTCCCCTTTTCTGGTAACCTGAGGCAGTGACGAAAAGTCTTCGCCTGGTCCTGATCAAGCCGTCGCACTACGATAATGACGGCTACGTGATCCAGTGGTTCCGGTCCGCCATGCCTTCAAACACCCTCGCGGTGCTCTATGGACTCGCGCTCGATTGCAAAGAGCGGCGTACCCTGGGCGACGACGTCGATCTCGAAATCACAGCCATCGACGAAACCAACACCCGTGTCCGCGTCGACCGGCTGATCGACGAACTGCGCGGACGGAAATCGCTGGTCGCACTCGTCGGGGTGCAGTCGAATCAGTATCCCCGATCCATGGACCTTGCAAGGCGCTTTCGCGACGCCGGTATCGCCGTTTGCATGGGCGGCTTCCATGTCTCCGGCACTCTGTCCATGCTGCCCGGCATCCAGCCCGAAGTTCAGGAAGCCATGGATCTCGGCATTTCCCTCTTCGCGGGTGAAGCCGAAGGCCGGTTCGAACAGGTCCTTCTGGACGCCTGGAACAACCAGCTCAAACCGCTCTACAATTTCATGGACGATCTGCCGTCCCTGGACGGCGTTCCCGCTCCGCTCCTGCCCGCTTCCCGCATCAAGCGAACCGGCGGGACTATTACCAGTTTCGACGCCGGACGCGGCTGCCCTTTCCAGTGCTCCTTCTGCACAATCATCAACGTGCAGGGCCGCAAGTCCCGCCGGCGCACTCCCGATGAAATTGAGCAGATCGTGCGCCGTAACCTCGCGCAGGGCATCAATCGTTTCTTCATCACCGACGATAATTTCGCCCGCAATACCGACTGGGAGAAAGTCTTCGATCGCCTCATCGATCTGCGCGAAAAAGAAAAGGCCAACATCAAGTTCATCATTCAGGTGGACACCATGTGCCATCGCCTCCCGCATTTCATTGAGAAGGCGGGACGGGCCGGTGTGGCCCGGGTTTTCATCGGTCTCGAAAGCATCAACCCCGACAGCCTCAAATCCGCGAAAAAGAAGCAGAACAAGATCGCCGAATATCGCAAGATGCTGCTCGAATGGAAGAAGGCGCACGTCACTGTGTTCGCCGGCTACATTCTCGGCTTTCCCGGTGAAACCCCGGAGACGATTCGCCGCGATATTGAAGTGATCCGCCGCGAGTTGCCCATCGATCTGCTGGAGTTCCACTGCCTGACGCCTTTGCCCGGCTCGGAAGACCATCAGAAGCTCTTTAACGAAGGCGCTTACCTCGATCCCGATCTGAACAAGTACGACCTGGAGCACGTTGTCACCACGCACTCCACCATGAGCGTGGAGCAGTGGAAACAGGCTTACAACGAAGCCTGGGATATTTTCTACGCGCCCGAACATATCCGGACCGTCATGCGCCGCGCGGCGGCCACGGGAATTAACGCCGGCAACATGATGTTCCTGCTGCTCTGGTATTGGGCCTGCGAAAAGCTTGAAAAGGTGCATCCCCTCCAGGGTGGCTACCTGAGGCGCAAGTACCGCAAGGATCGCCGGTCGAGCCTGCCGCTCGAAAGCCCGTTCATCTTTTATCCGCGCTACGCCTTCGAACTGATTTACAAGCACGTGCGGCTGGCCGGTCAGATTATCCGCTTCGGCCGGTTCCGCTACCAGCTAAAGGCCGACCCCGAGGCCGCGAATTACCGTGACGTCGCGCTGACACCTGTGCTGGAAGAGGACACCTCGACGCTCGAACTGCTCCGGGTGCTGAATAATTCGAAACCGGAACCTGCCGGAATGCGGGCTTCCTGAACAAAGCGAGGGATCGGGATGAAACTGCTGTCGAAGTGTGTTGTATCGGCAATTCTTTGCGTCGTGAGCGCTGCTGCCCAATCCACCAGCCAGGTAGTGATCGACGCCGTTGCCACCAACAAGGCCGGGTTCGCGAAAGATCTCACCGCTAAGGATTTCAAGCTGTGGGAGGACAATAAAGAGCAAAACGTCACCGGCGCCGTGCTGGAGCCTTCCGGCAAACATGCCATCGTTCTGCTCTTCGACAACACCACAGTCCCGGTCAGGATTCAGGGCGATGTGCGCGGCTACGTCGAGCGCTTCATCGATTCCTCTGCCGGACCGAACGTGTACATGGAAGTTGCCAACTACGTTGCAGGCATCAAGATACTCCAGCCGTTTACGACCGATGCCAAACTGCTGAAAGCCTCCTTGACCGGCACCGCAGCCTCCGCCATGGCCGGCAATGCGACAGGCGGCGCCGCCAGAGTGCCGTCAGACTCGCTCGGACCCGGCCTCCCGGTCGGAGGGTCTCGAGGTGGCAGCGCAATCAGGGGTGGCGACGCATCTGGCGACGACACCATGAAAAGCCAGGCCATGATGGAATCCATGCGCGGCCTGATCGAATCCCTTGCTCCCGTCAAAGGACGAAAAGCAATCGTCCTGTTCAGCGGTGGCCAGTCTTTTTCACAGGACGCAACCACAGAGGTCAACGCGGCGCTCGATGCGGCTAACAAGGCCAACGTCGCCATTTATGGCATCGCGGCTTCGAATGACAATTCGGGTATGGCGTTCGCCAAAACCTTTGCAGATTCTACGGGCGGCACCGCCATCAAAGTAACTCCATCGTTGCCGGAGACGCTGCAGCAGATTCTCCAGGAGCAGGACTCTTACTATGCCCTGACGTTCACGCCGTCGGGCGGCGGCGCTCCCGGCGCGTGCCATCAGCTGCGGATCAGGACAGATACTGCCGGTGTCGACGTGCGGGCTCGAAAAGCTTATTGCGAAATGAAGGGCCGCGACGCGCTGGCGGGAACGCCGGCTGGAAAGGATCTCGACGCGAAACTCGCAGGTTCCGGGGCAGGCAGTCTGGGTTTGACTGTGCAGGCGCCGTGGTTCTATGCCGGAGGTCCGCAGGCTCGGGTCGCTGTCGTCATGGACTCACCGGCCTTGGGCGTCGCATTCCAGAAGGATAAAGGAAAGTTTCGCGGAGTGGTGAATGTCGCTGGTGCCGCGTACCGGGGCGATGGCTCCGTCGCGGCCCATTTCAGCGAAGCCGTCTCTGAGGAGTTTGCGGATCGGAAGGAAGCCGACGCATTTTCCAAATCGCATTATCGCTATGAAGCCGAGATGACCCTCCCTGCCGGCTCCTATACGGTGAAGGTTGCCGTGAGCGCAGGCGGTGACGCATGGGCCAAGGCAGAAACGCCGCTGACCGTCGCGGCCTACGAAGCGGGGAAGTTTGCGATGAGCGGGATCGCGCTCAGCCGCGAACTCCGCAACGCGAGTGGCGGAGTGGCGGGTCTGCCCGCGGACATGATTGAGGGTGAAACGCCGCTGATAGCCAGCGGCATGCAGATCGTGCCAACCAGCGTCATGCGTTTCCAGAAGGGCGAGCGGGCATTGTTCTATACCGAAATCTACGAACCTTCTCTGACCGGGGCGAATCCGGCCAGTGTGTCGATTGATTTCCGCGTTGTGGACCGCGCCTCCGGTGCGGTGAAGTCGGATAGCGGCGCCGGAAGCGTGGCCAGCTATATCAGATCAGGAAACCCGGTGATACCGGTCGCCTCCACAGTGCCCGCCGCCAACCTCCCGCCGGGCGCCTACCGCTTGGAATTGACCGCGTCCCATACCGGCGGTCCGGAGACCGTGATGAGGGCAGTGGATTTCGACCTGAATTAGCCGCTGCAAGTTCCCCCATGCAGATACGCGAGTACATCGAACAGCGAAACGGCGGATTCTACATCGCCGGCACACGTGTCTCACTGGACTCCATTGTGTATTCCTTTAAGGCCGGCGACTCGCCGGGGACGATTCGCCAGAATTTCTCCTTCCTGAGCCTGGAGCAAGTCTACGGTGCGATTACGTTCTACCTCGCTCATGACGACGAAGTTGATATCAACATTCGCGAAGGCGAAGAGGAAATCCTGCGCTCTGTCCCTCTTTTGAGCGAAAGCCGCCCTGAACTGTACGCCCGTCTGGAGCGGGCGCGACGTGAAGTGTCCGCTCCGGATCTGGCGAAGCATTGAGCATCCGTTTTCAGGCTGACAACGACCTTAAGAGAATCGCGAGTCGCGAGTCCGGGAATACTGGTCGTAGTTCCTCAAAGCGCGCCAATCCGCGATGTGGTTGACGCTCTGATTCTGATCTGGGCAGACGATCGCCCGAACGATTGGCAAAATCTAATCGTCAAAATCCCGTATTAATGCAAAGCCGTATCAGGTTAAGCAGCCTCTGAGACAAGTCTCGGTCTTGCACCTGCGTGCGAGAAATCCAGTTTCCCCACTAAGAACACGGATGAGCCAGAAATCTTGCCGGTGTCACGGAACCTCGGCCTCAGTACAGAGCAGGAGCGCAAGCGCTGAATCAGAGCAAAGTCGTCCAAAACTAATATTCCGGCCTTGCGAAGGAACTCCTCCGTCGGGGGTTTGAAGAAATCCCCATCCCTCGTGCAGAGAACGTCCATCGCGTATCGGCGCGATCAACAGGGGATCCGGTACCACGATTTCAGCGGCCTCACGCAAAGATGCAACGTAAATCGTGAATGCGTTTCTCCGAAAGGCCATGGAGTTCCAGCATGTGAGGATAACGCAGGACCTTCGCCAACTAGAACAGCATCTCGTTTGACAGAAGCAGAATATGGTTCGACTCGACGATCCTATCAGGAGGTCGCGGGCCAGACTTTTGGAACTCCCATGTCCTCGAACGAGGATGGAGGTGTCGAGGAGAATTCTCACTGATGAGGACGATACCCGGGGCGAACGCTTCGCATCGCTTCAGTGATAATCTCTTCGGCTTGTTCCTCCGGGGCCGTCCTGCGGCTGGCGTCTACGTCGGCAAAATACTTCCTCAACTCGTCGGCAATTTCGAGTCTCCGCTGATGCGAAACGCTGACCGGCTCGAAAGTACGGACGCTGACCGCTTCCCCCGCCTGCACGCGACGTCCCAGGAGCGTTTCGACAGCGGCCTGCTGGTCAGGGGAGAGATCCTCGGCATTGCAGATCATAACTAAAGTCTCAGACCGTATTATGACGTCTGGGCTATCTCGTCGGCCTTCTCGCGCTATCCGATTCAATTCGCCCCACGCACGACATAGTCCCCTATTTCCCCGGCAACCTCCATATATCGAGCACACCCGTCGCCGGTGCCTGTCGTCTGGTATTCCCCTCAGGCAATGCGATCATTCCGTCAACGACGATAGGACTGTTCCAGTGTCCGGGCCCGCATTCCAGCTCCGCCACCTTCAGACCCTTTTCAGCATCGTAAATTCGTAGCTTGCCCGCAATGTCATAAACGTACACCAAGCCCCCGGCAACTACCGGACTCGTACCCCCGTTGCCATTCTTCCAGACCTCTGAAAGTTTGCCATCTTTCAAGGTCCAGGCCGCGGTACCGCCGGCGTCAGCGGCAAACATCCAGGTATCGGCCCCGTGATGCCACACCGCCGCCGCCGTAAACAGACGATCGCCTGAAGGCGTCGGCACCGTCACCGGATCATTGTTTTGATTTGGAGACGCACCGGCGATCGAGGCGATCTTCATCAGCCGGAACAACCGATCCTTACCTCCCTGCGCAAGATACCCGCCACCCAGTAGCACAGGTGAAGCGGAACCCATGTCCACATCGCGAGCCCGAAGTTCCGCATTGTTCGTCGGCGTCCAGTTGCCGATCATCTTCGTGGCGTCCGGGTCCAGTTCGATCAGCGCATCGCCCCAACTGGTCTTACCGTCATACGGACCGTTGCCGGTGGCCACAAAAATATTCCCCGTAGCGGGGTCAATCACCGCGCCTGCCCGGCCCCATATTGCCGATTGAGTAGCGGCGCACGAATCCGGCGCCAGCAGGCCGGGGCGGTCGCTGCATAGCGAGTTCCACACATGCAGCAGCTTGCCGTCTTTCGCGTCGAGAACTGCCACGTGCCCCTGATAAGGCGGTCGGTCGCCGATATATCCGCCCGTGACGGCCACCACATGGCCCTTGAATATCCGCAGAGGCGAGTCCATTTTTTCGCGCGCGGGCAGCAGCGTAACCGGAGTAGCCCATACCTCTTTGCCCTCGGCCACCGTCAGCTTACGGATGATGCCATCGGGCGCGGTCGTATAAATGTGCAGGCGATCCGGATCCGCGGCGGGTGTGCTGTTAGTCAGCTGCGCGGTTGTATTCCAGGTGTCGTACTGCGGAGGTGTATATTCCCAGAGGATTGCCGCCTTTTCTGCATCTACCGCGATGGTTTTGCCATAGGCGGTTAACACGAAAAAGACATCGTGCCTGGCGCCTTTCACCATGACATCGTGCAGATAAATGGGGGACGAATCGGCAACGCCGGCCAATTCGACCTGGTGCCGCACCAGTGATCCGGCATTGGTTGCAGTTATGCTCGTCGGATCCGGAGAGGCGCCGGAACTGGCTGCGTCCCAGCCAAACTGTGGCCAGTCGTGTCCCGCGCTGTCAGCCGCGATGCAAATGCACGTCGCACCGCAGAGAAGCGCCACAACCGAAGTCGCTCGGCGCCAGTAGTTACGTTTACTCATCAACTGTATCTCCTTCTGCTTTGCCTGATTCAAAAATCAAAATCGGCGTGCATCGGCGTTTATCGGCGGCCATTCCGCATTTTCCCGTTTTTCAAAAAGTTCTGCAAGCCGATCACGGCGAAATCGCACTTTTATTCCCCCTGTTTTCAACAAACCCTCCTCCAAAATCCCCCATATCTATTGACATCGCCCGTATCCTCGAATCGGGGAAGCAGTTGCGCGCCTTCCCGCCCGCCAAAACCGCGCCACAACTCGAAAGGATCAAATGTCATCCCCGTCGCCAGAAAAAATCGCCGCCAACATAGCCAACGCCCAACTCTCCACCGGACCCCGCACCGAAGCCGGCCAGGCCGCCTCCGCCAAAAACGCGCTCAAATCCGGCCTCTTCGCCACCAAAGACTTCATCCGCCCCGGTGAAGAATCGGCCTACGATGAGCTCACCGAAACTCTCAACTGCGATCTCATCCCCGTCGGGCAACTCGAACTCAATCTGGCCGACGAGATCCGTCGCGCCATGTGGCGTCTCCGCCGTTGCGCGGATGTCGAATCCGCCCTCGTCGATACCTGCGCCCAACTCGACGCAGTCGGCGCCGAGCCAGCCGCTGACCGCCCCATCCCGGACCCCATGCAAAACGAAGCCACCGCCAGGCTCCAGTCCTCCGTGGATCGCGCCCGCGCCCAGTGTCATCGCCTCCTTCACCGCTGCACTTCCGAACTGCGCAAGCTTCAGACCGAGCGCCACATGCGCCACGAAACATCCGACGCCGGCGACGATCTCTCCTGGCTCGGCGTCGTCGCCGACTTCCGTGCAATCAGGAAAGCCATTGACGAAGGGGCAACGCACGACGAAAGAATTTTCGAACGCGAGAAGCGGCTGAATGCCACACTCGCCAAAGCGCGACTCGACTTTATGCTCGCCGATCCCGTTCTGCCCCCGGCGCTCTCGCCCGCCCCCGTTGCAAAACAAACCCAGCCTTCTCGCAATTCGCGCTGCGCCTGCGGCTCCGGACAGAAATATAAGCGTTGCTGCGGTCGCCACGCAGCCCCCATGCCGCAAGCCGCCTGATGAGCGCGCCCGCAAAAACTGATCCCGACATGCCCGTACGCCATACTTACGCTCGCTACACTGAATCTGTGGCGACCCAGACCCCCAGCGCGGCCAATAGCGTCGGCGACATTGCCGACCGCCGCGGTGTCCGCGAGGCCCTCCAGTACTTTACGAAGGAGAAGCAGTGGGTGAACGATATCCACGCGCAGCTTTGCCGCATTCCCGCGCCCACATTCCACGAAATGGCGCGCGCCGAGTGGATGGCCGCGCAATTCCGCGGCCTTGGCTGGCACGCCGGCATCGATAGCGAAGGCAACGTGCTCGCCTCGCTTGATCCGCATCCCGCCGGTGCTCTCGTGGCGATCACCGCCCATCTCGATACCGTTCTTGCCCCGCGCATCAAAGAAGATATTACGGTTGATCCGGAAGGAATTCTGCTGGGTCCGGGCGTCTCCGATAATGGGGCCGGTCTCGCCGCCCTGCTCGCCATAGCCCGCGCGATTAGCCAGGCGCCGCCATATGGCGCGGAAGAGAATCTCTGGCGTCGCATCCTCCTGATTGCCAACACCGGGGAGGAAGGGGAAGGGAATCTTCGCGGGATTCGCCACATCTGCGCGCAACCGTCGCTCGTTGCCCAGATCGCCGCGTTCCTGGTGCTCGATGGCGCTTCCCTCGATCACATCACCACCCACGCCCTCGGCAGTCGTCGCTTCGAAGTGACCTTTGCCGGACCCGGCGGGCACAGCTGGAGCGATTTCGGCACCGGCAACCCGGTGCACGCTCTTACCCGGGCGGTGGCCGATTTTGTGGATCGAACTCCGCTCGACCCGAAGTCTGTCCCGCGCGTCTCCGTCAACGCCGGCCTGATCGAGGGCGGCTCCGGCATCAATGCCATTCCCGCGCTCGCACGAGTCAAGATCGATATCCGTTCGGAAGACGACCGGCGCATCGACACTCTGGCGGCTGCCCTTCACGATGCCGTAGTCCAGGCCGAGGAGACTGAAAACTCCCGGGCAATCGGGGGCAAAGTCAGCGCGAAAATTCGCGAAATCGGACGTCGGCCCGGCGGCAAACTGGATAACGACGCCCCCCTCCTGGTTGCTTTACGCGGCGTGGACGCGCACCTCGGCATTCGCGCCCGGCCCGACTGCGCTTCCACCGATGCCAACATCCCGCTGTCAATGGGGATTCAGGCCGTCTCCATCGGTGCCGGCGGTCATGGCGGCGGAGCCCATACTACTTCCGAGTGGTACCGGCCCGCGGGCAGGGATTTAGGCTTAAAACGGGCTCTCCTCACCGCGGCCGCATTGCTTGCGGTCCAGGGTGAGACAGCCTGACCGCCTTGTCTTCGCACACCGGTGCCGCGCCAGGGTTGCGTGCCCGCGCCGAATGGGCGCTCCTCGGTCTGGCCGTCGTCTGGGGCACGACTTTTGTCGTCATCAAGGCGGCCCTCGCCGACATATCCCCGCTTCTCTTTCTGGCGGCCCGGTTTTCCATTGCGGCCGTCGTTCTGGGCGTCCTCTACCGGACCCGGATGCGCCGATCGGCCGTTGCGCCAGGGCTGCTGATCGGAGGCCTCCTGTTCGCCGCTTTTGTCTTCCAGATCGAGGGATTGTCGCTGACTACGCCCTCTAAGTCGGCCTTCGTGACCGGTTTATCCATCCCGATGGTACCTTTGGTGAATTCGCTCGTCTATAAGAGCAGACCGCGAATGTCCGAGTTGCTCGGGGTTCTCATCGCTTCAATCGGCATGGCTTTGATGACGCTCCCTCCTGGAAGATTTACCATGACCAGGGGGGATTTTCTCAGCCTGCTGTGCGCGGTAACGTTTGCCTTTCATTTTGTCGTGCTGGCTCATTATTCAAAGGCGCTTGGTTTTGAGACTTTGGCCGTCGTCCAGATGGCGGTGGCTGCCGTACTCGGGTTTGTGTCGGCGCTCGCCTTTGGTCCGGTGACATTCCATGCCACCCCGGCTCTGGGAGCCGCTTTGCTGGCGACCGGATTGCTCGCTACGGCATTGGCGTTCACTACCATGGCGTGGGCCCAGCAATACACCACGCCGACACGGGCGGCGCTGATCCTGGCGCTCGAACCAGCGGTGGCATGGCTCACGTCGTATGTGGTGACGGGAGAGGCGTTATCGAATCGCGGTAAAATGGGAGCTGGCCTCATCCTCGCAGGCGTTCTGCTGGTCGAACTAAAAAGCACCAAATCGGAGACACAAACTTTATGAGTTTTTACGACAAAGCAAGGAACCAGAAGTTCCTCACGTCCACCGTTATTGTTTTCACTCTGGCGCTCGGAGTCCTGATCGGTACCGTGGTTCAAACCGGCGTCAAGGCAGCGAAAGACCAGGGCAGCGCAGCCCCCGACGCGACGCCGCTCGTCATCCCCTCGAAGAGCGAGATGCAGAGTACTTTCTCGTCCATCGCCAAGAAAGTCGAACCTTCCGTAGTCAACATTTCCGTGGAATTCGGTTCGCGCACCAGCCCGCAGGCCAGCAATCGCGGCGGTCGGCGTGGCGGACAAGGGCGAGCCACCCCCGATAACGGCGATGAAGGCGACAACGGCGGTAACTCCCTCGAAGATCAGTTTCGGCGCTTCTTTGGAGGCGGCGGCGGTGGAATACAGATCAATCCATTTGGTGGCGAACAGATGCCCTCACGCGCGCTGGGTTCGGGCGTCGTTGTGGACAAGAACGGCTACATCCTGACCAATAACCACGTCGTCGACAAAGCCACCAAGATCACCGTCAAATTTACCAACGACGACACCGAATATCCCGCCCGCGTCATCGGTACGGATTCGGAAACGGATCTGGCGGTCATCAAGATCGATAAGCGGGACCTCGTCGTCGCGAGGATCGGCAATTCCGATTCCATGCAGGTCGGCGATTGGGCAGTGGCCATCGGTTCTCCGCTCGGCTTTCAGGCGACCGTGACCGCCGGTATTATCAGCGCCCTTTCCCGCGACGTGCCCGAGCCGACCGAAGGCCCGGCCCCCCGCACACGCAACAGCTTCCAGCACTTCATCCAGACCGATGCCGCCATCAATCCAGGCAACAGCGGCGGCCCGCCCCTCAATGTGAATGGGGAAGTCATCGGCATCAACACCATGATTGCCAGCGAAAGCGGCGGTTATCAGGGTATCGGCTTTGCCCTCCCCAGCAATACGGCGGTCAAGGTCTATAACACCATCATCAAAGAAGGTAAGATGACCCGCGGTTCCATCGGCATCACCTTCAACGAAGATCCCACCCGGACACCGGCCTTGCTCGATGTTTACGGTGGCGTGAAACAGGGCGTCTTCGTTCAGGAAGTGGTCAAAGGCGGACCGGCCGAGAAAGCTGGCCTTAAACCTCAGGACGTGATCGTCTCCATCGACGGCAAGAAGATTGCCAAAGGTCAGGACCTGATCGATATGGTGGCGGACAGTCCGATCGGCAGCATCCTGAAATTCGGCATCATGCGCGATAAGGCGCCGAAGACGATAGAAATAACCGTAGCCGACCGTGCCAAGACCTTCAGCGATACGCCGATGGTTTCTTCCGCAGCCCCCGGAGAGAAGAACTCCGAAGGCGTCCAGAAATTCGGCATCAGCATCGGCACCCTGAGCGCTTCCGAGAAGCAGGGCCTTGGTTACACCGGGACCGGCAGCGTCGTAGTCGAATCGGTGGAACCGAATTCCTTCGCGGATGGCATTGGTCTTGCCAAGGGCGACATCCTGCTCGAAGTGAATCGCGAAGCGGTCAACACGCCGGCCGACGTAACCCGTATTCAGTCCAAACTGAAACCGGGCGACGCGGTGGCCTTCCATATCGCGCGTCAGGGTGGCAGTGGCCTGCGTGGAGGTGGTGGCGGCAACTGGCAGCCGATGTATCTGGCTGATCGCTTGCCGAATCCACCAGCCAACTAACCGGCGCGGTAATATTTCGTACATAATGGAGAGGGGACGGTCAGCGTCCCCTTTCTTTTTGTCCATATGAGATTTGTTCAGATTGCGGTATTGCTGTCGGTACTCTGCTCCTTCGCCGGGGTAGCGGCCACGAAGTCCGCCAAAACGACGCAGAAGAGCAAAGCCAAATCGCCGGCCAAAAAAGCTCCGGCGAAAGGCAAGAAAGCGCCGGCTGCAACCTGGCGAACCCGGCAGCAGTCGCCCACTCCGGATCGTTACCGCGAGATCCAGCAGGCGCTGGCGACCAGAGGCTATCTGAAAAACGAACCCACCGGTGTTTGGGACGCCGCCTCGGTGACTGCGATGCAGCAGTTCCAGCAGGATCAGAAACTGACGCCAACCGGGAAGATCACCGCTCCCGCCCTGATCGCCCTGGGCCTTGGCGCCAAATCGGCCGGCGCACCGCCGGCACAGTAGCGAAACGCCAACCGCGATCAAAACGTCGCATAATGAGGAATATGAAACTAGCGATTGCAGCTTTTATCGCCGGAGCCGCGGCCTGTCTGATGGCGCAGAACACGGCGCCGGCAACGCCGCCGGGGGCTCCCACTCCCGATGAGATCATTCGGAAGTTTGCCGCGAAGGAAGCCGAATTCCGCAAAGCCCGCGAAAACTACACCTATCGCCAGGTGGTGAAGATGGAAGAACTCGACCCCTCGGGCCGGCCCGAAGGCAGCTGGGAGATCACCTCGGACATCATTTTTGGCCCCAATAAGCAACGCACGGAAAAAGTAGTCTACGCCCCGGTGATCTCCCTGCAGCACATCAACCTCGACCCGCAGGATGAGCAGGATCTGCGAAGCGTTCAGCCTTTTGTGCTGACCACCGAAGATGTCGGCAAATACGATATCGAATATCTCGGTAAGCAGAACGTGGATGAAATCCCCTGCTACCAGTTCGCGGTGAAGCCGAAGAAAATGGTGAAAGGCGAGCGTTATTTTCAAGGCAACATCTGGGTGGATGACCGCGACTTCCAGATCGTCAAGACCTATGGCAAAGGAGTCGGCATCATCGGGAAAGATCACCAGTTTCCGAATTTCGAAACCTACCGGGAGCAGATCGACGGAAAATACTGGTTCCCCACCTATACGCATGCGGACGACGTACTCCATTTTTCGAACCAGTCGCAGCGCATCCGGATGGTGGTCCGCTACCAGAATTACAAGCGCTTCGGAGCCGAAACCAACATCACGTACGGCGATGCGGTCACAGATACAGCGCCGAAAAAGTAACCCGTGCTAGCATCGGAAATCCATGCCAGACACTAAGATTACAGTCAACAATAACGGGTCCATTCGCATCGAAGGCGATTTCGAAATTCTGGACCCGACAGGGAAAGCATTCGGCCTCGCCGGCCGCAAAGTCATCGGTCTTTGCCGCTGCGGCATGTCGCAGAACAAGCCATTCTGCGATGGCTCGCACCGCAATGGTTTTTCCGACACCATAGTGGCCCGCGATCTTCCGGCGCCCGCGCCTAAGCCGTAAGTTACAGCTTCGGTGCGTAGTAGCCTTTGCGCGCTTTGACGATCAGGTCTTTGCGGGTCTTGACCCGCACTGTGATCGGGTGATAGAGTCCGTCGGTCTTCAGCGGATCGGGGTGGTAAAAGATGTTGTACTGGTGCCGTAGTTCGTTCGCGATGTTCTCGAACGACTGATCGAGGTCTTCCACCTTGAACGGGAAGAACGCCTGCCCGCCGGTCTCTTCGGTCAGATACTTGAGGACCAGGTCGCCTTCTTTTTCGTCGCGGGTGGTGTTGGTCGAGATCGCGTAGATGACGGTATCGGCTTTCTGGGCCATTTCGAGTGCCTGGTCCCGCGTAAAGTGGCTTTGTGTATCTTCGCCGTCGCTGATCAGAATCATGGCGCGCCGGAACTTTTCCCGCGGCTGATCGAGCATGAGCTTGTCTTTGGCCGCGGTGTAGATGGCGTCGAACAACGCCGTACCGCCGCCGGGCCTCATGGAGTTGACGCCTTTTTCCAGCACCTGCATGTCGCTGCTCAGATCGGTGATCAGTTCCGGAACCGCGTCGAAGCTCATGAGCAGCATGCGGTCCTGACGCGCGCGCATCACGTCGTTCATGAAGCGGATCGCCGCCTGTTGTTCGAAGCGAAACTGCGTCCGGACGCTGTTGCTGGTGTCGACCAGGAGCGCCAGGCGTAGTGGCAGATCGGCTTCGGCCGTGAACTGCTGGATGAACTGAGGCTTCTTGTTTTCAATGACCTCGAAGTCATTAACGGTAAGGTCGGTAACGAAGCGGCCTTTCTTGTCAGTAACTGTATAGAGAACGTTGACCTGGGTAACGCTGCCGCTGAATCTGGCTTCCTGCTGGCTGGTATCGATGCCCGCGTCGGCGCCTTTCGGCGCATTCTGCCCCGACAGCGCAAAACCAAGACACAGCGGTAGACAAAGAGCGGCAACAGGAGATAAACGCATACGGATATATTCTACGTTAGCAACCAGGAAAGCGAGTACAGGTGTCTGGCCGGTTAGAATTACTCGTGGGCCTAAATCGCAATGGATACGCCGCACTCATGGTAGCGGCGCTGCTGTTTATCGTAGTCTCGGTACCGCAACTGATCGCGCAGCCGCCGGTCACGGATCGTCAGAAGCAGTTAGCCGTTCAAGCCCAGTCACAGCTGGTTAACAAGGATTTCGGGCTGGCTATCGAAACTTATAACAGCCTGCTGGCGGAAGTATCGGATCCGCGGGCTAAAGGCGAAGTCCTGGCTTTGATCGGGGAGGCCTATCGTTACGGCGGCGACCTGGTGAATAGCCTCCGGTATATGGAGAAGGCTGTCGTGCTTTTGCCCAATAACTCCAAGGTGCAAAGCAATCTTGGCCTGCTTTACGAGTCGCAGAACGACAAGGTCCACGCCCGCCAGGCGTACGAGAAAGCTTTGTCGATCGACAGCAATAATCCGCTGGTGCTGAACAATCTGGCCTATTTGCTCACGGGAGATGGCGGGGATCTGGATCTGGCGCTTTCGTACGCGCGCTCGGCCAAAGAAAAACTCCCGGAATTCGTGGAAATCAGCGACACGATCGGGTGGATCTATCTGAAGAAAAACCTGTTGACGGATGCGGCCTATGAGTTTCAGTTAGCGGCTTCGAAGGCGCCGGGCAATGCGGAATACCGATATCACTTCGCGATGGCTTTGAACCGGCAGGGGAAACTGAAGGAAGCCACTCGGGAGTGCCAGGCTGCGATGGATGACAATCCCGCGGAAACGCTGAAGGCGCAAATCATTTCGGAATGCGCCGGGCAACTGTCGGAAAAGAAGTAACCGTCTCAGCGCAGACTTGCTTTCCATTCGGCCAAATCGGGCGGCAGCGGCGACTCCACCGTGACTGACGTCCCGCTGGCCGGGCTTCGAAATACCAGCCGGTGCGCGTGAAGGAAATAGCGGTTCCACGGAGAGGGCTCCGCGCCATACAGTTTGTCTCCCGCGACCGGATGGCCGATCGAAGCCATGTGCGCCCGAATCTGGTGGGTCCTGCCGGTGCCAAGATCGATTTGCAGATACGTGTAATCGGCGAAGTTACGGACCGACTCCCAACTCGTCAGGGAGGGCCGGCCAAACTCGAGACGCGCCGTCATGCGAGCCCGGTTTCGGGGGTCGCGCGTGATGGGCTTCTCGATCCTGCCTTTTCCTTCGAGTCGGCCCTCCACCAGGGTGACGTAGGTCTTCTTCACCTGACGTGAGGCAAACTGGGCGGCCAGATCCCGGTGCGCCGAGTCGTTCTTCGCAACCAGCAGCACGCCGCTTGTAAACCGATCCAGGCGATGCACGATGCCGGGCCGCAATTCGCCTCCAAGCGAAGACAGCGAAGTAAAGCGATGCAGCAGGGCATTGACCAGGGTGCCCTCGTGAATACCGGCGCCGGCATGAACCACCATGCCGGCGGGCTTGTCGATCACGATGGCGCTCTCATCTTCATAGAGAACGGCCAGGGGAATATCTTCGGCGGTCGCCCGGAGCGGGGGGAGTTCTGCTGGTTGAACAGTGACTTCCTCATTGCCGCGCAGCAGGCAGGACGACTTGGCGGTCCTGCCGTCCACAAGGACGCGGCCCTCGCGAATCCAGGCTTGCAGGCGCGACCGGCTGAACTGCGGGAATTGCCCGTGAAGCAGGTTGTCGAGCCGTTTTCCCGCATCGGCGATCGATATCCGGATCGTCAGCATGGCTGGCTGGGGAAGGTCAGGCGGATGCTACTTTAGAGCGGCGCCCGGGGTCCAGACTCCGGCAATCCCGAAACTGGAGGCGGCAAAAGGTACAGTGGTAGATGGTTGCTCCGACGATTCCCGTAAGACGCCGAACAAGGCTGTTACTCTTGCGGTCTATCCTGTCGTAGGTGGAACGTTTGGAGAGCCGGGATGTACCGCATTCCGGACAGAATGCATATCTTTGAACCAGGACCCTCCGCCAATACCAGATGACCCCGCAGTCGGAACACTGGAGCTTGGCGCGATTGAATATTCGTTCGAGCAGGGTTCTCGAGCGTCGTTTTCCCAGGCCCGAGCAAACACGGCACGTGATCATGAAGTAGTTGAAAAAGCCTTATCAACAGGACTCAATCGCATTGAATAAAGTAACACACCAATTAAAGGAAATCGCAATTTCCGGGGCGCGGCAACATAACCTGAGGAATATCAGCGTCCGGATTCCCAGGAATACGCTGACGGTCGTTACAGGGCTGAGCGGCTCGGGAAAATCATCGCTCGCCTTCGATACGATCTACGCCGAAGGTCAGCGGCGCTATGTCGAAACGCTTTCCGCCTATGCCCGCCAGTTTCTGGACCAGATGGAAAGGCCCGATGTCGACTCCATCGAGGGCCTGAGCCCGTCGATTTCGATCGATCAGAAAACCACAGGACGGAGCCCGCGAAGCACAGTCGGCACCATCACGGAGATTTACGATTACCTGCGCCTGCTGTTTTCATCTATCGGCATTCCACATTGCCCTGTTTGCGGCAACGAGATTTCACGGCAGAGCACGGAGCAGATTCTGCGGCACGTCCTTTCGCTGCGACCGGATGAACGCATCCTGGTTATGGCGCCGATTGTCCGCGGGCGCAAAGGCGAGTTCAAGAAAGAAATGGAAAAGCTGGCGCGCCAGGGTTTTTTGCGGGCCCGGGTGGACGGCGCTCTGCGCTCCCTTGACGAGGAGATCGTTCTCGACAAGCGGAAGAACCACACGATCGAAGTGATTGTCGACCGGCTGCTGGTCAAGCCAGGCATTGAGAAGCGTCTGGAGGCTTCGATTGACACGGCGACGAAACTGGCGAATGGCCTGGTTTTGATTTCAATTGTGGATGGCGAAGACCGGCTCTATTCGAGGAAACTGGCCTGCGTCGAATGCGGCACCAGCGTGCCGGAACCTGAGCCACGCTCCTTCTCATTTAACAGTCCCTATGGCGCCTGCGAAGAATGTCACGGGATCGGGGCAATATGGGCTTTCGACGCCGCGAAGGTGATTGTCGACCCTGCGAAGCCTCTCCTCGAAGGCGGACTGGGGCCGGGAGCCTCTTCGGCCGGTGTTATCGCGAAACTCGAGGCCGCGGCGAAGTCGCTCAAAATCAAGTTGAAGACGCCCTGGGACAAACTTCCCGCACCCAGCCGGAAACTCCTGATGCAGGGGGGGAAAGGCTTTGAAGGAATCCTTGGAATCCTCCAGCATCTCTACGATAATTACGGGGCCGGGTACCGCGATTACCTGACCGACTTCATGTCGCCCGCGCCCTGCACGGCATGCGGGGGCAAGCGTCTGCAGGCATCCAGTCTCGCTGTCCGCGTGCGCAGTATTTCAATCGCGGAATTTACCGCGATGCCGATTTCGCGCGCGCTGCTGACCGCCAGGTCGTGGGAACTGAAGGATCGGGAGTTGCTGATCGCAGGGCGGGTCGTGGACGAAATCCGGCGCAGGCTGGAGTTTCTCGAATCGGTGGGGCTGCATTATCTGAGCCTGGATCGCAGCGCCTCGACGCTGTCCGGCGGGGAAGCGCAGAGGATCAGACTGGCTACACAGATCGGATCGAAACTTCGGGGCGTGCTCTACGTGCTCGACGAGCCGTCGATCGGCCTGCACCCTCGGGATAACGACCGTCTGCTCGACACTCTGACAGAACTACGGGACATGGGGAATACCGTGCTGGTGGTGGAACATGATGCCGACACGATCGAGCGCGCCGACTATGTGCTGGATCTCGGTCCTGGAGCGGGTCGGCTGGGTGGTGAACTGGTGGCCAGCGGGACGCCCGCCGACATTCGGAACTCCAAAGAGTCGCTGACCGGGCGTTTTCTTTCCGGCGAACTGAGCATCGCGACCCCGCGGAAGCGGCGGCCGGGCACGGGGAAATCGATTCGCATCGAAGGGGCTTCGGAGCACAACCTGAAAGATGTCGATGTCGAGTTTCCATTAGGCAAGATGATCGTGGTTACGGGGGTTTCCGGCAGCGGAAAGTCGACTCTGGTGAACGATATTTTGTCCCGCGCTCTCGCGCAGGAGATTTACGATTCGCACGATGCCCCGGGTGCACATACGAAAATCACGGGAATCGCGAACATCGATAAGATCATCCGCATCGATCAATCGCCGATCGGCCGTACGCCGCGATCGAACCCGGCGACGTACACGGGTTTGTTTTCGCCAATCCGCGATTTCTACGCGATGCTGCCCGACTCGCGGGAGCGCGGCTACAAACCCGGAAGATTCAGCTTCAACGTCAAGGGCGGCCGGTGCGAAGCATGTCAGGGCGATGGGTTGCGGCGGATTGAGATGAACTTTCTGCCGGATGTTTACGTTACCTGCGATGTGTGCCGCGGGCGGCGCTACAACCACGAAACACTACAGGTCAAATACAAAGGGCGCTCGATCGCAGACTTGCTGGAGATGACGGTGGAAGAGGCAATCCCGCTGCTCGAAACGAACCCACAGATCTATCCCAAACTTCGGACCCTTCTGGAGGTCGGGCTCGGGTACATTCACCTCGGGCAATCGTCCACCACGCTCTCCGGCGGGGAAGCGCAGCGCATCAAACTGGCAAAGGAACTCAGCCGGAAGCAAACCGGGCGAACATTCTATGTCCTCGACGAACCGACTACGGGTCTTCACTTCGAAGACGTGAGAAAACTGCTGGAAGTGCTGCAAAAGCTGGTGGATCTCGGCAATACTGTATTAGTGATCGAACACAATATGGATGTGGTCAAGAGCGCCGACTGGGTCATCGATCTGGGTCCGGACGGGGGCGAGGACGGCGGGCAGATCGTCGTCGCAGGCACCCCCGAGCAGGTGGTCAAGGCCAGGAAAAGTTTCACGGGCATCGCGTTGAAAAAGGTTCTCCAGTGAGCGAATACCGAATCGGCCCGATGGATTTGTCGGGCCTGCGAACTGTGTCGCTCAAGGACCGCGGCGGCAAAGTGAGGCAGCAGGATTTCGCGCAGCCCTTTGTGTCGGGTTCCGGAGTCCTGGGTTTGATCGACACCCTGCCGCACATACTGGCGGGAGATTCATTCCGAGCGGTGGCTGACGCGGTTGAAGGCGCGCGCGAACGCGGGAAGCCGGTTCTATGGGGCCTGGGCGGCCACGTGATTAAGTGCGGGATGGCGCCGGTTCTCATCGATCTGATGCGCCGCGGATTTGCCACCGGCTTTGCAATGAACGGGTCCGCCTCGATTCACGATCTTGAGATTGCCCTGTGCGGTTCCACCAGTGAGGACGTGGAAGCGGTATTGCCCGATGGGCGTTTCGGTTCGGCCGAAGAAACGGGCAGGGAATGGAACGCCGCAATTTCCGCGAATGCGGAGGCCGGGGCCGGCGCGGCCCTCGGCGCAGCCGTTGACCGTCTGGCGCCTCCCGCGCATCGCGACGCCAGTCTGCTGCTTCAGGCCTGGCTTTCAAAGATTCCGTTGACCGTGCATGCCGCTATCGGTACCGATACTCCGCATGCCCACCCGGCCTGCGATCCGCAAGCTTTGGGAAAGGCTACTCATCGGGATTTCCGGCTGTTTTGTACGATGGTTTCAGAGCTGAACGATGGCGGAGTTTATATCAACGCCGGGTCGGCCGTCGTTTTGCCAGAGGTGTTTCTGAAAGCCGTTTCCACAGTGAGGAATCTGGGCCACGATTTACGCGAGTTCACCACCGTCAATCTGGATTTTCTACAGCATTACCGGCCGCGCGTCAACGTGGTGGAGCGGCCGCACGCCCAGGCTGGCGGACATGGGTATTCGCTCACCGGCCATCATGAGATCATGATCCCCCTGCTGGCGGCTGCGCTTGTCGAGAAGTCCACTGGTAAACAAGCCTGATGGAGCCACTGATTCTTGCGGAGCCGGAGAGGCCGTTCTGGGGCTTTGCCGAATTGTTTCTGGGCGCGGCCGTATTTCTAGCGTCGCTGGGAACGGTTGTCGGGCTGGCGCGCCGATTTCTTCACGCACCCGTTGAATCCGGGTTGTGGAGCGTAATTGAAGAAGCCGCCGCCTATGCGATCCTTTTCCTCGCCTTGAAACTGGTATTCCTCCGGTACAGGAAAGGTCTGCTGGAATCGCTGGGCTGGTCAAAGCCCGGACCCTTCAGCGCGTTGGCGCTGGCAAGCGCCGGCCTGACTCTCTCGGTAGTCGTAGCGGTATTGACAAAAGTGTTATCGACTCCCGACATCGACACGCCATTCGACAAGATGCTGAGCGATCCGGCCAGCCGCATTGCAATCGCGCTGGTTTCCATTTCGGTGGGGCCGATGGTGGAGGAGTTGCTTTTCCGCGGTTTCATGCAGCCTGTGCTGGTGGGTTCGATCGGAGTTTTCCCCGGCATTTTGGTGACTTCCGCTCTGTTTGGCGCTCTCCATCTGACGCAGAATGCGAATATCTGGCAGAGCGGAGCACTCATTATGCTGGTTGGGTTTGTGCTGGGCACAATCCGCCATGTTTCGGGTTCCACCAAAGCTTCCACTATCGTCCATATCGCATACAATTCATTACCTTTCTTGTGGCTGCTCGCAGCCGGAAACCGTTAAACCAAATATCATGATCGAAACAATTCAGTGGACCGCCGAAGGGGTGGTCATGATCGACCAAACCCGCATTCCCGCGGAAGAAACTTACGTCACCTGCCGCGACTACCGGCAGGTGGCCGATGCCATCCGAACGATGGTGATTCGCGGAGCGCCCGCCATTGGAGTCGCTGCTGCGATGGGGGTGGCGATTGGTGTTGCCGGCGCCGATACCGCCGCGCCACTCGACGCCCAGGTTGATGCGATCTGTGCGGAACTGGCTGGCACCCGGCCGACTGCAGTGAACCTGTTCTGGGCCATCGACCGCATGAAAAAGCTATATGGGCAGCTTCGCGGGAAGCCGTACGAAGAGATCCGGGATGCCCTGATCCGCGAAGCAATTCTGGTTCGCGAAGAAGACATCGCCATCAACAAGGCGATCGGACAACACGGAAGCTCTCTGATTCCGGATGGGGCGACGGTGCTGACGCATTGCAACGCCGGCGCATTGGCCACGGCGGGATACGGCACGGCACTGGGCGTGATCCGCGCGGCGGTGGAATCCGGGAAGAAGGTCGGAGTCTACGCCGATGAAACCAGGCCGTTCCTGCAGGGGGCGCGGCTGACGGTTTGGGAGTTGCAGCACGACGGAATTCCCGCGACCCTGATCACCGACAATATGGCCGGACACTTTCTGCACGCCGGGAAGATCGCCTGCATTGTAGTGGGGGCTGACCGGATTGCCGCCAACGGCGATGTCGCCAACAAGATCGGCACCTATAGCGTGGCGGTGCTGGCGAAGGAGAACAACGTTCCGTTCTACGTCGCAGCGCCCATTTCCACGCTGGATCTCACGCTGGCAGACGGCGGGGGCATTCCGATTGAAGAACGCGGCGCGGGCGAAGTGACCCACGTTTTCGGAGTTCAGGTAGCGCCCACCGGGACGGACGTGCGCAATCCCGCGTTCGACGTTACCCCGAACCGCTACGTAACCGCTATCATTACAGAAAAAGGCGTTGCGCGAGCGCCGTATGAACAAACGTTGCGCGATTTGGCCAAATGAAAACTCTCATTGCACTTTTTGTTGTTGCCCTGATGCTGCCGGCGGCGGGTCAGTTCTCAGACCGGCGAGCGCCGGGTTTTTCGCTGGCGGATTCGAAGTTCCGGCAGCACGATCCGCAGGACTATCGCGGTAAAGTGCTGCTCGTCGATATCATGCTGACGAGCTGCCCGACATGCAATCAACTGGCGGATAGCCTGGTTCAGCTTCAGAAGAAATATGGCGACAAGATCGCAATTATTTCGGTCGTGACTCTTCCCGACACATTTGCGGAAGCCGATTCATTTGTCGCGAAGCATGGAATTACGTGGCCGATCGTGTTCGACAGCGGTCAGATGATTGCTTCTTATCTGCGGGTGACACCTTCCAACCCGCAGGTTCATTTCCCGCATCTGTTTGTGATTGACGGACAGGGCATGATCCGCAACGATTATGGCGCCGAGGACGATAAGCAATTGACCGTGGACGCGCTTTCCGGCGTGATCGATCATTTGTTGACGCCTGCAACGAAGCTATAGGTGAGTCGGCGATTGCTGAATTAACGGATTTCGAAATCCGTGGTGCGAACTATCGGATCTCCGGTCTGGCGCATTACGCTGACTTCCAGCCTGTAGCTGCCAGCGGACAGCCCGGTCAGCGGAAGCGGAGATACGATCGGAATCAGCGGATTGCCGGGTCTCTCGAAGCTGCCGACCGATTTCACTCCGGCATCCACCTTCTGCGCGCCGGTGGCGCGATCCAGAATACGAATCCGCACTCCGACAGGGGAGGGATTCTGCGAGGATGCCAGCAGCGGCTCATACGCTTCAAAGTAAACGAAGGCCGGTTCACCGGGCCGAAATCGTGCAGTCCCCGTTGGTACAACCTCGGTGCCCTTCGAGACCAGCGGGCGCTGGCCTTCAAGCAACGATGCATCCAGGCCCGCCGAGAGATCGGCAACGGGATGAGTGTCGCGGCTGAGAGCCAGGCCGCTTGCGCCTAAGGTCTGGCCGTTCCAGGCATCCACGACCAGGGGCGACTCCACCTTGCCGAAGCCCTGTGTGCCCGCGGCGTCCGAACTGAATGCGATACGGAAGTTGTACGGACCGGGGCCAATCGGGAACTGATTGGAATAGTGGTAAGGGCCCTTCAGGAATTCGTCCACTTGTTTCTGGTTGTCGAAATCCATCTTCACCGCATCGCTGAAACGCGCCGCGACCGAGCCATCCGGTTTGTAGGCGATGCCCGCCAGATTGAATTCACCGTGCAGCGTGCCTTTCTCCTTCCGGAATTTCATGGCGCCGGGATCGATATCCATGGCGAGATTGACCTGAGCCACGTTGGGCTGAGAATAAAACCACGGCAACTGCATTGTGGCGGTGATGTTGCCGGCGGCTCCGCTGGACGCCCTTGTCTCGAGGGCCTGGCCGGCGGGTTTTCCGGAGAGCGGGTCGACCGGTTTCGAAGTACAGTAGCTCTTGCGCGCGCGGACTTCCAGATCGCTCCGGTCGACCTTCAGATTGAGTTCGTGGCACGCGCCTTCCGCTGCGTCCACCGACGGCGTGTAGCCGAGGAGATAATACCGATCCTGCTCCAGCGCCACTTTGCCGAGGGATGCGGCGAGATCGTTTGTCGTCGCATACATCAGACCGCCGGTACCGTCGGCGAGCAAACGAAGCAAATTATCGTCTTTGGTGGCGACCACCAACTGGCCAAGATCCGTCGGTGAAGGCCGCGTATTGGAGGGAAGGTTCATCACCTTGTCGGCGCTTCCGCCCGTCGTGCTTCCAACCGTATAGAGTCCGACATTGGCCTTGTTGCATGCCGCAATGGTTGCATTGACGTCCGAAGTAATATCCGGCGTCAACGGTGCGCTGCCGGTGAACAGAACGAGAGCTTTGCGTCCCCTGATCGCGGCCAGTGAAGCAGCCAGGTTTCGAAGTGAAGCGAGCATGTTTCTGTAAGGCGAGGTATCCACCTGCATGCCCAGGGTTGAGGTGGCAGTAGAACGCGCGCCGTCTCGTATCAGACCGGCATTGTTGACCGCGGTACTCTGCACCTGCCCCAGGGCCTTCTTCAGATGCTCCGCATCCGCGGTAAAGTTCTGGGTGATTTGCAGGCCGTTCGCGTAGTTGATGACTGCCATGTAACGGTCCGGGCTGGCAAAGTTCTCGACGAAGCGGGTGGCTTCCTGGCGCATTGCGATCTGGCTCGTCTGGCCGGCGGTAGAGGTGTCGAACAGCATCGCGATGTAATGCTTGTTGGAGCGTTCGGGCGACACGCCGGAGCTTTCGAGCGAAAAGCTGGTGATCTTCTGTTCCCTGCCGTCTTCCCAAAGGCGGAAATCTTTCTGGCTAAGGTCCCGTACAAACTGATTTTTTTTATCGACGGCAACCGCGTCGACAAGTACGAGGCGGGTCTCTGTCCGGATGATGGTTTCTTCGTCGCGCGGGGCCTGTGCGCGGGCCGGGGCCAGTGCCCATACGATTATCGGCACAATAATCCCAAGGTTCCCGATGTGTGAGGCCCGCATACCCTGACCCTCAGTATCCCGCACCACGCATGAAACTCAGCGGGTGTCGCTGTCGAAAGATATGTTGGTGCTGGCGGCGAACTTACTGTAGTCCTGAAAGAGCGTTTCGTTTCGATAACAAATATCGCCCACACGCGGGCAAGTGACTGTCTCGGTATGGACCGGCAGCAGAAACGTGTTGTCAGCGATCTTCACGAAGTCGTAGTCGGTAGCCGCTTCGGCCAGGTCCAGCGGAAAACCGCCGCCAATCCCCCGAGCCGATTTCTCGATTCTCAGCACTTGTCCTGTTTCTTTATCCAGCCAGATCGCTCCGTCGAAGGGAGGGACTACGTGAATCGATCGCCCAGCGGGGAGGTCCACACCTATATACCAGTCGGAATGCGCCTGATCGACTACAAACTCGTACCGGTACGCTGAACGGTTTGAGGCAGTATCCGCCCGCCGATCGCCGAACACCGTACCTCGACGCGGCGACAGAATTTCCAGCATCAGGGTCGCAAACTCGCCGTTCGATGTCAGGCCGGCGGTGGGCAGCGCTTTTGCCTGCTTGCCATTTACGCTGATGTTGCTGTAGACCTCTTTACCGTTTTCCACGGCGACAGTCGCCGAGACCTTGTCCAGGGTCCGCCAATTCGTGACTTTGACCGATGGATAATGGCGGACACCGTTCGCGTCGCGTACACGATCGCCCGTTCCCTGTGATCGCGTGGTGGTTCGTTTGACGATGTAATCCGGCAGCGACCGGGCGAAGTTAGCGGCATGCTCGCGCGCCGTCTCAATAACGGGGTCCAGCGGCTGCTGAGCAAGCGCGGCTGTGACGATCACCTGGCAGACGAGCAGACTGCGGCGAAGTGCTCTTCGCAAAGCCATTGTGTTCGAGTTTAACAATCCTGCCACCCGTTTTGGGCGCTTCGCGAACCGTCGCCGATCCACGCCGTGCAAACCGCTAATCCAAAATCTGTGTTCGTTCACACCTTTTTCGATGGTACGCAGCGTGCAAACTGAACCGGTGGAGGGCGAACAGTGAGCGCGAAAAACGGCTTCTGCGAGTACCGCGAAGAGGAGGAAGAGATAGCCTCGACGGGTGTTTGCGACACGTGCAGGCAACTGCTTGAGGTGTTTGGAGCCTCCGTGAAAGAAGTGATCCGCCTTCACGAGGAACAGTTTCAAGCCCTGCTCGAGGGCGATCTAATGGCACATCGGTTCGACATTCTTATCCACCAGGCAAATGAGTGCAAACAGAACGCCAAGTACGCGTATATGGCTCATTTCGAAATTCACCGCGGTGCGCCAAGCCTATGAGACTAAGCAGCGTTGAACGCGAAAGAATTACGGACAGCATGCTGAAGATTCAGTCGGCGCGCGCGAGCCTGGAGGAAGTGGACGACAGAAAGCTCCCGAGCGCCGAAGAGATTCAGGAATGCCTGGAGAGCGCGGACGCGAGCCTGAAGAAAGCCCTCGGGTACGGGACCCGGAAGCGTGCGCCGGCTAATTGATATCGAATTCCGCTGTGCGGACGACCGGAATTCCGGATTGACGCGCCACTCCCACCTCCAGAATGTAAGCGCCGGCTGGAAGGTTGGCAATTGGCAGCACCGAGGCTATCGGAACGACGGGGTTACCTGCGCTCATGAAGTTTGCGGGAACCTGGCCCTCGGAATCCGCCCTGGGTTGACCGGTGGCACGATCGAGGATTCTGGTTCGTAATCCGATTTGCGGCAACGAACCGGAATCTGCGCCAGTCAGCATGGGTTCGTACACTTCGACGTACAAGAACACCTTTTCCCCGGATCGGAACCGATTAGTCCCCGCCGGTACCACTTCAGTTCCCCTTGCCACCAGGGGACGCATGCCCTCCAGTAACGAGACGTCAAGCCCCGCGGCGAGATCCGTTGCCGGATGTGCATCGCGGCTGAGGGCGAGGCCGCTGAGCGAAAGTGTCTTGCCGTCCCACGGGTCGATCTTGAGGGGCATTTCCGTCTTGCCGAAGCCCTGAGCGCCGGAACTGAACGCCATTCTGAAACTGTACTGGCCGGGAGCGATTTCAAACTGGTTCTCGTAATGATAGGGGGTCTTCAGGAAAGTGTCGGCCTCCTGCTGCGTGTTGAAATCGAGCTTCACGGTGTCGCTGATTCGGGCTGCCGGCGACCCGTCGGGTTTGTACGCAATGCCGGCGAGATCGAACTCACCGTGAAGTTTCCCCTTGTCCTTCTGGAGTTTCATCGCCGAGGGAATAATCTCCATCGCAAGATTCACCCGCGCTACGTTGGGTCCGGAATAAAACCAGGGAAGCTGCATGCTTGCCGCGATATTGCCTGGCGCAGCGCCGGCGGCGCGCGCCTCAAGCGCCTGGCCCGCTGGCTTGCCGGACAGCAGATCGGCAGGTTTCGAAGTGCAATAGCTTTTGCGTGCCCGCACATCCAGATCGCCGCGGTCGACTTTCACGCGGAGCTCATGACAGGAGCCTTCGGCGGAATCGATTGCAGGTGTGTAGGCCAGCAGATAATACTCATCCTGTTCCTGCGCGACTTTGCCCAGCGAAGCAGCGAGGCCGGTCGTCGTCTGAAACGCAATGCCTCCGGTGCCTTCGGCGAGCGATCCGGAAAGGCTCTGGTCGGCGCTTCCCGAAGGGCCGCTGAAATCGGGCGCCGCCCGGGGGTTGCGGCCGGCCTGCGCGATGATGCCGCCGTTGACGATGCCTGCCGTGCCGGACTCCGCCCCCGAACCGACCGTGTAGACGGCGACATTCGCTTTATTGCCGGCCGATATTGTTGCCGTAACATCGGACGCGATCTCGTTACTGAACGCGATACCGCCGCCGAAAAAGATTACTGCCTTGCGTCCACGCACATTGCCGAGCGAACCGATCAGTGCGCGGAAGGCGCCCAGCATGTCGCGGTAAGCGAAAGTATCGACAGGCGGCGCCGGACCGCTTACCCCGCCTCTGCCACCCCGCGTCGCGGCCGCAGCGGCCGCTGCCGAGGGGGTCGCGACGGAATTCGACGACGCAGGCAGCGCACTCAGCGCTCGCTTCAGTTGATCCCGATCGGTAGTGAAATTCTGCGTCACACGGAGGCCGCCGTTAACGTTGTAGTTGATGACAGCCATGTAGCGGTCCGCACTGGCGAAGCCTTCGACGAAGCGGATTGCTTCCTGACGCGCCGCCATCTGACCGGCCTGATCCGCGTTGGACGTATCGAAAAACAGCGCGATGTAGTGCTTGCTGGGACGCTCGGGAGACACCCCGGAACTCTCCAGCGAGAACGCGCCGATCTTCTGCTCTTTGCCGTCTTCCCAGATCCGGAAATCCTTCTGGGTGAGATCGCGGACAAACTTCCCCTTCTTATCGACGGCGACGGCGTCAACGAGCACGACCCGGGATTCGGAGTGGAGAATCAGCCCGGCATCCTGGGCAGGGAGCATCGTTGGGCCTGCGGCACCGAAGGCCAGAAGAATACCGATGTTTGCGAATATGCGCTTCATTAAGGAATTTCCACCAGACTGCTTTGCGCCGACATAAGCTTGCCTTCGGAATCGCGGACAACGAGCCTCACGACGTACCGGCCCGGATGAACAGTAAAACTGCTTCTGACCGAGATTCCCGAACCAACCCGCTTTTCCAGAGTCTCATCGAGAAGCCGCATCTCCACAATCTTCTGCGCGCCGACGACGTAATTACCATCGTTGTCAAACACGCCGGTGACGACCGTGATGTCATTGCGGTTGCGGTCGCCTTCCTTATGGAACGCCAACTTTTTCACGTCCACTTTGGCGACGGCGGACAAGGTGGCATCTCCGCTGTTATCCGTCCTGAAAAACTGAGTCTGGAGGACGGCCGGCAAATCGTGAATCTCGTTGCGGGAGAAGAAAGCTTCTTCAATCTGCTGTTGTGACTGGCCCGCTGCATCTGTGGATGATTTCGGCGCGTAGTAACCTTTGCGGACCTGAAGTTCCATGCCTTTCGCGTTTTTCAGCGTGACTTTCAAAGTGTGGAACGCGCCGTCGAGCTTGAGATCGTGCGGCGAAAACGCCAGCACATAGATGTATTCCGGCGACGCGGCCACGCGCGCCATCCCTTCATCGAAATCACTCCTGCCATGAAAAAAAGTTCCGCCCGTGCCCTCAGCCAGATTTGCCACAACATCGGATTGGATGAGGATCGCCTGAGACTGGTACGGGCGTTTTTCAACAATCGTCTTATTGTTGCCGCGGTCGCCGGCATCGCCGCCCTGGATGTCCGAATAAAGGCCGCGGGCATCGAGTCCGCCGATGACAACGTTGGCTTTGATAGCTCGATTGACGATGGCGTTTTCCTGGTCCTGCCTGCCATCGAGCACCAGGAAGCCCGGAGATATCAGCACAATACTGCGCTGACCCGGCATGGAGGCCATGCGGCTCACAACGGCTTGCAGAGTACCCAGCGCGGAGTCGGCGTCCCTGTTTCCGGTGTCGACGGCCGCGCGGGCCGCCTGCTTCGCATTGCGCACTGCAGTGCAGAGGGAATCCGACGCGCCGGAGGCTTCGCATTGTGAGATCTGGGATGGCTGAACATCTGAGCCGGCAGGTCCGCCCTGACCACAATAGAGCGCGTCCTTCGTGGCGATCGCCCATGCAGAGAGATCGTGCTGGTTGTAGATACGGTCGGCCATGTAGTAATCGACCGGCGGGCATGAATTCTCCATGAGGGCCTTATTGGCCATGGCCTGGATGGCGGTAATGCCGTCGAGCGCGGCATGCAGTTTGTCGCGATCGTTGGTGAATTCCTGGGACTGATGTCCGGAGGTCGTGTAAATCGCGGCCCGACTGAGCGGGCGCAGCTGCGAGTCGAGTTGGCGTTTTGCGGCGTCGCGGGTACGCACCAGGTCCGCCGGATTCAGATGAAGATCGTCGAAAAGATAAGCGATGAAGCGATCGGGGATATCGACCTTAGTTGCGTCTGCCGGAACTAAAGGGGCGGCGCTGGCGGGGGCGGCGGGCTTTGGATTCGGCGGCTGCGCGGCGGATGCCTCGGCTGCAATCTTCTCCACAGAAAACTTCGCAATCGCCTGCGCCTTCCCGTTGTCAAACAGCTGGAAATCATCGAGGTTGAGATTGCCCACCGCGTGACCCTGCGCATCTCGAACGACGACTGGCACCGGCACCAGATTCGTGCCCGAAGTAAAAGTGACGGGCGTGTCTTTTGTCGTGACCTCCGCCGTTTGCGCCTGTACGGAATACGGGACGGCCACAGCGCAACAGAGCAGGGAAGCGGCGAGCAGACCGCGGGGGAAAGACATCGGGATGCCTTCAATGTTACCCCGCGGGAGCGTGGGGCAAACAGATAACCGCGAGCGTCGCCATCGCGGCCCGGAGATAATAAGAAGACCCGCGCATGTCGCCGAATCCGCAATCATCAGACGTGCCCGTGAATCGTCCCGACCTGGTCAACCGAACCTTTCTGCAATACCGCATTCTCGAAAAGCTTGGCGCCGGCGGCATGGGGGAGGTTTATAAAGCCAGGGATACCCGGCTGAACCGCTTCGTAGCCATCAAAGTTTTATCGTCCGGCGTGTCGGGCGATCCGCAAAGGCGGCGGCGTTTCATCAAGGAGGCACAGGCGGCCTCCGCTCTGAATCACCCGAACATCATCACGATCTACGACATTGTTTCGCAGGACGAAACGCAGTACATGATCATCGAGTACATCGATGGCAAGGCGCTGGTCGACCTGATTCCGCCCGGCGGCATGCCGGTCGCACAGGCGGCCCGATATGCGGCCCATATCGCCGATGCGCTCAGCGCCGCTCACAATGCGGGAATCATCCACAGGGATCTCAAGCCCGCCAACATCATGATCGGCGCCAACGGTTTCCTGAAGCTTCTGGATTTCGGCCTGGCCAAGATGGTGGAACCCGAGTCGGCGATCGCCGGCGACGCATCCACCAGAACCATGGCGCCGGCGATGACTGTGGAAGGCGCCCTGATGGGCACCGTGAACTACATGTCGCCGGAGCAGGCGGAGGGCAGGAAGCTGGATGCCCGGTCGGACGTCTTTTCGTTTGGCTGCGTGCTGTACGAGATGCTGACGGGACGACGCGCGTTCCAGGGGGATTCCACGGTCGCGATACTCAGCGCAGTGCTTCGGGACGATGTTCGCCCGATGAAGGAATTTGCAGCCCGTGTCCCACCTCAAATCGAACAAGTGGTGGCAAGGTGCCTGAAGAAGAATCCGGCGGATCGTTATCAATCGATGCGGGAAGTTCAGGCTGTGCTTGCGCCCTGGAAGCACCAGCCGGAACCAGTCGCTCCCAAGGCACCCACGGAACATTCGAAGAGTGTCAGTGGTGGCCTGATCACAATTGTTGTGCTCGCGCTGCTCGGTGGGGCAGGGTATTGGTGGACGACGCGGGGCGGGCGAGAGACGCCGCCGGTTCCGCATTCGCGCACTACGGCAAGAGAAGTTGCGAGTCCGCCGGGCGTGGAAGCCCCTCCGTCCAAACCGGCCGCGCCAGCCGAACTGAGCGACGGTACTCCAGTGCAACTGAAGCTCACGGAAGACATTCCGGCAAATGCAACGGCGGGTGAGTCGATTCGCTTCGAAGTTGTCGATGACGTTCGGGCCGGGGATTCCCTTGTCATCCGCAAAGGCGCGAGCGTCACGGGCGCCATCGTTGACGGTCCGAAGAAAATGACTCTACGGCTGGAGACCGTGCAGAGCGTGGACGGCGATACGGTGAAGCTTCGCGCAACTTCGGGAAAAAGTCGCGGAGTTTCCAAGCGTGCCGTTGAGACTCCCCACAGCAAGAAGTCCAAAGGTGTAGCTGCCGCCGCCGGCACCGTGTATATCGGGTACGTGGATAGAGCCCGCTAAGCCGGCCAGGTTCAGGGGATTTCGACCATGCTACTCTGCTCGGTCATCAACTGTCCTTCGGAATCCCGCACCACCATGCGCACGACGTATCTGCCGGGATGCACGGTAAAACTGCTTTTGACGGCGATGCCGGCGCCAACGCGTTTTTCCAGCGTCTCGTCGAGCAGTTTCATTTCCACCACTTTCTGAATTCCCGAAACGTAGTTTCCATCGTTATCGAACAAGCCGGTGAGCACCGTCAGGTTCTCAACATTGCGGTCGTCCGCTTTGCGAAACTGGAGCTTCTTTACATCTACCTTCGCTACCGCCGAAAGTGTCGCGTCGCCGTTATCCGTCTTAAAATACTGGGTCTGAAGAATAGCCGGAAGGTCGTGTACTTCAGCGCGTGAAAAGAAGGCCTCCTCGATTTCCTGTTTGGCCTTCTCGGCCGGATCGGCTGCATACCTGGGCGCGTAGTAGCCCTTGCGAACCTGGAGATCCATGCCGCGGCCGGCCTTGAGCGTGACTTTCAGATTGTGATATTTTCCATCCAGCTTGAGATCCAGAGGCGAGAAGCCGAGCACATAAAGAACGTCCGGCGCGGCGGCTGTACGCGCGATGCCTTCATCGTAATCGTTGGTGCCGTGATAAAAAGTGCCGCCGGTGCCCTCGGCAAGGCTGGCCATCACGTCGGATTGAACGGTCATTTCCGTTCTCTTGAAGGTGGCTTCCTCGGTCATGGTGGCTGTATTCACGTTGGCCTCGCTGGCATCCGGCATTCCCGTCGACGTGTAAAGGCCGCGGGCATCCAGCGCGCCGATCACAATGTTGGAGCGAATCGCCCGCTCGATCAGGCCCGTCTGCTGGTCCAGATACTCCTCCAGAACCAGGAAGCCGGGCGATACGAACACGATCGTGCGTTGTCCCGGCATGGACGCCAGTTTGGCAATGACGCTTCGCATCGCATCGATCGACGCCACAGTATCGCGGTCGCCGCTGAGCACCGCCTGCTGCGCCGCTCTGCGCGCCATCCCGACCGCCACCTCGCGCATATCCGGCGTCAGGTTGGCGCATTTCATGGCATCGGCGACTGCCAGATTCAGCGGTTGCGTCTGACTCTTGTTGTGGATCAGATCGCCCATGTAATGAGTCATGGGTGGACACCCCAGCTGCATCTGGCTTTTTGTCGCGGCGGCGCGGCCGGTGCCGATTGCGGCCAGGGCGGAGTGAAGCTTTTCTTTATCCGCCGTGAAGTCCTGCATCGGCAAGCCGGACGTTGTGTAAACAGCCGCGCGTTCGGATGCGTGTGTGGGCGAGTCCAGCTGCCGTTTCGCCGCATCGCGGGTATAGACAAGATCGGCGGGGCTCATGTGCAGATCGTCGAACAGGTAGGCGACAAAGCGGTCGGGAATGCCGTCCGTGTTCGCGTCCGCCAGCGTACCGCCGGAGGTGGCGGGATTGACTGGTTGCGACCTGGCGCCCGAGGGTGCGGGCGGCTCTTTGACCAGCTTCTCCACCGTGAACTTCGAAATCATCTGGGGCTTGCCGTTGTCGAACAGCTGAAAATCTTCGATCCCCAGATTCCCCACCGCCCTGCCTTTGCCATCGCGTACGACCACGGGAACCGGAACCATGTTGACGCCGGATTTGAAGATGACCGGCGCTTCCTTCGTATTGATTTCGGCGTTCTGGCCCAACAGGGGAAGCGCGAGGGTACAGAAAAAAAAGATGGTGAGAAGCTTCATTAGGGGAGGATGCTCAATTCTACGATATCCGCTGTGAAACGCGTCGGTATGCGCAGTGCAGCGGATGTGCGAGAGTACCATTCAGGATACGTATATGCGAACACTCACTGTCATGCTGCTGGGTTTGAGCACCGCAATCGTGCAGGCCCAGACGAAGGCGCCGGCAATTCCGGCCAATAAAGTCATTGTCGAAACCGACTGCACGGCGGAAAAACTAGGAACGGGCATCCCGACTTCATCCATTGCACTGCCGGTTTCCGCCGTGACCCTCAATCCGCCGGTATGGCGTCCCGAAGCCAACGGTAATCCCGCGTATTGCAGCATCGATGGTTCCATGGCGCCGGTGGATAAGAGCCCATCGGCCAGGCCGATCCGCTTCGGCGTTGCGCTTCCCGCATCATGGTCATACCGTGCGGCGCAATTGGGCGGCGGCGGAATGAATGGCACGATACCTGGTCTCACCGGAGGCCCCGCGCGCGGCGGCGTTTCGTATCTCGCTCACGGATTCGCAACTTATGGCAGCGATTCCGGCCACCAAAGTGGCCCCCCGGGCAGGGGTGGTCCGCCGCAGGGTCGGGGCGGCCCGCCCGCGCCTCAGACCGCGGCAGCGCCACCGCCAGCGCCCGCGCCAACAGCGCAGCCAGGGGCGGGTGCGAACGATTGGGCGACGAACGATGAAGCCATCGCGAACCTCGGCTACATGCAGTTGAAGAAGACGCACGATGCCGCCATGGTGCTGATGGAACGCCTCTATGGCGCACGCCCGCGATTCAATTATTTCTTCGGCACCTCTCAGGGAGGACGCGAAGCTCTCACGGTTGCCCAGCGCTTCCCCGCGGATTATGACGGCGTGGCCGCGGAAGTTCCGATTGTGAATTTTTCCAGTCTGATGCTGGCGCCGGAACTGATTCGCATCCAGGAAAAGCCCATCGCCAACTGGGTGACGCCGGCGAAGGTCAACGCCATCCGCGGCGAAGTAATGCGGCAGTGCGACAAGCTGGACGGACTGGTGGATGGCATCGTCAATAACTACATGGCCTGCCGCGCCGTTTTCGACGTAAAGCAGGGCGCACGGAACCGCAATCCGTGGGCCGCCAAACGCTGCCCGAATAATGTGGACCCGAACCCGCAGGACACTACCGCGGCCGCGTGCCTGACCGATGGTCAGATCTCGACCCTCAAGCTGGTCTACTCGCCGTATGAGTTCGCGACTCCTTTGGCGAACGGTGTGAAATCGTTTGGCATGTGGTTCCCCAATACCGACCCTTCGGGAAGCGGTCTCATCGTGCCCACCCGGTTCCGCGGCCAGGAAGGCGCGGCGGACGACGCACCCATGCACAGCCATCTGGGCGCGCTGGGAGTTACCGGATTTCTGATGAAAGACCCGAGTGCCAATCCGCTCGACTACGTAGAGGGCGGCCCACTCAACAAGCGCCGCGTGGAACTTTCCGCTGTCCTCGATTCCACCGATCCCGACCTGAGTGCTTTCTCCAACCGCGGAGGCAAACTCATCGTCGTCATCGGCACCGACGATACGCTGGCGTCGCCCGGAGCGCAGGTGGCCTACTATCAATCCGTCATCGACAAAATGGGGCAGGCGAAGGTGGATGCCTTTGCGCGGTTCTTTGTGCTGCCGCAAACTAACCACGGCCTGGCTGGCCGGTCTTACTCAGTGGATGGCGACGGCAAGCCTGTGCAGCAACAAGCGATTCCGAACGCCTATGACCGGTTTGGAATGATTACGAACTGGGTGGAAAATAATCAGGCGCCGGGTAAGTCGGCCATTGCCACAGCGGGCGACCGCAGCCTGCCGCTGTGTTCTTATCCGGCTTATCCGAAGTACGGGAGCGGCCCGGCGGGCGAGGCGAAGTCTTATACCTGTTCCACGAATTAGCGGCCCGGCGCGTTATCGCTTTTTCTTTTTCTTCTTCAGTTCTTCCGGTCCGGCGATGCGCTCGGGATGTACGCGGGGCAAATCCGGATCGGCGGCAGGCAGCGCCTCGGGCGTGCTGAATCGCCAGGTTTCGGGATTCGGCGGCGGTTTGAATTCCTCGGTGCTGAAAATCCGAGGCTGCTCGCCAGGCCCGGCTATTTCCAGCATCAGCGCCACCGTACTGCCCGGTCCTTGAAAATAGGGCACATGGATGGTGTGCATGCCCCCGGCCAGGCGCCTGCTTGCGAGGCGGACCTCGGGCGGGTGCACTCCGTCGTTGTCGGCAACCAGTTCCCCGTCGATGTAAAGCATCGCGCCATCGTCGGATACCAGGCGAAATCGATAGAGCCCGGGATTCTCAATCCAGAACTTGCCCGAATAGTCGATTGCAAACCACTCGAAGCGCTTCGAGACCCCCGGGAAGCCGATGAGAAAATCCTGCGGGGGCACGTTCAGCGATGTCGTATAGATACTGCCCTGCGGCTGAAGGCGAGCCAATTCCCGGAGACTCTCTATATTCCGCGGGAGATGGTAGATATCGCCTTTCAGACCGGAAGGTATGACGACCGTAGTACCGAAAACCGCCACTGGATCTTCGCCGGTCACCAGCAGCGGAAGCAAGATCAGCGGAAGCAAACGTGCTGCGGGTATAAGCATTCTCCACCATCTTTACGAATGAACCGGTGGAGACGTTGCAGAAAATCGGAAATGTTGCCTGACCGCGGGCCCCGGCTCCATCGGCATAAGTTGCCGAATGACTGCGGTAAAGAATGCCCGGTGCACCCGTGACGCCGCAATCTCTGCTCTGGGAATTCTCCTATATCTTCGGTACGTTGTCTTCGATTCAAGTCGATTGATTGCCGCTTGTTTTGCCCCCAGATCTCCAGTTGCGGTTGAAGTCCGGGTGGATCGGATTATTCCGAAAACGCAGTGGCCTTTAAATTGCCAAATTGCGCCCATGCAGAACATGCAGAACCTTTCCCCGGTGCAATGGCAAGTTTCCGAGAACGTCTGCGCTTTATGCGATTCGGAACGCCATCTGGCACACCTGGTCATGCTTCGCAGCCGGTGGTTTGCTTTCGATGCGACCCGTTCCAACGAACAAGGCACCGGTTTCAAGCTCCTCGGCTCGTTCGCCAGGCTGGAAACGGCTATGGAAATAATCGAGTCGGAAACGCTGGGCATCCGGCAAACTGCGGTGCAGCAGCCGCTGCATCTGCATCTTCCCTCGGCCGCGTGATTTCGTCGGCCGCAACAGTGGAATAGAATGCAACGGTGGCGCAACCGATCATTCTGAAATATGTCCGCCTGGCCGTTTCGCTGGCCGCGTTGACTTTCGCAATCGCCGCGCTGAGTGGCTGCGGCTCGGAAACCAGCGAAGTTCGGCCCGATCCGGCGTATCCCACCCTCCCGATCGGCTCTCCGGCACCCGATTTCTCCCTGCCCGGCGCGGATGCAAAAACCCATGCCCTGGGCGAATATGCGTCTGCTAAAGTTCTTGCGGTCGTTTTCGATTGCAATCATTGCCCGCAGGCTCATTTGTACGAAGCCCGCATCCGCAAGCTGTATTCTGACTATCGCGACAAAGGTGTCGCCCTGATAGCCGTCAATCCGGACAACCCCGCCAACCTGCACTATGCCGATCTCGCTTATAGTGCGATGAACGATTCACCGGCCGAGATGCAGGATCGCGCCGTCGATACGCATATCGAATATCCCTTCCTCTACGACGGCGAAGCCCAGGCTCTTACCGGCAAACTCGGCGCGGCGGCTATTCCGCAGGTGTTCATCTTCGATCAATCTCGCAAGCTTCGTTACGAGGGTCGTATCGATGACAGCGAGCGGCCCGATCGGGTGAAATCGCAGGACGCGCGCAACGCCATTGAGGCACTGCTCGCCGATAAACCGGTTTCGGTCGCAACAACGCCGGTCTCGGGATGTGCCATTATCCGAAACGGCAAAAGAACGCCCGATCCGGATCTCGCGAAAGCGAATGCCGAGCCCGTGACTGTCACCATGACCACGCCCGACCTGCTGAAGAAACTTCGCGCCAACGGCACCGGGAAATTACTTCTGGTCAACTTCTGGGCTACCTGGTGCGGACCCTGTGTGGCCGAATTTCCGGAACTCCAGAATACGTTTCGCATGTATCGCAACCGCGGCCTCGGCATGGTCACCGTTTCCGAAGACGTGCCGGAAGCAAAGGCGACGGTGGTGGATTTTCTGCAAAAAAATCACGCTTCCACCGTGAACTATCTGTTTGCGTCGGATGACACTTCGGCGGTGCAGGATTCATTTGATACGAATATGAGCGGCGCCGTTCCATTCACTTTGCTGCTGGCGCCGAACGGCGAAGTACTCTATCAGGAACAGGGCGAGATCAGCATGGCAAAGATGCGCCGGGCCATTCTCGGGCATCTCGCCGACGATCGGGATCATCCTGGCCAGCAGGCATATTGGGCTCAGTCCGTCCAGTAAAATGTCGAGAAAAGAGAGCTCAATGTACAGCAGACGCCAGTTCGGAAAACTAACCGTGGCCGCAATCCCGGCAGCGGCAGCGCTCGCAGGAATATCCTCGAAAATTCGCGGCGTTGAGATCGGAGTCGCGGGCTACAGCTACAATCCGTTGCCGCGCCAGGGTCTGCTCGACGTTATCGTGCAATCGATGAAAGACTTCGGTATCGGCGATTGTCTGCTCTATGCGCCTTCCACGGAGCCGGTGGATCTCGCCGACAAAGCCAGACCCGCGCGCGGCGGCTTCGGCACCATTCCTGGAGGCGGTGGACGCGCTGGAAGCGGCGCTCCGGGGCGCGGTCCCGGCGGCGGATTTGGCGGCAGTGGGGGCCGCGGCGGCGGAGGGCGTGGTCAGAGCCCGGAACAGGCGGCTGCTCTTGAAGCGCTCCGCCAATGGCATCTTACGGTGCCGCTGTCTTACTACACCGCCATCCGAAAGCGCTTTTCCGATGCGGGCCTCACGATATATTCTTTCGATGCGACGCCCGGCACAACGGCCGCCGACGAGGATCTCAACCGCTTCTGCGAAGTGACGAAAGCCCTTGGCGCTCATTACATGATGTGCGCCCTGCCTCGCTCGGCCGCGAAACGCCTTGCGCCAATCGCCGATGCGCACGGCGTCAAAGTCGGGCTGCAGGGCCGTCCGAATATGAACTCCACGGATCCGGATGTAATGGCGAAACCGTCGGACTTCGAGGAAGCCATGGGCTACTCGAAGAACTTCGGCACCAGCATCGATGTAGGCGACGCTACAGGTGCCGGCTGGGATGCTTTGAAATTCATTCAGGACACACATTCGCGCGTGTTCGCCCTGAATCTGAAAGATCGCAACAAAGCGAATGTGAGTTTGCCATGGGGCGAGGGCGATTCGCAGATCGCAGCGATTCTCCGTTTGATTCGCGATAAAAAATATCCTGTTCGCTGCTACATCGATTGCGATTACGCCACCGCCGATGCCGCCGGCAGGCTCGCGGATATCAAACGCTGTTTCGAATTTGCCAAAGCCGCGCTCGCATAGTAGCCTGTGAACAGACTTCATGCGCTACCCCATTGCAGCCGCTTGTTTTGCCTTCACAGCTCTTTTCTCGTGCGCCGTATTGTCGCGCGGCGCGGATGCGAAAAAAGAATCGCCGGTTGAGCTCAACCTGACTGACATGGATGGTAAGAAGGTTCACCTGCGCGATTTCGCAGGCAAGCCCGTTGTCGTTAACATGTGGGCCACATGGTGCCTGCCATGCCGCGAAGAAATGCCCATGCTCGTGGAGGCTGCCAAAGCCTGGGGTCCGAAAGGCGTCGTGTTCATCGGGGCTTCGCTCGATGACAGCAAAACAAAAAAGAATATCCCGGCGTTTCTGAAGCAATATGAAATTACATTTCCGGTCTGGACGGGCGCCGGGCCCGACGATCTGGCGAAATTACATCTCGGAGAAGCAGTTCCCGATACTTTCTTCGTGGGTGCCGACCGCCTGATCTTCGGCCGTGTCGAGGGTGAGATCCGCAGAGCTGAGCTCGATGAGCGCTTGGAATGGGTTACCGGCGCTAAAACAACGCCGGCCCCGCAGGCGTTGGTGGTGCATCTCGATAGGTAGTAGTTTCGCATTATTGTTACTGGACAGTGTTCCGCTTACCATCGAACAATCGAAGGGAGTTGTGTCCAAGTACATGAAAAGCATCTATACATTTTTGTTGACAGCATTTGCCGCCATATCGGTTTCGGCGCCTTTAGTTCACGCGCAGGGCTGCGTGGTAGCCCGGTCCAACGGCGAAGCCGGCGGTCCGGATGGCCAGGGCGGTTACCTGACGCCGGGCGAGTTCGAATTCAACACCAGCTACCGTCACCAGTTTTCTTTCCGTCATTTCATCGGTCCGGTGGAACAGACGCAGCGAATTGCGTTGGGCACTGAGGTCGAAAACAAGATCAATCTGGAGAACCTCAACCTCACTTACCAGTTGACCTCCCGGTTCAGTGTGTCTGCGAACGTACCGGTCATGAGCGCGAGCCGTCATTCCAATAACTCCGCAGCGATCCAGTTTGCTCACGGCATCGGCGATACATCGTTCATGTTTTCGGGCTGGCTCTGGAACCCGAAGGAAAATACGAAGGGCAATGTTCAGTTCGGTTTCGGTCTGCAGATTCCCAGCGGTAACGACAACGTCGTCACCATCACCGACGCGCTCGCAGGCAAAGGCCCCACGCCGACCACCGACGATTACTCCATTCAGCCCGGCAGCGGTGGCTACGGCATCATTTTTCAGTGGACCGCTTTCAAGAACGTGAAATCGACGCAGCTCTATTTCAACGGCAGCTATCTGGCAACGCCCGAGAACACCAACAGCGTTCTGCGAAACGCCACATCTTCGAAGGTTCCAGCAACGGCTTACAACTCAATCTCGGACCAGTATCTGCTTCAGGCAGGCATTGCGGTTCCGGTGAAAAAGGTCCGCGGTCTGACTCTGACGTTTGGCCCCCGCTTCGAGGGTGTGCCTGCCAATGACCTGATCGGCGACAGCCTCGGCTTCCGCCGCCCCGGCTTTGCTCTTTCCATCGAGCCCGGCGCACAGTTCTATTTCCATGGTCACGCGATCTCGGCGTCCATCGGCAAGGCTATGTACCGCGACCGTACCATCAGCGTTCCGGACTCTCTGGTCGGCGGCCACGGAGATGCGGCGTTCGCGGATTACGTCTGGCTCGCCAGCTATTCGTTCCGCTTCGATCCGTTCCACAAGCATTCCAAGGCTATGCCCGCTCACCACACATAAACGGCGACGGCTCGGTAACACGAGCGGCACAGCAACAATCGTAAGAAACAGGGCACGAGTATTTCTCGTGCCCTGTTTTTTGTCTCAAACACCCATCCTGTCGAGCGATTGACATTCCACAATCAAGCAAATATAGTAATCCGCAGAAGGATACTTCGACACCCCATGAAATCAGCCGTTTCTGCCCCGCTCAGAGTCACCGGTTCCATCGGATTGGCCGCCATTCTGCTGACCGCGGTCGCCGTCCGGGCTCAGGCTCCCGGCGGAGGGCGTGGAACCAGCGGACGCGGACGTGGCGGACCCAGTGGCATCGTGGCAGCCGACGCGGAACACCCCGTCATGAAGATCGGTACCCACATTCCCGAATTCACGCTTCCCGGCGCTGACGGCAGAATGCACAGTCTGACGGAATGGGTCGCTGCGAAGTTTCTGATGATCGTCTTCGAGTGCAATCACTGTCCCGAGTCGCAGAACTACGAGAGCCGCATCAAAGCCCTCTATGAGGATTACAAGAGCAAAGGCGTCCAGTTAGTTGCTATCAATCCCAACGATCCCGCCTCCGTTCGACTCAACGAACTCGGCTACACCGATCTCGAAGATTCTCTGCCGGAAATGAAAATCCGCATGACGGATCGTCACATTAGCTGGCCCTACCTCTACGATGGCGAAACTCAGAACATTGCCACCAAATTCGGCGTCATCGCCACTCCACACGTCTTCATCTTCGATCAGGCGCGCAATCTGCGTTTCGAAGGCGAGATCGATAATAACCAGCGTCTGGACCTGATCACTTCGAAAGACACTCGCAGCGCTCTCGACGAACTGCTTGCAGGTAAACCAGTCACTGTTACCGATACGCGGGTTCATGGCTGCTCGACAAAGTGGAAGTCGAAGCAAATCGGCTCGCAATCCCGCCAGGCCGAAATGACGAACATACACAACGAGCCCGTGAAGCTGGATTCTGTCGATGCCGATGGCCTGAAGAAGCTCAAAGCCAACGACACCGGCAAGGTGCAACTGGTGACCTTCTGGTCCGCTAAATGTGCCGGATGCGCTGATTCGCTGCACGCGCTCGAAACCACGTGGCGCATGTACCGCCTTCGCGCTTTCACATTCGTCAGTGTCAACACGGATCCGGCGGCGAACAAAGATGCCGTAATGGATGTGCTCAACAAGCAACATTTCTCCACCGGCACGGGCCCTCAATTCACCAGCAGAAACCTTCAGGCGACCATAGACCCGGCAGCCGTGCAGGCCGCGTTCGGCGAGAAATGGAAGCCGAACAGCCTGTTTACCATCGCGATCGGCAGTGACGGCAAGGTTCTGTACAGGAAGGAAGGTCTGATTGCCAAAGAAGGGTCTTTCCCTGTCGATTCTCTGGCCGATCCCGTTCCTTCACCCGATCTGCTCTCGCTCCGCCGCAGTATTCTGGCCAATATGCCGGATACTGCCGGTTATCCCGGAAATAAAGCTTATTGGGAAGAGGATTACGTCAAAATCGCAAAAAAATAACGTGGATTGTTTTCACGTTCGAACTAACGCGTTTCCGCGCCACGACTGTTAAGGGGTGGTTTTGAGTGCCGGTCCCGAAGGCCGGAAATGTTCGCTACAAATAAGTCGGCAGTACCTGAATTTCCGGCACCACCGCCCGTTCCGGCAGTCTCGCAACCGCTAGAATCGCCTCGGCAATGTCTTCCGACTGCATTGCATGCTGCATGATTTCAGCTCCTGGCTTAACCGGACGATTATCCAGAATCTCCGTATCCACCAGCCCCGGACAAATCACGCAGGTGCGGATGCCGTTTTCCTTCTCTTCCAGACGGACCGCATGCGCAAACCCCAGCAATCCCCGTTTCGCGGCCTGATATGCCGCTCCTGAAACGTCCGGCTGCAAGCCCGAAATGGACGAGACATACATGAGGTATCCGCTGCGCGCGTCGCGCATTTCTGGCAGCACTGCCTGCGTGATGTAAAAAGCGCCGTTGAGATTTACATTCACCATCTTGTCCCAGGTCTCCACATCCAGCAGAGACATGGCGCGGTTTGTGACATTGATGCCGCTCACGTAAACCATGAAATCGATTCTGCCCAGCTTTTCGCGCGTCAGTTCAGCCAGCTGCTGCATGTCCGCCGCGTTTGAAGCGTCACAGGCGTGAACTTCGATGGAGTGTCCGTGGCCGCGCACTTCCTCCCGTAATTCGAGCAGCCGGTTCTCCCGCCGGGCCGCAGCCATGACACGCGCGCCCTCGCATGCGAAGAGTTTAGCCGCCGCGCGGCCAATGCCGCTCGACGCCCCAACCACCAGCACAACTTTGTCACGCAATGAAACCGGCATAATTCAGGGCATCCCCTCCGATGCGGCAATCGCCTTCAACACTATACACTGGCATTTCAGGAGCCCAGGAAAATCCAATGAAACTTTCCCGCAGAGATATGAATCTTCTGTTGCCGTCGCTGACTTCCGTCGTCGCCGCGCAGACGCCCGTGCCGCCCAAAACTGTTGTACTTCCTTCAAAGGTTTACCACACCGAAAAGATTCCCTACTCAGGCGACGATAAGAAGAAGGGCCGCCGATTCATGCTGGGAACCACTCACACGGGTTTTAACCTCGAAGTGCATGAAACGATTCTCGGCCCGGGCGAGATTTCCCACCCGCCGCATCGGCACGTGAATGAAGAGATTATCACGATCGTCGAAGGCACCATCGACGTCAATATCGAGGGCGATGTCCAGCGTGCGGGCGCGGGCTCAGTGACCTTTTTCGCCAGCAATCAACTCCACAACTTCAGCAACGCCGGAGCCGGCCACTGCCGCTACTATGTCGTCGAACTGCGCGCCGACGCGGCTTGAACTCTGTTCTCCTTCGCGCGTACCGTCAGGCGCCGGCCGCTGATCCGTGATGCGTTACCCTCAACCATATGAATCGCCTCGAAGAACTCCGCCGCCGCCACGCCGCAGCTGAAGAAGGCGGAGGAGCCGAACGCCGCGAGCGCCAGCATCGCGAAGGCAAGCTGGCCGTCCGCGAACGGGTCGAACTTCTGCTCGATGAAGGCACCTTCGAGGAATTCGACAAACTGGTGGAGCACCGCTGCCGCGATTTTGGCATGGACCAGCAGGTCATACCCGGCGACGGACTCGTCACCGGCTTTGGCCGCATCAACGGCCGCCCGGCCTATGTATTCGCCCAGGATTTCACGGTTTTCGGTGGCTCACTCTCCGAAACCAATGCCCTCAAGATTTGCAAAGTGATGGATCTTGCCCTTAAAACCGGAGCGCCGGTCATCGGCCTCAACGACTCGGGCGGCGCGCGCATTCAGGAGGGCGTCCTCTCGCTCGGGGGCTACGCCGACATTTTCCTTCGCAATACACTCGCCAGCGGAGTCATTCCGCAGATCTCCGCCATCATGGGTCCCTGCGCCGGTGGCGCCGTCTACTCGCCGGCCATCACCGACTTTGTCTTCATGGTGGCCGATACCAGCTACATGTTTGTGACCGGCCCCGACGTGATTAAGACCGTTACTCACGAAGACGTAACGAAGGAGGAACTCGGCGGCTCCATGACGCACAACGCCAAAAGCGGCGTCGGCCATTTCATTGCCGCCAACGATACCGAATGCGTCCAGATGATTCGCGAACTGCTGAGCTTCCTCCCGCAGAACAATCGCGAAGATCCGCCGCGCCGCGCCTCCGCGGACCCCATCGACCGCGCCGATCCCGAACTTGACCGCATCGTGCCCGCCGAATCCAACCAGCCCTACGATATGAAAGACGTCATCCATCGTGTGGTCGATGATGCCGATTTTTTCGAGGTGCAGCAGCATTTCGCGAAGAATATCGTTGTCGGCTTCGCCCGTCTCGATGGCCGTCCCGTGGGTATCGTGGCCAATCAGCCTGCGTTCCTGGCCGGATGCCTCGACATCAACTCGTCGGTAAAAGGGGCCCGCTTCGTGAGGTTCTGCGATGCCTTTAACATCCCGATCGTTACTTTCGAAGATGTCCCCGGTTTTCTGCCTGGTACCGATCAGGAATTCGGCGGCATCATTCGGCACGGCGCGAAGCTCCTCTACGCCTATGCCGAGGCCACCGTGCCGAAGATCACCGTGATCACTCGCAAAGCCTACGGCGGAGCCTACTGCGTGATGGGCTCCAAGCACCTGCGGACCGACGTGAATCTCGCCTGGCCGACAGCCGAAATCGCCGTGATGGGAGCCGAAGGAGCGGTGAATATTATTTACCGGCGCGAACTGGTAAACGGAGACGCCGGTGCGCGCGGAGACAAGATCGCGGAATTCAACGATCGCTTCGCCAGCCCGTTCGTGGCAGCCGAGCGCGGCTTCATCGACGATGTGATTGAACCGAGAGAAACCCGCGCCCGCATCATTCGCAGTCTCCGCATGCTGGAGACGAAAGTGGACACGATGCCGAGGAAAAAACACGGCAATATTCCGCTATAATTCAGGCAGGATGCGACCCGTATCTCATTGATTTGGTACGACCATTCGTCACTTAAAAACTTCCCGGCAGACCTGTTCTTTCCTGGAATTTCTTCCTATAATGATCAATGCTGAAGCAGGGACACGTCCGCGACGCAATCGACGATGGGGCTGGAATTCTCAGTCTGGAACCGAACTGGGTTCCGCGTTCTTTCATGGTTCCGGGCCGTCGCCTGAGGCTTCATCCTGACGACCTTTATGCGTATGGCGCGCATCGCGGCGGGATCAATGAGCGATGGTTCTGCTCAACCACCAAAGCAGCCAACGGCGAACACACCACCGAATTCGAGGGGCTGAGTTTTGTCCGTCACGCCAACGGATCGCACTTCCTGCTGCGCGATGCCATCGAAGTCGCAGGCGACGACCTGCTGGGCGCAGCCATGGCGCGTGAAGGCGGCTGGAATCTGCTGTGCAAGTTCTTCGACAACATGGGACCCATCCCCCACCACATGCACCAGAGCGATGCGGTGGCCAAACTTGTTGGGCAAAAAGGCAAGCCCGAGGCTTATTATTTTCCGCCCCAATACAACCAGCAGGAGAATAATTTCCCCTACACCTTCATGGGTCTGGAACCGGGCACCACGAAAGAAGACGTCCGCAAATGTCTGGCGAACTGGAACAAAGGCGATAACCGGATCCTCAACCAGTCCCGCGCCTACCGCCTGATTCCCGGCGAAGGCTGGCAGATCGATCCCGGCGTGTTGCACGCGCCCGGCTCCCTTGTAACTTACGAACCGCAGGTGGCAAGCGACGTATTTGCCATGTTCCAGTCGGCTGTCGAAGGCCGCATCGTCGATTGGTCGCTGATGACCAAAGACGTCCTGCCCGAATACCACCACGATCTTGACTATCTGATCTCCATGCTCGATTGGGACGCGAACGTGAATGAGCGTTTTGCCGAGGCCAACAAGACAAAACCCAAACCCGTCCGGCCACTGAAAGAGATGCATGATGCGGGTTATCGCGAAACATGGATCGCTTACGGCACCGGTTATTACTCCGCGAAAGAGCTGACCGTGTTTCCCGGGCGCGCCATAACCCTGAAAGACGCCGAGGCCTATGGCATCATCGCAACTCAGGGAGCCGGTACGTTCGGCGGCTATGAAATACTCACGCCAACTATGATCCGTTTTGGCGACATGACTCAGGATGAATTCTTTGTTACCGCCCGGGCGGCGCAGTCCGGAGTTCGCATAGTCAATACCAGCGATTCCGACCCGCTCGTCATCCTGAAGCACTTCGGCCCCAATAATCCGGATGCCGAATCGCTTCGCCGCACTGCCGAAACATTTGGAAAGAAGAATATCTGATAAAGTTCCAGGGAGAATACATTATGAGCACTCAGAACCTGCACAAATATCCCGCGATCCACAATGCCATGTGGCCGGGTCTGGTCGGTAAAGGAGGAGAAGGCCCCGGAGCCGAACCGCCGATTGACCTCGAAACGATGCTGGATCTCACCGCCAAAGCCGATGTGGATGGTATTCGCTTCGATGGCGTCGATCTGTTTCTTTCTCTGCCGCACACCGATATCGATTCGTCCGACGACGATCTGAAGAAGCTGCGCGATTCCGTAGCCCGGCGCAATCTGATGATTGGCTCGCTCGTGGCGCCCGTCTGGCCGCCCACCGGCGGCGGTTCAGCCATGGGCTCTGAAGAAGAACGCAAAGCTTTCGTCAAACAGGTTCGGAAATCCTGCGCAATCGGCAAAAAGCTCAACGATCTCGGCATCCGGAAATACGGTGTAGTCCGTATCGATTCCGCCGCCGGTCCGGGAGATTGGGCCGCCGATCCAAAAGGCAACACGAAGAAGATCGCGGCTACCTTCCGCGAAGCGGCGGACGTGGCCGAGAGCTACGGCGAGCGACTTGCCGCCGAAGGCGAAATCTGCTGGGGCGGCATGCACAGCTGGAAATACATCGCCGAACTGATGGAAGAAACCGGCCGTCCGCAGACTGTGGGAATTCAGGCCGATATGGCGCACCTCTCGCTCTACACGATGGGCTACAACGCACCGGAGCATCGCCTTCTCCCGGACGATTACGACTGGAAAGACATCTCTGTCTTCGAGGATGCCGTTCGCACCATGGCACACACCCTGCGGCCCTGGATCAAGGATTTTCACGTCGCGCAGAATGACGCCACCGTCAAAGGCCAGGGCTCGCATGACAAAACCGGCCGCCACTGCCTCCCCAACGACCCCAACGGCAAGATCAACGTCACGAAGGTCGCGGGCATCTGGCTGCGCGACGACAACGGAGCCCTGACGAAATCCACCCAACACATCTGCTGGGATGGCTGCATGTTCCCCAACGACACGATGATGGCCGGATCAACCTGGAACGACGTGTTGGCAACCATGATTTCGGTCCGCAACGCCCACGGCTGGGACTAAAGAGGAATCCATATGGCAAAGAAAAAACTAAACGTAGGCTTAGTCGGTTACGGCTTCATGGGCCGTACCCATTCGAATGCATACCGGCAGGCGCCGGTCTTTTTCGATCTCCCTTATTCCATCGGCCTCAAGGCAGTTTGCGCCCGCAATCCGGAGCGCGCCCAGGCTTTCGCCGACAACTGGGGTTACGAATCCATCGAATCCGACTGGCGTAAGCTCATCGACCGCAAGGATATCGATATCGTCGATATCGCCAGCCCCAACGATACCCACCACGAAATCGCCATTGCCGCCGCCAAAGCCGGCAAAATGGTGCTTTGCGAAAAGCCTCTCGGCCGCAATGCCAAAGAAGCCAAAGCCATGGTCGATGCCGTGGAAGCCGCGAAAGTCGCGAACATGGTCTGGTACAACTACCGCCGCGTGCCGGCAGTCGTTCTGCTCAAGCACCTGATCGACGAAGGCCGCCTCGGCAAGATCTTCCACTACCGCACCAAGTTCCTTCAGGACTGGACGATCTCGCAGGATCTCCCGCAGGGCGGGGAAGGCCTTTGGCGGCTCGATGCGTCGGTAGCCGGCTCGGGCGTTACCGGCGACCTGCTGGCTCACAACATCGACACGGCTCTCTGGCTCAACGGCGGAATCTCGGAAGTGGTGGCCATGACCGAAACCTTCATCAAGGCCCGCAAACATAACCTCACAGGCGAGATGACGCCGGTGAATATCGACGATGCCAGCCTCTTCCTCTGCCGCTTCGCCAACGGTTCGCTCGCATCCTTCGAAGCCACCCGTTACGCTCGCGGCCATAAGGCGCTCTACACCCTCGAAATCAACGGTGAAAAGGCCTCCGCCATCTGGGATCTCCACGATCTGCACCGCCTCCAATGGTTCGATCACACAGATGAAGGCCGCCTCCGCGGTTGGCGCAGTATCCACATTACCGACAGCGATCATCCCTACATGAAGAACTGGTGGGTTCCCGGCCTTCAGATTGGCTACGAACACACCTTCACGCACCAGGTTGCCGATTTTCTGAAAGCACTCGGCGAAGGCAAACAGGCCGCACCCACATTCCGCGACGGTCTGGCTGCGGACTACGTAACGGACGCCGTCCTGGAATCGGCCAAGTCCAGGCAATGGCAGAAAGTATTAGGTTAGGAGACTCCGATGAAAACTTACAAAATCGCATTAGCGGCAGCGGGAATGATGACAATCTGCGTGGTGACTGCGTTATCGCAGGCGCCGGCGGGCGGGGCTTCCGGCAGAGGCCGCGCAGGTGGCGGCGGAGGCTTCACTCACGCCGCGGCGGAAGATTTTAATAACCACGACGGCTTCACCTCGCTGTTTGATGGCAAAACGCTCAAAGGCTGGGATGGCGATCCCAAGCTTTGGTCCGTGAAAGATGGCTCCATCTATATCTCCGCCAGCTGTGAACACCCCACCGGCACGGTTTACATCGTCTGGCAGGGCGGGGAAGTCGGCGATTTCGATCTCCGGATGGAGATGAAAGGCACCGGCAATATCAACAGTGGAATTCAGTATCGCAGCTGGATTACCACCGGTGCTGAACCGGCGGCGCGCGCCCCCCAGCCATGCCCTGGCGGTCAGACACCAGCTCCCCAGCCAACCCGCGCCAGCCAGGCGAAATGGGAAATGGCCGGCTATCAGTTCGATTTCGATAATGGCAATCGCTACCCCGGCCAGCTCTATGAGCAATCGACCGGGCGCGGCATCATCACATGGAAAGGCGAAGTCGTTGAAGCGGGCTCCGGCGGCACAAAACAACTCCTCGCCACCTTAGGCGACAAAGCCACGGTCGATTCCTGGTTTAAGAAGGACGACTGGAACACGGAAGAGATCATCGCTCAGGGCAATGTCCTGACTCACCTGCTGAACGGACACCTGATCTCCGAAACGATCGATCGGGACAAAACGATCGGCAAAGCCAGCGGCAAGATCGGCATCGAAGTCGAGAGCACGGGCGAGATGTTTGCTAAGAACATCTGGCTCAAAAAATACTAAGCGCGGGCGCGGATACGCCCGTCATTTACGGAACAACAGAAACGCCTCCGGCCGACCGGAGGCGTTCGTTTTGAGATATAGTCACAGCATTCGAACCAAAAGGCGATGCCGGAACCAGAAATTCTCACCACAACGGTCGGCTCTTACCCGATCCCCGACTGGCTCGCCGCACTCCCTAGTGAGCAGGCGCGCACCGACGCCACGCGTGTCGTCTTCGACATCCAGCGCCAGGCGGGCATTGACCTTCCCACCGATGGAGAACTCTATCGCTTCGACGTGAATCACCCCGATACCAATGGCATGATCGACTACTTCCTGCGCCCGATGGCCGGCATCCGCAGTCAGGTGGGACGCAGCGATCACGAGGCTTTCGCCGCCCAGCGCCACATGCAGTTCCGCCGTAAAGCTGCCGGCGTGGTCGAAGGCCCCATTGACGAAGGTGGCCTCAACCTTCTCGCCGATTGCGAGATGGCGGCAGCCGTTTCTGGCGGACCCTTTAAGTTCACCGTCACCAGCCCCTACATGCTGGCCCGCACGTTACTCGATAACCACTACGGAGATTTCCACACACTCCTGATGGCAGTCGCGGACACCTTGGCCGCGCAGGTAACGGGCCTGCCATGTGATTGCCTTCAGGTTGACGAAGCCAACATTCCCGGCAGCCCCGAACATGGCGCCATCGCCGCTCAGGCGATCAATCGCGTGCTGAGTTCTTTCAAGGGCCGTCGCGCCGTGCATCTTTGTTTTGGAAACTATGGCGGCCAGACCGTGCAGAAGGGCACCTGGCGCGCTCTGACAACCTTTCTGAATGTCCTTCAGGTCGATCACGTAATTCTGGAAATGGCGCACCGCGCCGAAGACGATCTGATTGCCCTGAAAGATGTCGATCCCCGCATCCGAATCGGCCTCGGTGTCGTCGATGTGAAAATCAATCACGTCGAAACGGCCGATGAAATTGCCGCCCGAATCCATCGTGCCGAACAAATCCTCGGGCCGGACCGCATCGGCTGGGTTCATCCCGATTGCGGCTTCTGGATGCTGCGTCGCTCCATCGCCGATCGCAAAATCGACGCTCTGGTTCAGGGTCGCGACGTCTACCTGGGGCGTGGATGACAGCGACAGTCCGGCAGATCACCGACGGCCCCGCCATCAGCCATCCCAGCTACTTCCTCCAGAGTTCCTTTTTTCCGGGTGGCAAGTCGATGTTCTTCACTTCCTACCGGAGCGGCGACGCTCAAGCGTGGAAAGTCTCTCTCGAAACCGGCGAAACCAGCCAGCTGACATTCGGCGCCCCGATCCATCCCTACAGTCCTGCACTCCACCCGAACGGCCGCGATCTCATCGTCACTCGCGGTGGCAGTCTCTGGACAGGCGATCGCTGCATCTTCGAAGCCGCCGGCGCCGAACTGGGCGAATGCTCCATTAGCCCCGACGGCGAATGGCTCACCGCGGCATTCAAAGCGGGCAGCACGTCCGGTCTCGTCGCAGGCCGCTTTGACGGAACCGCCTGGCACGCCATTCCATTCCCGCGCACCGTAATCCATCCGCAATTTCATCCGCTCGATCCGGCCTGGATTGAATTCGCCGGCGATCCCGCCCCACGCATGCATCGCGTCCGCCGCGACGGCACCGGCATGGAATGCCTCTATCGACACGGTAACGACGAATTCATTGTCCACGAAACATTCCTTCGCAATTCCGGCGAAATCGTCTTCTCAATCTGGCCGTACAAACTGTGCCGCATGGATTGGAGTACGCGCGCGATTTCCACCATAACCGATTACAACGCGTGGCATATTTCTCCGGATCGCCGCGGCGAACGAATCCTCTGCGATACAAACCACCCCGATGAGGGCCTGCAAATCATTGACGTAGCCACCGGAGCAAGAAAGCAGCTCTGCCTCAGCCAATCAAGCAATCGGGGCACCCAGTGGCGGAAGTCCTCTTACGCGCTGGCGGAGGACTTCGCCAACGCCCAAAACACACTGGACAAGACGCTCAGCTGGATGGAAAACGCCGCCGACACAGTCTATGGCCCGCAATACACCCATCCGCATCCCAGCTGGTCCCTTGAGGAAGACCAGGTAGCCTTCGCCAGCGATCGCACTGGAGTGACCCAGGTTTATGTTGTTCAGGTGGCATAATCGTCAGGTGAGAATACTCAGACTGGCCGCCCTCCTGACGGTCGCCATCCTCCAGGCCTTCGCCGGCCAGACCGCCCTCGACCGCTACGTCGCAGCCCCGGACCCCAACTATAAATACGTACTCACCCGAACTGCTGCCGGCCGTGGCTACACCCAATATGTCTACGACCTCACCTCGCAGAAATGGCGCAGCGAAAAGGACGTCGACCACCCCGTCTGGCACCACTGGCTCACCATCGTCATTCCCGATCGCGTCACAAAATCCACCGCCTTCCTTTTCCTGACCGGTGGCTCCATCAACAGCGCTCCGCCCGAGCAGGCTGACCCGTTGGTCGTTTCCATTGCCACCAGCACCAACACGATTGCCGCCGAACTCCGTGGCATCCCCAATGAGCCTCTGCTCTTCGCGGGAGAAACCAAACCCCGCACCGAAGATGCCGCCATCGTCTACACCTGGGACAAGTTCATGCGAGGCAGCGGCAAAGACAACGAAACCTGGCCCCTCCGTCTCCCCATGACCAAAGCGGCCGTGCGCGCCATGGATACCGTAATCGCAGTCGCAAAAGAGAAAAATGACACGGTGGAACATTTCGTAGTCTGCGGCGCTTCCAAACGCGGCTGGACAACCTGGACCACAGCTGCTGTCGATAAGCGCGTAGTCGCCATCATGCCGCTCGTAATCGACACCCTCAACGTTTCGAAAGCCACGGAACACCACTACAGCGCCTACGGCTCCTGGTCCACAGCGCTCGCCGACTACATCGAGATGAAAACGTTCGACTGGATGGGCACCCCGCAATACAAGAAGCTGATGGCGATTGAAGATCCCTATTCATATCTAGACCGCCTGACCATGCCGAAGTACGTCGTAAACAGTGCCGGCGATCAATACTTCCTTCCCGATTCATCCCAGTTCTACTGGAAAGATCTGAAGGGTGAGAAAGCCCTCCGCTACGTTCCCAATACGAAGCACGATCTCAACGGTTCCGACGCCAGAGAATCCGCCGCCGCATTCTACTCAACCATCGTCAACAATGAGCCGCGTCCGCAGCTGGACTGGAGCTTTGAAAAAGACGGCTCCATCCACATGAAGACCATCACGAAGCCAACCCAGGTGGTGATGTGGGAAGCCAACAATCCCAAAGCCCGCGACTTCCGGCTCGATTCCATCGGTAAAGCCTACACCAGCACCGTGCTCGACGACAAAGGTGGCGGCCTCTATATCGCGAAAATCGACAAGCCCGATCCCGGCTGGACCGCATTCTTCATCGAAGCCACTTTCCCAACCAAAACTTCATCGATAAAATTGACCAGCGGAATCCGAATCACGCCGGATACACTTCCCTTCAGCCCGCCTCCGCACCGCAAATAACCATGCCAGCAGCGAAATACAACGGCCGTCAGGCCTTCACAACGGAGAATTCAGATCTCCACGTCACCGTTCTGCCTGGCGGTGGACACATCGCCTCCATCGTCCATAAACGCACCGGCGTGAATCCGCTCTGGACTCCGCCGTGGAAATCCGTCGATCCCGTGAGCTTCGACGCGGCGCAGCATCCGGAATTCGGAACCGGCTGCGACGCGCGCCTCCTCGCCGGCATCATGGGTCAAAACCTCTGCCTCGATATCTTCGGCGGTCCGTCGGCCGAAGAAGAAGCCGCCGGCGTCACAGCTCATGGAGAAGGCTCGGTCGCGCCCTTCGATATTTCGGAATCGAAAGGTCGTCTCACCATGGCCACCACCATGCCGCTGGCGCAGCTCCGCTTCGAGCGCACTCTCGAACTGCGCGGCGCCGCGATCCGCATCTGCGAAACCGTCGAAAGCCTTGCCGCGTTTGACCGCCCCATCGGATGGACGCAACACGTCACCCTTGGCCCCCCCTTTCTCGAGCGCGGCGTCACGCAATTCCGGGCCTCGGCGGCGCAATCCAAAGTCTTCGAATCCGAGTTCGGCACCGACGCCTATCTGAACGCGGGCGCCGAATTCGATTGGCCGCTCGCACCCCGCAAAGACGGTGCCCTGATGGATCTGCGCGTTATGAATATCTCGCCCGTCTCCAGCGGCTACACCGCCCACGCCATGAACGAGGCGAAAGAACACGCCTTCTTCACCGCCTGGAGCCCATCATCCAAAGTCGCAATCGGCTATATCTGGAAGCGTTCCGACTTCCCCTGGCTCGGCATCTGGGAAGAGAATCACAGCCGCACCGAAAGTCCCTGGAACGGCCAAACCCTCACCCGCGGGATGGAATTCGGCGTCTCGCCATTTCCCGAATCCCGTCGCGAAACCGTCGACCGAGGCCGTCTGTTCAACATCCCGACCTATCGCTGGCTTCCCGCCAAAGCGACCATCTCAACCGAATACTGGATTGTTGTCCGGCAAACCGACGCGCCGCTCGAATCAGTCGATTGGCCATCCTGACTTCGAGTGCTGTGGAATTTCATTCAGTTGCGCCCGCGCGACCACTTATCCCAGATGATCCCGAACGGCGGGTAATCGGGGCCGATTCCAGCGTCCGCAAATCCGGCCCTCTCACAATTCGCCAACAGTCCGCTTTTCGAAAACACTCTCATCTCCAGAATGCTGCCGGGGCCGTCGTGGAATGTCAGGTTTTCGAAGATCTCGAGTTGCGCCCCGGCGGTCCGGTTGACAGGAACATATCCTGACCGTAGGTTGACTAACTGCCAGTCACTAAGATTCGGAAAGGGTTCAACCGTGTCGCCCCTGAGCTCCCACGGAGTTGAGAAAACTGCGAAGCCGCCGGTCTTCAGAAGTCTCGCCAGATTGTCGAACGCCGGCTGCACCGGGGGGCATATGTGCTCGAACACCTCGCTCGCAATTACGAAATCGAACGAGCCGAAATCAGAAGGAGAGGGCTTGAGGATATCGAACTGCGGCTTGCGATCGAGTGTCGTGTTCCTTTAATCGAAGCGCTTCGCCAGCACGGCCGCAATGGAAATCGGGTCACTCATTCCAAGGCCGCGTATCTTTTTTCGCGAGCGGAACTTGTTGAGCGGGAGGCTCTCGCCGAACAGCTCGCTGGACAATACATGAACAATCCAGCGAAACCTCACATTCGATCCGCAACGGCTGCAGCTTGGCAACTCGCGATCCAGGACTCGCTTCGGCAGGGTGAGCCGCAGATATTGCAGTTGAATGTATGCATCTGTTTTTCTGGTTGGCCTCGCGCAGGATATCATGCAACTAATATGGATGGTGAGGGAACCCATGTCATCCAACGAACAATTCGCCAATACCGCCGTGAAATCCTGGAAGATGGCAGTAGGCCGCCTGAATGACGTCCTGGCCGCCGCGGACAACGATAAGCTTCAGCGTGAGGTCGCGCCCGGCAGAAACCGAATTACTTATCTCATCGGACATCTGGCCGCCGTGAACGACCGGCTCTTACCCATGCTGGGCATCGGTGAGCGCCTGCATCCCGAACTGGACGCCGCCTACATCGATAATCCCGACCGCGCTCTCCCCGATCATGTTTCCCCGGAAGCTCTGAAGCAAGCCTTGGCGGAGGTCAACGACAAACTGACCGCCGCCTTCGAGAAGTTCACCCCGGACCAATGGCTGGAGAAACACGCCTCGGTCTCCGCCGAAGACTTCGCTAAAGACCCATCCCGCAATCGCATGGCTGTCCTGCTCAGCCGCACAAGCCATGTCGCAATGCACGCCGGACAAATACTTCTGGTGAAATGAACGGAATCATGAAACTAGGCGCAGGACTGCTCACTGTTTTCGCCCTGACACTCCTCGCCGGCGTGACCGGCAGCGCCGCAATCAATCCCGCCTTGCCCTCCATCTTCATCGCCGGAGATTCCACCGCCGCCGACGGCATTCCCGACGCCATCGGCTGGGGCAAGCCATTCCCCAAATATTTCGACTCCGCAAAAATCAACATCGTGAACGAAGCCCGTGGTGGCCGCAGCAGCCGCACCTTCGTCGCTGAAGGCCTCTGGGACAAACTCCTCGCCGACGTCAAACCCAACGACTACGTTCTGATCCAGTTCGGCCACAACGATGGCGGCGAAATCAACGGCGACAAAATCGCGCGCGGTTCGCTCCCCGGCCTGGGTGACGAGAGCCAGGAGATCGACAATCAACTCACCAAACAGCATGAGACCGTCCACACCTTCGGCTGGTACATGCGCAAAATGATCAGCGACACCCGGGCGAAAGGCGCCACCCCGATTCTCTTTTCCCTCACCGTTCGCAACATCTGGAAAGACGGCCACATCGAGCGCGGTTCCGGACGCTACGGCGAGTGGACGCGCGACCTTGCGAAATCCGAGAACACCGCATTCATCGACCTCACCAACCTAATGGCCGATCGCTTTGAGCAAATGGGCGAACCCGCCGTCGCCCCCCTTTTTCCCAAAGACCACACCCACACCAGTGAAGAAGGCGCGGACCTCAATGCTCAGGGCGTGATCGCCGGCCTCAAGGCGACCCGTGAGAACGCCATCATACGCACTTTCTCCGCTGTCGGCCGCGCGATCGAAGTCGCGCCCTTCAACATCGTGGTCCTGCCCCATCTCACGCGTCCCGCCGGTACGGATCGCGAAAATTTCCTGCGCTGGCTCAATCTGCCGGACCCCGCCGATCCCGCCCTCCCCAATCTCCTCCTCATCGGCGATTCGACCATTCGCAACGGACGCGGCGACGGCATTGACGGCCCCGGCCAGTGGGGCTGGGGCGATCCCCTCGCCGCATATTTCGATCCCGCCAAAATCAATGTAGTGAACCGCGCCGTCGGCGGCACAGGCGCCCGCACTTTCATAGCGCAGGGCTATTGGGATCGCGCGCTCTCTCTCCTCAAGCCCGGCGACCTCGTGATCATGCAGTTCGGTCACAACGATAACGGACCCACCGCCCCGCTTCACGGCACCGGCGATGAAACCGAGAACCGCAGCGGCGAAACCGTTCACACCTGGGGCTGGTACCTGCGCAAGTACATTGCGGACGCGCGCGCGAAAGGAGCCATCCCTGTGATCTGCACGCTGATTCCCCGCAACATCTGGGAGAACGGCAAAATCGCCCGCCAAACGGACAGCCATGCCGATTGGGCGCGAGCCGTCGCAAAATCGGAAAACGTCCCGCTTCTCGATCTCAACGAACTCATCGCCGGCCGTTACGATCCCATGGGCGAAGCCGCGGTCACTGCTTTATTCGCCGACAAGCGTGTCCACACAACGCGCGAAGGCGCCGAATTAAACGCCCAGGTTGTGATCTCGGCCCTCGCGACCCTCCCGAAGAATCCAGTCGCCGCATACCTGCGTCCCAAACCCGCCCCGGTTTGGTAGTCCCCAGGGTCGAAACGCGACTATACTAATCGATACACGTCATGCAGGCATTCGTTCGCCAATCTCCCCTACGTTGGCTCCTCCCCCTTATCGCGCTCGTCCTGGTCGCATATTCGGCAGCAACTCTGATCCGCAGCAAATCCGTCCACGCCGCCACCACCGGCCCTTCCTTCGTCGAGTTCGAAAGCGACCAGGTGCGCCCTCTCGCCAAGTCGCCCGACGGGAAGACTCTCTTCGCCGCCAACACACCCAACGGCACCCTCGAAATTTTCGACCTGACCGCTGGCGTCCCCCTTCTCAAATACCGTGTCCCCGTCGGTCTCGAGCCCGTCGCTGTCGCCGCCCGCACCAATTCGGAAGTCTGGGTCGCCAACCATCTTTCCGACAGCGTCAGCATCGTAAGCCTCACCGGCACGCCCCACGTCGTCCGAACCCTACTCGTTGGCGATGAGCCGCGCGACATCGTCTTCGCCGGCACACCGCTCCGCGCCTTCATCACAACCGCGCATCGCGGACAGCAGCGCACCGGCCCCTCCCTCGCCAACGTGCCCGGCGCAGGCGATCCCCAACTCACCACGCCAGGCATTCCCCGCGCCGACGTCTGGGTTTTCGATCCCGCCAATCTCGACGCCACAACCTCCGCCAGCCTCGGCGGAATCCCCCTGCGCATTCTCAGCTTCTTCACCGACACACCCCGCGCCCTCGCCGTCAGCCCCGATGGCAACACCGTCTACGTAGCGGGCTTCAAATCCGGCAACCAGACCACAACCATCCCGCAGGGCAGGGTCTGCACCGGTTTCCAGTCGAAGCCCTGCACTTTTCCCGACGGCTCCTCAAGCCCCGGCGGTAATCCAGGTCCTGCTACAGACCATCTCGGAGAGCCTGCGCCCGAGACCGGTCTCATCGTGAAGTACAACAATGCCACCAGCCACTGGGAAGACGAACTGCATCGTGTCTGGGACGCCTCCGTGCGTTTCTCGCTGCCCGATAGCGACGTCTTCGCCTTCGACGCCAACACCCTGACACAGACCGCCGCGTACGCGCACGTCGGCACTACGCTCTTCAACATGGCGACGAACCCTCGGACCGGCGTCCTCTACGTTTCAAATACCGACGCGGTCAACAACGTGCGTTTCGAAGGCCCCGGCACATTTGCGGGCCACACCGTGCAGGGCCATCTCGCCGAAGCCCGCATCACCGTGATCTCGGGAACTGCCGTCACACCGCGTCATCTCAACAAGCACATCAACTACACCCAGCTTGCCGGCAGCGCGGGCTTTGATCCCACCGCGAAACTGCGCAGTCTTTCCATGCCGCTCGATATGGCCATCACAGCCGACGGCAAAACCCTGTACGTCGCAGCCTTCGGCTCTTCGAAGGTCGGTGTTTTCGATACCGCCGAACTTCAGGCCGATACTTTCGATCCCGTCAAGAGCAGTGCCAACTACATTCCCGTCAGCGGAGGCGGTGTCGCCGGTCTGGTGCTCGATGAACCCCGCGGCCTCCTCTATGTAATGACCCGCTTTGACGATGCAGTGAAAACCGTCGATCTCAAGTCGAAGTCCGAAATCTCGGCATCGGCCTTACAAAATCCCGAATCTCCCTCCATCGTCCGTGGCCGTCCCATGCTCTACGACGCGACCCAATTCTCCGGAAATGGCGAAGCCACCTGCGCCAGCTGTCACATTTTCGGAGACATGGATGACATCGCCTGGGACCTCGGCAACCCCGACGCCGCGGTCACCACCAGCCCCATCCCGATCAACTTCGGCCTCCTCATTCCTTTTCTTGTTGCAGCCAACGCCGGCGGCATCACCACTCCGCTCAACGGCAGCAATATCGCCAGCGACTTCCATCCCATGAAAGGACCCTTCCTCACCCAGACCCTGCGCGGCATGCGCTACTCCGGCGCCATGCACTGGCGCGGCGATCGCTCCACCGGAATCTTCGGCACCGCCGCCCTCGACTCCAATCTGTCGTTTCTGAATTTCGCCGGCGCGTTCCAGGGTTTAATCGGCAGTCCGGACATGCCGAGCCAGGCGCAGATGCAGACTTTCGCCAACTTTCAGCTCGACGTGCTGCCGCCTCCGAATCCTGTTCGCAGTCTGGATAACTCGCTGACCGCATCGCAGAAGAACGGACAGGCCTTCTACGCCGGGCCGCGTCCTTCCGATGGCATTGTCTCCGCCGCTCTCGATCAATTGGCCGGACAGGCATCCTTCACCTGCAACGGCTGCCACACCCTGAATCCGGCCAACGGAAACTACGGCACGGCGGGGAACCAGAGCTTTGAAGGCTTCCCGCAAATCGTCAAGATCCCCCACCTTCGCAACGCCTACGCCAGAGTCGGCATGTTCGGCAATCCCGCGTTGCCGTTCAGCGATCTCGCCGATAGCGGCGCCACCGGCGCCCAGATCCGCGGCTTCGGCTTTACCGGCGATGGCTCCGTCGACACGCTCTACCGCTTCTTCAACGCGGCAGTGTTTCGTCCCACCGCGAACTCCGGCTTCCCGCAAAAGAATACCGACGCTGCCCGGCGCGACATGGAGCAGTACATCCTCGCCTTCGACACCGACCTCGCGCCCATCACAGGCCAGCAAATAACTCTGACCAACACGAACAGCGTTACCGCCGGTGCGCGAATCGATCTGCTGAAGCAGCGCGCAGGCGCTCCGTTTGTTTCGAAATCCCTGAACGGAGCGGTCACCGAGTGCGATCTGGTTGCACAGGTTGTGCAGAACGGCCACGTGACCGGCTATCTCTACGATCCGTTGGCCGGGGATTTCATGCAGGACCGCAGCCTCGGACGCATCTCCGACGCTGCCCTCCGCGCCCTCGCCGCCACACCCGGCCAGGAAGTCACCTACACCGCCGCAACTCCAGGCTCAGGCCGCCGCCTCGCGTTTAACAACACAGAAGTGCAGGGAAGACCCCGCCCGCGCTGACGGGTGCCCGCCCGGTCCGTGCGCAGCACCTTAACAATTTCCATTGATTTCTGACGAAAACCCTGTATACTTACGCAAACGTGAGTAAAATTACAGTTCGTCCGCCTCGTCGACTTATTGTCGCTGCGATGCTATGCGCCACCGTAATCTGGGCGGCCGGATGCGTCGTGGTCTTCCGCGGGGTTCAGGTGAAAAAGATCGACCCGGCGTCCGCGACCACGGTAACGAGCCCGGTCAAAGCGCACCTGAAAGACGGCTCCACGGTGGTCTACGATCGCGGCGTTGTTGTCTCCGGCGATAAGCTGCTGGGCGTTGGCCTTCGCTACGACCTTGCGTTAAAACAGTCCGGTCGCGTAGATAGCCTGCCGCTTGATTCCGTAATTGGCATGGAAAGCTTTCGCACGAAAATCAATGTCGCGGAAACCGCTATCGTTTCCACGCTCGCAACAGCCGGGGTCCTCGCCGGTACCGCCGCGCTTGCCGTGGCGGTCTTCGGCTCATGTCCCACAATCTATTCCGGCGACGGCAAAGTCGAGGAAGCGGAGCTGTTCTCCAACAGCATTGCCCCTCTTTTCGAAGCCCGCGATGTGGACCGCCTCCGCGCACAGCCCGACTCCGCCGGCACGCTCCGGCTCGAAGTCCGGAATGAGGCAATGGAAACCCACTACATCAATCAACTCGAACTCTTCGAAGTAACTCATAGCGAAAACGAGTTTGTTTTGCCCGACCCCCAGGGCCACCCTCTCGTGGTGAGCGGAGTGCGCACTCCGGACGACATTACCGACCGCGCCGGCGTGAATCAGCGAGCCACTCTTGGAGCGGCAGACGACTCGTTCTACAAAACCGATCCGCGGGCCATCGACAAGGCAACCGCTGCCGATCTCAACGACTGGATCGATCTCACGGCTCCCGTTTCGGAAGGGGCCGACTCAACAACTCTGGTCTTCCGCCTTCGTAACAGTCTGCTGAGCACTACGCTTCTTTATGACGTGATGTTGGGACCGGCCGGCGCCCGCGCCATCGACTGGCTCGGCTCCGGCCTGGCGCGCATCTCCACGGCCGTCGAATTAGGCCGCTGGCACGAACGCCGTGCGGGCCTCCATATTTTGGTTTTGCGCGATGACGTCTGGACCGAGGTTTCGCGCATTCCCGATTCCGGCCCCATCGCATGGCACGATGTCGCCGCCGTGATCCCCGCCCAAAAGGGCGAGAAATCGCTGCGAATCCGCCTCTCGTTCCTCGCCGACCACTGGAGAATCGATCACGTCGGTGTAGCCCTGGCCGCGCGCCAGCCAAAGCCCCGCGTCATCCCCCTTTCTCGTGTTACCGGATCGCAAGGCGGCGTTGAACCGACTGCGGTCGAAAATATGGTTGCCTCAGACGACCGTTATCTGCAAACCAATCCGGGCCAAAGGTTCTTTGCCGATTTCAATGTCGGACCGGCCGCCGCCGGACAATCGCGAACGTTCCTGTTGTCCTCGCAGGGCTATTACACAGAATGGATTCGCGGCTCGTGGATCCGAACCGCTTCAGCGAAGGAGCCATTCATGCCATCCGACCAGTCGATCCTGGCGGCGCTTCAGAAATGGTCTTTAGCACGGGAGTCATTCGAGGCGCGATTTGTGAAAGAACGCGTGCCTGTCAATTAGGGAGCCAATGAAATGCCGCGGCTAAGCAGCGTAACAGGAATTCTTTTGATAGCGATGGCGTCGTACGTGAGCAGTGCGTGCTTTGTCGGAATGTCGACGGCGAAGTACCGGCCCGCGCAGCAACCCGCGGGTGTAGGCATCGCGATCTCGACACCTCAGGGAAAAACCTCGGGTGAACTGCTTGCGCTGGGCGAGACCGGGATCATCGTCTTGATTCACAATAAGGTGCACATGACGCCGTACTCGGAGATCCTGTCCACGGAGCTCGATCAGACTTCGGGCTATGTCATTTCCAATCGAACCGCGCCCAATGCGGACGTGAAGGAACACCTCCGGTTGCTCAGCCGTTTTCCGCAGGGCTTGACTCCGGAGTTGCTCGTTCAACTACTCCAGGCCTACGGGCAAACGGAGATAGCGACTCCTTGAGGTGCGGTTTCATTCTCAGCCTGGCCACACTTGCCTGCGTTCACCCCGCGATGCCGCAGGCGTCACCTGCGCGGGATGAGCAGGTTTCGGCCTTCATCGAAACGGCGAGGGCGGCCAGCGAAAAGTACCGGGATCGGTCGGTGGCCATTGCTGACGGCTACCGGAAAATCGGCACCGATTTCCCCGGCATGGGCGAGCATTGGATCAACATCGGACTTCTTTTTGATGGCAAATTCGAAGCCGCACACCCGGAGGTCCTGACCTATGTAGTGGTGTCGGGCCGCCCGCGACTCCTCGGCGTCGCCTACATCCTCCCGCTATTGAAGGGGGAAGCCCCGCCGGACTGGCCCGTGGCGAAAGAAAAGTGGCATGACCACTACCGCACAATCGAGGATGAAACGGAATTGCCGCGCCACCAGCTGGCTGGCCATGACCATGCAATGGACATGGGTGCGATGAGCAACGCCAACGACGAGCCGCGCATGGCGATGCTGCATGCCTGGCTCTGGCTGGACAATCCCGACGGAATCTTCGCGGCCGATAATTGGGCGCTGCCCTGGTACAGGTTGGGCATCCCGGCGCCCAGCCATGCACCCGACACCGCTGCCAAAGCGCTTGCACTCGCTACGGGCGCGTCCGAATACTTCACGGCCTCTATCGGGGCCTCGGTTTCGCTGACGCCGGCCTGGCAGAAAAAGATCGACGCGGCGTTTGCAAGGTCGCGCGCCACCGTAGACACCCTGCTGAAACGCGACGGCTTTGCCGCGACTCCCGACGGAGTAAACGACCTTTCGTCCGCATGGACGGAATTATGGAAGAATATCGACGCCTCGGCTGATTCGAAAAACCGTCCCGCACTTCAACACGTGCCGATCCGTTGAAGAAGTACACCAAGGCGGCGGGCCAGCCGCTCCGTTTGTTTCAAAATCCCTGAACGGAACAGTCGCCGAATGCGATCTGGTTGCTCAGGTTGTGCAGAATGGCCACGGGACATGTGGCGCGTCTCATTGGAATCGTGCGAAGCTGAACGGTGTCGAATGGCTGCGATCAATCCGGGACCTTTAGTTGGAGCCATTAGTTTCGCGACGCTGAGCAAGACTATTGAGGTCGCGGGCACCCTTCGCGACAATTGTGCAGGTGGGTTGTTTCTCATCCCGGTCGGAAGAGACGTGTTTGATACTGCCAAGCTTTTTTGCAATCTGTCGGCGACCCTGGAGCGCCACCTATGAGGACTAGATACAGGATTACGAGCCTTTTCGCCCTGGGAACACTTTTGGTACTCATGATTTCCGTTTTTCTTCCAATGTCGAGACAAAGCCAACTCGGAGCGGGCACCGATGCGCGCTGGAACCCTTGCATGGCATTCGTAAACTATGGCCCCATGCACAACCTCATCGCGTTGGTTTGGTTTACCGCTTTCATCGGTTGCATCACGCAAGGGTGGCGAAATCATTCTGCTCCGCGATGGCTGGCAATCGCAGGCGTCCTTGCCATCACGCTTTCGGTTGAAGACGAGTGGTGGCAAATATCGAATCGCTGCTACGGTCAGCCTGGCCTGATCTTGTCTGCGCTCTATTTCAGCGCCGTGCTGCTAATGTTTCTGCATCACGCACTCCAGCCGCGCGGTGGAGATCAATCAGGGAACCTCGGGAGCAAGGTTGTGAGAGTGATCGCTCATGGGAGTCGTCTCGGTCTTTTACTGCTGTTGGCTGCATGGTTTGTCCTCATTCAGCTCACGTTGTTGAATGGTGCTAGAAACTCTGTTTTCTCCGCATCGCTAATCGGTGCAGTCCAACGCAACATCGCATTGCCGGCCTTCGTGCTGTTCCTCCTTACTGGAGTCGCCGCCGTATTGGGATTCAGAGGCGGACGGGAAAGGCCAACCGGAACCAAGCCACTTTGACGGTTTGTCGGCAAGTCGGGCAACTATCCCGAACCTCCCCCCGTGTGCAAAGGCAAGATAGTGAATGACAAAGGACGTTGTACTGACTTCAAAACCCGAAACGGGAAGTCCGCGCCGGGAATCCCGTCGCAAGTTCGGCTATAAAAGGAACTCTTGTATGCGGTCAGAGACCTGGTTGACGAATCCCGATCATTTCTCATTTGAACCAGCACTAAAGCCGGGCCGCGAGGCCACGGCGTGTTGTATCTTAGTCCGTTGACGGGCTGCGACGGCGCAGCCTGTGACTCTCTTCACATGGTCGATGAACTCATTGTCGGGCAGCTCTATTCAAATCAGGAGATCATCACATCTCTGAATGTTGGTAACGCCGGCGGCATTCGGCTAAATGCTCCTGCCGGAGACGTTGTCCGCGCCGCGATCATGACTGCCGACGAAGGTCTCCATGGGGCTGGCGAGAAGCCTTACAACGATAGGTTGGAGGACGGGATTCTCACCTACACGGCGGCGGGCAAATTTGGTGAACAAACCCTGTCAGGTTCAAACAAGCGCTTGATTGAGCAACGGACACGGAACTTTCCCCTCCACGGGTTTGAGCTTATTGCCAGTCGGAGAGACAAGGCGGTCGGACCGAAGCGGTGGAAATACCTTGGACTGCTCGAATACATCCGTCACTACCCGGATACGCAACTTGACGTCGACGGCAAAGCTCGTAAGGTTTGGATTTTCGAACTGAGGGTTCATGACGAGCCGAAAGTGGTGCTGCTTGCCAGGGATGCAGTCATCTCGAGTGACGTCCTCACTGCGTCAAGAAGTAAGCGCCCCGATGACCCGGATGATGACGAGATAGTTCGCGGAAACGCTCCGCAAGCTGGCGAGTTCGAACGCCTTGAGAACATCCGAGGCAAGCTGCTCTCTCTGGAACCGAGAGCATTCGAGCTGTTCATCAAGGGTCTTTTAGAACATTGCGGCTTTGCTGAT